>JAFGCZ010000011.1 GCA_016932335.1 Opitutales bacterium | reverse complement strand
TCCGGTGGGGCCTTCAGAACGATTAAAGAGGACCTGATCTGGCTACAGGAATGGTTTAGTCACCAACAACTGCAGACGGCCCTGACTACGTGGATAGATCGCTAAAATAACGACTATCCTCACTCCACCATCAAATACCTCACTCCTTAGCAATATGAGGAGCAAAACACATCACACATAGCACTAAAATACTCTCTTAATTTTGCTTGAGTTAAACGGGGGCACTACAAAACACTTCTTAGTTTAAGTATTTCCTTAACCGGGGGCAGTATAGAGGCCGTTTAGGAGACAGTATAAGTATACTAAGTTCTTTTTCCAGATGGATACATTTTTATTGCTGTAAATATCATGATTAGTGCAGACGTTAAGTAATACCATTTAGACACCGAAAGCAAAATTAAAGCGCCAGCAGCTGTAACAGGGAAAATTGACCAAAACAGTATTGTATCTAATAATAAAAAAAAAGTTCCATTATCTTTAACTTCAGAAAGAGTTACATCACTTTTTACTATATATGATAATAATGAAACGACAGCTGACAGAATATATAAATCCATATCAATCAATAACGGAATGTATAAGAGAGTTATAATCGATATAATATGTATATATCTGTGAAATATTCTTAAATTTCTTTTATTAATGATAGTCTTCATTCTTTTGCTCTTCAGGAATAATAACTCTATTTATTTCTCCCTGTAGTCTTCCTGCTATATTTATCGTTGATAAAGATATTCCACTTAAGCTTTTACCTAATTCCGGGACTCTTACGACATCTGAAAAAATACGATTTCTAAGCAAACTTGATGTCAACTCTCCACTTATTGAAAAAGGAGATATTCCAAGTTCTGTTTCAATTCTTGCGTTAAGTTCTATAGCGAAATTTGATGTTTCTAATGATTTAGCGACATTGATATCTAAATCATCGCCACTTACGGCAGAATACAGAATACTATCTGCATTATCAATCAGCAATTTAGCCAATTCTCCTTTGTGATCTTCTAACGTTTTTGACGTAATTTCACATAATTTGTTGAATGTTTCTATCTCAAGCTCTCCTTCTTGCTGCATCTGCTCTCCCAGCCATCCCGTTGCTTTCAATCTTGGAGCAGCAAGATTAACGATGTTTTCAGGAGTTTCTATTGTTGCCTCAGAAAAACCACCGACAAACTCAAATCCTCCTCCAACCAGATAGCTAGTAGCGCCAAAGGTTACTTGAAATGGATCACTTGGGTGCTGAATCATCATATCAAATCCTTCAGATCTTGTTTTGCGCCCTCCATTCTGTAGTTCATTGCTTATTTTGAAAGCAGAATCATAAATGCCTATCGCAATTCCCGGAACTGAGTTTGCCATTGATTTAAATGGATGACCTGTATCCTTTAAATCTCTAGCTTTATTTAAATAGTAATTGTCCCGTGGATTTTCTTTTGAATACCCGCTTGGATCCACATAAGTCAGCGGATTATTCATGCAGTAGCTGTAGCGGTTGTAGCTCTGCAGGTTCATAGGAGACTGCACAATGGGGTCCGCGCTCATGAACCGGCTGAGAATCGGCGAATAGATGCTGAAAATAGTTACTTAGTAAACCTACAGCAAACTATATGGATCCCAGCGCCCAAGTTACAGATGATTTAGTTTTTACCAGAAGACAAAGGCAAAAAGTGCTCCAGTATCTGCGATGTTGTGCTTCTAAAACATAGGCTTTCTTACACAATATTTGGACAACATTTCCCATTTCTCTGGTGCGGGCGGCGGGAGTCGAACCCGCGTCTCAAGCTTGGGAAGCTCGCATAATAGCCGTTATACTACGCCCGCTTGCAACAATGCTCTTTCAACATGTAGATAAGAGCGTTCTTGGCAATGGAAATTTATCGATAGGATTTACGTCCGTCCAAGGCACTGCGCAGGGTGGTTGAATCCGCATAAAAGAGGTTGCCTCCGCTGGGGAGTCCAAATCCGATACGGGAGACCTGTATGTGCTCTGCGTTGAGGTAGTTTTCCTGCAGGAAGTGACAGGTGGCCTCCCCTTCTATATCGTTGGAAAGCGCCAGAATTACCTCGTTGATTTCGCCCGTAGCAAGCCGCTCTCTGAGCGACGATAAATTGAGCTGCTCCTCACCGATGCCGTTGATGGGAGAAAGTTTCCCCTGCAACACGTGATACAGCCCGCGAAATGCCCCAGATTTTTCCATAGAGATGAGATCGGGAAGGTGCTCCACGATACAGAGCAGACGTCTGTCTCTGGAGGCGTCGCTGCAAATTTCGCAGAGATCGTCTTCACGGCAACCTTCTTCCGAGATGTTTCCGCAAACGGGGCACTTGCGGATATGCTCGCGGGCATGCTCCAGCGCACGGATAAGATCTTCGGAAGCCTCGGGCTTTTCCAAAATCAGGTGCAGGGCCACACGTTCAGCGGAGCGCAAACCGAATCCAGGCAGTTTGCGCAACTGATTTTTAAGCTGGTCGAATGACGGCGTCATTCAAAGTAACCTCACATCATGCCGGGCATACTGAACCCGGAAGTAATCTCACTCATGGCTTCTTCACTCTGAGTTTTGGAGGCGGCAATGGCTTCGCGAACGGCTTCGACAATGGTTTCTTCGATGAAGGATTTTTCTTCCTTAAGAAACTCGGGGTCAAGGGAGATAGCACGCACTTCCTGCTGTAGGCTTACTTTGACGGTTACGGCACCGCCGCCGCTGGATACTTCGATTTCTTTCTCTGCCAGCTCAGCCTGCAAAGCTTCCATTTTCTTCTGAATCTTCTGTGCCTGTTTAATCAGTTTGCCTACTCCGGCCATAGTAAAAGTCTCCTGTATGGGGTTAAGATATTGGAGCGAATTCAGGCAAAGGCTTTTTGTCGAGTCAAGGCCAATAGAGGCAAGTCTGCAGGAAAGCTGCGGCGGCGGTTTTATCCGCAATGTGGTTGAGATTCTCCAAAGTAACGCCATGGTGAGAGAACAAACCGGGCGCTTTATGCTTTAAAGTCTCCCGGTATTCTCCATCATTCAGTGTCTGATTATGCTCAACTCAAGACAACGCCTTCTCCAAGCGCTGGACCGCATACCGGTGGACCGTCCTCCGGTATGGCTCATGCGGCAGGCTGGCCGACACCTTCCCGAATACCGCGCATTAAAGGAACGCCACAGCTTTCTGGAGCTGGCGCAAACGCCGGAACTGGCGGCAGAAGTAACGCTGCAGCCCTTGCGGCGTTATCCTCTGGATGCGGCGATAATCTTCAGCGATATTCTGGTCATCCCCGAGGCCATGGGGCAGCCCTACTCTTTTGGAGAAAAGGGAGGTATTTGCATGGATTACACACTAGACAGCATGGCAGATATTGAGCGCCTGGATGATACATCGTGCGCCGAACGCCTGGCCTATGTGGGCGATGCCTTGAAACTGGTCCGCAAGGAGTTGGGGAGCGAAAAGGCTCTTCTCGGATTCGCCGGAAGCCCCTGGACCCTTGCCTGCTATATGGTCGACGGAACCAAAAACAACGGATTTACGAAGATAAAAACACTTTACTACGAGAATCGGGACGCCTTTGAAGCACTGATGGAAAAACTCTGCGCCGCACTGGTCGATTACCTGACACTACAGATACAATCCGGAGCCGACGCCGTGCAACTGTTCGACAGCTGGGCCGGGATCTGCCCGGCCAGCGATTATGTAGAAATGTCACTGCAATGGATTTCCAAGGTTATCCGCCGTCTTCCCAAAGAAGCACGGGTGATTGTTTACAGCAAAGGCATGAGCCATTTATGGCCCACACTGGCCCGCACTGGGGCACACGCCGTCAGTCTGGACTGGACGGTCGATCTGCCACACATTGCCTCGCATCATCCTGAGGTAGCGTTACAGGGAAATCTGGATCCACTGCTGCTGGAACAAAGTCCGGAAACCGTAAAACAAGAAACGCTGCGTTTACTGCAAGGCATGGACAAGCAGCCCGGCTTTATATTTAATGTAGGGCACGGCTTAACCCCCGGGGCACGCCCGGAGAGCGTATCAACTCTGGTAGAAACCGTTTGCGGGTATTCCTCATGAAAACTGAATTTGATCTGGAGCTCATCCAAAAGTACAACCGTTCCGGCCCCCGTTACACCTCGTATCCCACTGCGCTGCAGTTTTCTGAGGCTGTAGACAAAGCGCCCATATTTGATGCGCTGGGTCAAGCAGAAGGTCCTCTCTCACTCTATTTCCACATACCCTTCTGTCAAAAACTATGCTGGTTTTGTGCCTGTAACACCATCATTACCACCAAGCAGGAGAGCGCAGACGCCTATCTTGATCTATTGGATAAAGAGGCCGCCCTGTGGATACAACGAACCAACAGAAAGCGCCCTGTATCTCAAGTGCATCTCGGGGGCGGATCGCCCAGTTTCCTTTCGCCGGAACAAATCTATAAACTGGGAAGCATCCTGCACTCATACTTTTCCGTAACGAAGGATGCCGAATGCGGAATTGAGCTGGATCCACGATCTAGCACCGAGGCCAAGGCCGCCGCCCTGCGCGATATCGGGTTTAATCGGGTAAGCATAGGCATTCAGGAAAGCAATACCAAGGTTCAAAAAGCCATCAACCGCATTCAGCCTCAGGAGCTGAATCAGGAAACTGTCTCTTATCTGAGACGACTGGGCTTTACCTCGATCAATGTGGATCTGGTATATGGACTCCCCTACCAGACACAGGAAAGCATCCGCCAAACCATCGTTGATGTCATCTCCCTGAATCCGGACCGTATTGCAACCTTCAACTACGCGCATGTGCCTTGGATGAAACCGGCGCAAAAGCTGCTGGAACGCACCAACGCGCTGCCTGAGGCCACCGAAAAGTTGGAGATGTTCCGCATCATCATCGAAGAGTTTACTGCGGCAGGCTATGTTTTTATTGGAATGGACCACTTTGCCAAACCGGATGATCCATTGAGTGTGGCACTGAAAAACAAAACACTGCGGCGCAACTTTCAGGGATACAGCACCGGCGCGAGAACCGATATTTTGGCGATGGGAATCTCGTCCATATCCCAGTCGGAAAATGCATATTTCCAGAACTTCAAGGAAATGCCCGAATACCGCAGTAAGCTGGAATCAGGTCAGGTGCCTCTAGCCAAGGGTTATGTATTGACGGAAGAAGACCAGCGGCGCCGGGAAATCATCATGCGCCTGATGTGCGATTTTGAGCTGGACTACGAAGTGGTCTCCAAACGCATCGGTGTCGAGATGTCCAATGCCTATGCCACGGAACTAAAATCATTGGAAAGCATGCAGGCAGACGGGTTATTGGTAATGGATAGCAATGGGCTTTGGGTAACCGGCAAGGGACGGCTTTTGATTCGCAATATTGCCATGCACTTTGACGCCTATTTAAAATTCTCCGAGCAACGACACTCTAAAACGATTTAAGATCATGGCGGTAATACATGGGAAAATAGCAATTATAGGTGCAGGTATCTCCGGACTGGCAACCGCTTGGCGGCTGCAAAAGCTGGGCTACGATGTAACCCTGCTGGAAAAAGAATCCCGCACCGGAGGTGTTATCAAAAGCGAGTGGATTAACGGATATCTTTGCGAACACGCCGCCAATGAGATCCAGTTAAAATCGGAAGAAATGGAATTAATGCTTCAGGAGATCGGTCTTGGCGAAGCCATCTGCCAAGAAAACCCCAACGCAAAGAATCGCTACATCGTTAAAAAGGGTAAACTCCTGAAGGTACCCTCAGGCCCCTTCGGTTTTCTTCTTACCCCCCTATTTAGTGTGCGGGGAAAATTTCGCCTTTTTCTGGAACCATTTATTGCCCCCTACAAAGGCGATGATGAGAGTGTTGCCCATTTTGTAAAACGCAGACTTGGACAGGATTTTCTCGACTACGCGATAGCCCCTCTGGTATCGGGGGTTTGCGCAGGAGATCCCTCCCGAGTTTCCTTCCGTCATCAGTTTCCCCGTTTATGGGTGGTGGAAGACACCTACGGGTCTCTGGTCGGCGGTATGATTCGCCGTATGCGCGAGCATAAAAAGAAGGGTATCAAACGCTACAAATACAAGCTCATTACATTTGCTGATGGCATAGAACAACTGCCTAAAGCGTTGTCAAAGCACCTGGATGGCAAAATTCACCTCAACGCAGAGGTCACATCCATTGAGAACGATCCCTGGAAAATCTCATGGAAAAGCAATGGAAAAACCTTTGAGGAACGTTTTGACGCTGTGGTCTCGGCCATTCCCGCTTATGCTTATCCAGAACTACCATTACCGGATAAATTGCATGAACTGTTGGCAGAGTTAAAAGGTATCGAGTATGCAAAGCTTTCCACCGTAATCACGGGAATTGACCAAACACAGGTTGCGCACAAGCTGGACGGATTTGGCTTTCTGGCATCGCCTAAAGCCTCCTGCTCCACCTTGGGAACCATCTTCAGTTCATCTTTATTTGAAGGCAGAGCCCCCAAAGGCAAAGTGCACCTGGTTACATTTGTCGGCGGTTGCACAAAACCCAAAGAAGCGCTTCTCTCCGAGGAGAACATACAACAAATTGTCCGCGCAGATTTGGAGCAACTGTTAGGAGTCAGCGGAGCATTTGAACTGTTTCAACGCAATACCTGGGAACATGCTTTGCCACAATACAACGTGGGGCACAGCTACTACATTAATACGATTGAGGCCGCCGAACGACGCTTTAAAGGGTTCTTCCTTACAGGTAATTTCCGCGGAGGAGCCGGTGTCGGTGATGTTATCCTGAATGCGTCTAAAACCGCCTACCGGGTAGATGAATATCTGGAACAGAAAGAAAATCAGCCCAGCAGTTGACCTTCCGCTGTTTTCGCGGCTTCTTGAGTCAGCACACTAACGCCCGTAATCATCATGTCAAAAAAAGCCGTTTTACTCGTCAATCTAGGTTCTCCGGAGTCCACCCGTGTCCGCGATGTACGAGCCTACCTGAAAGAGTTTCTCACCGATGAACGGGTTATTGACGTTCCCTTTGTCCGCAAGTTCATCGTCCCACAAATTATCCTGAGAACACGTCCCAAGCGCTCGGCCGAGGCTTACAAGCGCATTTGGACAAAAGAAGGCTCTCCTTTACTCGTTATTAGCAGACAACAACAGGAGTTGTTGCAGGATGCAGTGGATATCCCTGTGTTTCTGGCCATGCGATACGGAGAGCCAAGCATTTCCGACGTGCTGGCAGACATCAACGGGAGAGGGATTACGGAACTGTTCATCATTCCCATGTATCCGCACTACGCCATGTCCAGCTATGAAACCGTGGTGGTCAAAGTGGAGGATGTAATCCGGGAAAACAAATATTCCATCAAGACAACGCTCCAGCAGCCATTCTACAACGATCCTTCATATATCAAGGCTCTGGCGGCGAGTGCGGGTCCTTATCTGGAGGAAGGGTTTGACATGTTGCTCTTCAGTTTCCACGGAATACCCGAACGTCATCTAACCAAAGGAGACCCCTCGCATGCCCACTGTCTCAGTGAGAACTGCTGCAGCAGAAAGCATCCGGCCCATGCCACCTGTTATCGTCACCAATGCTTGGAGACTGTAGACGCATTTCTTGAGGAAACAAATATCTCACAGGAAAAGTCTTTTGTATCCTTCCAATCTCGGTTGGGAAAAGAACCGTGGCTGAGCCCATATACCGATGCAACCATCGAAAGGCTGGCCTCCGAGGGCTGCAAACGGCTATTGGTTATGATGCCGGCCTTCGTGGCCGACTGCTTGGAAACACTGGAAGAAATTGGCATTGAGGGACACCACAATTTTATAGAACACGGCGGCGAGCATATGCAAACGATCCCCTGTTTAAACGATCATCCAGAATGGATTCGCTTTCTGGCTGACAAAGTAAACTCCTGGATTCAGACTTGAGTTATGTTTCTGTTGATGGAAAACGGCAGATGGCTGTTCGCCGCCGGTGCATTTTGCTACTGCATAGCGACCTTCTATGGGTTGTACGGGCTCATCAAGCCCAGACAGTTTCGTAGTAATTTCATTGAATGCATCCTCGGTGCCGGGTTATTGATCCAACTCTATGCACTGTGGAGTCGTGGAATAGAAACCCACAGCTGCCCTATCGGCAACCCATTTGAGACTTTTCAATTCATTACCTGGGCATTAATCGCGCTTAGTCTCACAGTCGGCAGAGCTTTCCGCAAAAGTCTTTTGGGGCTCTTCACAGGAGGCCTATCCTGCACGCTAAGTATTATTTCATTGGCAATTCCCTCATGGGATTACCATGCGGAACCCCGTATCTTCGGGGGCAATCCTTGGATCGAAGCACATGCCTCACTGGCAATGGTCAGCTATGGATTCTTTCTCATGCTGGCCCTGACATCCGTAATGTTTCTCCTGCAAAACCAGGCCTTAAAGAAGAAACTAACCACCCCCTTGCTGGAATTACTGCCATCCATATACGAGCTGGAGCAAATCCATTTCAGGCTGCTTCTGGTGGGGAACGGAATCTTTACCGCTTCAATTCTCATCGGAACACTCTTCTATTTCCGCGAAGCCGAACATATACTGCTAGCCAAGTTGTTTTTCTCGATCAGTGTCTGGGTCGGGTATCTGGTGCTGCTGCTGCTACGGATAAAGGAAAAGATAAAACCTAAAACGGTTGCCTGGGGAGCGATTTTCCTTTGCGTCTGGGCATTTCTGACCCTTTGGCCCGTAGAACAAAACAGAGGACAGCAGCATTCTGTTGTAACTCAACCGGAGCTGAAGTCGTGAAGCAGGAAGAGCACATTACATTTCTCGTTGTTGGGGCAACGGTACACAGTACCGAAGGCATGCTACACCAGACTTTGCTTCTTGAAGAAGAACAACTACACGCGCTGTCGTCTTCTCTGGACAGAGATCCGAATGTCTCAGGCCACTTAATCCTTAAAACCTGTAATCGGATAGAGGTCTACTGTAGCAGAAGCGGTCTTCATGCGGGAGAAAAAATACTCCAGCAGTTTTACGAACTACTGCAAATCGAAGAAAATCTGGTTTACGTTCATATAAACGAGAACGCAACTAGGCATCTCATGCGGGTCTGCTCAGGGTTGGACTCCGAAATAATTGGCGAAACAGAAATTCTTGGTCAGGTAAAATGTGCCTACGAAACATCAACCAGAGCCAATAAACTGACACCGCTGCTTCACCGGATTTTCCAAAAAAGCCTGCAGGCAGCAAAGTGGATCAGAACAAACACACAAATTGGCTACGGGCATGTCAGTCTGGGCAATATTGCTGTAGAACTGGCCATGCGCATCCACGGGAATCTGAACAGAAAACGCATTCTTCTAATTGGAGCCGGACAAGTAGGAAAAGATGTTGCTATTGCCCTACACAGTAGAGGAGCACCTCATATTAACGTAGCAAACAGAACACAGAAAAAGGCTGATGAGCTGGCATTGCTGATCAATGGAACCAGTATTTCCTTTGATACGTGGCAAGAACATCTTGACGCTTCTGACATAGTGATTTGCAGCACCTCGAGCACGACGGAAATCTTGAACCAGGATGCCGTAGCTCGGATCATCGGGAAACGCCCCTCCAGGCCGCTCTTTCTGATCGATTTAGGAATGCCTCATAACATTTGTGGAACCGCCGGAGATCTCGAAAGTGTTTACCTCTACACGCTGAAAGACATAACTGAGATCGCCAATAGAAATCTGGAACAACGTAAATCCGAGCTGGCATTAGCGGAAAGCACTCTAGAAAAAAAAGCCCAACGCGTATGGAGGGAGATTGAGGCCAGAAACAGCAATAACAAGATCTACCCTACTCTTTCAACTCAGGAATGCTGATTTCCGGAAGCTCGCCGGCAAACAGTTTTTTATAGATTTTATTGTTTGTTTTGGGGAGTTTCAATGGGTCAAACTGACAGCCCTTCAAGCGGGTAAACCCATAGCGATAAGCCCCGGCAATTTGAGCATTGCTAGGCTCTTTTTCCAAAGCCCCCTTTATCTCTTTCTTTAAAAGTGCCAAATATGCACTCCCGGCATCCATGTTGAGGCGCCAGTCGTAAGCCTGCCGCCACGGTTCTTTAGAAACACGTTTCCACGCCGGTTCCGTCATTTGCATAATACCACGCGCCACAGATGTTCGGGCATGGGCATTCAAACTGCTTTCGGCCCAGACAATCGAATAGATCAATAGAGGATCCAGACCTGTTTCTTCTGCTTTGACCTGAGCGTAATCCCAGACCACAGATGCTTCCACACGGTATTTTCCCCATGGATTATCTTCCAGAAAATAGGCAAGGGCCAACAACAGACCGTAAAGGACAAAGATTAAAAGCTTCAGGTGAAGCGAAACCCAGCGACAAATGAGCCGGAATGATTTTCTATCCCTCAGTGGTATTTTTTGCGAAGCTCCCATATGGTTTTGGAGTCCTCAATAATGCGCTTCAGAACATCAGGGGTAATCGCCTGTTTGGGGTCATCTCCGATGCCTTTGCCGGGTTGGATGTGTGTTTCGATAATTAATCCATCCGCACCGTATGCCATTGCCGCAAGAGAAGCCTCAGGAATAAACTGAGCTCTTCCCACGGAATGAGAAGGATCCACCACCACAGGAGCCCACGACTTGGCATTAAGCAAAGGCGTAATTGACTCATCCGGATTATTGCGATAGCCGTCTGGCTTGGGAGAAGTCCCTCTGGGGCAAAAGATTACATTGGGATTGCCCGCTGCAACAATGTATTCTGCTGCCGCAATAAACTCATCAATTGGCCCCATATGAATGCTGCGCTTGAGCAATATTGGAATTTTTTTCTCTCCAGTAGCGTGCCCAATTTCTCGCAAAAGTGAATAATTCAATGCATTTCGGGCGCCGACCTGAATCAAATCCAAACCGGCAGTTACCGCAAGCTCCAGTTGTTTACTATCCATAACCTCGGCAATTACCGGAAGTCCCGTTTGTGATCTTGCTTCCAAGAGAATATTCAACGACTCCTCACTGCCTTGAAAGGAATGTGGAGAGGTTCTCGGCTTCCAGACGCCTCCTCTGAGAACATGGGCGCCGGCTTCTTTAACCGCATGGGCCGTTTCGATGAAGTAATTTGGGTTTGCCGGATCAACCGTACAGTGGCCCGCCATAAAAACGGGCTCCTGCCTCAGGACTATATCTCCGATCGAAATCCGGTGATGCTGTAGATCAGAACGGATATCCATGAGCTTATAAATGGATTCCATGCGATCCACTCGGTCGACAAAACTCAGGCCGAGAAGTCTGTTCAGCATTGTCTGAGAACGTTCGTCTCCGATAATGGCATAAATATTCCGATGAGCTCCCTCAATCACCTGAATGTGGCAATGGAATTCCGAAACGATTTGCTCGAGTTCGGCCAATTGTTTTTCGGAGATTTTGGGTTCTTTGGTAAGGATCATTTGAGTCAAAATTTAAAAAGAAAAAGATTCCGGTAGAGAAGCTTCAAAGGAAATAGGTTTTCCCTGAAGTGAAAAGAAAATTTTACGGGCATGCAAAAACAAACGTTTTTCTTTTCCCGCTTTGGCAAAGGCACGGTTCAGATTAAAGTCTCCGTAGGTCGCATCGCCAACAATCGGCATGTAACGGCTGGCACACTGCACCCGCAACTGATGAGTTCGCCCCGTCTCCGGGGTTAATTCCAGCAAAGAAAGAGGTATCCCCGAAACAACGGTGGTCTGCAAACAACGGGCATGACATACAGCGGGATCTCCAGAACCGACAAAGGAACGGAGTTGCCCTCTCGTACGGACCACCCGCATACGATCCCGCCAAGTTTTATGAAGACCGGTATGCTTTCCTTTAACCCAGGCATGATAAATCTTGGTCAGGTGATGATCTTCAAAGATTTGCCGCACAGTGCGGGCCACAGATTCATCGTCAGACAAGAGAATGACACCGGAAGTGGGTGCATCCAGTCGATGTAAGAGATAAAGCGAAGCTGAGTCATTCACCCGGTATGCCTCTGATTTCGAGCAGAAAGGAAGCTTTAAAAGGGCATCTCCATCCACCCGATTATCGACATTGGGATGTGAACGAACCCCAACAGGTTTCTCCAAGCCCAGAATATGGTGATCATAGCCCAAGACAGAAACCTGCTTTCCCAACGGTAAATTATCCAGAAACGAAGGCAGCATCATCGGTATATAAAGGTAACAGTGATGGGTTGTCGATCTCCCAGAATGCGAACCATATCCTCCGTCCATTCATAAAACGGGGCGTTGCTTTGAATGGCGTCGATACAATACCACTCTGCTGTAGAAGATGCCGTACTCTGCTGAACCTGCAAATCCTCCACTTCTCCTTCTTTGGTGATGTAGAAAGAAATGCGCACTCGGGAACTTGTTTCAGCAAGTGATGCCTCGCCATACTTAAGCAGCTCAAGCCAGCGAATACCGATAACATCATAGGTTCGAGAAAGGTAGTCTCCAAACTCGGAAAAATTGGCATCTATAGCAATGGCCCCAACTGCGCTAACGCCCGTTTCGGAACTGTTTAAAGGGCCCGGAGGGCCATTCTTAACCACCCGAGTGCGTGGCATTGGTGCTCTGGAAGTTGTATTACGTTCCCCTTCCCCATTTGTTGTGCTATCACCGGAGGCGGCCTCCAACCGATCCTGAAGTACCTGTAAATCCTCCACCGCGGGAATCACACGGTCCTGCGCATGCGCATCTTCGTCTAGGTAATCCTCGAAGATTTCTCTCTGGTCTGTAAGCCCTTCATCTGACTCTGCTTTTTTGTCTTTCAAAAAATCAATCTGAGCAGGCATCGTTACCTGTGGCATGGATGCCTCCTGCGCGCTGGCTTGAACCTGCGACTGAGAAGAGTCTTCCTGTTGAGGAGGAGATGGGGATACATCGGGTACCATATCGGTAGGAACAATTCTGGCGCTTTCCATTTTATCCTCATCCATCAACTCGGGTACGCCGTTCTCATTGATCTTTTCCGAAACATCCGGTTGAGCCGCCTGCTGATTTCGGTGCGAAAAATTATTCGTCTCATCGGGTACCAGATCCACAATATCGGGATTGGCATCCACGTAAACCTGTTCAAATTCCTCTACGGGTTCCTCAAGTTGAATTTCCAAAGTATTTTTATCGAATGCACTCTGCTCATAGGAAACCGGAAATGTCCACGGTAGCACGAAAAAGACGCAACCATTCACCAAAAGGGCCAGAAAAAGGGCCAGCGCGGAACGTTCCAGATGGGCACGGTTCGCCGCATCTCCTTTTAAGGGAGCCTCCCACAGGAGAAAAGGATCTGAATCAAAATCCCTTTCCGGTTGTTCAGTTACGCGCATTGAGTCAGGACAGAGTAAGGTAAGCCTCAGCCGCACTCATCATCTCGGCGAGTGCTTCCATAGGTAGACCCATAATATTGGAAAAAGAGCCTTCGAAATGGTCAATAATCATCTCTTTTCCTTCCTGTATGCCGTAAGCACCGGCCTTGTCCAAAGGGTTTACGATTTGAAAGTATTCCTGAATGCGACCCTCTGAAAGCGTTTTAAAGACCACACGGCTTTCAACCACTCTTTGCATTTTCAGTTTTTTCTCAAAACACTGCAGGGCAACCCCGGTATAGACCGTATGAGCCCTACCGGAGAGCATCTTCAACATTCGCGCGGCATCGGCTAAATCAAACGGTTTGTTGAGCACATGCGCATCCAGCGCAACCGTGGTATCTGCGCCCAAAACAAGACGTTTCGGATGCAGTCGGGAGATAAAGTCTGCCTTGATACTCGAATTGTGGGTCACCAAAACCACTGGATCAGCATCAACGTTCTCCATTTCCTCCACATTTGCCGGGCAAACGTCGAATGTATAGTTATGTTCCTGCAGCAAGTGACTGCGCCGCGGCGATGCAGAGGCAAGAAGGATATTTAGGATGGAGGACATATTATCAGTGTGAGGTTAGAAAAATGAACTGGAATCACAAGGGCTTTGGCCAAGAAATGTTGCCAAGCAAAAGATCATTGTGTTGAAAGGAATGGAAGCCGAGCGAAATCCGCCAGCCGGAAAATTCTGTATCCACCAACCAGCATGAAAATTGGTATCGCCCAAATCAACACCATTGTCGGTGATTTATCCGGAAACAAAGAGCGCATCCTTGATGCCTACCGACAACTCTGTGCCCAAGGCGCCGAGCTGATTGTTTTCCCGGAATTGGTTATCTGCGGATATCCGCCAAGGGATTTAATCTTCAAATCACGTTTCATAAAAGACACAGAGACCACACTGCAGGAAATAGCATCGCAGACTGGAAACACCCCGGCACTGATTGGTTTTGTGGAAAAAAATCCATCTGCACTGGGAAGAACCGCCTATAATTCTGTCGCGTTTTGCGCAGAGGGAAAAGTGCGCGAGATTGCCCGTAAAAGTCTTTTACCGACCTATGATGTGTTTGATGAAGATCGCTATTTTGAATCCGCAGAGATGCCTACAGTAATTGAATACGCCGGCAAACGGATAGCTATTACAGTGTGTGAAGATATCTGGACCACTTCGGAAATCAGTACAGGAAAATACTACAAAAAGATTCCACTGGAGGCACTGTCCAAGGAATCGCCGGATTTGATGCTGAATATATCCGCCAGCCCCTGGCACTACGGAAAAAGTGCATTTCGCCTGGAACATGTCGTCTCAAAAGCGTCAAAACTACTGAACTGCCCGGTGGTTTACTGCAATGCCGTGGGCGGGAACGATGAACTGCTCTTTGACGGGCACAGCCTTGCCGTGCAGGCAAATGGAGATCCCATTGCCGCAATGGAGGGATTTAAGGAACAACTCAAAGTAGTTTCTCTGGAGGATAAAACGCGCGATATCGCAGAGTCCTACAACGCACCAACCATCGAGCAAATAGAATCTGCACTGATTATGGGGCTTAGAGACTATGCCCATAAAACCGGATTCAAAAAGGCAGTTCTAGGGCTTTCGGGAGGAATCGACAGTGCCTTGACCGCGGCAATCGCCGCCAAGGCTCTGGGCAAAGAAAATGTCATTGGAGTATCCCTACCCTCTGCCATTTCCAGCCAGCATTCCAAAGACGATGCCGCTGATCTGGCCAAAAAGCTTGGAATTCGTTACGAAACATTGCCCATTGCCTCAATCGTCAGTTCAGCCGAATCTACACTGGGTGAAATTTTTGCGGGATTGCCCGCAGATGTAACCGAAGAAAATATCCAAGCCCGGGCACGCGGCCTGTTATTGATGGCCATTTCCAACAAGTTTGGAGCATTGCTGCTGACAACAGGAAATAAAAGTGAGCTCTCCGTAGGATACTGTACACTATATGGTGATATGTGTGGCGGATTGGCCGTGATCAGCGACCTGCCCAAAACAAAAGTATTTGAATTATGCCGCTGGATAAATCGGGCGGAGGAAGTCATTCCCTGGAACACCATTGAAAAGCCGCCTTCTGCAGAGTTAAGGCCTGATCAAAAGGATGAAGACTCTCTGCCGCCTTATGATATTCTTGACGGAATTTTAGAACGTTATGTTGAGCTGGGACAATCCCGTGATGAAATTGTTGCCGCCGGCTACAGTGCCGAAGTGGTCTACGACGTTGCCCGCAAAGTAGACCTGAATGAATACAAACGAAAACAGGCGGCTCCGGGCCTTAAAGTATCTCCTCTTGCCTTTGGTGTCGGCCGCCGCATTCCCATTGTTCAAAAATACATCAGCTGAGTCCATTTATGAATCTTTCAGAACAGTTATTTGCCCGTGCCCAAAAAAGCATCCCCGGTGGCGTCAACTCTCCGGTCAGAGCATTTAGATCAGTCGGCGGGACACCGTTTACCACACAAAGCGCCCAAGGTGCCGTATTAACCACCGCGGATGGGGCTCAATTGATTGACTTTGTCTGCACCTGGGGCCCGGCGATCCACGGGCACAACAATGAAGCAATCCGCAATGCTATTGCAGAAGCCTTGAATAAAGGAACAAGTTTCGGAACGCCCAACGTGTATGAGGTGGAGATGGCTGAGTTGGTAAAGGATTGCTTCCCTTCAATCGACAAAGTGCGCATGGTTAACAGTGGAACAGAAGCCACTATGAGCTGCATTCGCTTAGCCCGCGGATATACAGGCCGTAATAAAATCATTAAGTTTGAAGGATGCTACCACGGCCACGTTGATTCACTCTTGATTAAAGCAGGCTCCGGAGCACTTACACTGGGAAACCCAGACAGCGCGGGAATCCCTGAAAGTTTTGCTCAGGAAACCATTATTTTGCCCTACAACGATAAAGACGCTCTGGCAGATGCATTCCGGAGATGGGGTAAAGAGATCGCTGGAGTCATTGTCGAAGCCTACCCTGCCAACTGCGGTTTGATACTCCCCCGTGAAGGATATATGGAGTATCTTAGAGATATCTGTACTGAATACGGAAGCGTCTTCATTATGGACGAAGTCATGACAGGATTCCGTGTGTCCAGAGGCGGAGTTCAGGAAAAACACGGTATTACGCCGGACCTTACCGCATTAGGCAAAGTCATTGGCGGAGGTCTCCCTGTAGGTGCATTTGGGGGTAAAGAGGAAATCATGAACTACATTGCCCCACTCGGTCCCGTTTATCAGGCAGGCACATTGAGTGGAAATCCTCTGGCGATGGCGGCAGGGATCAGAGCCATACAACTGCTCCATCAGGAGCATCTCTACAGTCATCTGGAGAGTGCCACCCGTTACCTCTGCGAGAGCGTCAGCAATGCGGCAAAGAAACGTGGAATTGCACTGCAAACACCACACACCTGCTCCATGTTCGGCCTCTATTTTACAACCGAAAGAGTCGATCGATTTGATCAGGCGCAGCACACCGATACCAACAAATTTGCCCAGCTGTTCCGTTACTGCTTGGAACATGGAGTGTTTCTCCCCCCTTCAGCATATGAAACCTGCTTCCTGAGCACCGCCCATACGCCTGAAGTGATTGAGCAAGCGACACAGGTCATCTGCGAAGGAATCCATACGCTCTAAGGTTATTCAAAAGGAGGAGGCTGCACTAACGGCAGCAGGATCTGTTCGATCTTCCATTCCTTGCCTCTTTTGATCCAAAAAACCTGACAGTAAGCAGTCCCTCTGGTCAACTCATCGTCTTTCCCCGTCAAAGCTTTCAGCATAATCATGCTGCGAAGCTCCGCATGGATTTGATCAGGTGCAACCTTAACCTCTCTCTGGGTTGTGATAAAATTAATTTTATGAGCATCGGAGAGCACATTCCGGGAAAAGTCCAACACGGTATCTTTTCCGACGAGTAGCCCACCACCAGGAACAAATTGAACTTTGCAGTCCTCGGTAAAATATCCACTAATTTGTATCAATTGTTCTTCGATTTGCGCAGGAGTGCGCCTGACCACAATTTCACACGTCCCCAGAAGGTGGCTAAAGCGGCGATTGATTCGTTCATCCTCACTGCCATTCCACACGAGATAGAGGCAAAAGGCCACCATTCCGATCAGGGAAACGGCCAAGTATGGCTTCAGACGGTAATACATGGTGGCTTTATCCATGAGTGATTGAATGAGCAAATAATTTAACTGGTGTTTGCTTATAGCGCGAACATAATTAGGCTATTAAACGACAATGGCTAAGAAAAAAACAAAATGTATCGGCATATTAACTGCCGGCGGTGATTGTCCCGGCCTGAATTCTGCAATTCGCGGAGTGGCCAAAGCCGCAATGCACTACGGCATCAAAGTAATCGGAATACAAGACGGATTCCGCGGACTTGTGGAAAACCGGTTTACCAGCCTGGATGAACGGGCGGTCAGCGGTATCCTGACGCTTGGAGGAACCATTTTGGGATCCAGCAGGGACAAGCCGCATAAGATGCTAATGGGCGACAATATCATGGATATGACCGGAGTTGCCGTAGCCAATGCCAAAGAAATGCAGATAGACTGCCTGGTATGCCTTGGAGGTAATGGAACGCAAAAGAATGCCTACAAACTGAGCCAAGCCGGCTTGAAAATAATCACATTGCCCAAGACAATCGACAACGATGTCTGGGGAACAGATGTTTCTTTTGGATTCGATACCGCTCTGAACATAGCCACTGACGCTATCGACCGCCTACACACGACAGCAACGAGCCATCATCGGGCAATCGTCTGCGAAATCATGGGTCATGACGCTGGTTGGTTGGCCCTTGGCGCAGGTATTGCCGGAGGGGCTGACGTCATCCTAATACCGGAAATTCCTTATAATTTAAACAGCGTGGCGGAGCACCTGCACAACCGTCGCAGGCAGGGAAAGCGTTTTTCTATTATAGCCGTAGCAGAAGGTGTGCGCTCTGTAGAAGAAATTGAAGCGGCCAAAGAAAAGCCCAAAAACGAGAAGAAAAAAGAATCTGAAAATAATTTAACCAACGCAGACGGTTATGCACTGGTGCAAGAACCCACGGCAAGCCGTATAGCCCGAAAGTTACAACAACTGACGGGAATAGACGCGCGTGTCACATCGCTGGGGCATGTGCAGCGCGGCGGCTCCCCTTCGGCAACAGATCGTCTTCTCTGCACCAGACTAGGGACCACCGTTGGCGAACTCCTGGTTGCCTCGAACTATAACGTAATGGTTGCAGTAAAGGGTGACACATGCAAAGCGGTTCCACTAGAAGAGATTGCCGGAAAAAAGAAACTGGTTCCGGAAAACCACCACTGGATCAACTGCGGAAAATTGGTTGAAACCTGTTTTGGAGATACTCTTTAAAAGCGCTCTCAGAGCGCTTTTAAGAGTGATTCCAATTCGGCAACCTTTTCCAGATTCTGATTCATTTGGTTTTGCACGCCTTCGACAACGGCCGCAGGTGCTTTTTCGGTAAAGGTTTTGTTGCTGAGTTTACCCTGAGCTGAAGCAATGGCTTTGCGCAATTTTTCCAGCTCTTTATTCAAGCGGTCCTTTTCTGCTTCAACATCAATTGAGCCAGCCAGATTCAGGTATGCGGTACCCAATGCGGTAACACATGCAGGCGCTCCTTCCGGCGCTTCCGAGACAAACTCAAGGGATTCGGCGCCAAGCAAGCGCAGCACAACTTCCCTGGATGCTTCAAGAACTGTTTTTTCGCTTCCGGAGGCATTGCAGAAGAAAGTGACATCGCGACGAGTGCCTAAATTGTATTCGGCCTTAAGGGCACGGGTTCTGGATATAAAGTCTTTGATTTTATCTGCCTGCACGGCGGCCTGTTCGTCCAAAACAATCCCTTGTGTCTGGAATGTCTGACGCAGCTCATCAGCAGAAGGAACAGGAACATCGTGAATATACGCAGAATCTTCCTGCTTGTATTCGAGCAGATTCCAGAGCTCTTCTGTAATGTGAGGAATAACAGGGTGAGCCAACTGCAGGAACTGGCGGATAACCAGATCCTGAATAGCCAGACAGGTTCCTTTGAGTTCCTCATTGCGCAGCTTGCTCTTGGATGCTTCCACATACCAGTCGCAAAAATCGCCCCAGAAAAATGAGTACAAATCCTGAGTCAATCCATGCAGCTCCATTTGAGCAAACCCGGAGGCGATGGATTCTGTTGTCTGAGCCAGACGCGACAGAATCCAGTGGTCATAAAGATCCATCTGTGCCGGATTGATGCGGAAAAGAATCTTAGACAAATTCGCATTACCTTCAATCGGGCCGCTCATCTGACGAAAACGACAAGCATTCCACAGTTTATTGCAGAAATTGCGCCCGATTTCGATGCGGGATTCACTGAAGAGAATGTCCGACCCCTTCGGAGCAATACTGAGGATACCAAACCGCAATCCATCGGCACCGTAGTGATCAATCATGTCCAGCGGGTCAGGAGAATTCCCAAGGCTTTTGGACATCTTACGCCCCAGTTCATCACGAATCAGGTTGTTGATATAAACATGCTTAAAAGGAATGCGTTTGGCCAACGTATCCATCGTCAGCGATTCAGCATCGTCGCCAACCAATTCAAGGGCGCTCATAATCATACGAGCAACCCAGAAGAAAATGATGTCGAATCCGGTAACGAGCACGCTGGTAGGGAACCAGTATTCAAATTCCTTGCGCTTTTCGTCTGAGAAATCAGGCCAGCCCAGATTGGCAAAAGGCCAGAGGTTGGAAGAGGCCCATGTATCGAGCACATCTTCATCCTGTTCCCAATTTTCAGGGTCGGCAGGGCCTTCCACTGAGACATGGATATGCTCAGGGTTTGCGTAATCAAGCTCAGAACGGTCAATGCCTTTGCGGTACCAGACAGGGATGCGGTGCCCCCACCACAACTGCCGGCTGATACACCAGTCCTGAATATTCTCCAGCCAATGGAGGTAGGTTTTCTCCCAACGCTTCGGATGAAATTGAATCAGCCCCTGACGAACAACATCTTTAGCGGCCTCGACTTTCGGATAGCGCAGGAACCACTGTTCTGAAAGACGCGGTTCAATGGCAACATCTGCGCGCTCACTGAATCCAACATTGTTGGTATAAGGCTGCTTTTCAATGAGCAAGCCGAGTTCCTCCAACTTAGCAGCGGCTACTTTACGGGCCTCAAACCGATCCATTCCCTTGAACTCTTCGCCGGCCAACTCATTGAGTGTGCCATCAGAATTGAGCACATCAAGAATCGGCAGATTGTGGCGTTGACCGATCTCAAAGTCTACACGGTCGTGGGCAGGCGTTACCTTAAGGCAACCGGTACCAAATTCCAGATCCACAGCTTCATCGGCAATAATGGGGATTTCTGCTTTGGGGAAAGGACGGTAGACCTTTTTCCCAATCAGGTGGCTGTAGCGTTCATCCTTGGGATTTACGGCAACAGCGGTATCTCCCATGATGGTTTCCGGGCGAGTGGTGGAAATAAAGAGATGTGTGCGCAGACTACCGTCAGGATCCGTTACTGGTTCAACCAACTCATAGCGCATCTTATAGAAGAAGCCGCTCTGCTCCTTCATGATGACTTCTTCATCGCTGAGGGCTGTTTGTGACTTGGGACACCAGTTAACCATACGCTTACCGCGGTAAATGTAGCCGCGCTGATAGAGCGTAACAAAAGAGCGCAAAACTGCCTTGGCATAATGAGGATCCAAAGTGAAAGAAGTACGGTCCCAGTCACAGGAGGTCCCCAGCTTCTGCAACTGTTTTAGGATGACTCCGCCATTTTCCTCACGGAATGCCCAGACACGCTCAAGAAATGCTTCGCGCCCGAGATCATATTTAGTTTTACCCTCTTCTTCGCGGAGAATGCGCTCGACTTTGGTCTGAGTAGCAATACCGGCATGGTCTGTACCAGGAAGCCATAGCGCAGACTTACCCTCCATACGGGCACGACGGATAAAAACATCTTGAAGGGTGTTGTTGAGCACGTGCCCAATATGCAAAATCCCGGTGACATTGGGAGGAGGAATCATAATGCAGAAAGGATCCTTTACGGGATCCACCACGGCTTTAAACGCTTTGTTTTCAAGCCATTGTTCCTGCCACTTGGCTTCAATCTCCTTGGGGGTGTATGTTTTTGCAATTTCAGACATGATCGTGGGAAATTCTGGAAAGGATACAAGGAAAGCACCTGAGAGAGCGGCGTCAATGGTAAATACAGTCTCAGCTGGGCAGATTCAGCCGAAGAAAATATTAAGCTGAGTGTCTGTGCGCTTGTCATTCTTAAATGAGCATCCAATAGTAGGGTTACAGAAATATGGACGCCTTTAAACAAGATCCTCTCTTTCGCAGAATCAGAAAACATGCCGAAAGCCGGAAACTGTCTGAACCTGAGACGGAATTGTTTCACTATAAAGAGTTTTTGAGACTTGAGGGTGAGATGCTTGGGCGCTACCACCGCAAAGGCGATTCCGGGCTGCGCGTTACTTTTGCCCGCAGCGTGATGATGGATGTATTGCTGGAATGCCTGTTTGAAAAGGCAATTCGCACCTACACAAGCAGAGAAGGTACCCTACCCTGCGACATATCCTTGCTGGCGTTGGGAGGTTATGGGCGTAAAGAGATGTGCCCTTTCTCTGACGTGGACATCATGTTTTTATACCCACAGAAAGTATCCGCAGATGCGCTTGAGGGGCTGCAAGAGGTTATTACACAGGTAGTACTCTATACCATGTGGGATTTGGCACTAAAAGTCGGGCACTCCTCCAGAACAATCAAAGAAGCGATACTGGAAGCAAAAGCTGATGTGCAAAACAAAAATGCCATGCTGGAATCCCGTTACATCGCAGGAGCGGAAACGCTCTACGATAAGTTCCGGACAGAGTTTCACAAATTGATCAAGGCGGATGATTTGAAGTTTTATCTGGAGGAACGACTTTCCGATCAGGAAAGCCGACGCAAACGCTTTGGGAACTCTGTGCTGTTACAGGAGCCTGACATCAAAAACGGTGTCGGCGGGTTACGCGACTACCACAATATTATGTGGATGATCCGCTTGAAGCTCAACAAAACGGATATTGAGCCATTTTTGAAAGATAAACTGCTGACCGAGGCAGAATTCAAGGAATTCCAGTCAGCTTACGATTTCCTGCTCCGTGTGCGAAATGAGCTGCACTTACTCAGTTCCAGAGCCACCGATGTACTGGATCTGGAACGGCAACCGAAAGTGGCCTGGGGATTGGGGTACCGGCACAAGAATATTTTTCGGCGTGTTGAGCTCTTCATGAGAGACTACTACCGAAAGACTCGGACCATTCTGCAAATATCGGAGTATCTGCAGCAGAAATTGGCACTGGACAACAAAAAGGAAATCACATTCCGGGCCGTCATCGAATCCCGTAAAAGCGGACCGGCCAAAAATATTGATGGATTTGAACTGCTAAACGGAATTCTTTATGCGTCTAAAGACAACGTTTTTGAGCAGGACCCAGAGCGACTGATCCGCGTATTCCGTCACCTGCAGCAATTTGTTATTGAACCGGATTTTGAGTTGATTCGATTGATTCGCAAAAACCTGCCATTATTGACGCAAAAAGTAATTCATTCTGAATCAGCCAATAAATCTTTCCGATCCATTTTGCAGTCGGTAGGTGATGTATCTCGGGCATTGATGATGATGCAGGATACTGGAGTTTTGCAAAAGTTCATTCCAGAGTGGGCGGATCTGGACTGTCTGGTTCAACACGAATATTACCATCGCTATACAGCCGATGCACATACATTGCGGACCATTCGCGAACTGGATGCGGTGTTCTCCAATCAAAACCCGGACTTCACCGCAAAATATAAACGGGCTCTCCGAGAACTAGAAACACCGCCAGCGCTGCTCTATGTTATGCTCCTCCTCCATGACATCGGAAAAGGAACCAGCATTGAGGGGCATGCGGAAATTGGAGAGAAAATGGCGCGCCCTATTCTCACGAGAATGGGGGTTGCGGAAGACTCCCAAGAAAAAATTCTTTTCATTATTCGCAATCATCTGGAAATGGCACGAATCTGGCAACGGTACGACGTCAATGACCCGAGAACCGTTAAATCCTTTGCCGGCGTGGTGCAGAACTCTGAGAATCTGCGCTACCTCTACGTGCTTACCATGTGCGACGCCAAAGGAACAGCTGACGGTCTTTGGAACAGTTACAAAGATTCACTCCACACACAACTTTACCAGGCCACTCTCGCCTATTTTGGAGAGGAAGGCAATATGACCACTGCACTGACCATGACATCCAAAGAGACTATCCGCGAGCGAGTACCCAATCTGCATGATGATGAGATTGAAGCACACTATAATCTCATGCCAGAGCGCTACTTCATCTATAACAGTACCGAAGAAATTGCACTCCATCTGTCGATGATCAACGATCTGTTGAGAACTATTTCCACCGCAGATTCTGTAGGAAGTCTTATCCCAATAGTCCACTGGCAGGACGATGTAAACCTCTCGATGAGTGTCGTGCATGTCGTTACCTGGGACAGAGCTGGACTTTTCTACAAGCTCGCAGGCGCTTTCAGCATTGCCGGGCTTTCAATCGTAAGCAGTAAAGCCATTACCAGAGCCGATCATATAACCATCGATACATTCTATGTTTGCGAACCCAATGGAGGCATTGTCTCCGATAAAAAGGTACGCGAAACCTTTGAAAAACAGTTGCACCGAGCATTGATCGATAACGAAGACCTTCTGCCGGAGATCAAGAAAATTGCCGCCGCCAATGCCAAACCCAGCTATTTGAAAAAGGACGAGGTACTGCGTGCACCCATACCGCCGATGATCGATGTCTACCATGAATTGTCTCTTCGCCGGACCATCATTGAAATTCAGGCAAACGACCACATCGGCTTGCTCTATATGATTGCCAAAACGATTCATGACGAGGGATTCGACATTACTTTTGCCAGAGTTGCCACAGAACGTTCCGCCGCTGTTGATACCTTTTATATTGAGAAAGTGGGCAAACATGAGGAGGATGACGGGAGCAGTCTGGTTTCTCTACGCGAGAAATTAAGCAAAATCATCGAAGACTCTCCTACCACTGATTAAAATAGAACTATGCCTCAAACTGCAGAGGAAAATTTGGCCATAGATGCACTTTACCGCATCAGCAGCCTAATCAACGACACAGAAGACCCACAGGAAGCGCTGCAAACGATTTTGGATGAAATCATGCAAGTGTTGCCTGCGGCCAGTGCCACCATTAACCTGATCAACCCCGACACCAAATTACTGGAAGTCGAAGTGATGCGGGGACTTCCAACGCATTCAAAGCAGGTACAGCTGCAGTTGGGGCAAGGCGTTACCGGCTGGGTGGCATTGCACGGGAAACCGCTGATCGTTGAAGATGTCAGCCAGGACGCCCGCTATATTCCGGTGAAGGACTCTATTCGCTCCGAGATGGCGGTGCCCATGGAAGATCAGGGAATCATCATTGGAGTAGTCAATGTCGACAGTGAAGAAGTCGGTGCGTTCAATGAGCAGAGCAAAAAAATCCTTACGCTACTGACGAATGAAGCAACAAGGGTAACCGGTAAACTGTGGATGATTCGCCGGCTAAAGGAAAAAGCGTCGCAACTGCAGGGCTTGGTGGAAGCCGGAAAAGAACTCGCCGCAAAACGCGAGCGAAATGAGTTGTTTGAAACGATTTGTGCCCAAGGGAATGAGGTGATGGGCACCTACATGTGCGCCATATTCCTAAACAACGATAAAACGGGCAAAATCAAACTGGAAATGCTGGTTGATAAAAAGGGGCAAAAGCGCATTGTTCAGGAGTCCTTTTTTCCTGAAGAAAGTACCATCGGCACAGTAATTGCGCGCAATAAAATGGTCGAAGTACTGGATCTCAGACGTACGGAAGAAAACCACTTTACTAGGCTGATTCAAAGGGAACGATTGGTGTCCATGCTCAGCTGCCCCATCACGATCGATCAGAATGTCATCGGGGTAATCAATGTCTACACGCGCACCTTACACCGCTTCAACAATGAGGAACGGCAAATCTTTAGTGCATTCACCAGTCTTTCCGCATTATCCATCCACAATGGACAACTCTACGACCGCGTTTTCTCCTCAGAAGAAATCATGCGCCGCAATGAACGACTAAATATGCTGGGACTGCTTTCGGCTGAGATTGCCCATGAAATCCGTAATCCGTTAACCGTCATTAAACTGCTCTTTGAAACGCTGGATCTCGATTTTGCTGAGGACGATATCCGCAAAAAAGATACTTCAATTATTCGCGAAAAGCTGGATCACTTGGAGGATATTGTCTCCAAGGTTCTAAGTTTTGGAAAATCTACAGGCAATCTGCATGCCCACTATGATTTAAACATCATCGTTGAAGAAACACTGCATCTGATTCGGTTAAAACTAAGCCAGAATGGAGTTAAGTTAAGCTTTAAACCCTACCCAAAACGCCTGATCGTTGACGTCAATAAAGGGCAAATACAACAAGCAGTACTCAATCTGGCAATGAACTCCCTCCACGCCATGCAAGACGGAGGTGCTCTTGAAATCAGCATAGAAAAGGAACAGGAAAATGGAACAGAAACGGCAGCATGCCTGGTAACAGATTCAGGATATGGAATTGCGCCAGAAATTGCTGAACGTGTGTTTGAGTCATTTCTAACAGGATCGCCCGGAGGAACAGGGCTTGGTTTGAGCATCGTTAAAAATATCATCTCAAATCATCACGGAGATGTTTTCATTAAAAATACCTCTACAAAAGGTACAACCATGAAATTCTGGCTCCCATTGGTAAACGCATAAGAAGTTGAGGTTTATGTAACTATCAAAGGGCTTTGCTCGTTATACCAGTAGAGAGTAGCTCTTTACCATGACAGCAAACGCTTTGATCTTTCAATTCCCCTCAATCCTATGCAGTATGGGATCTGTGGAAAGCAAACCGGAAGCTCATCGAAAGGCAAAAGAAACGGAGGTGGTGCCTTTTTCCGAGCTTTCCGATGAGGACTTAGTTGTCCACATGCAATCAGGAGATGATACTCGCGCCTTTGACGAGCTGGTACGCCGGCATCAAGGCATGATCATTGGAATTCTCTACCATTTTTGTCCACATAAAGCGGAGCTTGAAGATCTGGCTCAGGAAACATTCATCAAAGCCTATCGCAAGATAGACCAATGGAAACCCAGCGGAGCATTTATCCATTGGCTTAAACGAATTGCCTATAATACGGGCTATGATTATTTTCGAAGCAATCGGAGAAACCCCATTCGTTTAGCAGAGAAAGAAGGAGAAAAGGCTGATAATTACCTAGAACAGATCCCACAGACAGAACAAGCCGTACAAGAAACAGAAAATACTGAACTGGTGCAAAAGATATTGAGTCATCTACCACCAGATGATCGTATGATTTTAACACTACAGTATTTGAAGGAATTTTCCATTACTGAAATTGCCGATCAAATGGGATGGTCAGAAAGTAAAATTAAAGTGCGCAGTTTTCGCGCAAAGAAAAAGCTCAAGAAAGTGCTCGAACGTTATGAAATCGGATCAGATATATAAAAAATGGGAACACCTGATCACTGCAAGCCGCAGTGAACCCATTCCCGCACTGGATATCCGAAAAAGAGTCAGACAATGCCTTGTAGAACGCAAACGCATTGAGGCGGATTCTTTACTGGAATATTTCGGTAATCTGCTGTTGCGAAACCCATTCCAGATGGCTCTGCTGGCTACAGTCATCATCTCCACCAGCGGTTTTATTTCCTTTAAACAGGCTACTGAGCAAACAGAAAAGGATCCTGTTGCCAGCTTCCTGCTGGAAAGCCAGACAACAACAGATCATGAATCGTAAAGTCACAGGTATACTTGCCATCGCAATCATTTTCACCATGGGAATGGTTTCTGGATGGTCTGTACACAGCACGGTGCAGCATTTGCAGCAAAAGAGCAAGGAACGACCACTGCCCTTTGAGCTGAATGACCGTAAGCTAGAAGACTTCATAAGTCATTGCACGAACGAATTGCAATTAACGCCTGATCAACAGGAGAAGCTCCGAATTGAGGCAAGAGAAGCACAAAAGAAATTCAGAGCGTTTTTTGAGCAAAATCGCCCAGTAATGGAGCAATTGATCAAGGAATGTGAAGACTCTATAGCCGCGATTTTGAACGAAGAGCAACAGATAGAATTTACCAAGTTCAAGGAACGTCAAAGAAAACTTATCGGCATGAGACCCCCCGAGCGACACCCGAAAGATGATTTCATCAAAGAAAACGATCAAGATGGAGATGGTATGCTTAGCAAAGAGGAAGTGCCTGATTTTATGCTAATGGATTTTGATCAGGTAGACAAAGATGGGGATGGTCAAATCACCCAAAGCGAAATCTGGGAAAGAATGCGGCAGATGCGCCCCCGCGATGGCGGACCGATTCCTCTGATGCCACCTCCCCCTTTACCTCCCCAAGAATAAATAAAGATCAGAACCTGCTTTCACTCAAGGCGATCGCTCTATGCATCATTATTGACGTCTACTTGCAGTAGAAAAAATACCGATTTTTTTGTTACTTTCTCTTGACCCCGACTCAAAAAAACACCAAATAGGAGCCTTTCTATTCGGGATGTAGCTCAGCCTGGTAGAGCACACGGCTGGGGGCCGTGGAGTCGCAGGTTCGAATCCTGTCATCCCGACCATTTTGAACGCAAGTTACTTTATTAGTAACTTGCGTTTTTGGTATCTGGAGATCCCATAGATAGCAAGTCTGGTCGTATGATAGAATGAGGGAATAGTTGCCACAGGAGCCCCAAAGCAGATGAATACCCTATGCAGATGTACCAGCGCTCCTTTTTTCTCCTTCTTATCATCTACATTGGATTCATTAGCTTGGGCTTACCTGACGGCAGTTTTGGACTGGTTTGGCCCCTGATCTCCAAGGAGCTGTCTCTCCCCATAGGATTAGCCGGAACAATCGTCATATTGGGCACAATCCTATCCGGTTGCTCCGGCTTTCTCAGCGGAAAGGCAATCAACAGAATGGGTACAGGTGCTATCGTATTAGTCAGCTGTATCTTAACCGGAAGCGGATTACTGGCGATGGGGCATATCCACGGTGCTCTAGCCCTGTATGCCATCACGATTCCTTTAGGAATCGGGGCCGGTGCAGTTGATGCAGGACTAAATAGTTTTGTGGCTCAACACTACAGTGGGCGGCATATGAACTGGTTGCATGCCTGCTGGGGTATCGGGGCAACGACAGGACCATTATTGATGGGATATTCCCTCAATCATGACAGCGGTTGGCGCGGTGGGTATACCCTACTGGCTAGTATTCAACTAAGCCTTAGCTTGTTGTTTCTATTATCTTTAAACCTTTGGAGCAGTGTCCCTGCCAAACAGGAACACTCTCATGTAGAGGATACAACCGGTAACATTTTGCTCAAAACAGCAAACAGCCTACCGGGGTATTTATCAATGCTTGCATTCGTACTTTATGTCGGAGTGGAAACGATGACAGGGCTTTGGATTGGGACCATTCTAATGTCCGGTCGCGGCTTCTCCCCGGAAACAGCCTCTCTCTGCACGGCAAGCTACTATGGAGCAATCACAGGAGGCCGTTTCATAATCGGTTTTGTGGTGGATCGCATTGGAAACAGACGTTTAATCCGCTATGGGTTAGGCATCGCTTTAATCGGTGCTCTGCTGTTTACCTGTTCAGGCGGACCAGCACCGGCACTTTTATCACTCACCCTCATCGGAGGAGGCTTTGCTCCCATTTACCCCTGCCTGATGCATGAAGTTCCCCAGCGATTTACGACAAAGGATGTAGCAATCGTTATAGGAAGGCAAACAGGCGCCTCCTATCTTGGCGCAGCGGCAATTCCCGCATTAGCCGGCTGGGTTGCTCAAACAGCTCTACCCGGGCTCCCTCTCCTTACCCTGGGAGGAGTTATAACGCTACTGGTATGCATCTGGTTTCTAGACAGAGTAACACCAGTATCATAACTCAACTCATTAGAGGGTTTTGTAAAATAGAATAAAAAAAGATAGCCGTAGTCGCTATCTCTAAAGTGTTAAGTGGCGTGACAGTTGGGATTCGAACCCAAGACCTGCGGTTTAGAAGACCGCTGCTCTATCCAACTGAGCTACTGTCACCCATGTGAAAGAGTGCGTTCATAGAGAAAATCCTTCTGCGTGAAAAGAACTTTCTTAAAAAACAGGAAAAAGTTTAGCCTTTAAAGCGCTCTTGCAAATTAACAAAAGCCAACAATTTAGCGTTAGCCGGAGATGCCCCGCAGACAGAGAAATCCTTACGGGCATCTTGCGCATTTTTATATAGAGTAATCAGCAGGTTCAATCCCTGAGAATCAATCATTTCCACTTCGGAAAGATCTGCAACAACAGTTCCAACATCAGAAGAAATCTCGATCGCATGCCTACAACTGACGAGCAACTTTTTGACGGTCGTAGAAATGAGGTCCTCTTCAAAGCGAAGGATAAGTCGAGATTCATCTGCCTGATAGTTCATATATTTAATTCAATTCTTTAGCCAAATCAAAAGTCATCGTCAATGCTGCACCATTGCGATTAAGAGATATACTGTCGGTGTAGTAGCGGATAATTTGCAATCCTAGGGACACATGATCATTAGCATCTGCTTGTGCTGTTATCTCTGATTGATTATATCCGCATCCTTCATCATCAACTCTAATCATCAATATTTTCCGAGCTGCGTCAAAAGCAATCTGAACCCGGCACTCATGTTTCTTATCCTTGCAACAACCATGGAGCATTGCATTGAGAACAGCCTCTCTTATGCACAGAATTATTTCGTGCAATTTATCGGCCGGCAAAGAAGAGAACATCAAAACCAGACACCGCTTCCAGGATGCTTGAATCTCATCGATTCTATCTACTTCCCCACCATTGCAGATTCCCAGATAGATGGGACGGCACTTAGACCACTGAATTTCACCCTTATCAGAGTGTGATTCATCGCTCCAGGTAATGCGCATCACCACAATATCATCCTTACGTTTCTGAAGAATTCGTTGTCGTTGGACCGTATCTACATCGCTCAAAAGATAATGGGCAAGGGAGAAAGGACAAAGTTGCTGGTCCTCAGCCAAGTCGAGCAACCCATCCGACCAAAGGAGGCATGTACCGTTATCGGGAAGCGCATAGACCATTTCCTGAATATCCAGATCTTTAAACCATCCAAGAGCCTCGCGCCCTTCAGTCAGTTGGACAATTTCCGCATCCGAATTAGCCAGCCATGGGTGAGGAAATCCTTGGGCAACAACTCGAATAACGCCCTCCCTGAAATCAAGCATCATAAAACAAACGGCAATGGATGTGATCACACCGCTATGCCGAGGATGATTCCACTCGTTGATCAAAAATTCATTAAAGTGTCGGCAGATCGTTTTAACATCAGCCCCCATGGTCACCATCCCGCGTACGATTCCCCGAAAGTAGGAAGAAATAAATCCGGCAGTAATATCGTGCCCTGACACGTCCCCAACAGCCAATAATAAGCGGTCTTCGGACACCGGAAAGCAATGTGCAAAATCTCCACCAGTTACCTTGATGGGGTAGAAAATGGTTTCCAGAGAAACGCTATAACGATCCATATAGCGTTTTTTCTCAATCAAATTAGCCGTTGCGTTGATGCGTTTATGAATATCAATGATTTCGTGTATTTCGCTGGCCATCGATTCCAGATAACGCTGCTCCAACGTCAACTGAACCGCTTTGTCTACGGCATCCAGCAATTGTCGGAAACGAAAAGGTTTATTAATGAAATCACAGGCACCAAAGCGAAGCGCTTGAGTAACCACCTCCACATCGTGCTCAGCGGTCATAATAATGGCAGAAATCGAAGGGTCACGTGCCCGTATATAGGCCAGCAGATCCAGCCCATTATAGACGGGCATATGATAATCTAGGACGATGGCATGGAATTGCTGAACCCCCTCTTTACCGATGAGGTTAATGGCTTCCTCAGACCCCAAAACGCAAACAATGTTGTACTGCGCCGGATTAGCCATAGTAGAAATCAGGCGGAGCATGCCCGGATCGTCATCTACTACAAGAATCTTTTTCTTAGTCTGGGAAATCTCTAAAGTCATTCAGAACAAGAAAGATAGTAAACCGAAAAAGAAAAGTCACGCCGTAACTATTTTATGCAGATTATTGATCAATTCCTAAATAAACTTAAACTAAGTACTGCTAAGCATAGAGTTGCGGGAGAAATTATCTCTTTGCATTTTTTTGCAGGGCGTGCATAAAGAACGGGGAATCAAGTTCAATATTCTCCCTTTACCTAAACAACCAAAAGAAGAAAATGGCTACAAAAAAGACTGCAACCAAGAAGGCTGCCATCAAGGCGCCCGTAAATAAGACAGCAGAACCTGTTGCTGCTACCAAAAAAGTAACGGTCAAAAAGGCCGCTGCCAAGAAAGTAGCATCAGCAAAAAAAGCCACCACCAAGAAGGCTGCCATCAGGAAAACAATGATTGTGGCAAAATGTGATGTGGGCTTCGGCAATACTCTCTTCATTCGCGGCGAAGGTGCCGGATTGAGCTGGGAAGTTGGCACTCCGATGGAAAACACAGGAACTGACGAGTGGGTTTGGACAACCTCCGATACCTCAACTGATATTGAAGCCAAAGTCATTATCGGTGATGAAGCATGGGCTGAAGGTGCAAACATTATTGCTCCTGCCGGTAAGAAAACGCTTATTGAACCCAGCTTTTAAGGATTTTTGTTAGGTGCACAATTCATCAAGAGTTGTGCATCTATCAACGATTTTCCGTCAGTGCCAATAATTCTGCCTGTAGTATATTGGCAACAGTTTTGTAGTCTCCATCAGGAAGCTCATTGTATAACTTTGCTTTAAAGTGAATACGGGAAAAAGGTCTGGGCAGCATAAAACCGTCCCAAGCCCGGTTTAGTTTCCATGCAGAGCTGTAATCTGCAGAGAGAAGGGCCACGGGAGCCTTGCAAACTTTTGCCACCATAACTGCCCCCGGTTTCAGGACATACTTCGGACCTCGCGGACCATCCGGAGTAATGCCAATCATACATCCCTCCTTCAAATAGCGAATCAGCTCTCTGGTAGCAGTAAGGGAGCGTTTACTGCTGGAGCCCCTGGCGGTACCGGAATTATAATAACGCAGTAACTCAGCTAAATAGGCTCCATCGCTGCTTGAGCTAACCAATGCAATGATGCGCAGTTTCTTTTTGAAAAAGGCATGGCTAAGAATCGGAACAATCATCAAACGGTTATGCCAAAAAGCGACAATCTTGGCTCTAGAACCTTCTGGAGTAAGCAGTTTTTCCGCTTCTTCATCACAGGAGATCCGCCATGTAAGGTACCAGCAGAAAAGCATTTTATGCAAGCCCCATACGAGGATTTTTTGGGAGACATTAAGAGATTTAAAGGTAGGGGCATCAACTTCCTGCTCAGACATAGTCTTATAGGATAGATTTCGCCTTTGCTTGTAAATCCTAAAGCGATGGGGGAAGAATGCGCACCTCACCATGGGTTAAATCAACCCACTGCTGCAGCGAGCCCAAATCCGAATTCTTCTCCAGAATTAGAACAACAACGAGCTCCAATTTACCATTCAGGCCGGCAGCCTGAGCATACAGATCCTCCCAGGGGACATCCTCTCCGTAGCCGGTATCAGGATTATTTCGCTGAAAGCTACCATCGGTCAGCAAAATCAATTTATTTGCGCCCAACTCGCTTACTCTATCGACGATAGATTCTATCCCATTTTTAGGTTTTCGTATCCAATCGGCAGCACTTCTCCCATTATGCCGAAGACTGTGCAAAACCCAATCAATTGCTGCCTCACGGTTTCCTGAATGGGCAGGAACCAAGGCGTTGGAAAAGCATTCATAATTGCGAGAAAATTGAATGAGTGAAAACAAATGATCTGGATTTAACTCTGAGATACAAGTGATCAACTCCTGCTGAAGTGACTCAAAAGGAATCCCATTAATGCGCAACTTTCGGATAACGCTCTCCGAGACATCGACAGCAATGACTATTCTTTCAGAGCCAACTGCTACCCCAAAAAATGAATTTTCCGAAAGGCCGTTATTCCCAAATGATCCCAAGGCAATATGGTTACCAAAGGAATAAGGCGACATATCGGGATCTCCATACGAAGTAGCAAGAAGATGAGCAAGATCAACCATCTTCGGCAAATTCATCGAGGCATTTTCAAGAACAGGAACATTTGAGTGCAACGTCTCGGACAGAGGAATCACCAAATCTTCCAACTGAAGGGATACAGTCTCTTCGACGCGGCAGTCTTCCCGAGGAAGCTTCGCATCACTGGAACGGTATTGTAGAAGGCAATACAACGCCGCTAAAATGAATAGAGTCAGAGGAATAGCAATAACAACAGAAGGAGTAAAAGTCCCCTCACCTTCCATCTTGTGCATCATTCGGCAAGCCTCTCATATCAGGAGTCTAATCTCAAGTAATATTTTTCAAACATACACTTGACTACGAGGTTTAGATTTCTAGAGTTCGGGGTTCCCAAACAGCTGGGGCGGTAGTTCAGTTGGTTAGAACGCCGGCCTGTCACGCCGGAGGTCGCGAGTTCAAGTCTCGTCCGTCTCGCCATGAAGCCC
>JAFGCZ010000010.1 GCA_016932335.1 Opitutales bacterium | reverse complement strand
TGTATCAATGCCATCCGCGGAAAGAAGCAGGGCCAATTGATATGCGGCCTGCGCACACTGCCGGGAAGATGCCACCTCGTAGTAATGTACGGATTTACCTTTGTCTACATTCAGTTCCATCCCCTGCCAGAGGCCACTACGATAAGCTGCGGCCACTTCCAGACACGAGGTTACATCCTCGCGATCAGCCGCCCGGCAATACAAATCCCACGCCTGTTGAATGGACTCCAACGTTCCTTCTTTCAGGTAAAGCTCAGCCAGCAATCGGTCGGCTTCTGCGCTGCCTAAAGCCGAAGCTTCGAGCAGGTGCTCACGCACCTTGCCGTCTTTCTTCTCGCCTTCGGTTTGGTCCAACACCTTGGCGTAGGCCAGTGCGGCTGAAGGCACTCCTTTATTTGCGGCGGCTTTGTAGAAGGAGCGGGCCTCCTTTTGCTCTTTAGAACTTGCCGCTGTGCTCATCAGCACATCGCCCCAAAGTTTCATGGCATAGGCATCGCCCGCCTCCGCCTGGGACTGTATCGTTTCTATCGTTACCGCGCCCTCAGGCACTCCGGTGTAGCCGTAATCCCCACGAGCAAAGCGCTCAATCAGCTCTTCTGCAGATGCTTCAAGCGGGGAATCATTTTGAGCAGTTAATACATTGCTTACGGCCAAGCACAGCGAAGTACAGACAAACAGCTTGCCAAGAGTTTTCATGGGCAGAATGGGGTATAAGGTAAGTGGAAAGACAGGACTACTACCATATGTAAATCCGTTTGGTTACTAACGTAACTAAAAAAGATAAAAACCTGATGACAGTAAAGAATAATCGAAATCTTTTACCAACCGCTTAGTTTATAATAGAATATTAATGTTCAATATTAAAGGATTCGATTTTATGTTTTACCGATTGCCTTCAGTAAGCAACTTCCCAATGCGATCATTAAGTCTTGATTTTAAGAGTTTTGTATCTCGAGGAATACTGATTCTTGCTACTTTATTTTCTCTAGTATTTAAGAAAATTTGGGCCATCCTAGGGTTTTGATAAACCAAGACAATGAGCGGTATGGTACCCTCTTAAAGATACAGTATGAGAGCTTCGGAAAGGTTTTTTCGAGCAGCAACACCCCCAACCTCCTATTTCTCTTTACCTATTTTTGCTTTGAGTGATTTCCAATAGGCTAGACGCTCTCCCAGTGCGGTCTCTGCGCCGGAGTTCTTTGGCCGGTAAAAAGTCTGAGGATTGGCCATATATTCCTGACCACTGATATTTTCCGGGCATTCGTGGCTATAGATGTAACCGGCGCCATTGCCCATACTTTTGGCGGTCTTGGAATGCGCATCGCGCAGCATTGGTGGAACAGGCTGCAGGGGGTTCTTCTGCAGATAGTCTTTTGCTGCAAAATAGGCAACACCTGCGGCATTACTCTTCGGGGCCAAAGCCAAAAACACGGTGGCATGAGCCAAGGCATATTGACATTCGGGCATTCCTACACACTCAACCGCCTGAAAGGCGGCAGTAGCCACCTGCAATCCTCGCGAGTCAGCTAGGCCAACGTCTTCACTGGCTAAAATAATCAGGCGCCGGGCAATAAAACGGGGATCCTCTCCACCCGCCACCATTTTAGCCAGCCAGTAAAGCGCCGCATCCGGATCGCAGCCACGCACACTCTTGATGAAAGCGGAAATCGTGTCGTAATGCTCATCGTCGTTGGCATCGTAGCGAATTTGTCGTTCGGATGCGTAGCGTTTGAGATCGTCCGGCTCTATGGCCGAGCCCATAGGCACCGCCAGTGCAATGGTCTCCAGCGTATTCAGCGCGCGGCGCAAATCACCGTCACTCAGCTTGGCAATATCGACCAACCGGCCCCGATCAGCCGTTACTCCTCGAGCCCCCAGCCCGCGCTCCATATCGGTCAAGGCATTCCGGAGAATCGCCACCACCGCATCCACACCAACAGATTCCAATCGAAAGAGGTGGCTGCGGGAAAGCAACGGAGCGTTGATATAGTGCCCCGGGCTGTGCGTGGTTGCTCCAATCAGGCGAATATTCCCCTCTTCAACATCCGGCAGCAACAGATCCTGCTGCGCCTTGTTAAAGCGGTGAATCTCATCAATAAAAAGAATGGTTCGTTCCTCGGGCCGATTGCGAGCATAGCGCAGAATATCCCTCAACTCCGCAACATTGGAAAGCACCGCATTGAGTCGAATAAAACGACTACCGGTTTCATGGGCAATAACCTCAGCCAATGTGGTTTTCCCACAGCCTGGAGGGCCATAGAGAAAGATACTTCCGAAATTATCCGAACGAATCAATGCCGGCAACAGACAATCCTTACCCACCAGATGATCCTGCCCCATAACTTCATCCAACGAACGCGGGCGCATTCTTACAGCAAGCGGCCGGTGTCCGGAACGCTTTTCCGGGGAATCTCCGCCCGGTACAGATGAAAAAATCTCGGATTGCTCGCTCATGGGTTTATAGTGAACAATTAAACACGTTGTAGAGAAACACATCAAGCACCAAAGTAAAACGTTGCCGTTTCCGCGAAGGTTCTTACAGAAGTCCTTATGCCAAGAGATTCTCATTCGACAATGCCTGTAGCCCTCTCCATAGCCGGGTCCGATTCAGGTGGCGGTGCCGGAATTCAAGCCGATTTGCTTACATTTGCCGCGCATGGAGTTTACGGAACAACAGCCATTACCTGCCTGACATCTCAGAATCCCGACAGCGTTTGCTCAGTAATGCCATCCACTCCAAATATCGTCACAGATCAAATACAACAGGTGGCATCCTATTTCCCCCTCAAGGCCATCAAAACGGGAATGCTCTTCAATGAGGGCATAGTGCGCTCGGTAATCGCATTTCTCGTAGCAAACCGCCACATTCCCTGTATCGTCGATCCGGTCATGGTCTCTACGAGTGGGGCTACCCTGCTCGAACCGGAAGCCATCAAATGCCTCAAAGAGGAACTCTTTCCTCTGGCATCTCTGATTACCCCAAACCTAGATGAAGCCCGCGTAATTCTTGGCTGGAGTCCGGTAACTGTGGAAGATATGCGTGAGGCCGCCAAAGAACTGCAGGAGTGCTATGGCATCCACGTTTTACTGAAAGGCGGACACCTCTCCGGGATAGATCTGGTGGATATTCTGGCCACCGACAGCGGCACCCTTCTGGAAATCGAACACCCACGCATCGAGGGCGTCAACACACACGGCAGCGGTTGCACCCTGTCATCGTCCATCGCCGCAAATGTGGCCCAAGGGCAATCTCTACCCGGCGCCGTATACAGCGCATTGGACTATGTTTCCAAGACTATGCGGCAGTCACTCTGCGCCTCTCGCGAGCATTTCATGAACCACTTCCCCCACTGATATGACAGATCCCGAAAGAGGATCGCTCCCCTTTAACTACGGAGGCAGAGCCCCGTTGGTTTGGATCCTTTTTCCGCTCATAGCAGGTTACTCGCTGGCCACAACATCCATTATCGCAGATCAGCAAACGCTGCTGGCACTTATTGCTGCCATTACCGCCCTGTCTGCACTGTTTACTGCAAAGTTTTCATGGATATGGAAGCCGCTCTTTCTCTTAGCTGCAACATCGCTGTCGGCCTGTTGGTATCAAGTACGAGTAAACACACTCAATCCCGATTGGGAAACGCTTCCGCCGCGCGAACTGGAATTATCCATCCGCATTGAGAACCTTTATAGCACAACAGACGATACCGTTGCCGGTATCGCAACCATAGTGGAAGCACCAAAGATCGCGGAGGACTTATTGAAACAAAAAGTCCAGTTCCAACTCCACAGAGAAAAGGAGCAAATTCCGGAAACAGGTGATCTCATTCTAGCCAAAGGGCTCATCTCCTACAGGCAGAGCAACCCGCTGGCCTCCAACTCTTTTGACCGCTACCTGAAACGGCAGCATATACTGCTGCAGTTCCGCCGGGGGACCATCCTCAATCACACACCGGCGCTATCACCATCTGCTCGATTCTTTAGCAAAGCCAGAGAAAAACTGGAAAGCGGTTTGCTTCGCGGAACAGAGGCGTATCTGGAAAGCGGGATATTCGCCGCCATGCTTTCTGGAAACAAACGTCTGATCCCGGCGGCTGAAAAACAGGCCTTCAGCGAATCGGGGACCCTGCACTTGTTTGCCGTCAGCGGGCTGCATGTAATGACGGTCTCCGCCGTTATTTTCTACATATTTCATTTCCTTCGCATTCCCCGACCAGCAACCACCCTGCTTTGTCTCGCCGGAACAGCCTTCTATGTGTTCACCACAGGCGCATCGCCCTCAGCCCTCAGAGCACTGTTCATCATTGTTATTTATGCCGGCGCAAGGTTGTTTCAGCGGGAACCTCAACTGTGGCCGGCTTTGGTTTTTTCAGCTCTGCTGGTGCTTATTGCCTCCCCGGATCAATTACGTGCTCCCGGCTTTCAGCTATCTTATGCCGTAACCTCAGCTATAGCCCTCTATGGAATCCCCCTGACACGCTTTTTCCGGGAACAGGGCAGCCTCTATCCTTTAATTCCCACAGACAGCCTCAACCTCTTTCAGCGCTTTACGGAAGCCTCCTGGAGGAAGCTCTCCGGCTTATTTGCCATCTCCCTGTCGGCATTTCTGGGAAGCATCGGTTTGTCGGTCTATCATTTTGAGACATTTGCCTTTTCCGGGCTACTCCTGAATATGATTGTGGTCCCCCTCGCACCCATTTGTGTTACACTTGGAGTGTTCTCCAGTCTCTGCGGATTTTCCGGCTTTGCCGCAGGAAGCATCTTCTTCAATAAAGGAGCATTCCTCGTGCTTCAACTTATCTTGGGCCCGGTGCTCTATTTTCAAAGCATTACCGGGGCGGGTACACACTGGAGCTTTTCAGGCGACTTGATCGGTATCTTCTCCGTGGTGGTGCTGTTTACCGCGAATGCACTTCCCTGTGTTTTTCGCAAAGGAACAGACGCCGGCTCTTTCTTTATAGCGCCACTGTTCCTCTTTGGCATCTGGCTGTGCGCCATGCACCCGGTCTAAGGCTTATCTTCCCCTGCCCGGGAGACCGGTATATCGCCGGTATCCTCACGGTCTTTGCGATCGTTGAATTTATTCAGCTCTTTAGCAGAAAGTGCTTCGGCATAATTATTACCCCCCAGAGACGCTCCCGGAGCCCAGGATTCGGCATGATTGGTGGAATAACTGTCCGACATCTCAGACATATGTTCGGATTTGCTGCCCGACCAGGTATGGGTCGTCGAAAACGAACTATTCTCCTGAAGGGAACCGCTTTTCCCCTGCCCCCATTTTTTGTCAGATAGGCTGCTGTTGCTGTACTCCATCTCCTTCACCTCGGCCTGTAAAACCATAGATGTTTGCAAGCAAACAAGAAGGAGTAATTTTTGCATAACGTAATGTTATTAAGAAGTAAATCACTGTCAATCAGTTAAAACACACCATTCTTAATTAATATCACACCTGCAACCTAATCATTCCCGTAGACCTGACAAAATCCAGGACGATACTCCTTCCTGTATTAGCGATTGACACCCCAGCGCTTCCTGAAAAGGATGCCGGTTCTATTTACGATCATGAAACAATACCTCGACCTCTTGAAACTCGTGCTGGAAGAAGGCACAGATCGTAATGACCGAACCGGAACCGGCACCCGTTCCGTATTCGGCGCCCAAACACGCTACCGCATAGCCAATGGGTTTCCTGTATTGACCACCAAAAAGCTACATTTACGATCCATCATCCACGAGTTGCTCTGGTTCCTCAAAGGCGAAACCAATATTGCCTACCTCAAGGAAAACAAAGTAAGTATTTGGGACGAGTGGGCCGATGAAAACGGAAACCTCGGCCGGGTTTACGGAGCACAATGGAGAGACTGGCGCACTCAGGACGGCCGTTCTGTGGATCAGATTGACACAGTAATCGCTCAGATCCAAAATAATCCAGAAAGCCGGCGCCATATCGTCAGTGCTTGGAATCCCGGAGAAATTGAAGACATGGCTCTGCCCCCCTGCCATGTGTTGTTCCAATTCTACGTTAATCTGGAAAAACAGGAACTCTCCTGCCAGCTCTACCAGCGTAGCGCAGATCTGTTCCTGGGAGTGCCCTTCAATATTGCCTCCTACGCCCTGCTCACCATGATGGTAGCCCAAGTCTGCAACCTTAAGCCCGGCGATTTTATTCATACGATCGGTGACTTGCACCTCTATCAAAACCATCTGGAACAGGCTCGCCTGCAGCTGATCCGCTCGCCTCGTGCATTGCCCACCATGCAGATCAACCCTGAGCGCAAAAACATTCACGACTTTGTTTACGAAGATTTCGAACTAACCGGTTACGATCCCTACCCAACAATCAAGGCCCCCATTTCCGTTTGATATGAAGCCTTGGAAAGCAATCGCGGCGATGAGCCAAAACAGGGTCATCGGAAACAAAGGGGAGATCCCCTGGCATCTGCCGGAAGATTTCAAATGGTTTAAGCGCACCACACTTGGAGGAACGCTGATCATGGGACGGGTTACCTGGGAATCCATCGGCAAACCTTTGCCCGGCAGAAAAACGGTGGTATTAAGCCGGTCTAAAATCGATCTACCCCCAGAAGTGTCTCTTTATCACTCTCTGGAAGCAGTCCCGGAGCAAGAAAACAATATCTGGATCTGCGGCGGAGCTCAACTCTACAGACAAGCCCTCCCCGCCTGCACCGACCTGTATTTGAGCATCATCGAAAAAAAAGTGCAGGGAGATGCCTTTTTTCCCGTATTTGAAGAACAATTCACCCTTTGCGGAGAGGTCTTCCGCAGTGAGGGATTTCATGTGCTTCATTACAAAAACCTGAACAAGGATCACCGATGAAATCCTATCGTAAAGAGCTTTGGTTCAATTCCCCGGAACGTCGTGAAATCATCCACATCACGTCGCAAATCCAGCAATGTGTGGACGAAAGCGGCATCAAAGAAGGTCTGTGCCTGGTTAATGCCATGCACATCACCGCCAGCGTGTTCATCAACGATAATGAGGCGGGGCTGCATCAGGATTATGAACAGTGGCTGGAACACCTCGCGCCGGAAAAGCCCTACGAACAGTACCGCCACAACGGCTTTGAAGACAATGCCGACGCCCACCTCAAACGCACCATCATGGGAAGAGAAGTGGTGGTAGCCATCACCGATGGACATTTGGATTTCGGGCCTTGGGAAGCCATCTTTTATTACGAGCTGGATGGTAAACGGAAGAAAAGAGCGTTAGTTAAAATCATCGGCGAATGAGTCCTCGAGAGGTCTTCTTGAGAAGTCTTTAAGACTTTACACCTCTCTCGAATGAGTCATTATATCGCTTCATCATGCAGCTTGTTCCTGCTGCCCGGATCACACCCTATGGACCTACTGCACTCATATTGGCGAATGGAATATATTACCTCTCCCAAAGAGAAGGAAGGTGATGGCCACGAAAACCCGTTTGTCCGTTTGCCCCAAACAGAGAATGACCGTGAAGCCCTGATTCTCTACCGGGGAACGCATATCTATTTGATTTTGAACCGATATCCCTACAACCCCGGGCACTTGCTGGCCATCCCCTACCGGGAGGTTCCAGATATCTGTGATTTAACAGAAGAGGAGCGTAACGAACTGATGGAAGTGATCGTGCTGGGTAAGCGTTGTGTGGATACCACCATGCATCCGGACGGTTTCAACATTGGCTTTAATTTGGGCTCATCCGCCGGAGCAGGAATCCCCAAACATCTCCATGCACACATTGTTCCCCGCTGGAACGGAGACACTAATTTTATGCCGGTCATCGGTAAAACCCGTACCTTGCCTCAAGCACTTGATGCCACTTGGGAAAAGCTGAAGGCCGCCTGTGTTCAACTGACTGATAAGAATCATGCCTGAAAAAACCCTACACTACCAGAATCCGCGGCATATGGAGCAACTCTACTGCGGCCGCCCCGATTATCTCAAAAAAGCGGAAAACGAGCTTGGGGTAAAACTGGTTTCGCGGGAGGACTGGATCAGCATCACGGGCGACGAGGCAAACATCGAAAAAGCGGAAACACTTTTCAATTTGCTCGACGAGGGTCGTAAGCAGGGAATGAAAATCGCCAAGAGCGATTTCCTCAACATGCTGAACTCTATTTCGGAAGGGAAAAACGATGATATCCGCCACCTTTTTTCCGACTCCAGTGTGGTTTTCAAATTCCACAAAAAGAGCATTGTCCCGAAAACGCTCAACCAGAAACGCTACGTTAAAGCCATTCAGGAAAATGAGATCGTCTTTGGAGTAGGCCCTGCCGGCACCGGAAAAACCTACCTCGCCGTAGCCGCCGCCCTCGCCGCCATTACCCGTGAGGAAGTAGACAAGTTGATACTTACACGCCCTGCGGTTGAAGCCGGGGAAGCACTTGGATTTCTACCCGGAGACCTTCAGGAAAAAATCCAGCCTTATCTGAGACCGCTTTATGACGCCATGTTCGATATGCTGGGGAGGGAATATGCCCAAAGACTCATAGACAAGGAGGCCATTGAAATTGCGCCCTTGGCCTATATGCGCGGCCGCACTCTCTCAAATGCCTTTATCATTCTGGACGAAGCACAGAACACAACCCCGGAACAAATGATGATGTTCTTAACCCGCATGGGCCAAGGAAGCCGCGTGGTTATTACCGGGGACATCACCCAAATTGACTTGCCCAGGCACAAGTATTCCGGGCTGAAAGAAGCCATCAACGTGCTCCATAAGGTGGACGGCATCGTATTCCATTATTTCGAAGCTGGAGACGTTGTCCGCAACCCGCTGGTACAAAAAATCATTGACGCCTACCAGCAATACGCCGATGAGACAGGTGCCCATCAGCGCAGAGAGACAAAAAATCTTTAATCGATGCCTATTATCCGAAAGTCCATCAAGGAGCAACAGATCCAGCAGAGACGCAAGCGGCGCCAGCCAAGAGAAAATGAGCGTCAGCCTCTGTTTTGCAAAGAGCACTTGATTTACCTGAGTGTCGTTTTCAGCTTTGTCATTCTAACGATCACCATATGCTTTGTCGGAGTATCGCCGGCCGGCCCCAGCATCATCAACAATCAGATTGCCCGCTCCCGTGTGGTTGCCGATATATCCTTCAGTTATATCAGCGAAATAGATACCGCGGCCACCGCAGAAGCAACCAAACAGAAAATCCCTCCGGTTTACCGCTTAGATAAGAACACCTACGAACATTTCAGCGAGTATATCATCCGTCTAAGCAAAGAACTGGAGAGTTATGTTTCCATTCCCGGAATAGAGGACAACAAAGATGCCGTCGTCCGTAAGGATCTGATCCAAACCACAACTGAGGAAATGCAGGATTTTCTGCAAGAGTTCGATCCAAACGATACCTACAGCCTAGATCCCAACGACCTCGTACTGTTGGCAAACAATACCAATGGAAACGAACGTAGCGAATTGCTTCAGGAAGGGCTACGGGTACTCAACGACCTATACAATGAAGGTGTTTATGATCCGCAGACAACAACCATCGAACGCAACACTCGCCTTTCGTTCTTTAACATCGAACAGGAATCGGGCCACATTAAACGGGTTGAGATTCAAAGTTTGGAAGACGCTCTGCGCTATCTGCGCATCAATATATCCGCACTCAATGCCAAGCGATCTGTTTCTGCCGCCATTTTTCGCATTTTGCGCAATGGCCTGGAACCCAACCTCGTTTTTGACAGAGCCAAAACTGATCAGATTACAACACAAGCCATCCAAAGCTTACAGCCCAAAGTGGTCAATGTCAGTGAAGGCACTACGATTATTGAACCCAATCAAAGAGTCAATGATCGCTCATTGGAAATGTATAAGGCATATCGTAAGGCCTTAAGTGAAACACCGACAGATGAATTAAAAACCAGTGGGCGTTTTCTTGAGCAGATATTCCTGACACTGATCATCACGGTTGCCGCGTCTCTCTATGTAAAAATTCGTAGCAAGGAAATGCTCAAAACACCGCGCCTAGTTTGCCTGCAGGCACTGGTCATCATTTTCAATTTGGCTATTATTCGGCTGATTCTAAACATCAACGACGCTTCTTCAGTAGAACAATCCAGTTCTACATTGGCGGCAATCCTTCCCTGGTTTGCCCCCGTGGCCCTGGCCCCCATTGTCATCACTGTTATCCTTGGGAGCAGTTCAGGCATTCTCGCATCCTGCCTGGTCAGCATCTTCTTTGCCCTTATGCAGGGAAATTCGATTGTCATCATGCTCTCCTCTTTCCTCTGCGGAATTACCTCCGTGTATTTATGCCGCAGCGTACAGCAACGTGCCCGATTGGTCAGAGCAGGCATTTTCAGCGGATTGGTAATGTCCATCTGCGCCTTCTTTTTAGGTATCCGAGATACACTGGAAATCACCCTGATTTTCGAGCAAATGCTGATTGCTGCTGCTATCGGATTGGCCACCGGTATCACCGTAGTGGGACTGCTCCCTATTCTGGAAAACCTCTTCCGCTATACCACAGATATTACCCTGCTGGAACTGACAGACTTTAATCACCCTTTGTTGCGACAAATGCAAGTCAGCGCACCGGGAAGTTATCACCACAGCCTGATGGTTGCCAACCTTGCAGAAAACGCCGCATCGGCCATCAAAGCAAACCCATTAGTCTGCCGTGTATGTGCCCTTTACCACGATATCGGAAAAATGGTGAAGCCCGAATATTTTACAGAAAATCAGCGGGATGGCCTGAACCCCCATATTGAACGCAACCCTTCTATGAGTGCTCTGATTATTAAGGCGCACGTCAAGGAAGGCAGCATTATGGCTCGTCAGAACAAGCTGCCGCAGATCATTATTGATGTCATTAAAGAGCACCACGGAACATCCCTGATCCAGTACTTTTATTACAAAGCGCTGGAACAACAGAGAAACCTGGTTCCGGCATCCAACCTTCCCAGCGAAGACATTCGAGTAGACCTGACGGAGGTGAATGAGTCCACATATCGCTACGAGGGCCCAATCCCCCACTTCAAGGAAAGTGCCATTATCATGCTGGCAGACTCACTGGAAGCGGCTAGCCGCAGCTTGCGCAAAGTAACCCCGCAAAGCATCGATGAACTGATCAACCGTATCGTCCAGGACCGCATCGATGATGGACAGCTAGATAATGTAAATATCACTTTGAAAGAAATTGCAGGAATCAAAGAAAGTTTTGCATTTAGTATCCTCAATATGCTCCATTCTCGTGTAGAGTACCCTACTAAGGATTCAGCCAGGAAAAAGAGTAAAGCTCCGATGCCTGTCGTAGAGGTTCCCAAAGAGGATACCTCTACTGAAAAATCTTCGACAAAAGAAGAAACACAGGAACCCGGAAAGCGAAACATTAAACATGCGTAATATAGACATAAACCGAAGCGAATATCCAACATTGGTATTTTCGGAAAAATCGCTTATTGACATGTTTAATTTTTTGGATCGAACTTTTCGCCCGGAACAAATCCCCATGGGGGACTTATCCATTGCCTTCATTAACCGCAAGACCATGTGTCAACTGCATGATGGCTTTCTGAATGATCCGGAAGATACCGATGTCATGACATTCCCGGGAGAAGAAGACGATTTTTGTGGAGAAATTTGTGTCAGTGTGGACTATGCACAGGACAGCGCACCTCAACATCAAAACTCATTTGCGGAAGAGCTCACCTTATATCTTCTGCATGGCTGGTTACATCTGGCCGGGCACGACGATCTCTCGGACGAGCCAAGGGCTAGAATGAGAAACGCTGAGAAGCGCATCATGCAAGCCGTCAAAGAAGCCGGGGTACTGCCGTTTTTTTCGCTTGATACTTGAGAAAAGGGCGAAAAACAACTAACCAAAATTGTTCCGACTAACCACACGCATATGTTACGCAAATTACGCAGTTCCTTTATCTCGGGATTGATTCTGCTGGCACCCCTTGGTGTCACCGTTTTTGTTCTCAATTTCCTCATCACCAAGCTGGGGACTCCAACCAGAAATATGATTTTCTTCTTTCTGGATAAGGAGTTGCTTTCGCAGCAATGGATTGCCAACACTCTGGATGTTGCCTCCATGTTGCTACTGCTGATTGCCATCACCATCCTGGGATGGTTCTCCAACCTCCTCATTGGCCGTTTCTTTGTTCGTTGCTTCGACCGCATGGTCTCCAACATGCCCATCGTGCGGAACATCTACGCCACGGTGAAGCAGATAGTTGACACCTTCAGCCAACAGCAAAAAGCGGTTTTTCAAAAAGCCGTATTATGCGAGTATCCACGTAAGGATTGCTGGGTAATCGGCTTTGTCACCAGTATGGGTAAAGGGGAAGTTCAGCTAAAAACTAAAGCAGAACTCATTAATATTTTCGTTCCAACCACCCCAAACCCAACCAGCGGCTTTCTCCTGATGATCCCTAAAGAGGATGCCATTGAATTGGAAATGAGTATTTCCGACGCTATGAAACTGGTTATTTCCGGCGGTGCGGTAGTGCCCCCCTATCCTCCTATAAAAAAGAAAACACCTCCGATCCTTCCAGTTAATAACAATGGTTGATGCTTCCGATGATTTTCTCTCACTGGAGGGAATCCTGATAGAACACACTCCCAAAGGAGAATCCTACGAATTATTGAAATTCATCAGTCGGGAAAATGGGCTTTTTTCGTCGTTGTGGCGCCCATCCGGAAAAAAGCAACAAGAGCGTTTGGATCTTTTTGACTGGGGGCACTGGAACTTCAACCACTCGAAAAAGAGTGATACCTGGTTTCTGCAGGAACACAGCAAAGAGCAGCCTTATTTCAATTTAAGTAAACATTACAAAAACTTTCTGGCGGCTACTGACTGGTGCCATTTTCTGGGAAAGAATCTGGCCTTTTGTGAGTGGGATGATGTCTTTTACGAAACGCTTACCGCGGCGCTCAAAGCACTCAGTGAGGGAACGGATGCCAGCGTAGTACTGCTGAAATGCTACTACAGCTTTGCCAGAACAGAAGGTTACCCGGTTAAAGAAGCATGGCTGCAAGGCCTACCTGTAGAAACCAGGCAACGGGCTCGTTACTACCTGACAACACCGCTCCTGCAACTCAAAATCGAGCCGGCACAAGCCTCAGAAATACTGGAACGCTTGAAAATGTGGCTTAAAGGATATACCGAGCTAATCATACACTGATGGAAATCGACTTAATCAACAGGTATGTTCGCATTGGTGTCGGTGAGTTTTCCGAATTTAAATCCGGCCCTTCCTCTTCATCACTCAAAGGAGCATCTCGCTTCCGGATGGAAATAGGTCAGCAATGGCATACTCGTCTGCAGGAAACAGCTAAAGCAAATCAGAGTGCCAACGCTTTTGAAGTATTCATTAAGGAGCAACGAGTCGAAGCAGATTGGATTTTTCAATTCCAGGGAAGAATCGATCAGTTGCTTGAACTCGAGTCGGAAGTCAAAATCAAAGAGGTTAAATCGGTTTCCATTTCACTCCCCACAGATCCTGAGAATCTGATTGCCGCATATAAATCCTATTTCCTTCAGTTGGCCACCTATTGCTGCTTGTGGAAAAGCAGCAAGACGACACCTCAGGATCAGAGGACCAGTGGAGAACTTATCTTTGTAGAAATTGAATCCGGAATTACGCAAACCGTTGGGATGGATCAACAATGGGCACAGGCGCTTTACGAGGAGCAAAAGGATAAGCTATTGTCCTTTCTGCATAGGCGCCAATACGCCCGCAAAAACCTCTTTGAGGCACAAATATCCAAACCCTTTGAACGCCTGAGAGAGGGGCAGGATGCCGTCGTCCAGAAGCTGGAAAGCGGAAACAACAATAAAGCTACAGTCCTGTTTGAAGCACCAACTGGATTCGGTAAAACAGGCATTGTCCTGCATCATGCCCTAAAACAGTTGAAACACGGATTTTGTGACAGAATTATCTATCTGACAGGAAAATCCACCGGACAGCTTCAGGTGCTTAAACAGACAGAAAACATGATTCCGCCACAAAGCGGCTTGTTTGCCTTCCAGCTCAGAAGCAGTGCGGAGCACGGCCCGAGGAGTTCGGAATACCAGGAAAAAGACAGAGACTGGGACCATCTACAAATGGACCCTCAGGAATTGTTCAGACAAAAAGAAACGGACCTGGAATCTATTAAAGAACTCTCCGCACGCCTGAAAATCGATGCCTTTGACCTGACCAAGGCCTTGCTTCCTTATGCAGATGTCTGGGTCTGTGACTATAACTACATTTTTCATCCATCGATTTCTCGAATGTTTGAATCTGTTTCCGGCTATAATCCAAGGCAAACGCTGCTTATTGTGGATGAAGCGCACAATCTGCCCTCTCGCACAGCCGGAAACTTTGAGCACACGCTAGCCTTCAAGGAAGTTGAAGATGTGTGTATCGAGCTGCAACTCAATGCGGTCAACAAAGCCCTGAGAGATGCCTGCAACACGCTTGCTGCCTTGTTGAGAAAAATTGAAAAGAGTGAGGAAATAGCGTCTTCATTCCTCTACGAACTCTCAGATATACTTTCGCGCATAGAAACAGAATTCAGCAAAACACATCTGGAAGAAACCCTGTTCAGTAATTCTGCACGGGAATGCATCTGGGAATACCTTGAAGCATTGAGAACATTACAGACAACAGACATTGAGCTGCTACTCTGGGCCCCTGAAAACAAAACGTTGCGTATCAGTTGCCTGGATGCGGCAACGGTTATTAAGCAACAACTAAATCCGTTTGCTCAAAAAATCCTCATGTCGGCAACGCTGACACCCCCGAAAGCGTTTTTAGAAGCATGTGACTTAGCCGGAGAAGACATTGAGTTTATTCGAGGCTCGTCTCCATGGAGAGAGAACGCCTATAGCGTAGCCATAGACATGCGGGTTGATACACGCATGAAAGAGCGCAACCGCTATTTTAGACCAACGGCGCAAACCGCCATCGAGATGAGGATTCACTCACTGAATCCGGTCGTTGTCTTCTTTCCTTCTTATGCCTACGCCAAGTCCATACAATGGGAACTGGAAATGATTGCCCCAGAAATGAGGGTTGCCCTGCAACCCAAAGGAGGGAACCTGGCTGAGCAGGAACATTTTGTATCCAATGCACTCAAATTTTCCGATTTTCTCTTTCTTGTGCTCGGCAGTAGTTTTAGTGAAGGGATTGATTTGCTCGGAGGTTATGTGGACTCCTGTATGGTCGTGGGGCCAGCGCTGCCCGAGGTGAATGCAGTCCAGCAGGCAAAAATGCATCGGGCGGTAGAATCCAGAGATAAAGCGTTTCAAAGGATATATAGTATTCCTGCTCTAACGAAGATCAATCAGGCTCTTGGCCGGTTGGTAAGGCACCCGGATCATAAGGCTAAAGTATTACTCCACTGTAAACGTTTTTCCCGCGATGATTACCACAATTTACTGGATCCCGTTTACCAAAACGGCGCTCGCATAACAAGCGGAAATGAGCTCCGAATCTGGCTGGAAAAGTAAGCCCTCTAACGTAAAAACCGTATACCAAACTTGAAGGGCACTTATTTATTTGTAAATATTTTGCAAAACAAGAGGTTTTTCTTAGAGTTTCTTGCAGAGATAATTTCTTTCAAGAAAATTAAGAGCATACCACGATGCTAAAAATATTCCTCGCCAGTTTAATCATAGGAAGCACTTCAACAGTAAGTGTTGTTGAGCTGTACAACTGGAATGCATTAAAACTGAAAGCATCAACGGAAAGCACCCCGGTCATCAGCCACTCTTATACAATTGATGGTACCAGTGCTTACATGGAAAAGAACCGTCATTACATCAAATACCTGAAGATGGAAATAGATTCCATGGACAACATCCGTGTGCTGGAAGAAAGCAATGTTCAGGGAGAATGGGTGAAACGGAGCAAGTCGATCGGCCCTAAGATTTATTACGAAATCAATGATATGGACGGTAAGATGATCGATAGCGGTTATCGGGCTGATCCAAGACGAAATTACTTTGCCAACGATATTCACAAGTCGGTTCCCTTTGTCCTTTCAGTTCCTTATTACATGGATGCGAAGACGATTACGTTTTATACCATGGACGATTCCGGGGAAAGCAGCACGGTAGGGGTCAATTACGTAAGGTTGTTTGCATACAACTTCCAGACAAGGATTTAGAGGCAAAATCGGCAATCGATTATCCTCGCAGGTTGACTCAGTCTTTTTTTCTGACAATATATGTAGCAAATCTTTTGTAGATTCTGCCAATGTCGGAAAAAAGCCAAGCAAAGTTAAATGCGTTTTGTCATGCCCGCATGTCCAAAAATGTGGAAGTGGGAACTGCCGAAAAAGGGATTCTACTGAAGTTATCCGGAGAGAAACCGTACATTGAAGCCTCCCCCCATGAGCTCTCTCTCCCCGATTCATGGGACAAAGTATCTTCTCTTGAGATAGAAGTGGCCAGCGGTGAAGCACCTTTCTCGGGGCACATCAGCTTGCACGGCCACCACAGCAAATTGGAACTGAAGATTGATCTGGAACCGGAAAAAAGCACCATTATCAGAATTCCACTGGAGGAACTCCCCCTCATTGGATCGATTCAAGACCCTTATCGTATCGATTTAATCCGTATCAGCGCGGTGAAAGAATCAGAACTAAACCTCAAAGAACTGACACTGGCTGTTGAATCAAAGCTGAAGCACAAGGCCTGTATTGATAAATACGGGCAACGCATCAAAGGCACATGGCCGCACAAGCAACCGCTGGAGAATGGTCCGGATCAATCCCTTCCCCAAACACCCTATCCTGTCGGCAATTTTCATGGATGGAATGGCGGCGTCAAATTCAACCCGTCCGGCTTTTTTAAACTGGGGAAGACCTCATCAGGTCGCTGGTGGTTAATCGACCCGGAAGGACTCCCCTTTTGGTCTTTTGGAGTTGGTAAAATGGGACTGGATATTCCCGAAAATGAAACCCTCTTTGGGGGACGTGAAGATTTGTTTAAAGACGGAGACAACTTGGCCTCAAATTTAAAGATTAACTTCTACAAATCAAATGTACTAGCTAAAGAAGACACTGAGGCATGGGCTCCGAAACAGATCGAACGCATCAAAGCCTGGGGATTGAATACCATAGGCATGCATTCGGACATTGCACAGTTTGCCAATGCATCCATTCCTTTTGTGCTTTCTCTTCCAGTCAACACCCTCAAAGACTCCTGCAATGCCGATAATTGGCCAGACATCTTTGACCCAGACTGGATGGAGTGGTTCCAAGAAGCGATACCGGAGAAAGTGGTGCAGTGGAGTGAACATGCAAACCTACTTGGTTTTTATTTTGGCACGCCCCTTCCCTGGAACAACGCTCGGTTTTTGGATGCGGAGCCTCAATCTGGAATGAAACAGGCGTGGATGGATTTTATATCCGACCGGTACAAAGAAATCAGCAGCTTTAACGAAACTTGGAAAACATCCTTTGCTTCGTGGAGCGAAGTCTTGACCATGACGGAACTGAATGTTCCTAAAGGTGTCGCGGAGGTGATTAATGACAAGGAAGCCTTTCTTCTGGTGTATGCAGAACAATTTTTTTCTCTAATCAGCACAATAGTCACCTCTGTGAACGAAAAGCATTTGTTGCTAGGCCCGGCATTCGGGCCCAAGCCTCCACATGACGATATCCTAAAAATAGCTGGAAACTACATGGATGTCATCTGCTGGAACACCGGGAGCACACCAGTGGACACCGTTCTGTTGACAAAGGTTCATGAACTTACGAATCGTCCAATTCTGTTGTGCGGCGGAAAACGTTTACGTTCAGGAGAACACCGCCTTCCATCGATAGAAGATAGCTTCCCGGAGAAAGAAGCGGTTGCTCAACTGGAAAAAGACATTGAGGAGGCCGTGAAGCTTCCTTTTGTGCTCGGATACCACTTGGACGCATTGATTGACGCTCCCATATCCGGGCGTATGACAGACGGAAGCAGTGAAAGTTGTGGCCTTTTGGATATTGCAGACAGCCCGTACATAGAAATGGTTGCCATGCTCCGTAAAGCAGCAACCACTCTCTATGAAAAACGTCTAAAAATCTGATTACTGGGATGCTTTTTTACTCCAGCCATCTTTAAGGGCTACAGTCCGGTTAAAGACCATTTTTTGCCCCTCGGTGGAATCATCCAGTATATAGTATCCTTTGCGCTCAAACTGGAAGATCGCCCCTTTCTCCGCATCAGCGATAGCGGCTTCCGCAAACGCAGAAACCTGCGCAATGCTCTCGGGGTTAATACTGTCCAGCCAATCCTGCCCGTCTTCGACCGCTTCAGGACTTTCCACAGTAAAAAGACGGTCATAAATACGTACCTCAACAGGCACATTTTGAGATGCACTTACCCAATGAATGGTTCCTTTTACCTTTCGTCCGTCGGGAGTGGATGCACCACGGCTTTCCGGGTCAAAAGTAGCCCTCAGTTCGACAATATTACCCAAATCATCTTTAATGACCTCGTTGACCGTAATGTAACAGGCATAGCGCAGTCGCACTTCGCGGCCAACCGAGAGACGGAAGAATTTTTTCGGAGCATCCTCCATGAAATCTTCCCGTTCCACATAAATCTCGCGGGTAAGCGCAACCTTGCGGCTTCCGTATTCCGGCGAAGAAGGCAGATTTTCACCCTCGTAGAATTCTGTTTCTTCAGGAAAATTTGTAATCACCACTTTCAGCGGATCAAGCACCACCATACGGCGGTAGGCGGTAACCTCCAAATCCTGGCGCACACAATGTTCCAGCAATGCGATGTCGGTAGTGCTGTTGAACTTGGTTACGCCAACTTTATCAAGAAACAGTTTAATAGCATTAGGGGTGTACCCACGCCGGCGCATCCCACAAAGCGTAGGCATGCGGGGATCATCCCAGCCGGCAACATAATTCTCCTCAACCAGAGTGCGCAGCTTCCGCTTACTCATCACCGTGTAAGTTAAGTTCAGACGGGAAAACTCAATCTGCCGTGGATGAAAAATCTCCAACTGTTCACAGAACCAGTTATACAGAGGGCGATGGTCTTCAAACTCCAGCGAGCACAGCGAATGGGTAATTCCTTCGATTGAATCGCTCTGGCCATGCGTAAAATCATAGCTGGGATAAATACACCAGGCATTCCCGGTACGATGATGTTCCATATGCTTGATACGGTACATCACCGGATCGCGCATATTCAGGTTCGGATGAGCCATGTCAATTTTCGCACGAAGGACATAAGCCCCATCCTCAAACTCACCTGCCTTCATGCGGTGAAACAAGTCCAAATTCTCTTCCACAGACCGATTGCGATTGGGACTTTCCTTCCCCGGATTCGTTAAGGTTCCGCGAAACTCACGCATCTGCTCCGGCTTCAAATCATCAACATAGGCAAGGCCCTTTTCGATGAGTTGAATGGCATACCCATACAAGGTATCAAAATAATCGGATGCATAACAGAAGTTCTTCCAATCATAGCCCATCCAGTGGATGTCTTTTTTGATGGCTTCAATGTATTCTGTATCTTCCTTTTCTGGATTGGTATCATCCATACGAAGGTTGCAGTAGCCACCGAAGGCTTGAGCCATCCCAAAATCGATACTGAAGGCCTTGGCGTGCCCGATATGAAGGTAGCCATTCGGCTCCGGCGGAAAACGGGTAATAACTTCCTTAAAACGCCCGGTCTCCAGATCACCCACAATGGCTTCATAAATAAAATGTTTATTGATGGCTTCTTCTTCGCTCATGGAAATGCACTTGTTTAATGAATGTTCTGAGAAATTAATGAGGATCTCTTAAATGGCATCAACTTTCTTTACTAAGAAATGCTTTCATCCTAGCAAGGACCATACCCCGACCCATGACTACCAGCATTGGAATCAAATCGGGGCCTCCACTGACGCCACTGACGGAAAAACGAATCACCGGGAACCAAGCAAAGGGTTTATCATGCCCATAAGTCTGGGCCAGATCATCAAAAGCCTTTTGCAAGGATTCAGCGGTCCATTCGGCGATACCTTCCAGGCACTGTAAAGCTTCAGCCAGACGCACTAAAGGCTCTCCTTTTTTAAAGAGATTTGTCCGTGCCTTGGGGTCTTCTGCATACGTTTCACTGAAAAAGTAGCTTACATACTCTGCAAGGTCTTCAAAACTGCGGGCCTTGCCTTGGCTCAACTCCATAACATTGCGGACATATTCGGCATCCGTTTCAGGAGTCCAAAGTCCTGCCTTGCTCAATACTGGAATAGACTTTTCGACAAAAGAATCCACAGACAAAGCTCGAAGATGCTCCGTATTGATATGAGCCATTTTCTTTTCATCGAAACGGGCGTTATCTTTATTGATCGCCTCAAGCTCGAACAGGCGGGCTACTTCATCAATTTCCAGAATCTCGCGATCGTCCTTCGGGTTCCAACCCAGCAGGCAGAGGTAATTACGGACAGCCTCAGGAATAAAATTGCGCTCGCGGTATTCCTCGATCAATGCGCCACGGTCACGCTTGCTCATTTTGCCTTTTCCGATCGAAGGATCCTTCAAAATCAGAGGCATATGGGCAAAGACAGGAACCTGAGCTCCAAATGCTTCAAATAGCAGCACATGCTTGCTTGTGTTGCTGAGATGGTCTTCACCCCGGATTACGTGTGTAATCCCCATGGCAATGTCATCAATTACATTGACCAGATGGAATACAGGTTCGCCGTTGCTGCGAATAATGACAAAATCCTGTGTTTCCGCACGTTCCACACGACCGCGAATGGCATCATTGATGACCACCGGTGCAGCATCGACCTTTTCGACTTCGCACCCTTTGTAGCTGTCGAACTCAACGGAACGCTCCCCTTCCAGACGGAACCAGACGGCGCCATCCTTTTCGTAGGTTCTTCCGGCATCGTGGAGTTTTTGCAGATACTGGGCATAGATGTCGTTACGCTGGCTTTGAAAGTAAGGGCCATAGGCTCCGCCAATGCCGGGGCCTTCGTCCCAGTCCATCCCCAGCCAACGCAGGGAGTCGTAAATCACATCTAAATACTCCTGTTTATTGCGCTCCTTATCGGTATCTTCGATGCGCAAAACAAAAGTGCCGCCGGTATGTCTGGCATAGAGCCAGTTAAACAACGCAGTGCGGGCACTTCCAATGTGGAAGAAACCAGTTGGACTGGGAGCAAATCGAACGCGGACGTTACTCATGTTTAGCGAGGTTGCACGATCTAAAGCGGGAAGCAAGCCGCTTTTCGCATCTCTTGCCCCCGTGTAACATATTTGAACTACTCTTTTATCTGAGAGCTCAACAAATCAGAAAGAAGCGCATTGTAGCGGGATTGAAAACGCTTCATAAACGCCCCCATATGTTCCTGCGTATAGTAGTTGATGATAGGCTGCAACTCAGGCTGTTTCTCAATAAAAGAACGACCGGTCGGTGTTTCATAAAAAGCAATGAGATCATCGATTTCTTCCTGCGTAAAAACGGATGCATAACTGGCCACATAAATGGTCTTGATTTTTTCCCACGCCATTTCCGACTCAATCCAATCCGACAACATATTCCGCGTGCTTTCCAGCCCGCCAACAAACTCATCGCCCAACTGCTCAGTCTCTATGGTATGGGCTAATTGCTGATCTAAAACGCCCTTCATATATTCAGTCATATTCTCAGAAGCCAAATCCATCTGAGTCAGGATCAACAAACGTTCAACGCTTTCGGAGGAGGCCGGAGGGGGCTTCGGGGCATCTTCGGCAACCAGCGCAGAGATCAGACAAAAAGAGGAGAGAAAGACAAGGAATAGTTTCTTCATAACAGTTTACTAAGGGATCACGCTTGGCAGCGGCAATTCAATTCCATCGTCTTCAATGAATCGAATTTACAATTTTCGTAAAACACCTATGTAATAGAGGTCAAAATGAATCCTGATTTGATACAAGAGCTGACTCCGGCCGACCTGAGAGGTATTCTGCGGTATGTTCCACAATGGCGAAACCACATCTTTGTCATATCGATGGACGGTGCTCTGATCCGCACACCCAATTTTGCCAATATCCTGCTGGACATTGCGGTACTGAAGAATCTACAGGTAAAAATAGTTCTGGTTTTCGGTATCGGTATGGAAATCCGCAGAATAGCAGATCAGGCACAATTGGAAATTTCTGATTCCAGCGGAGAGGGCCCAACGGATAACATCACTCTGGAAGCAGGAATTCAGGCTGCCGGCACGATCGCGCACAAGATCATGCAAGGATTAACCCAGGCAGGCTTACAATGCGTTCACTGCAACGCCCTCAGAGCCACCAAAGTAGGTATTGTCAAAGGCATTGACCAACAACTCAGTGGTAAGACGGACCGGATTGATACCCAGCTGATACACCAACTGATCGAAAACAATGTTGTTCCGCTCGTCTCTCCTATTGCCTTTTCCAGATTGGGAGAAGCGCTGCGCCTGAATGCCGATGCCGTTTCCGCAGATCTGGCAATTGCGTTGAAGGCGTCCAAACTGATTTATCTATCTCCCTTCAAAGGTGTATCCATCCACGATGAGTTTGCCCTCAACATCACAGTCGAGGAGATCCGTTCAGTGCTGAACACCAATCCTACGGCCTTGCTAGACATCACCAGAAGTAAAGCAAGGCAAAGCGTCCGGGCGGTGGAAGCCGGAGTCCCCCGCGCCCATATCATCGATGGTCGTGATTCTGACAGTCTGCTTACGGAAATCTTTCATCAGGTGGGAATCGGAACCATGGTCTACGGCAACGATTATATGCAGATTCGCAAAGCTCACCGCAGCGATATCCCCATACTCTTCCAGATTACCCGCAAAGCAACTTTCAGCAACGAGCTAAAGTTAAGAACCATAGAAGATTTTGAAAAAAGCATAGATCACTTCTATGTTTACGAAATCGACGGAACCATCATCGGAACCATTGGTTTGCGCCCCTTTAACGATCCTTCCGTGGTGGAAATGGAAGCGGTGTTTGTTCAGTCCTTTTACCAGGGAAGAGGTGTCGGGAAAAAGCTGGTTACGTTTGCCATAGAAGAGTCGCGCCGCCAGGGGAAAAAGCGAATCATTACGTTGACGACACAGACCGCTGATTTCTTCAAAGAACTCTGTGGTTTTTCGGAAACAGACAAAAGCATCCTTCCTCAGGAAAGAGCCGATGAACTGGCGCTGAGCAAACGGAACTCAAAAATCTTCTACATTGATCTGCAGGAATAACCCTACCGGAAAGGCGTGCGTTGACTGATCCGGCAGCATCCCCCTCCCGCAAAGCGTTCTGGAATAAAGGAACGGCTATTACTCAATGGCTAGAGAGCCCTTACCTGACCACACTTCTGTTGGCTATTTCGGTGGCGTTGCTCTTTTTGGGAACAATCGAACAAGCAGAGAAGGGATTACTGCAAACCAGGCAGGCCTATGTGGAAAGCTGGTTTTTCGTTTGGCAGTACCCTGCCATGTTTCCGCTGTCTTCATTCCTCCACTTTGTAAAATGTCCGCTGCCGGGTGGCTACAGCATCGGAACACTCTTGAGCATTCATTTGATCTGCAGGTGGAGAGGCCGATTCCTTCGAGCTCAAAAAACCGGATTAACACTGATCCATTTAGGCATACTGATATTGGTTGTCGGTCAGTTTTTCTATCAGGCAAGGAATACGGTTTATCTTACGAGCTTAAGAATAGAGGAAGAAAACTTAATCAACCCTGAGCAACAACGCCCCTTTCTCCTGAAGCTGGAAGAACTAACATACCGGACATACCAGGGAACAAATATTCCTGAGCATTTTTCTGCCGGAATTTCCCTCACGGACATTCAAACCAGGCAATCCAGAGAAGCCTATCTGGGACCAAACACCCCCTTGAGAACAGATACTTTCACCATATATCTGGGTAACTACGACCCAAAGAGTGGCATTCTGACGCTCAAAATAGTGATCAACCCACTGCGCCGACTCCCCTATGCGGCAAGCTTTTGCATTATTATCGGCGGTCTACTCCAAGGATTCATTCAGTGGCAAGGAAAGAGAAGAGAGGAGCTTACAAAGTGACATCGCGATACAGGCTGCCCATTGCCTTTCTCTCATTGTTCCTCTGTTTGATTTTCTCTGAAGACAAGGCAGAAACATTACTGCAACAGCAATTGGCAAAATATCCGGTATTCGCAGAGGGAAGAATCATGCCGATGGACACATTGGCGCGAAGCACTCTGGTACGGTTGGGAAACAAACAAACATATAGAAACGCACAGAAACAAAAAAGACCTGCCATTGAATTCCTCGCGCTCGTCGCCTTTGCCCCCGATCAAGCGGCTAAAGAAAAAGTCATTCGCGTTGATCATCCTCAGCTGAGGGCCTTGCTTAACGAAGGAAACACTCCCCAGAATTATTTCAGCTTCGACGAAATTATCCCTCATCTTTCAGACATTAATAAAGCGCGGGAAAAAACAATCGGCGATGCCGCCTACAGCGAAGCACTTAATTTACTGATGGAGAGGCTCGATAATTACACAAAACTGCATGAGGCACTCTCCATTTCCTACAGCAGTTTCTCCACCCTTGGACAAGAGCTGGATTACCTGAAACAGCTGCCTGAGGAGCTGACAGGCAGGCAACGATTGCGCTACGCGGAAAGAGAGAGTCCTATTTATATTTTCTTTACAAAAGGCCACTGGCAAAGCCTCCCCTCAAGGAAACTGCTGTTTTTGCAGAGCGGGCAGATCGATCACCAACTGCAAGACTGGTTAATCATCGGTGATTCCTATCGGGGCGAAAAAAACGGCGATGCGCTGCCCATACTGACTAAATATACCCAACAGGACACTCGACTGGAAAGATTCCAAAACAGATTACAGCCGGCATATAAGGGCATTCTCCTGTATCTGCTTTCCTTTCTCTCGATATGCCTCTGGGGAATCAAGCGAATCCGATTCCTGAAAGAAGCCGCCTATGGATTCTTTCTCGGCGGGCTGCTCCTGCAGAGCGAAATGCTGCTCTTTCTCATGTATCAATCCGGAGGACCACCCATAACGGGGATTTATTCTTCGTCTGTATTTATCGGCTGGGCCGGAACCATCACCTGCTCTTTCTATGAAGGGAAACAAAAAAGTTGGGTCTATATCCTATGCGGATCCGTATTGGGAATCGTAACGCTAACCATCGCCCACAATCTCTCTGCGATTGGGGTAAACACAGAACCGCTTCCGGCAATCATCAATTCCAACCTCTGGCTGACGCTCCATGTGATCACCATCACACTGGGCTACAGCGGATCATTGATTGCCGGCTTACTGGCCACTGTTTCAATCTTCACCGTGGGTGACAACGATGCGCTTTACCGAAAAATCATTGCCTGCATCTGCTTTACGCTGTGTTTCACCACCGTAGGCACCCTCTTGGGAGGCATTTGGGCCGACCAGGCCTGGGGACGCTTCTGGGGCTGGGATCCCAAAGAAAACGGAGCCCTCATGATCATACTCTGGAATGCCCTCATTCTGCATGCCTTCCGTGATCAGTTGATCCATCGACAAGGACTTTGCAGATTAGCGGTTACCGGAAACATCATCACAGCCTGGAGCTGGTTCGGAACCAATCTACTCGGCCAGGGATTACATGCGTACGGGTTCACCGAAAACGGTTCCCGCTGGCTACTGGGATACTGCCTCCTGCAAATAGCGATTCTCATCGCCAGCGGCTTGAAGCACCCCTCGCAAGAGGACGAAGACGATCCTTATTAGGTTCGTGACCATAATCAACCGGGTTATAGACCATAACCTTACCGGGTTTTTCTCCACTGGGGGGTATTCCTAAACCGAGGTCAACCGCCACAACGAATCGCTTTGTAGGCTGACTGAGCATTCAGCCAATCCATCGCTTTGCTGCAGAAATCTCCCTGCAACTCAATCTGACCATCCTTCAACGTGCCTCCCGAGGCACAGCACTGTTTGAGCGATTTCAATACATCACCGGCCTGAGCATCGGGAACGCCCTTGACCGTTGTTACGATTTTGCCCGCCCTACCCGATTTTTCTCTGCGCACTTCAATACGCACAGAGCCCTTTTGCGGTGAGACCGGAGCCACTTTGGGCATTTCAACAGGCTGATCCGAGACGGGGAAAAGCCCACTGCTCAATGCCGAAAAAGCATCCTGGGAAAAATCGCTTCCGCCGGAAATATCCACTCGTTTTTTTGCAGGTCTCATGCGCATAAACGTTGCCATCACAAAGTTGATGTCAATCCGCATTTGCCTCACCTGCCATCCTAATAGGTTTGCCTTGCCCCTCAAAACTTGCACAATGGCCTGAAACCCTAAGATATATCTATCAGCATGAGACAAGACGACGGAACACGTGGCTACTTAATTACCTTTGAAGGCTCCGAAGGGAGTGGAAAATCCACACAGATAAGCCGCATTGCAAGACGCTTTGAAAGCTGCGGATATGAAGTGGAAGTTACCCGTGAACCAGGCGGAACGGAAATTGGTGAATCAATTCGCCACGTGCTCATGCACGCAGAAGAAAGTTCGAAAATGGCTCCGGAAACAGAGCTCCTTCTCTTTGCCGCTTGCCGCGCGCAATTGGTTCGGGAACGCATTGCCCCGGCTATTAACAGCGGTAAAATCATCCTTTGCGATCGCTTTCTGGATAGTACTACCGTTTACCAGGGAATTGCCCGCAACATTTCCGCTGAACCGGTAAAAATGATCAACGAATTTGCCGTGGGCGATGTAGTGCCGGACATCACAGTGATTCTCGATATTCCGGCGGAAATGGGCTTTGAACGCATCAAGCACCGCCACAACGATATGCCCGACCGTATGGAAAGCGAAAACATAGAGTTCTATCATAAAGTGCGCGAAGGTTATCTGATGTTGGCCAAAACCCTTCCCGAGCGCTACTTGATCATCGACGGAACACGCGCCCGGGACGATGTGGAAGAGCAGATCTGGAAAGAACTGCGCAAACATGTGATTTGATATGTTCGGTCCCGATTTATTTGGCAATACAGGGCTGATGGAGTCACTTCCAGAAACCTTGCGCAACAACCGTTCGGTTGAAGTATTGGAGAAAAGCCTGAACAACAAACGACTGGCGCACGGTATTCTGCTGCACGGAGACGATTTGGAGGAACTATCGCAAGTAGCTCAGGCCATTGCCTCTGTTCTGCTGGAAACCTCTCAGGAAAAAGTAGCCACGCATCCAGATTTCTTTACCTTGCGCCCGGCCAAAAAGGCACGGCAAATTCGTATTTCTGGAGACGGCGGCCGCCCGGAACCAAACACCATGCGCTGGCTCCTCAAAGACTTGATGCAAACATCAAATCAGGGAGGCCATAAAGTCGCCGTCATTTACGAGGCCGACAGAATGAACTCGGCAACCGCCAATGCTTTTCTCAAAACGTTGGAAGAACCACCCAACCAAACCACACTCTTTCTTTTGACGTGCCGCCCTTACGATTTGCTGGATACCATTCGCAGCCGCTGCTTTAATTTCCGCATCAAATCGACATCAACACTTTTGCAAAACAAAGAATGGCAGGAATGGCTCGATCAATATTCCGTCTGGCTCGATGCCCTTAACAAGCTCTCTCATGGAGCCTCGGCAAAGGATCGCTGCGATGCAGTCATACATGTATATGCACTCATTGCCCGCTTCAACGGCATCCTCAAAGCATTGGGGAATACCGCATGGGAGAAGGAGAAAAAATCACTCCCCGATAATATCACCTCTGAAGAAACAGAAGCGCTTGAAACCGGTCTACGCCGCGGAGTCAGACAACAATTGTGGAAAGATATAGAAACGGCAACCTGTCAGTTCTCAAGAAGACTCATGGGGCGTGGAACACCACAGATCAGAGCACTCGCGCAAGCAATCCAAGACATAGAGCATTCCACCCTTCTCAACGGTGTTTTTAACCTGAAAGAAGACACCGCTCTGGAAAATATGCTTCTCAAATCATTAAGAAACTGGCCTTTGGGATGATGAATCCGCAAAGGCCTTTGTTTCAATAAAACTATTTAAGAGGAATGATCTTCATTCCTTCGTGGCGCACTTTTACCACGCGATAACGGACAAGGTCCACGCCGGCCTGAACGGTCCATACGTAGTCATAACCGGAAATAACAGCCTCCGGATCAAGTGATCCGGCAAGTGCTTCGCCCTGATAGGGAGTCGCGTCGATAATACTGTAATTATCACAGTATACATTGCGCTGCACCTCGTAAACGAGGAGATAATCCAGCGCTGCGGAAACATCCTGATCCGTCAGGTTTTTATTGGAAATCACCGACATACTGCCGGGAGATACCTGCGCACGCAATGATTGCATCATAGATGCAGGCATAGTAACCGGAGTATTATTGACGGTGAAGGTAAAGGTTTCTTCCGTAGTGCCACATGCAGTGAACAGAAGAGCAGCAACAGTCAGGGATAATATTGTAGATTTCATGGGGTAGCCTCCTTCATCAAATATTTAAGAACAAAAGTATCTAAACAGCGATGATAGATAAAACACTTTATTGAATCAATTCTTTTTACCTAAGAGAAACACTTAGCAAAAAGAATGCAAGTAATTACAATGGCCTATCGATAGTAAATACGCCCAAGATCTCTGATGTAGGACATGCTTTCATAGCGAAGTCGATCGAGTTGATCATGATTGGCACGCCACCCCCAATTTCCGTTGGGCACTCCAGGGGTATTCATTCTTCCATCGGAGCCCAGATTCAAGAGATCCTGTAAGGGCATAATAAAAAGACGGCATACCGAGGCATAGCCACTACGAATAAAATCCCAGCCGATGGTATCGCCGCTGATCCGGAGATATTCCCGTAGTCGATGGCGAATGGGTTCCTCTAATTCCGCATACCATCCCAATGTGGTATTATTGTCGTGAGTTCCCGGATAGAGGATGCAATTAGCTCTTTGATTATGAGGAAGGTAATCACTGTTTTCGCCGTCAAAAGCGAACTGCAACACAGCCATTCCCGGCAGTCCGGTAGCCTCCCGGAGTTCAATCATTGCATCATCGACAACCCCCAAATCTTCGGCAATAAAACGAGCGTCAGGAAGGGTTTTTCGTATGGCCTTAAACAAGGCTAACCCCGGTGCCTTAATCCATTCACCGGTTTTCGCCGTGGGTGCATCTGCCGGAACACGCCAAAAAGCATCAAATCCGCGGAAGTGATCTATGCGAACAATATCATAGAGTGTCATGGACGCTTGAATACGATCAACCCACCACTGAAAATTTGTCTTTTCCAGATAATCCCAGTCATAGATTGGATTCCCCCACAACTGCCCTTCCGGGGAAAAATAGTCTGGCGGAACACCGGCAACCGCTTTTGGTTGCATTTGGTCATTCAATTGAAAAACCTCAGGAGCTGCCCAGACATCAGCACTATCCATCGCCACAAAGATAGGTAAATCACCGATAATCTCAACCTTGTGCTCCAGGGCATAGGCTCTGAGTTGATCCCACTGGGAAAAAAACAAATATTGCAGAACCGACTGAATCTCCATTTCCACAAGAACCGCTTCCGGCAGAGAGGATTCGTTGACATCGCTATATACACGATAGATATCCTCCCATTGGTACCAGGGCGCACCGTTGAAAAAGTGCTTCAAGGCCATAAACATGGTAAATGGCTTTAACCAGCGATCCTTGCTGAGACAAAAAGCCTTATAATTCTTAGCCTCATGATTCTGCTCAAGAAAACGTCCCGCGAGTAGACGCAGCAACGGCCAACGCAAACTCCACTGAGCACCGTAATTAACAGATTTCTCAGGTAGATCTCGAAGCGGTTTGAGCTCAGCTTCGGTCAGCAATCCTTCAGCAAGAAGCGCATCTAAATCGATTAGATAAGGGTTCCCCGCATATGAAGAAAAGGACTGGTATGGAGAATCACCAAACCCGGTCGGCCCCAAAGGACAAATTTGCCAATGCTTTAGCCCGGCATCACTCAGTAGATGAACGAACTCAATCGCCTCTTTTCCGAGAGTTCCGATTCCCGTATGCCCGGGAAGTGATGTAATGTGCATGAGAATGCCTGCCGATCGCGTATCAAGCCAATTAAAAAGAGGTTTCATAAAATTCAAGAACAGTGAACAATATAAGAGAGCACATACCTATGACAGAAAACCCTGTTTTAGACAACTGGATAGATGCCATTTACACGGTTTTCACTGGTGGGAGACACTGAGAAGAAAAGGTGCAGCCGGATTGACATTCTCCGGGTCAGAACCTACGAAATACAATACCGCTAACCTATGGATTCAACAAATATCGCAGACATCGTCCTTCCTGTAGAACAATCCGACAATCAAAGCTTCTGGAAAGCGGAAATTGCCCGAATCTGGAAGATCAAGGAAGAGCGTATTCAGGAGATGCGCCTGTTGAAACATTCCATTGATGCACGTCAGAGAGTCATCAAGGCCCAGCTGCGCATTGAAGTGGGAATAGATCAAGTGCTCCCGCCGTCGGAACAATACACCCCATTACAGACAACACTCCCCCAAAATGCACCCACCGTTATTATCGTCGGAACAGGTCCCGGCGGTTTGTTTGCTGCACTTCGCTGCCTTGAAAAAGGTCACAAACCCATCCTTCTGGAACGCGGAAAAGATGTTTCAGCAAGGCGCTACGATCTCGCCCCCATACTGCGCAAGGGGTATGTAATTGAGGATTCCAATTATTGTTTTGGTGAAGGGGGTGCGGGAACCTTCTCAGACGGAAAGCTTTACACCAGAGCCAAAAAACGTGGCCCAGTCCGCTCAATCTATGAAACTTTTGTGGCCCACGGAGCGCCGGAACAGATCCTCATTGACGCGCATCCACATATCGGATCAAACCTGCTCCCCAATGTCGTCAAAGCCATTCGTCAGACTATTATTTCCTGTGGCGGAGAGGTGCATTTCAACAGCAAAGTCACCGGATTACTGTTCAGCAGTGACCAAAAACAGATCCGCGGCGTCACGACCTCCAATGGGGATGAATTTACCGGAAAAGCAGTCATTCTGGCAACCGGTCACAGTGCCAGAGATATCTACAGCTTGTTAGCCAGAGAATCAGTCTTACTTGAAGCTAAAACCTTTGCCGTGGGGGTGCGCATTGAACACCCGCAAAGCCTGATCGACCACATCCAGTATCACCTCGGCAAAGGCCAACAACGCCCGAAACAGCTTCCGGCTGCCAGTTACAATGTTGCCGCAACATTCAATGGTCGTGGAGTACACAGCTTCTGTATGTGCCCCGGAGGCTTCATTGTTCCCGCAGTGACGGAAAACGATGAAATCGTTGTCAACGGAATGTCTTTGTCTCGCCGGGATTCGCCCTACGCCAACAGTGGTTTTGTAGTAACCGTAACACCGGAAGACACAGATTATCTGCAAAATGAGTTTGGCATTCTCTCTGGCATAGCCTTCCAGAAACAGTTGGAAGTAAAGGCTTCTCAAGCCGGAGGAGGAATGATGAAGGCACCGGCTCAGCGGGTTCAGGATTTTCTTCGGGAAAAGCTCTCGGATGATAACATCCAGTCCAGCTACCACCCCGGAACCACCAGTGCACCTCTACACGAGATCCTTCCCGAGTTTATCACCAGGCACATGCAATACGGGCTTCAGCGCTTCGAGCAGAATATGCCGGGATTCACGGGTAACAACGCCAACCTCATCGGTGTGGAAACAAGAACCAGCTCCCCACTGAGAATTCCCAGAAAACCAGAAACACTCGAACACGTTGCATTGGGCAATTTCTACCCCTGCGGCGAAGGCGCCGGCTATGCCGGAGGCATTGTATCAGCAGCGCTGGATGGGCTTAACTGCGCAGAAGCTGCCTGCAGCAAGGCCTGACACCACGCAAGGGTATCAGGCCTTCTAAATAGTGTAACGGTTGTCAGAGAGCCAGCTTCAGTACATTGAGGACGGCCCCCTCGTCGAGTTTCACAAAGTTTCCAACCGGGCCGGAGTGGGTACATTTGCGTGCCATCTCCTCCAGACGCGTGTCATCAATATCCACTCCGCTAAGCTTTGTGGCCAGCCCCATGGATTCAAAGAACTCGCGCAAGCGGGCAATGCCTTCCAGAGCCGTCTCTTCGAGAGAAAAGAAATCGGTATCCACATTCCAGACGCGGGCCGCAAACTGGGCAAATCGGGCAATGTCGTGCTTGTAGAGGTATTGCATCCACGCCGGGAAGACAATGGCCAGCCCTGCCCCGTGGGCAATATCATAGATACCGCTCAGCTCATGCTCAATGGCATGTGAGCCCCAATCACCGGTGCGCCCGGTATCCAGAAGGCCGTTGTGAGCAACGGTACCACTCCACATCAATTCCGACCACGCATCAAAATCTTCGTAATCATCCAAAATACGCCGCACGCAGTTGATTACGGTTTTCATTGTCGCCTCAATCAGACGGTCTGTCAGTTCGACATGCGCTACATTTGTAAAGTAACGCTCCATCAAATGAGAGAGGATATCAGTGGCTCCATAAGCGAGCTGCTCGGGAGGCAAAGACATGGCAATCTCTGGATTCAGTATGGAGAAGCGCGGAATATAAAGTTCTGTTCCCATGCTTCGCTTCAAATCTCCGTCCTCATTGGTAATCACACATCCGGGGCTGGCTTCGCTGCCGGCGGCAGGAATGGTTAAAATAACCCCTATGGGTACGGCAGAGTCAGCGGTTGCTTTGCCATCAAAAAAGTCCCATGGATCACCCTCGTATGGAATGCCAACGGAAATAGCCTTGGCCGAATCGATTACGCTCCCACCCCCAACGGCAAGGATAAAATCGATGCCTTCTTTGCGACAAAGATCAATCCCTTCGCGCACCAGAGCAATACGCGGATTGGGCTTCACTCCTCCAAGCTCAACAACAGAAATGCCGCTGGCATTCAGCGATTCCATAATCCGGTCATAGAGTCCAGTCTTTTTGATGGAACCACCGCCGTAGTGAAGCAATATCTTTTTGCTGTATTTAAGAACTTGCTTTCCAACGTTGGACTCCATCCCTTTCCCAAAAAGAATTCGGGTTGGACAACAATATTCAAATGAATTCATAACTTATTCTTTCGTCTTTGATTGTTCTGCGTCTACAGCATTGATTCCATTCACCAAAAAAGCAAACGGAGCACTCCAGTTGATAGCCACTTCGTTGGAGGCATAACTTCCCAGCTCGTCGGAATAACACATGGCCGGAGCATCAGACTCTGGATAGCCTTTACACTGTGCGCCATCCTGCTTTGCCCAGTTCGCACCACCAACTAACATTCCCGGGTACGGCGCATCCACACCATCGGCGTGAGAAAGGCGATGATGCGGATAAAGAGGGCTCTTCTCTCCAAAACCGGTAACATAACAAATATTCAGAGGGTTGCGCCCGAGGATGTAATCCAAAATATCCTGAGCCGTTTCCAGATATACTGTTTTCTCCGTCAGTTGATAAGCAATCAGCATAAGCATCCCCATATTGGCGGCATTACCGTTACTGCCCCATTCAAGCGCCTTACGATCCATGGGATTCAAGGCAATATTCGCATTGCGTTTGGCAACCAAAGAATCCGCCAATGAGAGCACATCGGAGATCGCAGAAGCATCCTGCAGATCCAATGCAGCAGAATAGCGGGGAAGCAGTTCCACCATGGGCCAACAGGGAACGGTATAAGCGTCTCGCTTTTCCGAACTGTGATTGCGGTAACTGGAATCACCGGTGGAAATAGCCAGCTCCATCGCTGCCCATTCAAATTCATCACTGACGTCAGCATCCTGATACATACCAGTGTTAACTCCCTCAGGATTCTTCAGGAACAAAACATCGGGATGCAAAAGAACCCAGTCCCAGGCACGCTTGGCGGCGTTCAGGCATTCATCCGCATACGCAGCATCATAATCGCGGTACACTCTCGATGCGTAAGCCATTGTTGCCGCAAAATCCAAAGTAGCTGCCGTTGATTTGGAGAAAATATGGCGTTTCTCTGTGGAGGTTTCGGGCATAACAAACCCGATAAAATTCAAAGTGGAAAGCTTACTGTAAACGCCCCCATCTTCGGAATCCTGCATGGTCAACATCCAGTCCAGATTCCAGCGTATTTCATCCAAAACATCCGGCATCGAATTATTCGATTCGGGAATGTGTAAATCCATGCCTTCTAAATGCCCTTTGTAGAGATCATACATACACAGCAACGTGTAGGTCGTGATCCCCGAATTAACGATGTATTTATTATAGTCGCCCGCATCAAACCAACCTTTTGGCGATGACATAACAAAACCCTCAGGTTTTGTTTCGGAAGCCGCACTTTTATGGATATAAACTTCCGTATCCGGGTACCCGGCAGGCCTGGAATAGGCACCGGCAAATGCTTCAGGCAAGGCAACCGATGCACGGTTCAGATAAAAGTAGCGCATAGACGCAACCGCCAGAGACTCGTAAACATCGTTGCTGATCTCAAAGGGGTAAGAGTGCTCGTCTCCGATGCGAATCACATAACTGCCGTTTTCTGTAAAGTCAGTGAAATCAATCCGGCGGAAGGATTCTCCGGCCATATCCCAATAAAGGGGAGGCGTTGTTTTACCCGTAAACAGGACTGCTCCGCTTTCTGCATCGCAAACGTCAAAAGTATCTGAATCCAGATTTGTTATGGCCGTCTTTGGCGCCATATCAGGGAAGCCTATCTGATTCAGGAAAATACCTGTTTCAGCAGCACTTATTCCGGTAAGCGGAACAAACAAAGCCAATGAAGAAATAAGGGGAAGGAGTTTTCTTTTCATGAGTTATATTCTTTTATGATGCGCTCTATCAAGGCATCAAAGCTGGGATCAACAGTGTCGTAATCCGGATTACTCGAATACCATCCAACCATTTCTGATGCACCCTGAGCAAAAGGAACCCGACATTCAAATTCAGGAACCAAGCGATTAATCTTGGAATTGTCGAAAATCATACTGTGCGTTTTATCTCCAAGCAAGCTTGCACCCCACTCGCTGTCATAAGCCGCAATCACCTGCGAAGGAACATACACAGGATTAAGTTTTTTGCCGGCGGCAGCAGCTATAGATTCATAAATCTGCTGCCAGGTAATCAATTCGTTTCCTGTAATGTGAAAGGCTTCGCCAACCGCATTCTCATTCCCCAGCAATCCGACAAAACCACGGGCAAAATCACTGTTATGGGTTAACGTCCAGATAGAGCTGCCGTCTCCGTGAAGGATTACAGGTTTTTCTTCTAGAATGCGGGACAAAACAGTATACCCTCCGTGGAAAGGTAAAAGTGTCTTGTCGTAGGTGTGCGATGGACGAACGATGGTGTAAGGAAAATCAAAATCTGCATGCGCTTTTTCCAGACAGCGCTCACAGGCGATTTTATTTCTAGAATACTGCCAGTAGGGATTATCCAACGGGGTCTTTTCCGTAATAGGAAGCGTTTGCGGGGGTGTCTGATACGCTGATGCCGAACTGATAAAAACAAACTGCCCCACCCTGCCCCGAAAAAGCTCAATATCCGTCTGTATGTGCTCCGGCGTAAAGGCAATCCAGTCGACCACAACATCAAAGGAATACTCTTTAAGCACGTTAACGACCTCTGATGACTTGCGAATATCTCCATAGATATGCTTTACACCGGAAATAGGCCGGACAGCAGATTGACCACGGTTCAAATGATACAAGTCATAGCCTTTTTCTATGGCAAGTTCAGAGCTTGCCGAGCTGATAACACCGGTGCCGCCAATAAAGAGAACTTTCATATAGGGTAGGATTTCAGAAGGGTAAAAACTAAAAAAAGAGACTTCAAAAAACACAAGAAGATTCCCACATAAAATAACATAAACACAAAGAACTTCACCCAGTCTTGCCAACCAAAGAATTCCCTTACTATGTTTTACCTCAGGCAACATTCAACCGAAACAAGCACATGTCAAAAAGAGATTTCAGTTACTCAATCTGGTGGAATATTATTCTGATACTGATCGGAACCAACATTCAGGCCATCGGATTCAAAGCAATTTCAGCTCAGCACCATTTCATTCCTTCAGGGCTTTTTGGGTTGGCCACCCTGTTGGAATATCTGGTCGGATACCTAAACAGCGGAATTTGGTATCCGCTGCTGAACATCCCAATGTTTGCAGTCGGTTTCTTTTTCCTCTCCCGACGTTTTTTTATCTATAGTTTGGTAGCGATGCTTTCGCTCTCGCTCTCCTACTCTCTCATCAACTTTGACTTGGGAATCCAGAACCAACTCTATGCAGCAATCAGCTTCGGAGTTCTCTCCGGATTCGGTGGCGGAATCGTTCTGCGATCCCTGGGATCCAACGGAGGAATGGATGTTGTCGCAATCATTCTACACCAGCGCTATAATTTCGGGTTGGGAAAAATCTACTTCTTATTCAATTTTCTGCTCTTCAGCTTCAGCTTTATGAATTTTGACAGCGATCTAGTCATCGCCTCCATGATTGCAGCATTTGTATCCTCCGCCATGATCGATTACGCGCTCTCTATGTTCAGTCAAAGAAAGCTTTGTTTCATCATTTCAGAAAAGAACCATGAAATCGCAGCCGAATTACTCGATAAGTTGAAAATTGGAGCCACGTTCATCGACGGAACGGGTGCCTATAAAAAATCAGAAAAAAAGCTGCTGCTTGTGGTCATCAACAATATTCAACTCAAACGGCTAGAGGAGATCGTCTTCACCAAGGATGATGATGCTCTTTTCATCGTCGAAAACACATTCTCCGTTATTGGATCCAGTTTCTCCAAGCGAAAACTCTATTAAAAAAAAGAGGACCTGTCCGAGATGGACAGATCCTCTGAGAAAGTTTGAGGAATACTTAATCAAAGGGTAAATAAACCCCGCCGGAACCCGAACGATCTACGTTGGATTCCCTGCCATATTCGCGGTTTAACTCTTCTGGAGAGACAGTCCCCAGATTCGGATCAACTTTGATTCGGCGGCAAATATCACCAACTTTCAACCCGATTGCTGAACCATCAATCAGGTGAACATAAGACATTTTGGCTGTGACGCGGTCTACACGCACTGCTCCAAGCCAGGTTTCCTCCGAGCCCAATGACTCCTTGGTTATGGGATCATAAATAATCTCACCTTTACCGTAGAGTTCCAGAACCTCTCCTTCAGCCAAGGTAACACCTCCCTGATTCAGAATGATCTGCCCATTCTCTTGAATGGCAGCTACACGAATCGGGTAAATGTTATCCATAGCACTGTTGACGATATCCTTGGCTGTCTTGTTGACGATAAAGGAACGAAGACGCTCATTACTGAGACGACCCGGAGATGAACGAAGCTGCTCCTTGAAAAAGTCATCATCCAAAGTGGTGGTTACAGAACCGGACCACTTGATCTGGCGCGTTGCCATAACAACAATTCGGTAATCCACCGTCATGGTGGCTGTATTCCGATATCCCAATTTACCGGTGATGCAAACCTCATAATACTCCTCAGTCTGAGAAGCATCCGTGATCTGACCAACAACGAGGTAATCGACACCGAGTGCTTCACCTAACTTGATTTGCTCGGAAACGGCGGCATCTCCAGAACGAAGAAAATCGCGCTCGGATTTGTACTCTGAGGTAAAATCACGGTCGATTACCGTAAACTTGCGCGACTGAGTAAACTCGTTGATCAACTGCTGAGAAAGCTCACGGGAAAGAACATCGCCGGGAACAGTTTCATCGTTGAACTCGTAGCTCTTGAAAGTGCTCCTGAAGGGAACAACAGCCAACTTGCGGCGACTATCTGGAGAAATGCCCGGCGTCTCATATTTGGATACCTTAAGAAGCACGACAACTTCCCAAAGGCCGGAATCGTTCGTATAACGATCCAGCACTTCGTAGTTCTGCACAAAGCCTTCTGTTTTGAAATCAATCTTTCCAGAAGTCACGCTGTTCATATTACCGGCAGAATGTGCCTGATCATCAAGGTAACTGGAAATTTCCTGAACCTTGTTTTCACGGGTTTGCACACTCTTCAGGTTAAAGCCCTGAATCTGCCCAAGTCCATTGACCAGAGCATCATAGAGCGCATCTTTATATGTAACCCCTTCTCCAGTTACCTGATACTCTTTGACGGATTCTCCGGCCGTCGCCGACGAAACCAACAGTAAAAACGATAACAGTATAAGAGGAAGTTTCTTTGAAAAACTCATAATGAAGTTCGTTTAGAAATCATCGAGGTCCATATAGTCCTCGCCAGTCTTGCTTCCGTTGCGTCCATTCTGCTCTTCCTGAGCAGGAACAGAACCGGAAGAAGATGGGGTGCGTCCGGGTTTCCATTCGCGGGATTCACGGGCGGCTTTCTCAGTCTTAGGGCTCCACATCATGATCACGCCGACAATTTCGTGTCCATAGTCAGGATGCTTCACCGTCCAGGAATACAGAGGCACCAAGCCACTGACATTCACTTTGCTGACATCTCTGCTCTTTTCGTGGAACGTATCGATAATGGAGTTAACCATATCCTGTTCCTTATAATTGTCGGGGTGCACTTTATAGGCTTCCTCAAAGAGTTCCCCCATATCCGACTGTGATTGAACCATTGTCTTTCCGTTAAGGAACATGGCCAACTGATTCAATGCTTGAGCTTCAGCCTGTTTTTTTGCAGCCATACGGTATTTACGGACAAGAGTCTGGTTTTCCGAACGACTACTGTTGGACCACTGTCCAAAAGAAATCAGAACAGGATAGCCGTCTTCATCTATCATTTTACGGACACCAAACTGATCAATCAACAAGGCATCATCTGCAGAAAAGAGCTCGTAAAGGTCTTCTCCAGCGCGATCTGTCGGAGCAATCTGCCCACGGCGGTGCAGCACATCATAGGCAAACTGCTTGAGCTTCGGGCTAACCACACAAACAACACCGATAACGTGCTCTTTCTGTTCATTGAAGCCCTCAAATGTCTGCACAGGAATCAGACCGGAAATCGAGCCCATTGATTCGACCATTGTGGATTTTACGAGACTCTCACTGAGCATGACATGACGCTGCGACTCGGGTGCCCTTGCGAACTGTTCTTTATCAACGCCCAGCTCATCCAGCTCTTTATCCAGTTTGCCTTCGGTAACAGCCAAAAGCTTATCCAAGATTTGCCCAAATTTGCTCGGATCACCGGCATCTTCGTAGGAAAAATCAGGCACTTCTCCAGCCGCATTGGCAAACAACTCCTTTACATTTTCAGCCTTGATGGACTGATACTGCATCTTGATATACTGAGCCTCGATATCTGCCACAGCCTTATCGTAGGCATTTCTCCGGAATTTGGCCCAATCGGGATTTTCTGGGCTAACCGAAACTTCCGCCGTAGCATAGCCGATCCAGCCATTGGATTCCTTCATCTGCTTGCGGATTTCTTTGCCTTTACCCTTGTTCAGGTACTCGGTGATCATTTTATCAACCACCAGGTTGGGATCGACAACCTCCGGCACACTGGCCTCGGCGACGGCTTCGTCTTCAATGTCTACCCGATATGCCGAAGCATAAACAGCACTGCTGCCGAGGCCGGCAAGTGCCAGCCCCAGAAGCAGTTTTTGAAAATTTCTCATAAAGATGAAAAATGGGGGTTAAGCTTACCAGGAAACAGAACGGTTGCTGCCACGCTTCCCGATCACTGTTTCACCTTCCCAGAAAGCAAGGCCGGTATTGATGTCCGTCAGGGTCAGCTGGAAGTAGTATTCAACCTGCTGCTTGCTGCTATTAATACGAACATTGCGCTGAATAATTTTACCGGAAAGGCTCAATTCTGGAGCAATCATCTGGCCCTTTTTGGCCACGGTTCCCTGATTAAACTCGTCGTCTTCGCGCAATTCGCGTGCCTGGCGGGACATAGCATCTTCCGGTCCATCGGCGCCTACGGCTGTGGTAACAACCACCTTACCGCTGCGCAGCAACTCTACACGGATCTTCTTAATCAACTGGTCGGTATCGATGCGCTGCATGGTATCATTGACCACACGGGAGATAGCCAGCACGTAACGGCTGCCATCAGGCTTATCCACTGCACCGGACATCAACATGTCACTGACGGCTTCAGCGGCAGCATTTTGGAAGTCACGGTAATCCAGCCCCATAACAGCTTGGCCGCGGTCATCCTGCGTATTGATATTTTCAGTCGTGGTGCAGCCGGAAAGGACAAAGATGGCAATCACTGCACTGAGAAACAAAGAAGCTTTGCGTTTCATAATTATGATTTGGGTTGTTAATTAAAAGTTAGCGTGCGTAACGAATCTGGATGCGGAAATCCGCCGCCGCTTCCGAGGGACCTACTTGAATCACGCGGAAGTCGGAATGACGGTTTACAAACACACGGTTCCATTTGGTGGTAATAGTCTTGATCTCGAAACCGTTGTTATCGAGCCATTCGATACGGTACTCGAGGTTCTTGTCGTAGTAAGAATCATTACGGGCGCTCAGCTGCATTTCCAGCAGGCCACCGTCATTGATTCGGGTATTCACCGAAGTGACGATAATATCACGAGGAAGAGTTGTATCAATAAACTGAACTCGCGGATCCATGTAACGCTGGGTCACACAACCGGCAAGGAAGAGAAGCACTATGGCAAGAGGTGCCAGTGTAGATATTCTTTTCATATAATATATTTAGAATTTGATGATGCTGTAATCGAGCGCAACACCTGGCTTGGGAGCCTTAACATAGATGATAGCACTCTCTACGCCCTCCAGATTAATAACGGATTGAACTCCGGAGGGTGTTTCCAGTTCAAGGACACCGTCTTCGGGCATCGGAACTTTAGTGACCTGGAAATCTTTGGGAAGGCCAGTCCAGATACGGACGTCGGCCGAAGTCGTCGCACCCTGATAAATGGCAGCGGCAATACCGCCCCAGTCTCCCATGCTCTTCTGCGCTTCGTGCTGCAGGTAGGTCTTAACTACCGTAGAAACAATGGCACGAGTCAGAATCATCGGGAAACGCTTTTCGAACTCCGTCTGCACGATGCGGTCCATGGAAGCCACCTCTTCCGTACGACCGAGGAGTTCTCCGTTCTTGCGAACGTCGAGATAAGAGTATGCCTGAGATCTTAACTCCAGACGGGGAAAAGCAAAAGAAGTCCAGTAAGCCTGATCTGTTAATAGGAAGATCGGCAGATCCACACGGAATTCTTCCTTAACAGGTCCCAAACCGTTTTCAAAGACAACCCAGACACTCTTTTTAAATTTGCGTTTCTCTACACTGTAAAAATCGTTCTTGAGTGTGCTGTTAGTATCAACCATTCCATAGGACTCTTTGAGTAGGTCTGTTGCCTTACTGTAATCCCCTTCAGACATAAAGAAAAGTCCTGCCATATAGGTGGTAAAAGGATTCACAAAGTCAGGGTATTTCCTGTATTCTGAAAGATTGGAATAATTGCGACTGATGATCGTATCGATTTCCGGATTTTTGATACTTTTATCAAAATCAATACTACGCCCAGAAGCACTAAGATGTTCGTTTTCTTCTGCCTGCTTTTCTTGAATAGCCTTGTTTTGCTTCTCGATTTCCGCAGCGAAGCGTTCTTTGGCTCGTCTCTGACGATCCAGTGCCCGGTTAAATTCAATGCGGGCATCCTCCTTCTTTCCCTGTTGCCAGAAGTTCAACGCCTTGTAGGTGTTTACCATGATACCGTCATATTCCGAGGCACGATAATCCAACACGGCATCATTTACAAGAATGGCCGTAACATTGGAAGCAGAACTGCTGAAAACGTCCTCATCATGTACTTTGATGAAGTCTTCACAACGGTCAAAGTATTCATTACTCATCTGGTATTCTTCTGCATAACGTAGAGCCACACCGGCCTGCAAATGCTCCAGAAGGTAAGAAATATCCGTTTGATGAGTTCCAATTTCGGCGATTTCGCCTTGAGCGGCAGCCATGTATTGCCCGGTAGCGTAAAGGCTGTTAAAGACATCCAGCTTTTTTTGTTGCTGAACGGAAGTGCACGCAGAAACCAAGCAACAAAGCCCGACAATAGTCCCTTTCAGGGCAAGTGATTTTTTATTCCCTCTCATACAGGTATCAATTCTTAGAGTAATATTTTTTTACGAAAAAATGTTTAGAATGGTAGTGTAACAGCATTAGAGACAATCCTTGTCCGGTTCAAGCTGTTTCATAATGCACTTTCATCTGAGACATAACTGCTAACGCATGAGAGATTTACTATATTCTTTATAACCTACTAGTATTACAATTGTTGCAAGTTATTCATGCATTCTGTTTTCTTCTTAAAACTTTATAAAAATAAGTGAGTAAACTTTTAATGAAGAGGCTTGCACCTGACAACATAATAGGTGATCATTTGAGCATCTACCATGAATTTTCAGATTGCATCTGCTTATCGCCCGCAAGGAGACCAGCCACAGGCCATCACACAATTGGTCGAATCTATCCGCAGTGGTCAGAAACACCAGACTCTTGTAGGGGTTACCGGATCTGGAAAAACGTTTACTATGGCCAATATTGTGGAGCAAACCAATCGCCCCACCCTCGTCATTTCCCACAATAAAACGCTGGCCGCACAGCTTTATAGCGAGTTTAAAGCCTTTTTCCCCGAAAATGCCGTTGAGTATTTTGTCAGTTATTACGACTACTACCAACCGGAAGCCTACATCCCGCAGACTGATACCTACATCGAGAAGGACTCTTCCATCAACGACGAGATTGAGCGTCTCCGCATTGCGGCCACCAGCGCATTGATCAGTCGAAGAGATGTGCTGGTGGTGGCCAGTGTCTCCTGTATCTACGGGCTGGGAAATCCGGATGACTTCAAGGAAATGATGATCCCCATTCATGTGGGCGATCAAATAGAGCGAGATGCGTTTCTGCGCAAATTGGTAGAAGGTCTCTACGAACGTAATGATATCAGCTTTGAACGCGGACACTTCCGCGTTCGGGGAGAAACCATTGATATTTTCCCGGCGTATATGGAAAGCGCCATTCGCATCGAGTTTTGGGGAGACGAGGTAGAGGCCATCAAAGCGTTGGATCCTCTCACGGGAACCACCGGCAATTCTATGGATCAATTTCACCTCTATCCGGCAACTCAATTTATTACCCCTAAAGATCGGATTGAAGTGGCAGTGAAAAGCATTCGCAGAGAACTGGAAGAACGGGTGCGACAACTGGAATCGGAGAATAAGCTGGTTGAAGCCCAGCGTATCCGCATGCGCACTGAATACGATCTGGAAATGCTCGCGGAAGTAGGTTTTTGTAACGGCATTGAAAACTACTCCCGACACCTCTCTGGACGTGAGACCTTTGAACGCCCTTTCTGTCTGCTGGACTTTTTTCCCGATGATTTTCTCCTCATCATTGATGAGAGCCACGTAACCCTACCCCAGATCCGGGCCATGTACAACGGCGACAGGGCCCGCAAATCCAGACTGGTGGAATACGGATTCCGCCTGCCCAGCGCATTGGAAAACCGACCTCTGCAATTCGATGAATTCAATCAGGTGATGAAGCAGGCTCTTTATGTATCGGCTACGCCTTCCGCCTATGAACTCGAATGTTCTTCAACCATAGCCGAACAGGTCATCCGCCCAACCGGGTTGCTTGATCCCGTAATGGAGGTGCGGCCTCTGGAAAATCAGGTGGAGGATCTCATACAGGAAACCATTTACGCCGTAGAGAAAGGAGAGCGCATCCTCGTCACCACCTTGACCAAGCGCATGTCGGAAGATCTGAGCGCATTCCTTCGGGAGCGCGGTATACGTGTAGAATATCTTCACAGCGATATAGACGCCATTGAGCGCGTAGAAATTCTCCGCAAATTGCGTCAAGGAGATTTTGATGTCCTTGTGGGCGTCAACCTCCTGCGCGAAGGGTTGGACCTCCCAGAGGTGGCCCTGGTGGCCATTCTCGATGCCGATAAAGAAGGTTTTCTGCGCAGCCAGACCAGCCTCATACAGACGGCGGGGCGCGCTGCTCGCCATGTTGACGGACGCGTGCTACTCTATGCCGATGTGATGACGGAATCCCTCAAACAAACGCTGGAGATAACCCGACAGAGGCGAGAAAAGCAGATGGCCTACAATGTGGAACATGGTATCACACCGCAAAGCGTGCAGAGGCCGGTACAGCAAAGCCTGCATGTTTACAGCCAGAGCACAGAAAATGCTCAACAAGTTGTTGCCGAAGACGATGTGGCTACAGTAATAGCCCAGTTGGAAAACGAAATGCTGGCCGCAGCCAATGCACTGGAGTTCGAAAAAGCCGCCCTACTCCGCGATCAGATTGAATCACTCAAAGATGGCAGTTACAAAAGCCCCAAAGCAAGAAGCGGCAAAGGGCGCTACAAGCAGAAGAAACGATAATCAGGGCAAAAAAAAGCCCCCCGAGAATCGGGAGGCTTTCGCAAAGATTCATCAATAGCGGTAGTGGTCGGCCTTGTAGGGCCCTTCGACCTTTACCCCGATGTAATCGGCCTGCGCCGGAGAAAGCTTGGTTAACTTGGCTCCGATCTTGGACAAGTGCAGGCGGGCAACCTCTTCGTCCAAATGCTTGGGCAAAATATAGACACCTGGAGTATATTTTTCCACCTGAGCCCACAGATCCATCTGTGCCAACACCTGATTGGTAAAACTGTTGCTCATAACAAAGCTGGGGTGGCCGGTGGCACAGCCCAGATTGACCAGACGCCCCTTAGCCAGCAGGTAGATGCTGTGGCCGTCGGCAAAGGTATATTTGTCTACAGCGCCCTGATCTTCGGGCTTGATTACCTCATGGCTTAGTCCGGGTAATTTCTGCAATTTATCGATCTGAATTTCGTTATCGAAGTGTCCAATATTGCAGACAATTGCCTGGTCCGCCATTTTGCTCATGTGCTCGGCGGTGATGATGTCGCAGTTACCGGTAGTCGTGACATAAATATTTCCCCAGCCAAGGGTGTCTTCCACCGTCAGCACTCGGAAACCTTCCATGGAGGCCTGCAAGGCACAGATGGGGTCAACTTCGGTTACCACAACCTGAGCCCCCATACCACGCATGGCCTGAGCACAACCCTTGCCGACATCGCCGTATCCACAGATCACAGCAACCTTACCGGCAATCATCACATCTGTGGCACGTTTGATACCGTCGATGAGCGATTCACGACACCCGTAGAGGTTATCAAATTTGCTCTTGGTTACCGAGTCGTTTACGTTGATGGCAGGCACCAGCAACGTTCCATTGCGCTGGCGTTCGTAAAGGCGGTGTACACCCGTGGTGGTTTCTTCGGAAACTCCTTTCCACTCTTCGGCAACCTGGTGCCAGTGGGTTGGGTCTTCAGAAACAACCTGCTTCAAAAGTGCTTTAATTACAGCCTCTTCATGGCTGGAGGATTCACCGTCCACCCACTTAGAGCCATTTTCCAGTTCATAGCCTTTATGGATCAACAGAGTGGCATCACCACCGTCATCCACGATCAACTGCGGGCCCTTGCCATCTGGCCAGGTCATGGCCTGATAGGTGCACCACCAGTATTCTTCGAGGGTTTCGCCCTTCCAGGCAAATACAGGCACCTCCAGACACTTGGCCACATAAGCGGCGGCGTGATTCTGGGTGGAGTAAATGTTGCAGGAACACCAGCGGACATCAGCCCCAAGATCTTTGAGGGTTTCGATGAGAACGGCCGTCTGCACTGTCATATGCAGAGATCCCATAATACGCACACCTGCCAGCGGTTTTTGCGCAGCATACTTCTCCCGGGTAGCCATCAAACCGGGCATCTCATGCTCAGCAATCTGCACTTCCTTGCGTCCAAAATCGGCCAGCGTAATGTCGGCCACTTTAAAATCTACTTTTTCCTGAACTAAAGTCATAAAATAATTCCCGTTGAGGTGTTAGAGGTTCAAGGCTGCCTTCAGTGCATCCACTTTATTAAGCTGTTCCCAAGGCAGACCGGGTTTCCCGAAATGGCCATAGTTGGTAGATTCCCGGTAGATGGGACGCAGGAGGTCCAGCTGCTTGACGATATCTGCGGGTTTAAAAGAAAATACCTGCTTGATGGCCTCAATTACAGCCTGCTCATTCAAGCCGTTTTTGAGAGTTTCGAAAGTCTCGATATGGATGGAGGTCGGGTTCGGATAACCGATGGCATAGGCAACCTGCAGTTCGCAAATATCGCAGATGCCGGCAGCAACCACATTCTTGGCCACCCAGCGGCAGAAATAAGCTGCGGAGCGGTCTACTTTGGAGGGATCTTTTCCAGAAAAAGCACCGCCCCCGTGGCGCCCCCAACCGCCGTAGGTATCGACAATGATCTTGCGACCCGTCAAACCGGCATCACCGGCCGGACCACCCACCACAAATTTGCCTGTGGGATTGATCAGATACTGCGTTTCCGCGCTGAGCAATTCAGCGGGAAGCACCTCCCGAATCACCTGCTCAATGATAAATTCACGAATGGTGGCGTGGTCTACATCGGCAGTGTGTTGCGTGGAAACCACGACGTTGTCGATGTGGGTAATCACTCCGTTTTCATAGTTGACGGCCACCTGGCTTTTGGCATCCGGGCGGAGCCAGTCCACGGCACCGCTCTTGCGCAGTTCGGCCAGTTTGCGGAGAATGCGGTGGGCAAACATAATGGCCGCAGGCATCATTTCCTCGGTCTCATTACAGGCATAACCAAACATAATGCCCTGGTCTCCAGCACCCTGTTCATCTGTGTCCTTTCCTTCGACAGCACGTGCATCTACGCCCTGGGCAATGTCGGGCGATTGTCGGGTAATATAATTGTTGATAAATACATCATCCGCATGGAATACATCATCATCCTTCGGCGTATTGTAACCGATCTCGCGGATAGCCTGGCGCACCACCTGGTTTACATCAAAGACCGCAGAGGTGGTAATCTCCCCCGCCAAGGTCACCATATTGCTTTTCACCAGCGTCTCGCAGGCTACTCGGCTGTAAGGATCCTGAGTAAAACAGGCGTCCAGAACGCTGTCGGAGATATAGTCTGCCACTTTGTCGGGGTGCCCCTCGGAGACAGACTCGGACGAGAATTTGAAGGAAGATGCCATAATCGTATACTATTCACCAAACCGGAGTCCTTTTCAAGGACAAATCAACATATAAAGATAAATTGATTTATAAAAAATCAAAAGGGAGAAGTGAAGCGGTTTGCTACAAGCTAAAACATCCCTGACAAAGCGCAAATGCACCCAACGTATTTTCGATAGAAGTACGCGCACTTTTGAGACTTGTTCCTGTTACATCACATGAACTACAATACCACGTAAAACCCCCTTCTATGCGCCATCGTTTAAAATACCTCATAGCACTTGCCATTGCCCTCTGTTGCCCGCTATCCCAAACACTTGTCGCCACAACGAGTAAGGAAGATCAGGCCCTGAGGCTTATGATCGCCCAAAAACTTATGCTGGATGTGCGCTATTTTTCGACAGAGGGTAAACCTGCTCCCGTTACCGAACTACCCCCCGAATTGGCCGAGGCAATCGGTGAGCTGGGAATCGGCGGAGTCATTCTCTTTTCCGAGAACCTGCAAACGCCTGAGCAAATCCTAAAACTCAACCGCGACTTGATGGATGCTGCAGAACGTGGCGGGCACGGCCCCCTTTTCATCGCTGTGGATCAGGAAGGCGGCCGGGTGGTTCGCCTGCCCCGGAACCACTGCACGGCATTGCCCGGAAATATGGCTATTGGGGCCACCTACCCCGCATTCGGAGACTACTTTGCCATAGAGAGTGGGAAAATCCTCGCCACAGAGCTGCTCAGCCTGGGATTTAATGTCAACTTTGCCCCCACAGTGGACGTAAACATCAATCCCCGAAACCCCGTTATCAATGTGCGTTCTTTCGGAGAAGATGCCGATATGGTGTCCGTACTGGGCACGGCGCAGATGAACGCCATGCAGCAAGCAGGCATCATTGCCACCCTCAAACACTTTCCCGGGCATGGAGACACCACCGTAGACAGCCATACCGGCCTGCCCCGTGTGCAACACAACCGCAGCACGGTTGAAGCCGTAGACCTGAAACCTTTCCGCTATGCCATAGAGCACGGTTCCCCCAGTATGATTATGGCCGCCCACATCCAGTATCCGCAACTGGACTCAACAGAGATCCCCACCCGCACCGGCGAGCAGATTCCGGTTCCGGCCACCATGTCCCGCAAAATACTCACAGACTTGCTGCGCGGGGATATGGGGTACCAGGGCGTCATCATAAGCGACGCGCTGGACATGAAAAGCATCTCCGACTACTTTGGTGAAACCGAGGCCGTAATCCACTGCTTTGAGGCCGGTTGCGATATCGCTCTGATCCCCATGAAACTGCGTTCTCCCGCAGATATTCCCCGACTTGAAACCATGATCGACGCTGTTGTCCGCGCAGTGCAAACCGGCCGCCTGAACCAAGGGGAAATAGCCGCTTCCGTCGCCCGCATTCAGGCGCTGAAGCTCCAATACCATCTGGATACACAGGATCGTTGCAGCCCCGAAGACGCCTTGGCTCAGGCCGAACGCATCCTCGGGTGCGCCGAACACCGCAAAGTGGAACAGGATCTGGCGGACCACTGCATCGTCGTCCTAAAAAACAATGGCGCGTTTCCCTTGAGTCCTGAGATTAGACACATTCACCTAAACATGCCCGATACCACCAAAGCAACGACACTGGCCACGGCGTTACGGGAATACCTCCCGGAAGTGGACATCACCTGCGGGAGCCAGACGGCCCCCTCCGGCGCTGGAGAGCAAGCACAGATGAAATTGGCGGACGTCCTCATCGTAGGCGACATCACTCCCGCGCAGAGCCTGGTGGAGTTCGGCGGGATGGACGATCTGCACTCACTGGCTCAACTGCCGCCCAAGGAGCTGCAAATAGTCCGGCAGCGAAAACTTCTCTCCGCCGCCAAAGCCCAAAACAAAACCACCATTTTCATCAGTCTGCGGGCTCCCTACAACGTCGGCTTCTACGCCGAGCAGTCCAACGCCATCCTCGCTACCTTTGCCTATAATGTGGATGAAATAGAGACAAATGACTCCATCCCACGTTGCAACGGAGCCATCTACCGCGCTCTGGCCAAGCTCCTCTCCGGCCAAATCAACGCCACAGGCACCCTCCCCGTCTCCATCGAAGAATAACCCGGGGTGCTTGAGATAAGAAATCTGTGACAAAAGAGACGTCCAGATTCTACTCTCCCTTTTTTGCCTGCGCAGACTTGAAAATAGCCTCAAGAGGAGTGCAGCCCATCCAGTAAACATCGCCCTCTCTGTAGAGGAGAATATACTTACCATCGGGGGTCAAATCCATGTCAAAATCGTCGCCGTCGGTATTGAAAGTTAAACCGAGATTATATGGTTGCGTCCAGACACCATCCGCGTCCCTGACCGAAACATACTGGTCCTCTCCACCAAGACCTCCAGGTCGATTAGAGGAAAAAAGCATAAACCGCCCATCTGCATCGACAAACGGATCTACCTCACTGAAGTCGGTGCTTACCGGAGCCTCTACTTTGAGTGGTTCAGACCATGAACCGTCCTCTTCATGTGAGACATAGACGTCCCCCCTCTGGTGTGCCGCATCCCAATAGCAAAAGAAAAGTTCCCCCTGCGCGGTAAGCGTCGGATGAAACTCCCAAACACTACCCCCATCGATATCGAATAGAGACTCTGGCCGCGACCACATACCATCGCCTAAGTTTTCAACCCTCCAAATGCTGTAGTCTCTGATTTCGGACTTTCCTCTGTTCGAGGAAAAATACAGGTAGCGACCATCGGGAGAGAAAGCCGGCTCGGTAGCCCCGCAGTCTTCCGAGAAAGCAGCCGTAACCGCTGTGGACCATTCCCCGTTCGACTTCTTCATCTGCATTATGGTGGTATTAGGCCATTGCCCGCGGACAAAGAAAACTTCGTCTCCTTTTGGAGAAATAGCTAGAGCACCCTCTTTTGTTGTGTTGTTTGAGATGATGCTAGGGGCGAATATCTGAGCAGTATTACCCGGAGGCACTTGCCCAAAGTAGTCAAAGAGATTCGTAGACGGGCTCTGAGCATACAGAGTTCCGGTAGCCGGAACACAAGCGCTTACAGCGAGCAGGCGAGTTGCAGTGCTTAATTTCATGATCATTAGGGTAATTAAGGCGCTGTGCTTGTTACCCGATGAAAATAGTCAAAAATCATTGATAAACACAGCCGGCAGCATCATTGCTCCGGAGCTAAGTGTAAACGTTAGGTTAGTGCGGGCAACAAACGACAGAACACGTTGAGGTTTAAGAAAATCAACGTAATACGTTGAATCCTTAAATAGTGATATGTCAACTCCATAAAACCCCTGAAAACATAAGTTCGCGCACCTTACAAACTGGGTAAGGAATAAAGAGAGGGGCTTGAGATGATGCCCCCCTGCACAAGGAAATACGAGGAGAAACAGGGGTAAATCCCAGAAGATCATTTACACAAATAACGAGGTATCATATATCTATTGTTATGCCTAGAAGAACCAGCCTCCTGCTCACTCTTTGCTTCGCCTGCAGCCTGACGTCTCTTTTTGCGCAACAGAATGCACCTGCGCTGGTGATTGATCCGTTGGAGGATGCCACCACTGAAGTGCTCGAATCGATAGAAAAAGGCGACAGAACCGGCCAGTTTAACCTCGGCAACCTCTATACCGCGATTTTCTCAATAAAGGCCCTGAAGCCAGTATTCACAAAGCCGTGCACTACTACAAACTGTCGGCATCCCAAGAGCGCTTTATGCCCTTGGCAGCATCTACTACAACGGGCAGGGCCTTCCGAAAAACAACCTCATGGCTTATGAGTATCTCTGGCTCTCCAAGCAACTCGGTTACAGAAACGCCGAAGCTGCCATAAACAAAACAGGCGAAAAGCTTACTACCCAACAAATTCACATCGCCATCGGAAACGACAACAGATTCCTCAAGGAATACGGATTAAGCCCGGTGAGGTATTGAGCCTCAATCTGACAATATCACCATGAACCCTGCCCCCGACAGACACATGTTTTCAATCGAAGAATTACGACTCATCCGTTGCGCTATCGCCAAACTCTCAGATGACTACACCCGCGCTCTAACCATACTGGACCCCGAATCAGAAGATTCTATCGGCATCACCAACGACCTCGCTCTCCTTGAGCATACTACCACCATTGCTTTCCTTGCTGGTATAGCTCGTCTTCTTCCCGAGTCATAAGTAATCCTTCTGGATACTCGCTGACAACTTCATTATAAAGAGCTTCATATGCAGTTCTGGAGACGCCATCAGGAACCGGAAGATACTTCGGAAAATGGCGTGGGTATGGGTCAACATTTTGACGTAATCCGCGATGGATGTAGTCTTTCCATTTTTGCTTCTGAGTTTCGTCCATCTTATAATTCCTCAAGAAATATTGTTTCAGTACCACCGAAAGATCAGCAAACCGATATGTGACATTATTATAGCATATATCAATAAGTGGAATGCAAAATAACAATCGATACCAACCAAGGAAAAACTAGAAAAACTATTTCCGCACACAAAAAAACCAACCGTTTTGATGTAACGTGCGAATAATCCAGAAAAGGGTTTCTTGAAATTTGAAAAAAGGGTAATGTATATGCTGTATAAAGCAGCACCAACCCATCATTCCTAACTCAACATCTATGTAGTTCTTCACCTAATTTTTCGTTGAGATGATCAAGGACAGTCATTGACATATAGATCTCAAGATTATTATCCACTCTCAACAAAGCCAACACGACTTGGGATAAAGAAATCGCAAGCGAATGTGATGGAACAATCATCCCACCATCACTACGACCAGTCAGAATTATATCTTCATCAGTTTCAAGAAGTCCCATTTGTTCGTAAGTTCCCGTGGAACAAGGGTGCACTACCTGACTAGCCCATCGATAATATGGTCTCATTTGGTCTAATTTTACAACCTTTTCGATCTCATTAAACCGCACATTATTATTATCTTTTAATCCTAGAAATGGCCCAGCCCAGCCATAATCCTTATCAAACCCCTTACCATAGCGCTCTTTCAATATTTTGAATCTTCGTTCTGCATTCTCCAGCTGTTCTTCTGTTGGACCAGGAGCCTTCAACTTCAACTTATAGCTATCATGTGCTTTCATATGAAGATATTTTCCAATGGCAGCGTGATCTCTATAAGATTTGGCACATTCATTGCCGCGCGCGACAATAAAGAGTCCTATAACTGCAATTTCATGCAAGGCTCTCCAGCGAGCAAACGCGCCATCTGGAAACCCTGATTCTAGTAAACAAAGAACTTCATTTGCTGTCATGCAAGCACGTGCGTGAAGCCTTAACATAACATCGAATAGTACTCTATTTTCTTCATTTACCTTTATTTTAAAATTATCACAAAAAATCGATCCCGTTTCTATTGAAATAGAAATTATAATATGCAATAGATCAAATGCAGGTCTCCATCTTTTATAATTCTGCTCGCAGAACCTAAAATTCATTTCTTTTTGTGACTCAATCTTATCAAGATGTTTTCCTTCAAGGAGTTGAGTATAAGAACTTGAGTAACACTCAAAAAGATGAAGACAGATATTTCGGATTTCATCATCAGAAACCGGTCTATCTAGAGACTTAATTTCATCATAAAGAAGGCTTTTAAAATGTTTCTCTGGTGCAAGAGGCATTCCATGCATTATTAATACCCAAGAATCTAAAAATCAAGAATCAAGCATAACTACTTCAAATGGTTATAGGATTCTAAATACTTCTTCAGGCTATCGACATTCACCTGAAAACGACGCGGGCCCATACGGCGGGCTTCAATCAAGCCGTCTTTTGACCATCTTGCGATAGTATCCTGGCTAACGCCACATAGGCGTGCAGCATCGCGCGTGAGCATCCATTGTTGAGGCTTTTCGACCTTAACCAGATATGATCCATCCCCTCTGTGCTGTATGCTAACAGGAGAAAACAGATATAACTGTTCACCACTTGAACTCATTGTTTATCCAAAAAATCCTTAACGGTTTGAGACAAAATGGTCTGAGTTGATTCATCAGAAGGTAAAGCGTCCTTATCCGCCGGAATCGTTACAGATCGAGCTAGACGATAATAAAGAGTTAGAGCATCACCTTCAGTTGCACCTAAATATAGCTTTCCATGGAGCCTTACAGGAAACAGACCAGGAACAGGATTACCGCGAGGCATTTTACCATATACTCGCTCATTCATGGGAATGGCTAGATAACGCCCCCGGCGAGCTTTCATATTCTGAGAACCGTAAAGCTTTGTGCGAAATGCTGGCTCAGAGATGCTTATAGTAGCTCTTTTTTCCGTTGCTCCAACATAGGCCGTTGTTTGCCTGATTTGGTTCCAGATGCCAAATTGAAACCATCCCTTGCGACCTCGTTTTGAAGTCGAATTTGAAGTCATATTTCTCACTCGAAAATGCTCACGAAGGTGCGACTCAAAGGAACGACCAATACGAGCCATAAGACTATGCCGGATAGCATCATCCAAGCTTTCCAGGCGATCAACATCTTCCCCACTTAACTGTATTTTCAATGTGAGCATATTACCACCATTGCTTCCCTTGCTGGTATAGCTCGTCTTCTTCCCGAGTCATAAGCAAACCTTCTGGATACTCGCTAACAACTTCATTATAAAGAGCTTCATATTCAGTTCTGGAGACGCCATCAGGAACTGGAAGATACTTCGGAAAATGGCGTGGATATGGGTCAACATTTTGACGTAATCCGCGATGGATGTAGTCTTTCCATTTTTGCTTCTGAGTGTCGTCCATCTTATAATTCCTCCAGAAATATTGTTTCAGTACCACCTAAAGATCTACGGTCAGTTATTTTAAATTCAGTTCCATTTTTGAAAATCAACTCCTTTTCATCAGGGCGCTTTGACCGTTCAGAAATATCCTTTGCTGATCTTGCCTTGATTACAAACATAACGTTCCCATACGTAAGCTGAGGTTCAACCGATACAGAAGTAAATGCAACTTCTTTAATCGTTTTTCCAACCTGATAATCAGCCAAACCAGGCCAACTATTCACCATTCTATAAACGGTTCCTTTGTGGTTTGGTAAAGCATCCAGAGCACTCCTCAACCTGCTTAATTCCCTACTCTTTCGAGAGTTTAGTTTACCTCCCTTACGAAGTAGATGATTTAGACCACCGGCAAACCGCTTCTTGGTGTAATTATAGATCATCAATTGCTCTGAAGGTGATAAGCGATCAAGCCCATGCTGAGGTTGCGCCCCTTTGCGGGTTTCCGGATCACCATTAATCCAAACACTTCCACCTTGTACCTTAAAGTCGCTCAAGTGTGATCCAAGGAATTTCTTTAGCCAGCCAGTAGTAGACGAGTCCATTCCTCTCAAAGATGCCTGAATGTCTTTATTAAAATCCTTCACGGCGTTCTTACTGGCCTCTTTTGGATTCCAGGCGTTATCTATCAGTCCAAGCTCAACAGCTTCACGGTGCCCCACATCACGAAGCCCCATTCCAGAGCCAAAATCAAAAGGAGGATATGGCGTTTCAAACCGAGATAACTCAACCCATATTGGCGACGTCTTCAAAGCAATCATCTTACTTCTACTTGCGCCTTTCCAAGATACATCTCGGCCGGCACGCGACCAACGCTGATACCACTCTCTATGATTTCTCCGGGGCTCTACCCTTATGAGTTCCTGGGCTGGAAACTGATCTAGCATATCAGGATCAGAAATATCTCTGATATAGCGTCCATAAGCATTTGTTTGTTCAATATGAAAATCTTCGATGAGCTTTTGTCTCTTATAGCTCATCAAGTCCGTTAGATCACCACTATCACCAACAGTCCCAAAACTCTTGCGAATATCCGCAACAGCATCTGCACGACTGTAAGTAATAGGAGTTCCATCTTCTCTCAGATAATTTCTGTCAACGCCTTGCAACGCTGTTTCAAGGGGAGTTCTAATAGCTTGCAACACTCTGGCAGAGGTCACTCCAGCAGAGAAAAAAGCTCGTTCACGTATGGCAACAGGGACCTGAGACCATTCTTCAGTGTGAAAATCTGAAGGAAGACTGATCTTATCGGACAAGCGCTCAACGGCATCATCCCATGCATCAAATGAAATAGCTGCTTCTTCGTAACTCATAATGGCAATTCTCCCTGCTCAAAAATCGGGACTACTCTGCGAACTGTTTTTCCGGTAACATTGCATCGAACAGAATCAACTTCATCCACAAGACCTTTCTGTATCAGTTCCGTGATTCTCGGCCGAACACAGTTCATATCCGGAAACCTCATACCGGCGGCAATTTGCCTATCAGTCCAAGGCTTCGGGTGAGCCAATAGCCAGCGTAGAATCAGAGCTTCACGCTTTGTGAGTTTTTTGGATTCCTCAATATGGGCTAACTGGCTATTTGTATGCATACTAATTAAAAGGGGCAGTTATCATCCATTTCTGGATCTTCTTTGAACATATCGTATTTGCTACCCTTCTTCTTTTTGGTCTTAGCACGGCTTCTCATTGTCAAAAGGTAGTTTTCGGCTTCTTCAGGAGTTAATTCACTCTCTCCAGAAGGGCCGGAATAAGGAGCCGCAGAGAAGCGATCGCGCTCAATTTTTCCGGCTTTTGCATAACCGGCACGGCGACGCCAGTAGTTCCCCTGGGCAGTCACGTTCCGCGTTCGGTAGTCCTCCATACAAGATTCCCATGCCGCCTGTAATCTGAGATTCTGAGGACTTGCCAACCAATTTAGATAAGTAAATAAAGCACTGATTTCAGCCTGCCCAATCTTCGTAATGGAATCCGTATCAGGGCCACCACAAAGAAGCATACATTGTCTGGTAATCAGATGACGCTTGGTCGTATCCTTTGGGTCCCATTGCTGAACCCTACAAGCATTAGGCCAAAGCTGCTTAAAATACTTACTGCGTTGGGCTTTATTCATCTTCCTGGTCTTTCGCTTCTACCCAAAAAATTTCAGTCTGATCGATATAACACCCAACCAGAGCCAGTTTTTCAGAATCACTGCCAAGTTCTCGTTTAAGGGCATCTTTGTTCACAGATTCCTTCGTAGTAACAAAACGCTTTTTCTTCCTGCGTTTTAATTCAGCGATTACTTTTGACCATGTCCATTTAGGTAATGACTTAAGCGTTGGTTGGCCTGTTCTAAAACCATATTCAGCCAACTTCGTAGAGGCAGATTTACCTTTTGTAATCAGATCATCTTTATGGTCTATGGCATACGATTCAGCCTTGAGCATGATCTGATCGCAAGTTTGGCGAGCCTCCATAATCGCTGGTTCATATTCCTCACGGATCACTTGAATTTTCTTATCTCTTTTTGCCTCTAAGAGACGCTGCTTAGTCATGAGAACTGCCAACGAATCCAGTGCAGCTTCAAATGCACTCTTAGACTGATAGCTAGCATCCTTCCTTGTTAACCTCTTTGATGACATCATTCCTCCTTACCAAACTGCCGGTGCTGTTGATTTTGCCTTGAGGATTAAGTGAGCCTCACAAACATGCCGCCAATCAAGTTCCTCTTCTCTCATCGAAGCGATTTTTCGCCCATAGCGCACACGCTCCACTATCGCCTTTAAGCCTTCATTGCGGGCCAGTTGCCGAAGCATTGCAAAAGGCTCTTCCGTTTCGCCTTCTACATCCACTTTCATCTTCACATTAGGCCACTCCAAATTCTGGGCCTTCAAAATTACCTTCAAATCTGACATGGAAGGCATTTCACCTAACTCGAGAATATGAACACCTCGACGGAACATTTGCTCCAATTCCATACGGCGGTCTCTTGTCCATTTATCACGACCTAGATTGGTCATAATAAGCGCCAGGCCACATTGGGTCTCATCGTAAATTTCCCGCAATACTTCGACACAGGCGAAAAAGGACTCTTTGCGATACGTAAAAATTAGCTGATGAGCCTCATCTATAATGAGAAGCATATCAGGGGTAATCGCATTTTTAATACGGGCAAGTAATTGCTTTGTATTTGACTTCGGAGACACTCCAACGGACATGGAGATAAGCTGTAGCATTCCATGCAGACCTGAAGATGCCCCCAAGCGAACATATGCAGTTTGTCCATGATTCCTCAGATCCTTATAACGCATAGCGGTGGTTGTTTTACCAATCTGCGAAGCACCATAAAGGAAACCTGGAGTCTGAGATTCCCTGATAAGGTCAAAGTGATCGAAAATACTTTTAGCAGTTGGGGTCATCACGAACTGCTTCTCCCCGAGCATAGCCCGTTCTGATTCCATCTGCCTGAACTTTGAGATAGACTCTATCAACTTGTCAGGAACCTGCATCAGCTCTTTGGTCGTTGGGTGCTTATAGGTCCCATTGTATATCTTCCAAAGCGTATTATCAGAGTAGCCGACTCGTTTTGAAAAATCCTCCCAACGTATAGGATGCCGGACATCGTTACACCACATAAAAGCCCACCGCAAAAGCTCTCTGGCTTCGGCAGAATAGTGCTTAGTGTTTTGATTTACGGCATCTAAGCTAAACTTCCACGTACTGCGAGGCGTTACTCCCTGCAAATTGGCAGAAATGTCCTGTTCTTCAGCAATCGTATTCATAAGATTCTCCCATTAATTCGTTGGCACGTTCACGTAGTGATGTCCTGGCACATTCATTTCCACATTCTGGCTCTTCACGTTCATGAAGGCTTTGGTTTCTAAACCTAGTAAGAGTATCACTGCTTTGGGTTTCTTCTTCATCATCTCCTAAGCTGCGTCCCCTGAACCCAGATAAATCTCTCGTTTTTAAAGGTTGTTTTTGTTTACGAAGTCCCCGGCTAATCTCAGTTCTGTTTCCAAGACCATCTCGATGTTCTGACCTGGATAGTTCCGGCTCTTCTTCTAAAATTGCTTCTTTTCTCACTTTAATGTATTCACGCATGGATGTTCTAATACCACGAAACTCCGCACGAACGCATGCAGCCATACCCTTGCGAAGCCCTGGGCCGCTGGCACCACTTTGGGTAGTGAGATCAACCTGTGGTGCGGCAGGAACATATTGAGCCATAAACGGAATAATTTCGCCTAACCCCCAACTATCACGGTTCCTAACACCTCGCTCCCGGTTGCCTATGTAAGCACCCTCAAAGGGACTCGATGGCGAGAAGGCAACAAACAACTGATACCCTTGCGGAAGATAGAAACTATCTACTCCGTTTATGGCAAAGCGGAATGGCACCTCATAATTAGGCAACTTAATTTGAATATGCCCCTCCCGAACAGTCGCCATTGTTTTGCATCCGCAGAATCGCCACTTCTCAGATTCAGGAATAGGATGTCCCTTGGCATCCTTTAAAAACTCACATGGTGGAGTCTGGTCACTGGCCCAACTTCTCTGCATTGGCCGTGCATTACAGCGCTCCATGGCTCGACGAACCCCCATCGATGCATCATTGATGCTCCAAAGCTTTTGGACGGCTTTCTGGTCTGTGGTTAATTCATTCTCTGCCCGCCGCCTATCATAATTTGCACGCCTAAGCAGCTTTGCCACCTTCTCAAAATCATCCGGCTTTCGCCCCATAGTAAGACCACCCTCTGTATGAGCCATGAATGTTTGCAAAAGATCGAAACGGCCTTCAATCAGTCCCTTTCCGCGAGCGTGTTCCGTATGAACTACCCTGAATAGTTTATCCAATGAACCCCAACGAGTTGCCAGACCTTCTACCTCAATTCCGCCAACAAAAGTTGCCTCCCATGAACCTTTTTCCAAACGCCATACATCCGGCATTCCCCAAAGCTCGCAAAGATCACGCATATGATCGGCAATATCCTCCTGACGGTATGCATCACGGGGACGCCCAATACAAGTTGCACCAAGCCAACCACCGGAACCAACATCGATCGTTGCCAAGGTTTGTCTGCCGGCCATCCACAGACCCGTTTGCTCATCCATCCAGCGGAAAGGCTCATTGATCGAGACGTCATCAGACTCCCATATATTCATGGCTCTTAGCTCGCGCTCATTACCTTTTTCATCAATCCAGTAGCCACCTCTACGAATAGAGGGAGCGGCATTTGCCATATGCTTGGGACCTCTGAACATCGACATTTCGGCATCATTTGGATAGCCCATGCGGCGTAACGATTGAGACCAACGAGGTAAGCGGCCTTCTTTCTGAGCTTGTTCCAGTTCTTCGATGATTTTATCACGAGTACCGGGTAAACATGCCGGATGGTTGATGAACTCTTCCAGCGCAACAGTGAAACGGATGCGGTTCTCAGTTGATCGCATCAAGACAAGGCCACGTAGTGCTTTCGCCTCCTCTTTGGACAACCGCCATGCTGAAGGTCGTCCACGTCCTTTTGTTGCTTTATCGTTCATTATGCCGGAACTTTTCGTGGATTTCTGGTTCGTAGCCGTTTAAAATTGCGATTTGTGATGCTTTTTCTGGGTCAGAGTAGTTTCCTATCTGGCGACCTGAGCCCGGAAGAAGGAGCGACCATCCATTGCGTGCATTTGGGGTAATAATTGCCACCTCTTTAAAACTGGATGCCTGGCTCATGAGCTGCAGAAGAAATTTTGTTATCCGTTTTTAGCACGTAAACAGGCTCCTTTGTTTTGACCCAGATACTGTGCTCAGTGAGGATTCTTGCGGGCACAACCTCGCATACCTCCGCAATGGATCTAACTGGCATTTTACGCCCCTTTGGAGTCACGTTAAAATCATAAGCACTTCCTTGCAGACGCTCTTCAACAACATATGGACTGTCTTGTTCCTGAATCTGCAAAACCCACCCCGTGAAATCCTTATCTGGAAGCTCTCCCTTTGGATCAGATATCATGAAAACAAACTGCTTCTTAACTGGCGGAAGCTTCGGATTCTCATCTTCCATAGCCTTTGCTTCTGTTTCAATGTCTTCCACAATTTGAGATACCGTGCGAACATCCAGTTCGTTACGCTGCAGAATCATTTTAACGAGTTCCAAATCTACTTTAGCCATTGATTTTACCCTCCTTTACAAACTGCCAATTGTTGTCTGGTTCGGGCGCCAAACTCACCACTTGTTCATAATCATTCAGCCGAATAAACAGATAGAGGAACGGTTCCTCTCCATCGATATGCATCACATCGGCACACAGCACTTCTTCGACAGTTCTTACCTTGCCACGAAACAGTATCTTATCTCCTGCACGTAGCTCGGTTAACTCATTAAGATGGCGGGCGGCAAAGTAGTTATGACTCTTTTTGAGTTCTTCTAGCTCAACCCGGAGATGACCGAGTGCCTCAGTCTTCTTGATAATGGTCTGATGAAATTTCAGATATTTTTCGCAAAATGATTTCTTATCCATTAAAGGCTCCTTTCCCGTATTTATCTGCAAGGCGTTGGAAGATTTCTCGCCCCACTTCATCGGGGAGATCTGGAGCTGTCATTACTGCAACAATCGAATCAGTAGCGGCCCTGCGCTCTTCCATCGGAATGTCATAAAACTTCCTCCACGCATTTAATAACGTAGTGCTATTCTTAACTATAAGATGCGCATAACTCGGGTCGCGACGGGTCTTTCCCTTTGTGGCAATCCCGCCTTTCCAGCCGGAATGCGCCCGTGTAATCGGGATATGCCCCAAAGCGGCTTGCTCTAGCTCATTGGCTGCAATTCGATCACCTGCTAAGGCGGCAGTTTCCATTTCGCGGAAAATTACAATTTCAGCTTGGGTTTTTAAATGTCCCTCAAGGCCAGCCCATCTGGAAGCATTTGTTTCCTCTTCGGCTGGTTCAGGTAACTGCTTGAAAGCTTCAAATGCTTCAAGTGCCTTTGTCGCACGTAGGTTGCCTTCGTTTACCTCGTCTAGGTATTCCTTGGCTCTTTCAACCTTCTCAGCACTAAGGGACAAAAGCTCGTATGCGTTGTAGTCTGCAATATAGCGGTCTGCTGTTTTATAAGACAGTCCTAAGCGTTCGCTACAAAGAGACTGCCAACCCTTTTCTACCGTAAAGGACACATGTCCCTCACGGCTGAATTGTCCGTTTTCCCTTGAAAGGATTTCGTGAGATGGACTCAGTAAATAATCCTTTACCTTGGACATCTTTCGCCCTGCGTCAACGTAATCCATTGCTGCTTTTCGGGCCGTTCGCTGGAAACTTCTTACAGCTTCATAAGCATCATCAACAAGTTGATCCAGTTCGGAACTATTACCGATCTCGGTATCTTCTGGTTTCAAATCAATAATTGCATCATCAATCATCGTTATTTCCTGTTGTTGTTCTCAAATTCTTCCAAAGCTTTACATGCAGCTTCATAGCGTGGCTCAAAATTACTCGGCTTGGTCCATATACCATCAAGATACTTGTAAAGAGTGTTCGGATTAATTCCCATGTGGCGTGCCTTGAAACCGATACCAGGATACTTAATCCGTTTCTTATAAGGGCTTTGTTTAATCTCGACGTTCGTGCTGCTGTTCTGCATGATGTATGAAATGTGTCTGAAAACATAAACATATGCAAGAAAATAATACAGATTTCATACATTTTTCAGACAGATCAGATGATCTCGCAAAACATCTGAATCTGAATGCTAAGGAATTAGCCGAGTTCATAGGCATTTCACGACCTATGCTCTATGCCTATAAAACCGGAAGATCACCAATAACTGGTAAAGTTTGGCGCAAACTTGCCCAAGCAGAAGAAAAGGCCGGAATAAGGCTTTCAACCAAGACTGATGTTGAAAATCATGAATCTTCAGAAACATTGCAGACAGCCATTGAAAGCCTGAAAATGCTTCCTCCTGAACAAAGAGAACAAGTCGAATGTGCTATTGTTCAGATAATCAAAGCTCTTAGTCCGGGCATATTTGAGACAGCAGAAAAGATACTCCACAATCAAAACAAACAACAAGAGTATAGTTCAATTGTTCAAAACAAATCCAAGAGACTCAAAGAGCTGGAAGAGAAGCTGAAGGAAAAGGATCCAAATAAAAGAATTTAGATTGAATTCATGCAGCATTGCAGCATGATAGGAGGCATTCATAATCCCTGATCATTTAAATGAAACGATTTATAAATCTGCTGTTTCCATTGCTTTTTGGTGTAGTATTAAGCCTAACTGGCTGTGTAACGATTAAACCGCCACAATGGCGGGCAGTCGATGAGACCAGAGAGGCACAGTATGAACCTTATCTTGGTGAAGGAACTGGAAGCATAACAGGGCAGGCTTTTCTCACTCAAATGGGTGGTGGTGTTGTAACGGCCGCTGGTAGAGTCGTAACACTAGATCCTGCGACAGATATCGGGACAGAATGGTGGACAAAGGCTGGAATATATTATGTCCACAAAGGTTTAGTCCCTCCATCAGCCAGCTTCCTTAAAGCCCGAAAAACTACTACTGCTGATGCTGAAGGTCGATTCAAATTCGAAAATTTAAGGCCAGGAAAATACTATATAAGAACAGAAGTTACTTGGTATGTTGGTTACAACATACAAGGCGGATTGGTCGGGCAGCTAGTTGAGGTAAAATCAGATAAAACGGTTGAGCTAATTATTAATCAGTATGCTCACTAATTGAGAATACCGATGCCCAACGACAGGAACTAGGCCAAGCATTGCTCAACACAGTAGCCACCAAACTAAGCGAATTTAAGGAATAGAAAGAAAAATATGCTAAATACAGATAACTACAATGTTGCTTGCCAATATTCTGCCATAGAACTAACAAAATTTATAATTAACCACCAAAAAGACAGTAGATCATTTGATGGAAAATCAGATGATGAACTAAAAGAACACATCCTTGAAGTTTATCTTGACGCAAAAAATGCAACATTTGGTCGTTATAAGCCAAACCAAGATAAAAAGGATCAATAGTATATAAATGAAAGAGTTAAGTGCCCCAATATCTCTTTACTACAATGTAAAAAAAGTTCCCGATATAGAAGATATAGCCGAAGCCATGATCGCTTATCATCGAATGATGCGTTATGTGCCTGAGGTGTTAGGTCTTATTGACAAAAACCTTCCATACTACAACTTAAGAATAGAATTTCACAGAGCATCATCAGGAAGCTTTGGTCTTGAAAGTTTGTTAAAGGTTGTTTTTGGTGACGAAGAAAAATCTCAGGAGTATTTGGATAAACTACGAGAAAAATTCCACATTATTGAGTTCATGAATAAAAACCCCATATTAGGTGCCGCAATAATGGGTGGGGTATTACTCACAGGAATAGTAGGCTACAATGAATTTGTCAGAGGTAAGCCTATTCCAACCACTCAGATTGAGGCAAACAACAATGTCATAATACAAGTTGGTGCCTCAGAAATGGGAATAACTAAAGACGATTTGAATGGTTACATAAGAACTGTTCTTGAAAGCAAGTCTGCCGCAGAAAGAAGAAAGATCGTAAAAGATTCAATTGCGATCATTAGACCATCAAAGAAAGATCCCAATTCAGTCATCCAAATGAATGGAACAGACTTAGTTCTGACATCGGATACATTGGCTACGATTCCTGAAACAGCAGCAGAAATCCCAGAAGAACGTACCGTCCGCTATAATAGCACTGATATTTACATCCGAGCAACAGATCTAGATAATAAAAAAAGTGGTTGGGCTGTAATTGTACCAGAAGTTTCAGATGGACGTTCTCGCATGGCTTTAAGTAGCAGCATTAAGCCTTCTGATATTTTCGGTGCAAAAAAAATACTGGGCGACGTAGAAGTATTATTTCAAATAGATAAAGATGGCGAAGAAAAGGTAAAAAAGTATACTCTGCTCCGCATTGAACAACAGCACTAGAATTTATATTTTAGCATAAAATCCGATCTCAGAGAGTTCGGATTTTTTTGTAAAATTGACTAAATATAAAGCCGCAGAAGCGGCATATGCCGCACAGCCCACCCTTTTATAGTCTGCGGGTGGTAAAGTATTTTCAGAGATATGGCAAAGGCTCTGAAAAATCAAGATAATAGCGAGTCGAGCGTTCCTCGATGGCGTATTGTCGCATGCACAAAACCAACGGTCTTGAGTGATGGTGGTGCCATAGTGCGTGGAATGAATGATCTAGGTCATGCCATTGATCTATACTTTCCATCTACCCTCTTCGATTGGGTAAACACGCACAACAAAAAATCAGCATCGTTATGTGATCTCACCGTCTCGAATGGCGGTGAGTGATCACGATACACCCATCATGAAACTCATATTCATCACTATATTAGTCATCGGCTTTGTCATGCTCATTATGACAGGATGCGCTACATCAGGTCAGGGAACGACTAAAACACCAGCCCAATGGCTCAATTCTGCTATTACAATCAGCACCCCAGGCATCGAACTTGCCGCAAACCTCGGAACGAAGGCAATCCTCACAAAGAACCCGGATTTAGTGGACGAGTTTAGAACAATCAATCAAGTAGCCACCGCCATTTTCAAAGGATCCTTTGATGACGATGATATCGAAAAGATCATGGCAGCAGCTTGGCCAGATATGGATACCGATGTTCTCAGTCAAATCGCTGATATTCTGAGCACAGCGGTCAATACCATATCGGCCTTTTATGAGGATAAAACAGGACAACCGTTCTCACTGGAACAGTTAACTGATGACAATATTGATTCACTTTTAAATGCGATCAATTCAGGAGTCAGCGCCGGGATAGCCTCCTTTAAAGGTGAAACATGATACAGAACCTTCTACAAGCAATCACGGCACTTCTGCGCTTCTTTACGACCCAAAATAAGGAAAAGAACTCTGCGACCATGAAGGCACATGAACGAGCCAAGCAAATCCAAAACATCAAGGATGATGCGAATGAAGCCATTTCTGAACATGACGCTGAGGCTATCCGCAAAGGAATTTCCAAATGAAACGCAGTCTGCTCTTGTTCATAGCCTGTTCTCTAATGCTAACCGGTTGCGGAACGATTGTTCCGGAGCCGGTGGCGTCTGCTACCGTATCCTATGATGGAAATGAACAAATTGGCGGATTAAAGAGAATCCTCACCGTAGGGAATCAAGTTTCCGGTTACATCATCACTGAAGATGCCAGATTGCGGTATAACAACTTACTGAAGATCTATTCAGAAGAGATCTACGGCCGAGTTTACGAAAAAGATTACGGACTCTGCCTCATGCCCGACAATAGCTGGCTGATAACAGCTGAAGCCCTAACCATGTTTATAACAATGAACCAGGTGCGCCGAATGGATGGCGTTGTAACCGAATAATGATCCCTTTCCTTGCAGAGCTCCCATCCCCAGATAAGGAATTTGTCTGGCAAGCATTCCTAACCATCGCGGTCATTTTAAGTTCATTGTCGAACTATCGTGATGCGTTTGGCAAACGAAAGGTGGAAACACAGTCACCATTGATCATTGACCAGGCAGAGAAATACACGCCTCTTTCAAAAACTGAAGAATTGGAAAAGAAGGTTGATACAAATCACAAAGAAATCAGGGAGCTTATACTTGAATACGATGAAAAACGCCGGATAAGCGTATCCAAAGTTTATACTGAAACAAGCAACTCAATGAAAGCAAATCGAGCTGAAATGAAGGAAGACCTCAAGACATTCAGTTCCGAAGTTAGGCAGGATTTCAAGCACGTGCATGACCGGTTAAACGACATATCTAATTCTCTGGCATCAGTTGTAGGAGAACTGAACATAACAAAAAAATGAAAGAACTGATTCTAATTTGTTTATCTAAATGTCCTCATGACTTGGGGATGCGTCAAAGCACGTTAACACACGAGCTATCCAGGCGACTCCGTGACATTCCCGGAGAAGGCGATGTCGCATCCTCTTTGCTGGACCTGGAACAAACCGAACTGGTTAAGAGAACAAAAGACCTCGTAACCGGTGACACCATTTGGATCGCCACGGAAAAAGGCAGAAACGCTATTAAGTAACGATGAAGCGTGTTAAAGCAGATAGCTGGGCGGCAAGGCTTACGTTGGATCAACGTGATGAGTTGATGAGAGACTACCATATTTCAGCAATCAGCGTTGAAGAAGCTGCAGAGAAAGCAAGCAACTACTCAGACAGAACGGTTTCCAAGGGCGCATTTAGCAACTGGTATCATACTCAGCGTATGGCGTGGATGGCTGAACAAGCCCGTATCAAGACAGAACTGGCAGCCAAAGAAGCACCAGATGACTTGGATGAGTGTAAAAGCCTTGCCATCCGCCAGGCGGCCTTTGCGGCAGCAGCAGAAGATTTATCGGCAAAAGACATTGCCATGCTGGAACGCAATGACATCGCACGCAGAAAGCTTGAGTTGGAAAAACGTAGATTGGCCTTGGATGAGGCTAAATTCGCATCGGCTGAGCGAAAAGCAAAACAGCTTGAGGAAGCCGCTGAAGAGATAAAAGCAACTGGTGGTTTAAGCCCTGAAACACTCGAAAAAATCGAACAAGCAGCAAATCTTCTATGAGTAAAGGTAGGGCAAAGATCATACCGGAAACAACACGGTTCCTGCCATATCAAAAGAAATGGATTCTGGATGATACCCAAGTGAAACTCATGCAGAAATCCAGACAAATTGGTATGTCCTGGAGCACAGCATACCGCTTGGTTCGAGAAAAATCATTGGAAGACTCGACTCTGGATACTTGGGTTTCCAGCCGTGATGAGATCCAAGCAAGGCTGTTTCTCGATGATTGCAAAAGCTTTGCAAAGATCTTGCAAATGGGTGCAAAAGACCTTGGAGAGCGTGTTATAGACGAAGAAAAGAAGATTTCTGCTTTCACTCTACGTTTTGCCAATGGAAAAGCCATTAACTCCATGTCCTCAAATCCAGATGCGCAGGCAGGAAAGCGTGGCACGCGCGTATTAGATGAGTTTGCACTCCACCCCGACCCACGAAAGCTCTATTCAATCGCGTCCCCCGGGATTACGTGGGGTGGACAAATGGAAATCATATCCACCCATCGAGGTAGTGGTAACTATTTCAACACACTGATTAAGGAAATCCTCGAAGGCGGGAATCCAAAGAACATTTCTTTGCATACAGTTACGCTTCAAAATGCACTGGATGATGGTTTTCTCAGAAAACTCCAAGATAAGCTCCCGGCAAAAGATCCTCGTCAGGATATGGACGAGGCCGATTACTTTAACTATGTAAGAAATTCCTGTGCCGACGAAGAAACGTTTCTTCAGGAATACATGTGCATACCTTCCAATGATGCCAGTGCCTTCATTGATTACAATATTTTGGACCAATGCCATTACGGATGGGGCGAAGATTGGGAGCTTCCAAAACACTCACTAACAGGGTCTCTATATTTAGGCATAGATATTGGCCGCAAGAAAGATTTAACAGTCATGTGGCTTATGGAAAAGCTTGGGGATGTGCTTTATACCCGCCGAGTTATCACGTTGAAGAAAATGCCCTTTTCTGCTCAAGAAGATATTCTTCACGAACTGATGGAACTAGGGATTAGCCGTGTATGTATCGATGAAACTGGCCTGGGAATGCAGTTTGCCGAACGAGCACAGGACAACTACGGCAAGTATGTCGTCGAAGGAATAACATTTACACCAAACACAAAATCAGAGTTGGCCTATCCACTGAGAGGAGCCTTTGAAGATAAAAAAATCCGTATTCCAAGAGATAAGGATATTGAGGCCGACATTCGAGGGATCCGTAAAGAAGTCACTTCTGCTGGAAACATAAGGTTCTCCGGTGAACGATCCGATAGAGGCCACTGTGACCGTTTTTGGGCAATGGCACTGGCTTTACACGCCGCAAAAGACTCAGACGGCGGATATTTTACGCCAAAAGCATTTCGGCGTGATACTGAAAAAATACACAGACGATCAATAACGATGCACAAGAGATTGGGATCACTATGAGTAAGACAGTAGCAAGAAGTTTCGATACAAGATGGCGTGACTCTTACAACCCGTTAAGAGGAATGACCACAGCTCGATGCCAGTCCCTCATGGAAAGTTATGCCACTGGTCAATGGGCTGATCTTATGTGGACATTTGGAGCACCGGGAACAGGAGTTGAGTCAACCGATGCCGACTTGATGGCATTGATAGAAAAGAGGGTCGCAGCAGTTACCAAACTAGATTGGAAAATTGCCGTTGTGGAAGATCAGGCAAATTCAGCCAGAGCAAAGGCTCAACAAAAAGCACTGACCGAAGCTTACGACCGATTTGATAACCTCTACGAAGCTATCGAAGCCTTTGAAATGGCTCCATTCAGAGGGATTAGTGCAATCGAAGTCGATTGGGAAAACAACAGCTTCAATATAATAGAGCCATGGAACTTGGTGCGAGATGGTAGCAAGGGGAATTTAGCCTACAATCCAAAAGCTTCCAATATTTCCTACAGTTCAACGCCGCCAGAACATCGATATGACCCAAGAAAGCATTGGTGGGTTGTCAGAGGAACAAAAAGGCCGATCGGCACAATCGCAATACTCAAGCATTTTTACACAGCTCTGGCACAACGCGATTGGGCCAGCTACTCAGGAATCTATGGAATCCCCGGTGGCGTTGTCATCGGTCCACCCTCTCTTGGAAATAAGGATCAAGCTGCATATGAACAGGCAGCAGAAGATATTGCCCAAGGGGGCAACGGTTATCTTCCTAATGGAAGCGATTATGTGCCAAACACGGCTGCTCGTGGATCACAGCCCTTTGAGAAATGGCTGAATTATCTATCTGCACAACTTATTTTAGCTGGAACCGGCGGTAAGCTGACAATGCTGAATGAGGCTACAGGTTTGGGAAGCGGAAATGCCAATTCTCACGATGAGACCTTTTCACAGATAGCGGAAGCAGAAGCGCGCAAGATATCCGAAGTATTCCAACGTCAATTCGACAGAAGATTACTCCTGAAGAAAGGATTACTTTCAAAAGGAGAACGCCCATTCGCTTATTTCCGACTGGCAACAGAAGAAAGCACAGACGTAAACGAGATAGTAGATCATGCCAGCAAACTGTCTTCAGCTGGCTACCAGATGGATGCCGCAGAGCTATCAGAGAAGACAGGATACAAATTGACTCTGAAAACCGATGGCGGAGCTGCTTTGCAAACCGCCGCAAACACATTGCAAAATCGTTTTCCAACAGGTTTGGCAGTCAATACCCATTTGAATCAACAAAAGCCCGTAAAAAGCAAATTTCAATTAATACTAAGCAAGCTTGAAGATGAATCAAATGACCAAGCGATAGAAGAAGCTTTGGAAATTCTCGATTCAATGACTCCTGAAGAAATCGGTGCAAATGATCTTGCTGAAAAAATTCAACGCAAGCTGATGGAAGCATTTATAACAGGAGTCTCCCAAAAAGAAACTGCATAGAGCGCACACGCTGCATATGCACCCCTTTCTCTTAATCAGAAGTGTAGGATGTTCAAATCATCTATCACTTCGCTATGGGAAAATCAAACGAAATTGCGTTAAACACTGCTGCGGGAACACCTCAAGCACTTCCTCTGACAGCAACTAAATCAGGATTTAGCATTGATCCTGATGGTTGGGTTCACCTTTCGCCTTTTGGTGAGTTCCCAGGGATCATTCACGGCCCTGAAGGCAAAACAATCCATATCATCCAGATTCTTGACTCTGATGCCACCGATTTGATGGCGAAGAACTTTGGTGAAGAACTACTCCTGAATTACGACCACAAGGCAGTTCTGGGAAATGACCGGAACACAGTTGCGGCAGCGTGGATTGATAAAGTTGAAGTTCGCGAAAACGGCCTATGGGGGCATGTCCGTTGGACAACAAAAGGCCGGGCTGATGTTGAAGGCGGCAATTACAGGAAGCTATCTCCTGAATTTGGAGATTTCCAGGTATTGAATAGTGAAGGAATCGCACGCATGCGTCCGCAGAGATTACTTGGAGCCGCGCTGACAAACACCCCAAATCTCCCTTTGAACTCGGTCTCCAACCAAGCGGAGGCCGCCAACCTAAAACAAAATATGGACCACAAGAAAACACTAACGGAACTGCTCGGTCTGGCGGCAAACGCATCAGACGAGGAGATTCAAGCAGCGGCGAAAGCCAAAAAGGAAAAGTCTGCGGACAAAACTGATGAGCTGAAGGCAGCCAATTCTAAGATCAATGATCTGAATGAGAAACTTGCCGTTGCAGAACTCAGTTCTCGAGGGATCGAAAGCACCAACTCAGCTTACGATGTCCTGAAACGTGCCATCGTGGCAAATCACGATGATGGTTGCACCCTGGCAGATAGCATTGCGGTAGCAACCCAACCACAAACAACCGTTGTAACCAACTCACACCCTGCCCAAACCCCAAAGATTCCTGCAAAGGGTGATTTAGCGCGAAAACAAGACGTTGCTGTTCGCGATCATATGGCAGCGAACTCTTGCTCCTATGATCAGGCATGGAACGCGGTTAAGGTTAAACATCCGGAACTGTTCAGCATTAGCGAATAGAACCTCCACGCGTAGATAAATCACTTAAAAATCAACTCATCGTACTATGATTCGCAATAATAACGCAATAGTCGCGCTGGTACCAGATACCGACCATACCGATTACGAGGGATACTTCGTAAAAATTTCCAGTGGAAACTCAGCTTTAGTGACCGCTGCTACTGACAACGTTTTCGGTGTTATTACCGATGGAGAAACCACGCAAGGCCATGACAGCATCGCTGTGTCTCACGCTTATGGCGGAATCGTGGATGTCAAAGTAAGTGCCACATCTGCCGAGATTGCCGCCGGTGACATTCTTGAGCTTGCAGCCGATGGAACGGTAAACGCGCCATCTGGAACGACGGGTAAAATCCAAGTCGCTCAAGCTATGGAAGACGGAGAGTCAGAAGAGCTTATTATGGCTGTGCTGATCCCGCCTGTGACCATTGCTTAACTCACTATTTTAACCTTCAAAAAATAGAATTTTACCATGTCTATTACTGTTAATCAGACCCTCACAAATTATGCCCGCGGGGTGGCACAGGACGAAGCCAACTCACTTGCCGATTTCCTTTGTCCATGGACTCCCGTAGGTGTCGCCTCCGGACAGTTCAAATCATTCAATGATTCCAATGCCTTCAGAGTTTACAACACGCGACGCCCTATAGGAGGACCAGCAACGCGAATTGGATTCGACGATACAGATGAATTTTTCAACTGTACTCCTCACGCATTGGAAGCCGCCATTGATGATCACGAACGCGAAAAAGCAGGTAAAGGCGACCCTCTGGCACTCGAACAGGCAAAAATTGCCACATTGATTCAACTGGCCCGTGTTTCACACGAAAAGAACGTATTTGATACTGTCGCCAATTCTGTTTCAGCAACACAAAACATCGGGAACTGGAGTTCTGCCGATGTCGATCCGATTGAGGAACTTGATTCCATGATCGAAGCCATCGCATTGCAAACGGGTAAACTACCAAACCGAATTGCAATGAGTCTTTCGGCGTGGAAGATGTTGCGAAATAATCCAAAGGTCAGATCAACCCAGCCAGGTGCTGCTATTGTAAAGGTTACGACCGAAACGATTGCTCAATTGCTCATCAATCCAGCCATCGAAATCAAGATTGGCACAATGGGTTATGATCCTACAAACCGAGGCAAAACGGGGAACAAAAAGTTCATTGCCGGCAACGAAGTTTACATCTTCATCGGCTCTGACAAGCCCAACCAATACGACCCGAGCTTTGCAAAGGCATTTACATCCGGAAACTCTGGCGTTGATGATGTGCGTGAATACCGCGATGACACCGCATCCAGTGACATTTACAAGACAGCGTGGTCTGTTGATGTAAAGGTAACATCTCCGATTTCAGCAAAGCGCATTACCGTAAGCTAAACCATAGCACCCCGGCGATTTATTCGCCGGGGTTTCCTAAACATGTGGACAACACTTACAGTTGATGATCTTTCCAGCCGTTTAACAGGAGCAGAGCTAAAAGCATTGCAATCAGCGGCACTTGGTGAGGATCAAGGCGACCCAACACCGGAAATCATACATCGTGCGATTGACGAGTGCAGAAGCTATTTAGCTGCTCGCCCAAATGGTGATATGGGATCGGAAGGGACTCTTCCTCCACAGGTGCATGGCCCTTGTTTAGACATTGCCAGATACCGTCTTTGCACACGTTTGGCTGTTGGTGGTCTTGCAAGAACCTTGTTACCGGATGCTCGAAGGGAAGAATACAAAGATGCCATTGCTCTGCTTCGTGATATTCAGAGCGGAAAGGCCGAGGTGGAAGCTCCTAAAGTATTAACGACTGAAAGCCTTCCGAATAGCGCAACACCTAAAATCCGAGTTCCCAAAGGACGTTTTATACTATGAGCAGTGTCTTCCTAACCACTCAACAGAGAATAGCAGATCTGCTGAAAGAGAATGTCTACATTTCCGAAAATGTAATCTCTGTTATCACCGAAGAAAAAGGAGACCTAGCAAGTCTTATTGATGAAGAACTCCAAAAGCTCGGCATTGGAATCTGTGTTCGTCTTGGACCTGGAGAACGAATTGAGAACCCACCGGCAGACTATCAAGAGACCACAAAATTCATCGTGTCTATAGTCGAAAGCCCAACGATGAATACAACGGACGCTAATGCTGTTCGATGTGTGGAAGAAGCAATCAATACCCTTCATGGACAAACCGTAAAACCAGGTGGCATTAACCTCCGGTTCTACGCAACGGGTCACTCTCCTGTAGATTTAGGTGATCCATCTGTCACAGAACATCAAATCTACATCGAAACCAAAACCATTTTAGCAAATTCAAACGAATAAAGATTATGGATCAAAAACTAAGATCACTCGTTACTCATTGTTATCTGTGCCCTGAGGGAGCAGCATTTACTTCTCCAGAAGCAGGAACATCCGGTGTGGCAGCACGCCCTGACGACGCGGAAGAGACCGCATGGGGTTATATGGGACCTCTTGAAGATTTCAGCGTAACTCCCAAACGCACGACCGAAGAGATTTGGGCAGCCGCTGAAGGAACAGGAACCGTCATGCTTTACGATGTTCTCGACAGCAAAAAAGATCTCGCTTTCTCGGCAACAGCAACGCAATTAGGGCCGGAGCTTTTTGGGCTGATGTTTAACGCTGGTTGGATAAACAAGAGTACAGAAACGTTCCAGCCAAATGCCGGAGGAACCACCAGGGCATGGATTCGCTTCGAGCAATATGACCAAGAAGATAAACTGGTGAATACATGTTATCTGTGGTGTCACGTCCTTGTTGATGGTGAAACAAAGCTGGTCAACACAGTGAAAGCAAAAGTTAACTTCCGAAAGCTCTACAGTGCAAAATCGGAAGGCAAACTTACCGTTGCTGCAGCTTAAGCTTAATCACATGCGAGAGCCTTTTGGCTCTCGCATTAGAAAGGTTTAGCAAATGGATGAGAAAACAAGAAAAACGGTGACGGTATTAGGCGGCGCAATGGTTCCTGTTACTTTTCGAGATGGAACAACAGCAGAAATCAAAGTCATCGAATTACCGGTTCGCAAAGCAGTCGAATCTTTTAAGGAAGACTTGGAAGAATGGGAACGAGTAGCTCTCTACTGCGAAAAAAGTCAGGGTTGGGTGGATCAACTAACAAACCAATCCTATGAAGATATTATTAAGGTAGGGAGTGAACTGAACCGCCCTATCTTACATGGCTATCTGACACGCGAGGGGAAAGAGAACGAGCAGTTAGCCATGGTATTGAACAAAATGACAGCCAAGATGGGGGAACACCCATTTGGGCAGCTTGTATCGATGCTTGTATCATCACTGGGATCTCGTTTGACACCCTCCTCGACACCTACTCTATCCAGCGAATTGAGCTCATCCTCGAAAGAGACGCCGCCCGACAAGCAAGTAGGGAATTAATAGCTGTTCGCCGCACATTTACAGCGATGCAAGCCGCATTCAATGGGAATGCAGATCCTTTGAAATCTTTCATTTCAGATCTTCAGGAAGCATCTGGAAAAGAGCCAGAAGAGCCTAAATTCATAACTCTTGAGTTTTAATGAGTCAGACTACGCATAACATTATCATTGAGTCTAGAGCTCAGCTCGACGAGCTCAAGAAAGCCCGTGGTGAAACGATCGGTCTCAAACAAGATTATGATAGTCTGAAAGACTCTTTTCGAACTGGCATTTCTTTTGCCATAGGCAGTGAGTTTTTAAATGCTGCATCAAGGATACCGAATTTATTCAAATCCGGTGTCGATTCCGGAATTGAGTTCAATTCAACAGTGGAAGATTCACAGATAGGAATCGCTGCTGTTTTGAAACAATTTGATGAAGCAGGAAAATATGAAAGCTTTTCTGAAGCATTAAAAGATAGTGCTGATTCTATCGAATATCTAACGGAGAAGGCCAAAAAGAGTCCCGCAACTCTAAAACAACTGATTGAATCATATCAGGGAACCGCCGGGGCAATGACATCTGCTCGACTGAATATCAAACAGCAGGTAGATTTGATTGCTCAAATGTCGCAAACACTAGGAGGGTTAGGCATACAAACATCCCAAATCCTGCAAGAGTCCAGAGCGCTGATAACAGGAAACATCACTGAAGATGCCCAAGCCGCTAAAATTCTTGGAATAACAAAAGCAGACATTGATAATGCCAAGGAAGCCGGAAATCTATTTGAGTATCTTATGGGTAAAATGGCTGCATTTTCTGAAGCAGCAGATTTCAGCCAGAACTCATTGACTCAGATCACATCAAATATAGCTGATGCTTTCGATCAAATCGCGGCAAAAACAACAGCCCCCTTATTTGATACTCTAAAAACGGAACTTGGAGAACTAAAGACAGAGTTAGAAAATGGTAATCTTGCTGAAGATTTAAAAGGCATAGGCAAAAACATCGCATTAGTTGCTGAAACAACGATCAATGGCGCTGAGTTCATGGTGAATTACGCCGGAACTATCATTGATTTGGGAAAAGCCTTCACTGCCCTACTCATAGCAAAGCAAGTTGGTAATCTGGTAAACTGGGTCAAAACAACAACATCGGCTACTGTCGCACAGCAAAGAAATATCGCTGTGCTGGAGCAGAAAATAGGCATCATGCAAGCCTACCAAGCACAGCTTGCCCGTGTGACTGCGTTGCAGCAGCAATTGACAGTCTTACAGCAATTAGACGGGAACGCTCAGGTCGGTAAAATGGCGTCCAGCATTGCCACGATGAATGCTCAGCTTGGAATAACACCAGGCATTGCCGGTCGCGCCTCATCAGCACTTGCGGTTGTAAAATCAAGTGTGCTGTCTCTCGGCGGAATGACGTCCATTGCTACTCTTGGTTTTTTTGCGATCAAATGGTGGGCAGATTGGCGCAAGGCAGCAATCGAAGCTATAGGTGACATCTCATCTGAAGGGATCAAAAAACAAAGACAGATCCTTGAGGATTTCATGGCATCTCAAACTAAGCAACAGTCACAGACTGCATTGGAGGACGCGCAAAAAGAAGCTGATATTATTCAGCAAAGAATACAGCAACTGGAAGGTAAGAAGAAATATATTCCTGCGGGAAACCCCATGTCTGGCCGAGTCTATCAGATAGAACAGGGCCTATCGTTCAAGGAGACTGATGAATTGGAGCTGAGAAAAAAGCAATTAGTATCCATTATGAAGGATATTGAGTTGCTACAGAACAGAATAAACTCTGGGGCTCAGACTGAAGTTGAACAAGCCAATGCATCGGTTGCTAACGCTCAAAAACTAGCCGAACTACAGGCAGACGAGGCAAGAAACGCTGATAGATTAGCTAAAGCGAAATTACTCTCCGCTAATACTGATCAGAGAATAACTGCGGCCAAAGAACAACAATCCAAGCTGGAGGAAAAAATCGCTTCCTGGCAAACTGAGCGAGAAAAAATCCAAAACGATCTCAACGAGGGCTATATTACAGAGGAACAGGCAAAGAAGGCTTTAAACGGTATCAGTAGCACAGAAAAAGGACTCCAGGCTGAATTGCTCATTATTCTTAATCAAATAAATGAACTCACCAAAGACAAAGCCAAAGCCGAAACAGATGCCTCGAAAGCATTGATTCAGCAAAAGCAGGATGCCGAACTCTTACTTATTGCTCAAAAAGCTCTAGTTCTTGAGACCATAGACGGTGAACGCCAAGCCGCAGAATCAAACAAAGATTTATCGCCCAAAGAGAGGGAAATGCAACTTCAGGAGATACTACTGAAACGTAAAGAAATTCTCTTAGAAATCGCCGATGCATACCGGAGAATGGCTCAGGCTGAAAAAGATGCAAATGGAGGTAAAGACACAAAGAAAAGCGTTGGTTATGAAACAAGTGCCGTTGGATACGAAACTCAAGCCAAACTATCTGGAATAGGAGGATCCGCATTTACTGGTTTTGAAGGTGATTTTTGGGATGGTCTCACCCAGGGAATGGAAAAGTATTTTAAGCAGCTAGACAAAGGCGCTAAACGGTCAGGAAAGATCATCGAATCGACATTGGGGTCTGCTATTAGCCAAACTTCCCGAGGACTTGCCCATTCGATAGTTAATGCAGAAAACTTGGGTGATGCCATGTCTCAAGTAGGTTTAAACATAGCAGAAGACGTTTTGACTCAGATTCTCGAAGCTCAAATCCAACAAGGGATTTATTGGGCTCTTGTTAAAACCGGCATGATAGAGACACATGTTACAGGTGAAACACTAAAGCAAACGTCCACCGCAACTACTGTTGCTGATGCCGAAACTGTTACTGCCGTATCTGCCGCTCCAGCAGGATTAACATCGGTCTGGAGCTTTGGGGCAGCAGCACTTGCGGGCGCTGCTGCATTAGCCGCGATCATGGCTATTACTCAAGCATTCCATACTGGTGGTGTTTTTTATGGAGCAGGCGGTGATTCAGATGATCTCAACATTGTAAGAGTATCAAACGGGGAAGGATTCATTAAGCCTTCGGCAGTGAGAGCCATTGGTGGCGAATCAGTCATCAACTACATCAATCACTACGGCGCATTGCCTAATGCGTATGCCAAAGGTGGGGTATTTGGTGTATCTACTTCCTTTTCGACGAATAGTATTACTCCAAATAGCACCGCCGAAATGCTTAGCCTACTCAAGCAGATTGCGGGGAGCCGTGTACAGAACAACATTGCCGTGGTTGACAGCGATCGGGCCGCAGCTGATTACGTTCGTTCGAGGCGTGGAAGTCAGGCCATTATTAGCTCGGACCGCCGCCGGCGAGCAGAAAGGAGGGTCTGATGGAAACCTATTATGGTGATTATGTCCTGCTGCCTTATCACGCTGCGTGGAATGATGCGCCTGTGGTAATCTTGCAGGCAAAAACATCGACTGAAGAAACTCTCCATGGCCAACTTCTGCGAGCATCAGCCTGGCATACACTTCAACGATCCCAAGAGTGGACCATTATGTCGAAGTCCGCCGTGGAAACAGATCAAATTGCCGAAACCATCCGAGTCGCGCTGGAATCGCAACACGCCGCAGCTCCCTATTTTTTAGCAATGCGCATGGTGGCTGAAGTCGGCCCAGATTCGATTACTGCAGATTATGATCCAGACGGTGGTCTTGATGCCGGCAGCACCATTTGGTGGCGCAATGCAAGCGGCTTGCATGGCCTTTGCAACGTGGCTGCACGCGACGGGAAAGTCCTTACCTTATCTGAGAGACCAGAGGGTCTGGATCCCGGCTCCTATGTGGCCCCGATCATTTTAGGTACCTTAGACGCATCGATCTCCGAAGAAGAACTCAATGGAGCCTGCCGTAAATGGACACTTCGCCTGCAGGGCTTGATGGGAGACATCAATGGATCACTAAGAGAGGTAGAGGATGCATTTGCCGTGGCCGTATCCATCTCCGGAGAACTCGTTGAGGTATCCCCAGATAGAGACGCAAATGAGCCGGTAACTCTCGGCGTGGTTGTTTCCGGACAACTCCTCACCGTGGTTGTTTCAAGAGAAACGCCGGAGGCCGTTAATCTGGGAGTTGGTATCAGTGCTCTCCTCGATCAAGTCGCATTTAACACAACATCACAAGACCCTTTAACCATGTCGGTATCGATCTCCGGCTCACTCGTATGATCAAGATAATTACACCACCAAAAAAGCAGCCTAAAGCCAACGTTGGAATGAGTATGCGAGGTCTCATTAAAGTAGACATCCACTCTTGCATCCCAGGGAAAGATGGGAATCCAGACGAACTTGGCCCCATTATCAAACCCGGCGATTGGCAAGGAAACATGATCCTCAATTGTGGCTTGGATCTGGCAATGACGAACCTTTTTGCCGACTGCTTTAAATATGGACACCTGAGCACGGATACAGCGGCTCCTGTGGCTACGGACACATCAATGGCCGGCTGGGTAAAGCAGCACACTTCTTACGGAGCAGGAGACGGTTTGACCGAGTTCTCAGGCGATGTCTACTCGCTTCAAAGGTCCTTCGTTTTTTCCGCAGAAACCGGAGACCAGATTTACCGCAAGTTCTTCAGCACGGCGGCAAGCGGTAGCGCGGCAACTCCGTTTAATGAAATCCTCTTTACCAACCCTATTGTCTTGAGTGCCGATCAAATGGCCAAAGTTACCATGCGGCTGGATATCACGATAACACCTCATATGACAGCTCAAACGCTGACTGGGGATGTCATCAGCGGAGTATCTGGATCCAGTGGGAAATTGAGGATTATTTCTTTCGCCACAGTAAAGGGATCCTATGGATCAACAATTTGTAGTGCATTCATGCTTTCAGCTATAAAACCAGACGGAAATATTGGGATATACAGGAGCACATCTAGTGTCTCTGATATGATTAGTAATGGCTACTATTGCCCGATCTTTGAACCATCGAATGCAACGGAAGGAACCTATGCCACACAAACACTATGCGTTTACCAACATTGGATATCGTTAAGTGATCCTGTCGATAGCTTATCGACAACACCAGGCGTTAATAATTCTGATATAGGGACAACATCCAGCGTTTCTCTTAGCTCTTATGTTCCTGGCTCTTATCAACGGACAAAATCTTTTTTTGCTGACCTCAATTACTGCAACGTCACTGGTATAAAATCCATTGGACTCTATAATCGTGCGAATGATGGTTATTACCCTGTCTTCCAGTTCTTACTGGATAACACATTCACGAAAACCAACGTTCAGCAGCTTACATTCAATCTGAACTTTACCTTGGGAAGAGGTTAATGGACTCTTACAAAGACAGTCCGGTTTTCCCCTTTCAGCTCAACCACGCCACACCCTGGAGCGGTAGTCTTGATTATGATGCTGATGTTCGCCAGATCGGTGGCGGAGCTATGCTGCCAACATCAAAGCGGTTACACATGGCAAGAAGACTGGACCTACAGGCCATGTCGGAATCGCTGGATTCTATAACAGAGTTTTTCTCAGTCGTACGCGGCGCCGGGGGAGGATTTTGGTTGCCTCACATTGCGCTGCGCCTGGAAGTTGTTGGCGGTGATTCCTTCTATTTAACTTGTCGTGGTACCGCATTCGCCGAGCGTTGGGGAAAGGACCCTTGCCAATTCATTCTGCTGGTTTCCCCAACAGGCAATGCCTATGTGCGTGCCGTAGATAGTGTTGTTATATCCGGGAACAATAGCCTGGTGACGCTGGACTTTGAAGAAGGAGATTTACCGGAAATTCCCGACCCCGGCTGGAGCTGTTCCTTACTGCTTTATGTATGTTTGGCCTCTGATGATCTGGAAATCCGCAGAATCAACTATCAGACCTTTAATTTCGATGTATCTGTGGTTGAATTACCGTTTGAATATGCCGAAAAAATCCCGGCAAAAGCAACGGTCTATCTCTATGAATTAGGCTACACACTGGGAACAACCGAGGCATGGAAATCTTTCACAAACTGGGGCGTTTCCATTGTCGACAGCACAGGATTGGTCTGGCGATCGGTCCCCATAAAACACGACAACATAAAGGATGATGCTCTTGGCGCAGAAACATCTCTCCGAGTCATCCCATGGACAGATTGCCCGGTGGCCGACATTTACCCAACACATGAAGGATTACCTCTGCGAATAAGGATTTGGGAATCCGGGTGGGATTTTAAAACAAAAACTGAATCAGGAACCCGGCAATTGCTGTTTGATGGAGAAGTAAGAAAACCATCCTCAGACGGCATTGAGATTTCCGCCGCCTGTCAAAGTGGTGTCGATTTATACACACGGGCAGTCCCAACTGATACCACCTCCCGCACCTGCCGCTGGAAAATATGCAGCCAAGCCTGCGGCCTATCGGCGGCTGATTTCAGTATCCAGGCAACAGTATCCGGAGTCATCAATTCAAGTCTTTACTACATCGATGTGCTCGCCGTTCAGGCCCTTCCATCTTCTTCCTGGCTATCACTCGGATTTGTGGGGAGCGCGGACTACAGAACAGGCACACCATCAAAATACTGGGAATGGCGGCCTATTCAAACCGTCACAGCTCTTGGCGGCAACGCTTACCGGTTACAGCTTCGCACCCCCTTTCGGTGGCTTAAAGATACCGACACCTGCTGGCTCTATCATGGATGTGCTCAAACAACGGCTGCTTGCAAGTCTCAGATGAAAAAAACCGGCGCAGTCGTTAACAACATCATCAACTTCGGCGGATTCCCTCTGATCCCCCTGAAGAACCCACAAGCAAACACCGCAACCGTAGTATCCACCTCGAAAAAATGAAAACAACAGATCCAGAGTTTGAATCAACATTACGAGCGGCCGCAGAAAAGTGGGTAGGCACATCCTTCCGCCGTCTACACTGTGAAATGAATGTCGGAGTTGATTGTGCAAACATCACCTATGCAGTACTCTCAGATTCAGGGCTACAACTGCCAGAAATGCGGGCCCCTACATTTGGAAAAACGGTCGATCAATCCTTTGATAATATCATCAGTGAGTTCCTTGCGGATTTCGTAAAGTCAGAGGCATTCACCATATTGGATGATTTGGATAATCCAGACATTCGCCCCGGCGATATCCTGCTTTTTCGAGTCACAAAAGCCATGCAACACTTAACTGCAGCAGTCTCTGCAACAGAACAACTTTCCGTTTGGCCATCAAGACCCGCAGCTATCATTGCCATCGATGCTAAATGGCGCCGCCGCTTGATTGGCCACTACCGTTATGCCTGATTCACCATCAAACATCATAACTACACGTACAAGCTCACCAACTCAAGTGAGGTATGCCGGCGTTGTTGATTCTTACGCTTCTCAGAATCTCCTAGGGGAAGTAATCCCTTATGCCCGTGGCCGCAGATTCATATCCTGCAAGACAATGAGCGATGCTTATGACATTACCTCTAAACCAGCACCTGGAGGCGGTAAGAAATGAGTAAAGGAAGCAGCAGTAGCGAGAACCTCATTTACTATGGCACTATGCTTTATCTGATCGGGCATGGCCCCATTAGACTTGTGCACGTGATCAAAGTTGACTCAGTTACCGTCTGGAAAGATCAAAGCGGCATCGCCATCACTGGAGAATCTAGAGACTTTGATACAGATGTAGGGACGTTTCGTATTTATAAAGGCTCCTGGACTCAGCAACCAGACACCGATCACAATTTCAGCAATGGATCTGCTTACCGTGGTTTGGCTTACATCCGCATCCTTAAACTCAAGCTTGGATCCGAGAAAACGGCCGTGCCCAGCATCGAAGTTGAGTGCACATTTGCCGACGAAGATCAGGGGCTTGTTTCTCCCGCCAGTGTGATCGAAGAACTGTTCACAGATAAACGGATCGGTCTTGGTGCGGATGTCTCTTACTTTTCCTGCACGGATGCCGTAAGAAACAGCACCATTAAATTGGCTCCACTCATTGAGGAAGAAACAACGCTGGAAGATCTTTGTGATGATCTGTTGCCTTTGGTTTGGTGTTATGCTCGATTCTCGGGGCAGAGATTAACCATCGGCCGGCTTTATGATCCTCCTGAAGACTGGGATGATGCGTCCATTCCAGAGATCTCTGAGTCAAATTGTTTGGATATGCCAACAGTCACGCCGGAAACACCCACCGAGCGAATCACTCAAACCATTGTCCGGTGGACAGAAAACTATGATGGAGACTCTGGCGACGATACCGAAGGAGAATATGACAATGTGTCCATTTATCGAGATCCGACCGCACCGGAGATCAGCGGAAAAGCGGTAACAATCCAAGCTGACGCCATTGTTACTTCATCTGTGGCCAGTAATTATGCCATAGCAAAAGGACATCAACAGGCTCTTCCCCGATGCACCGGCAGCGCGGTGATCAGGAGAGATTCTTTCACTTATGATCAACTCGCCTATATGATGCCCATCAAAGTTTGGGATAAAATATCCTCAATGTGGATCCGGGCACGCGTCACAAGTAGGTCCATTCCTTACGATGGCCATGGAGTAGATATTGAGTGGGAAAACGATTACACTGGTTCAATTCATGATTCTGCCTCGATTGGGTATGAGGCACCGACATTTTCTTCTTTGGCTCCGGTAGATCCCAAAGCCGTCATGATTTGCGAATTACCACGGCCACTTGCGGACGTTCCAGCCGTTGGTATTCTCTGTGCCCGTGATTCCGGTGTAGTCAATGGCTATGGCGCTGTTCTGAGCATAGACGGAGGTGCCAACTACAACACCGTGGATTCTTTTACGGCCTTCGCTGTTTATGGCCTTCTCAACACTGATCTAGGCCTTTCCGCCGGATCTGTTTTATTGACCGACGTTACACTGGATTCAGATTTGGTGACATCAGCCTCAACAGCTCAAGCAGAGGCTGATACCATTCTCGGATTTATTGGAGCGGCCCCGAATCATGAAATCGTTTCAATTTCAACCATCACAGCCGGCCAAGATCAGCTGACGGTTTCTATCCTTCGTGGCAGGTTGGGGACAGCGCCAAAAACACATGCCACAGGGACTCCTGTTTTCATCATTGCTCGCAGCGCTCTTCCCATTGTGAAATCGCCGATTCAGGAGCCATCATCCATCATCAATACAGCTGCAAATCCATCAGGAGGGAATGCTTATATTTTCCACCTGCCACAACGTGTGGCACTCAACATTCAATTAGCTGATGATTGTGATGATTTGGGCGTTTCCGTGATCGGGGAATATAAACGACCACTCCCTCCGGAAAGTGTCGCGGCTTCGTCTGGCAATACCTTCATAAATGCGGATATGTCCTTCCAGGTTGCTTGCCCGCTTTGGCGAGACGAAGGATACCCAGGAGCAGACTTCTATGAACAGAGCGACATTTCAATTGTTCCTGTAATTGTTTTAGACGGCTCGAGGCACGTCCTATCAACTCGATCAACCGGATCCCAAAACGTAACGATTACGGCCGCAGAAATCAGCGCCATAATCGGAAGCTCCGGGGCAGGAACATTTGAGCTCTTGTTTTACTCCTATGTTGCCGGCCGCCACAGCCGGGTAGGTACCGGGCTTACGATATCCCGAGGCTTTATTTCTCAACCCAGCATCTTGGGAACCAGCTCAAGTGTGTTTTCAGGATCCATCACTGAAGAATAACAATGAATACGATCTACCCGACAGCCCTTGAGAAGTTCCTTCAAGGTTCCATCAATCTAAACAGCACCATCAAGCTACTCGCTGTTGACACAGCAGAATACACCTATTCAGCGACTCATTCCACGCTCTCTGATGTACCTGCAGCCGCTCGGATTGCCACATCTTCTGCCCTCACTGGGAAAAGCTTTTCGGCTGGCGTTTTTGATGCGGACAATCCTACCTTCAACGCAGTCACCGGAGAGACATTTGAAGCTCTCGTTTTATTCCTCGATTCGGGGACCGAAAACACAAGCCACCTGATTTGCTACATGAATACAGCAACAGGGCTGCCTTTTACTCCTTCAGGTTCAAATGTCATCTTTAACATCAGCCCATCTGGGCTGTTTCGGATTTAATCTTGCAAGACTATTGCAAGCCCTCTGCAAAGCCATTGCAACTCATCATAAAAGCCGCCGGACAAACCCTTTTCTAAACCAAAGACAGACCCTTTTCTATCTTTTCACAACGAAACGGTATAATTCAACGGCAACTACCTCAACACCAAAGCCTTTAACGATTGTTCCTGTTTCTCAGGATTATTGTAATGTGTGTTTGAAAGGTTGGTTTTCTAAAAAAGTGGCGGAGAGAGAGGGATTCGAACCCTCGATACCGTGTTTAACAGTATACCCACTTAGCAGGCGGGCGCTTTCGGCCACTCAGCCATCTCTCCGTAAAGAAGTTCGGGAGTTAAGATGGTTTAGACGTCTTTTTCAAGAGAAAAGAACAAAAAAATAGCTTTTCGCCCTACCCCCTTCTCCAGCTCCTTGATAATGAATGCAGTTAGGGTTTGCGGTGGAGGGGTTCGGTGTGCACCAGGTGCAGATCCCAGGGGAAATTGATCCAGGTTTCCTGAGCAACATCACGCACATAGGCATCGGCCAGGGGCTGCCCGGCGGGCTTGGCATAGACGGTGGCCAGGAAGATATCGGGCAGCAGGTTTTTGACGAATTTAGCGGTGGCTCCGGAGTCCACCAGATCGTCCACCACCAGCCAGCCCTGCCCACTGCAACTGGTGTTCTTAAGGAGCGTCAACTCTCCCTGATCGCATTCGTTGTAACTGCTGATGCAAATGGTATCCACCCGACGGATGCCCAATTCGCGGGCCAGGATGGCGGCGGGCACCATGCCCCCGCGGGTTACGGCAATGATGCCTTCCCAGGAGCGCAGGCTTTGCAGGCGGGCAGCCAAAATCAGCGTCTCCCGGTGGAATTCATCCCAGGAAATATTCAACATTTGCGGAGCGGTACTCATGCCGCCAGCGTAGGGATTCGCGGGGGCGGAGCAAGCACAGGGAAATAAAAACAAAAAAAACCTAAAGATTGGAAAAAAGCTGCCGATACGTGCGTGTCTTTTTATGGAGCTCACAACGTCACAGATTGCAGAATACAATGCCCTGACGGCATTCGCCATCACCAGAGAAAATCTGGCCGGGTTGAGCGCGCCCACGACCGAGAACGAAAACCCGACCAAGGTCAGCACGAGCTCCATCGAGGACTCGGTAAGCCTGCTCTCGGGGTCACTGGAACGCTTGAACAGTGTGAACTCCAATCTTTATTCCATGCTGAAATTGAGCGAGGAGGCCGCTTCAAGCGATGTAACCGATGAGCGCAAACAGGAAATCTACGCCCTCATGCGCAGTCTCAGCGCCGGGATCAACGAACTGATCACAGACACCACCTTCGACGGGAAGAACACCATTAACGGTAACACGCTTTACCTCTCCAACGGAACGACCGGCGGCAGCAGCTACAAGCTCAGCGTGGAGGACATGAGCGTATGGGAAGACGGTCTCAATCTGGCCACCCAGAAGGACGGCGCCATCATCGATCTCTGGGAAAGCAAGGGCACAGCCTACCTCAACAACAGCTCCGACCTTGAGGGGCTGGAGTTTGCCTCAGCCGAATACATCGAACCCGCTGCGGGCTACACCGAACTGAAGAATGGTGACTACAAAGTAGAGATCTCCTACTACGGGTCGGAATCCTCTGTTATCCTTCGTGACGATAACGGAATTGAGATTGACCGAGTAGATGGAGTGAACCTGTCGGGTTCGGGCACGACTACAGTGGAAATGAACGCGGGAATTAAGTTTACGATCGATAAAGAGCAAAGCAGCAAATATTTCGATAAGTACAACTATATTACAAACGGGGCTACCTCCTATTACTCGGACCTGACCTACCAACGCGTCTACACCCATAATCTTTCCAGCGGCGGCAACGACGGAAGTGACAGTGACTCCAGCGTGAAACTGCTCTTTGGTTCTCTTCCCTCTACAGAAGGCGAAACCGGCAACCTCTCTCTTACGGAAATCACGACCTCTTCCGTCGATCCCGAGGATGAACTGGCCAGCGGGACCTACTCCCTGCAAATCGACTATAAGGGCGATTACAACGGAGACAAATCATCGGTAATGCTCATGAACGGCAAGGGCGTCATCGTCAGCGCCAAAACCATAGATCTTTCTGAGCTGGGTTCTGCCGACATTCATACCATCGATTTCGGCAACGGGGTCAGCATCTCTATCGACAGTAATGATTTCGACAGTGACACGGGCACCCTGAAGACCTCCTTCGTCTATACGCAGTCCACCTCGGCCTACGACACGTTCGATTACGAAGCCTACATCGAGCAAATTGAATCGGCCATCCTCGTGGTGGACGAACAGATCACTGAATTCAAAGAAGCCCAGGAATCGCTGACCAACATCTACCAGATACAGTCCACCATTGCCAATGGCGGCGATCTCAGTTCGGTTATGTATGGAACCGGCGCCACCACCGCCAACTCCCTTCTGAGCTCATCTATCGGCACAAGCAACTCGCTACTGGGGGTTTTAAGCAATACACAGGTAAACCAATACCTAAGCTTCACCAGCGAAGCCATCAATGGTTCGGCAGCCGCAGTTTTAAGCAGCACCGGCAGTAACAGCGCCGGACTCCTCAACGCCCTTATGATCCAATAATGAGCCCCACCCGCCAGAGCATCCTGAAAACCTACAGGAAGAACAGCACGTTGACCCTCAGTCCACTGGAACGCATTCTGCTAGCCTACAACAAAGGCATGCAGGCCGCAGAGAAAGAAGACGAAATCAGACTGCGGAGAATCCTCGAGGGTCTCATCAGCGCTCTGGATTTCACCCAGAGTCCCATTGTTCCTACCGCGTTTCTGCGCCTTTACACCCACTGCCTGCACATACTCCCCGAAGGCCGCTACAAAGAGATACGGCGCATTCTCCTGACGCTTCGAACCCAATTTTTGCGAGCAGCTCAATGAGCTGCTTTTTTGTATCCAATAAAAGGGAGATATCGAGCGAGCCGCGGACATAAAAAAGGCGCCTGTGCCAAGCACAGACGCCTTAAAAGAGAAGCTGTAACAGCGATAATTAGCTGAGACGAGCGATGAGCAGATCCTGCTCGGCCTGGATGTCCTTCGGGAGCTTGTCGCCGATGGAGTCGAGGAGAGCCTGGTTGCCCTTGACGGTTTCCAACAGAGTTTCACCGCCGACTTTCATGAGAGCATCCCAATCTTCGTCAGTGAACTCGAGACCGTTCCAGTTCATGTCTTCCTTGACAGGGCTGAATCCGAGAGCGGTTTCTACTGCATGTCCGGTGCCGTTGCAACGGTTCAGTATCCATTCCAGAACGCGCATGTTTTGGCCGAATCCGGGCCACAGCCACTTGCCTTCTTCAGTCTTGCGGAACCAGTTAACATGGAACACTGCAGGGCGGTTTTCCCCCATCTTCTTGCCCATGTCGAGCCAATGCTTTAGGTAGTCACCTACGTGGTAGCCAATGAACGGACGCATGGCCATCGGGTCGTTACGAAGCTGACCAACTTTACCTTCAGCGGCAGCGGTCTGCTCAGAACCCATGGTAGCACCGAGGAATACACCGTGCTGCCAGTTGTAGGCCTGGAATACGAGAGGAATGTCGCGCATGCGACGGCCACCGAATACAAAAGCGTCGATCTTAACACCTGCAGGGTTTTCCCATTCGGGGTCAATAGTCGGGCAGTTGCATGCGGGGGCAGTGAAGCGGGCGTTGGGGTGGCTGGAGAGAACCTTCTTGCCGTTGGCATCAACGGTAGCAGGTGTCCATTCGTTGCCCTTCCAGTCGATCAGGTGGGCGGGCTCTTCCTTGGTCATACCTTCCCACCATACATCGCCGTCATCTGTCAAAGCAACGTTGGTGAAGATAGTGTCCTTGGAACAGGACTCCATAGCCATCGGGTTTGTGTCATTGGAGGTACCGGGAGCAACACCAAACCAACCGGCTTCGGGGTTGATGGCACGTACGGAACCATCGGGCTGGGGCTTAATCCAGGCGATGTCGTCTCCAACAGTAAAGATCTGGTAGTCGTCAGCCATTTCAGCGGGCGGGATCAACATAGCAAAGTTGGTCTTACCGCAGGCGCTGGGGAATGCAGCTGTAACGTAGTTCTTCTTACCGGTCTTTTTGTTTTGAACGCCGAGGATGAGCATGTGCTCAGCCATCCAGCCTTCTTCACGAGCCATGGAAGAAGCAATACGCAGAGCAAAGCACTTCTTACCGAGAAGAGCATTGCCGCCATAACCGGAACCGAAGGAAAGAATTTCGCGGGCTTCAGGGTAGTGAGTGATGTAGGTGTTTTCAGGATCACAGGGCCATGCTGGACCAGTTTCACCTTCAGCCAAAGGCACACCAACAGAGTGAACACACTTAACAAATGCACCGTCGTCACCGAGAACCTCAAGAACCTTGGTTCCAATGCGGGTCATGATGCGCATATTGGCCACAACATAAGCACTGTCGGTCAATTCAACACCGATGTGTGCAATGGGGCTGCCAACAGGGCCCATGCTGAAAGGAATAACATAGAGGGTACGGCCCTTCATGCAACCTTCATAAAGCTTCATCAGCTTGGCACGAGTTTCCTTGGGATCGCCCCATTGGTTGGTAGGGCCGGCATCTTCTTGCTTCTCGGAGCAGATGAGGGTACGGCTTTCTACGCGGGCTACGTCGCGCGGGTCGGAACGAACCAGCAGGCTGTTGGGGCGCTTTTCAGGGTTCAGCCAGACAGCTACACCGCTGTCCACCATAGCCTGACGCATTTTCTTGTCTTCATCTTCGGAACCGTCACACCAGTAAACAGCGTCCGGTTTCAGGATAGAAGTCCATTCTTCTACCCACTTGATAAGTTCCTTATGATTGGTAGGAAGTGTCGTGCTCATTTATCTCTTTATTTTATCAATTTTGAGGTTTGGAAAATGAAACATAGCTCAATGCGAGCCTATATTGTAATCCAGACAAAAGACCGCATTAAACTAACCTATAGTCAAGCATGTTCGGCTCTTTTTTTCGTTTTTTAGCATAGAAAAAGAGAATGTATTATCGATGCGGAATTTGTTGATTTTTTGCTTCGCCTCAGCATAAATAGATACTTAGGCTGGCGGGGAATTTGCTTCTTATGCCATCGTTAAAAGTCATCAGTCAGTGGTATTTGGAGTGTGGTTTACGCCTGAAAAGCGGAATCAGTCTCCCCAATGCCCTTCTCCCCGCCCCCAAGCCAATACGCCCTTTTGCCGAAAAGCTTTCCATTGAACTGCAGAATGGAGCATCCTGGGATAAGCTCCTCGACAATGCGGAAAAATGGATACCCGAAAGCGACCGCTTTATGCTCAGTGCAGCATCGGAGACCGGAAAGCTGCCCGATGTATTTATGTTTCTCTCCCGGGAATACGAACAGAAGCACGACACCAAAATTAAGCTGATCGGCGCAATGATCTACCCGCTGCTGGTACTCCACATGGCCTCAGGTGTTGCCGGATTCACCAGCGCATTCATCAACAACCCGGAAACAGGTATGCCGGATTTTGCCACCTGTAAAATCATCCCCGGAACCCTTTTCTACCTGAGCCTGCTCTGGGGAAGCATTTCCATTGTGGCTCTTTTCAAATACCTGAAACCACAGGCATTCCGCAAATTCCTGACACTGCTTCCGCTGGTAGGGCGCTACATGCGCCAGGCCGCGCTGAGTCGCTATGCCTATGCACTGGAACATTTCGTGAACGCAGGAATTCCCTTGCGCGAAGGCTTTTTCGGGGCCGGCACCGCATCAGGAGATCCGGCGTTACTCAAAGCATCCATCTCTCTCACACGGCTCATTGACGAAGGCAAAGCCCCTGCCCTTTACATCCACCAGTTTCTGTGCTTTCCGGAAGATTACAGCCGCCTGATCCAGACAGGACTGGAAACCGGCACGCTTGACGAAAACCTGGAATACCTCGGGAGAGAATACGGAAAAAAGGCCGTAATCCGCCTGGCCATGGCCAGTTTCTGGTACCCCAAACTGGCTTTTTTGGGCTGCGCCGTATTCGTCGGCTGGAAAGTAGTGGCCTTTTACTCCACTTACCTCAACTCCGTCATGAAATTAACGGAAATGTAAATCAGTCCTTCTTTACGGCATGCTTGCCGGCACCTTCAAACATAATGCAGAGCAGAGTTCCCAGCATCAGCAAAGGATAGCCAAAATTCTGATCAATAGCTCCTGGAGCCAGAGAACCTGGCCACTTGAGAATAACAGCGGTCAACAAGACCAGAGATGCGACCAGCGCAGCAATGCGCGTAAACAACCCGAGCACAATAAAAAGTCCGGCCACAGACTCAATCGCAGCCACGAGAATGCCCCAGAATAAAAAGCCGAAATTAATCCCATAGACCGCAATCGCTCCACCGGTACCCTCCATTGCCGAAGAACCACCCATGAAGATTTTGATGCCATGAGCAAAAAGGAGCCCGCCACCGAAAACACGGATGAAAAGCAATCCCAAGTCAGGGCGGGTAACAAACTGTTGGATCTTCTGCAGAGTCATAAGAAGCAAGCAAAACAGGGAAGCCGGATACAGGCAATCATTAAAGGAAATTGACGATCAGACTTTCTTTGTTCTTGAAAGGATAGCAATTTGAACGAAAGTAGCGGAGGTTTGCGTTATATTCCTCCCTTCAAGAAGCAAAGCTATGGCGATAGAAAAATATGATTATGATGTCCTGATAGTCGGGTTGGGATTGGCCGGTTGTCTGGTCTCCTGGGAACTGATTAACATGGGGCAGCGTATTCTGGCATTGGAACCAGGCGATCCCGGCGCCGCATCACAGGTGGCCCCCGGGGTGGTAAACCCCGTAGCCGGCAAACGCCTGAAACCGTCCTGGAAAGTCTCCGAACAGCTTCCTTGTGCCATCGCAACTTACCGCTCCCTTGAAAAAGAACTGGACAGCGAGTTTTTTCACGAAAAGCCAATCGTGCGCATCATCAAAGATGCCCAACAGCAGGCATTCCTCATTAAACGCAGAGAAGATGAAGTGGCCAAAGCCTTTATCGGAGAAGAACACGGCCCGGGCTGGATGCCTGAGCTCTTCCGCGATCCTCTGGGCAGCTTTGTAGCCAAAAGCACCGGACACCTCGATATCCCCAAATTTTCTTCAGCCTACCGCGCCTACTTAAAGGATAAAGGCCTGTTGATTGAAGAGTCCCTGATCTACAACGATCTGGAGGTTGTCGACGGCGGCGTCATCTGGAAAGGCAAGTCTTTCAAACACGTTATTTTCTGTGAAGGTTGGAAGGGGTCCAATAACCCCTGGTTTAAGAGTGTAGCCTTCAAACCCGCCAAGGGCGAGATGCTCACCATCCGCATTCAAGAAGACGTGAAACTGCCCGACGCCATCATCAATCGAGGCAAATGGCTGCTGCCCATTGATGACAAGAAATGCCTGGCCGGCGCCTCCTACAGCTGGAAACCGCTCGACAGCATCCCGACAGAAAAAGGCCGCCAGCAGATTCTTGGAATGCTCTCCGAATTTATCAACCTCACCCTTGAAGTCGTTGATCACAAGGCCGGTGTTCGCCCCATTGTGCGCGACTACCGCCCGGCGATGGGCCCCCACCCGCAACACCCGCAGCTGGTCTTCTTCAACGGTCTCGGCTCCAAAGGTGTTCTATCAGGCCCCTGGCTTTCCAAATGCCTGGCTCAGCACATTTTGGAGGGAGCTCCACTGCCCAAGGAAACACAGGTTTTGCGCTTCTTCAAAAAGAAGTAAAATCCTCAAAAAAGTCCCCGTTCGCCGGATTTAATCCTTAATCGGCCGCCCATGCGGTCGATTTGAAGGGCATGAATTCCGACCAACCAAACAACGCGATCCACACCCCGATAGACCTGTTGGAAACGGAAGATGTGGAATTCATCCATCGCATCCTCGGTTCGGACTTGGTCAGCATTCAGGAACTAACAAACTTGCTGCACGACGATGACATGCGTCAGGACATCCTCGACAGCCGTTGCATCTACAACGCAATCAGCGACGAGTTCGACTCCCTGCAAATCTCCCTATACTTCTACCTGTATATCGTAATTCGGCAAATTCTGCTCTCTGCGGGATTGGAGGAACCACGCTATACAGAAGAAACCGTAGCCGCCTACATAAAAATGTGCCGCCTGCAGCAGGAAAGCGAAGAAGAAGAGCCTGACTACCACTACCCTGATGTAAACCTGCAAATCCTTCGTGAGGAAACTCCGTCCGGGGAAAAAGTGCGCATTGCCGGAAAGCTTGATCGCTTTCTCATAGTTCTGCAAAGCAAACAGGAGGCAGACTCTCCATCGGAAATCCCTTTCAACCGCTGAAGCGGTTCCCAGCACAATTCTCGAGCAAAAGACGGCATTGACATTTAGGGCCTTTAAAAGGATTCTTAGGGCTTCTTATGAGCTCAATGAATCACATGGATACCTCCCCGGAAACCGACATTCCGCGACCTGAATCGCACCTGGATGTATGGGAGCAAATCTGTAGTGAAGCTCGGGCTATTGCACAAAAAGAACCCGTTTTAAATGAACTGCTCCATAGCAGTGTCATCGACCGCGAATCACTGGAAGAAGCACTGAGCTATCGCATTTCCCGCAAGCTGGGCCATCATGCGATTTCAGAACCTTACCTGCATGATCTCTTTTTTGATGTGTTCAGAGCAGACAAAAAACTGATCGAACAGGTTCGCCGTGACATCGTTGCCATTGATGAACGTGATGCCGCCTGCGAGAGCGTTCTTTTCCCCTTCCTTTACTTCAAAGGATTCCAGGCCATTACTGCTTATCGCGTGGCCCACTATCTGTGGAATCACCAGCGCAGGGACATTGCCCTTTATTTGCAAAGCATCATTTCTCAGGTTTTTGCCGTAGACATTCATCCTGCCGCCCGTATTGGCTCCGGCATCCTTATGGACCACGCAACTGGGGTTGTTATCGGCGAAACAGCCGTTGTAGAAGACGATGTTTCCATGCTCCATGAAGTTACCCTCGGCGGCACCGGCAAAGTATGCGGCGATCGCCACCCCAAGGTCCGCAAAGGCGTGCTCATCGGTTCAGGCGCCAAGATATTGGGAAACATCGAAATAGGAGAAGGTGCACGCATTGGAGCAGGTTCAGTGGTCTTGAACAACGTACCTCCCCACTCCACCGTGGTTGGCGTTCCCGCAAAGGTCGTCGGTCAGGAACGCGTACCGGTACCGGCATACGATATGGACCACACTCTCTGCGAGATCCTCAAACCACTTGAGGGATTGGATTTCAATATCTGATGGTCAACCCAATCGAACAATACCTGAGAGAACACTACGGCCCGCACTCTGTTATCACATGGGCAGAGTTTATCCGCTGCGCGCTCTACACACCGGAAATCGGCTACTATACGCGAGCCAAGGAACGTGTCGGAAAATCCGAAGAAAGCGATTTTTATACAGCGACTACAGTTGGTCCCCTCTTTGGGCGCCTGATACTGGATGCCTGCCGGACACTGCTGCCGGATGAAACATTGCAAGACTACAGCTTTGTGGAAATCGCAGTGGAAAAAGGCCGGCATGTGCTTCAGGGAATAGAGCACCCTTTCAAGGAAATCATCGAGCTTCCTCTGGGCAGCGAATTGAAGATCCCACCCAAAGCCATCGTTTTTGCCAACGAGTGGCTGGATGCCCAACCTTTTGAACGCTTGATCTTTAAAGACGGAGCCTGGAAATTGCGCTGCGTGCAAATTACAGAGACAGAACTGCAGGAAAGCCTGAGAGAGCTTCCAATAGATTTCCCCAACCGCCAACGACTGCCTCAGACAGCGCCGGACGGCTACGAACTGGACGTTCCCTATGACACCTGCCCTGCACTGCGTGGAATCGCTTCACAGCCTTGGCAAGGGCTGTTTTTGACCTTTGACTACGGAATGCACTGGGAAGACCTCTGCACCGCGCGCCCTTCCGGTACAGCCAGAGGCTACCGTCATCACCAATTGGTCACCGACCTGCTTAAACACCCTGGTGAAACCGACATTACCTGCCACGTGATCTGGGATTGGCTGGCGGAAGAACTCCGTAACAACGGATTTGAAAATCCGCAATTGCAGAAACAGGAGGCATTCTTCATGCACCATGCCAAGGAGGAAATCGGGAGAGTCATCACCCGGCAGGCTGGCAACTTCAGTCAAGAAAAAGCAAAGCTCATGGAATTGCTCCACCCCAATCACATGGGGGCCCAGTTCCAAGTGCTATACGGCAAGAGGCTTCATGCAGACAGAAAATCGAATTAAAGGCTTGCAATTGAGTTCAGGGAACCTAAATTGCCCCCTTTTTCACCGATAGGAGCAGAAAACAATGTCTAGAATTTGTGCAATCACCGGCAAACGCCCCCGTTCAGGAGGTATCATTCACCGCAAAGGTCAATCCAAGCGTAGCGGCGGTATCGGTACCCATATCACCAAGCGCGTAAAGCGTACCTTCCGTCCCAACGTACAGCGCATCCGTGTTCGCCTCGAAAGCGGCCAGGTTAAGCGTATGTGGGTTTCCGTAAAGGCCATCAAGGCCGGGAAGGTAGAAAAAGCCTAAGCTTTATCAACACCCTTTTGTAAAAGGCCGATTCCTCTGGGAATCGGTTTTTTTGTGTCCCCAGGCATCGCCTCATTCATAATCAAAAAAAAAAAACGGCAACCTCGAAAGGTTGCCGTAAAAAAAAAGACGAACGCCTCAGATCATTGTGCCGTCTTTGGCTACATTGCGCTGGAATAGCTCCAACAGGCGCTTTGTAACAGGACCGGGCTTACCTTCACCAATCGGACGTTTGTCCAGCTCGACAACCGGAATCACTTCGGCAGCAGTCCCGGTCAGGAAACACTCATCCGCAATCCAGATTTCGTAGCGGGTCAGCTCACGTTCAACGATCGGAATATTCAACTCGGCGGCAATTTCGAAGATAGCCGCACGGGTAATGCCATCCAAAGAACCGGAGTTTACCGGAGGAGTATAAATAGTGCCCTTGTGCACAATAAAGAGATTATCCCCGGTGCATTCGGCAACCATACCGCGGTCGTTCAACATAATGGCTTCAAAGGCCCCCATATTGAGCGCATCAATCTTAGCCAACACATTGTTAAGATAATTCAGCGACTTGATCATCGGAGGCAATGCCGCCTGATTATTGCGGCGCGTGGGCGAGGTAACAATCTTCAGACCATTTTGGTAGTATTCTGCCGGATAAAGCACAATGTTATCGGCAATGATGATCAATTGAGGATTGTGGCAAGTCAGCGGGTTCAAGCCAAGCGTTCCCACACCACGGGTGACCACCAGGCGAATATAACCGTTTTTCAGTCCGTTGACGCGGCAGGACTCACACAATAAGTCGGAGATCTCCTGACGACTCCAGGGCAACTGAAGCATAATCGCACGGGCAGACATTTCCAAACGCTCCAGGTGAGCATCCAGCTTGAAGACACATCCGTCATAAAGGCGGATTCCTTCAAAAATCCCGTCTCCGTAGAGAAGTCCATGGTCAAAAACAGAGATTTTGGCATCTTCCTGTTCAACGAATCTATCGGTTAAATAAACTTTCATAGGTAAAAATTCAAAGGCAAGAGAGAGATGGGGTATCAGAGTGACCAGCGCCACACTGAAAAGCTCGTTCTAAACCCAAAAAAAAGAGGAAACAAGGAAAAACAAATCTGCTTGCACCTTTACCGCAAATGAGTAAATTCTTCCAGCTTACGTTCTTTAACAAGGTTAATCTATACAAGCCAAAGGTGCTTCCGCACCTTGCTGCCGCCTTGTTGGACGAATTTGGGGATGTTCCGGAATTCGACCAATTGTGGACGTGCATGATGGCAGGCCGGAGTTGAGGACTGGCTCCGTAAAAAGTCCTCAAGGCAAAAATAAATGCCGACGATTACGAATACGCACTCGCAGCCTAATTGAGCTGTGACGGTGACTCCCCGACACCCGCTGAGGGATGATCCGACGACTTGCGGGCATAGTTTGTACCGGGCAACCGGGTACCGACCGTATTCAACAGGTTACTAGTGCAACCATAGCGTGCTTTTCCGCGATGGCTGTGCAAATTCAAACGAAAAGATAAGCCTGTAGAAGTCATTCACTGAAGTTTTTGGGACGCGGGTTCGACTCCCGCCATCTCCACCAATTTCACAACATAAAAGCCCTTCACCCGAAGGGCTTTTTTTTGCATATCTAAGATCTCCTTCTTGTAAGAGATCATACCACTTGCTAATGATATGAAAGATATCTTTTCGGAACTAATCCCATTGAAGAAGAAAAAGCAGGACCATGTCGCCCCCAAACAATGTCAATACACTCCCCAGACCCTCGCATATTAAAAGTTAAAGAGTTACTCTCGTGCAAGGAATTGACCATTCCAGATTACCAGCGCCCGTATAAGTGGACAGGAAAGAATATCACTCAACTCTTCAATGATATAGCAATTCACAAGGATAAGTCCTCATATCGTCTCGGAACAATCGTATTCCATCAGGAAGAGGACAGAAAAAATATTGTCGATGGACAGCAGAGAATAATAACTCTTTTACTGGCCGTTCGGGCATTATCTACACTCCGTAAAGACAAGCTTGATCGCAAAGATCTGAAAGAGCATTTGAGTCTGCTGGAACGTGAAATGATATCCCCCAGCTTCAAAAGTGAAATTTCCAAAGCTAACATACACATCAATTATCTTGAAATTTGCCGTATCGTTGACCGCTCCGATTTCACTGAAGAACACATCGACTTCCTCTTGAACAAGTGTGAGGTAGTAACATTCGCCCTAAATGATGTGTCCGAAGCGTTTCAGTTTTTTGACTCTCAAAATGCTCGTGGACGAGATCTTGAACCACATGACTTACTGAAAGCCTACCATTTACGGGAATTTTGTTCAGATGACGAACAGTTGAAGGCTACGACAGTTGCACGGTGGGAAAACACTGAAACAGAAGAGCTGGCCACACTCTTCTCTCAGTATTTGTATCGCATTCGGAACTGGTCAAAGGGAACCTCTGCTCGTTATTTTGGCAAAGAGGATACTGGCCTATTCAAAGGCTTCAACGTGAATACCGTTGCGCGTTATCCTTATGTAGAACAACTACGAATGGCACACCTTTTTGTGGATCATTACAACCAGCAGTATGAACGCAAAGTGGATGGGCATGCCTTGGGATTTCCTTTCCATCTGGACCAAATCATCATCAACGGTAGGCGATTTTTTGAAATGACAGCTCATTACTTGGAGATGATTACCGAGTTTAAGAAATGCCCTACAGTCAGCCGTCAGTTGATCGATATAGATACGCTGGATGGGTATGCAAAGAGCATCTTGGAAACACTGAACAGTTATGAAGGCCGCAACCGCACCGGGGATCGGTATGTCCAAACGATTTTCGATTGTTTGCTTATCTATTATATCGATAAGTTTGGTCTTGTTGAAATATCTCGAGCCATCGAAAAGATTTTTATCTGGAGCTTCAGCCTTCGCCTGAAAATGCAGGTGGTTCAACTTGCCAGCATGGATAAT
>JAFGCZ010000009.1 GCA_016932335.1 Opitutales bacterium | reverse complement strand
GTAGGGGATTCGAACCCCTGTCGCCAGGATGAAAACCTGGTGTCCTAGGCCGGGCTAGACGAACGGGACGCTTGGAAAGTCTCGAAACGTAGCTTTCCTGTGTCTGCGTGCAAGTCTTTTTTTTCTTTTTCAGTCACTTTTTTGTTACGAATACTTTTCTGACGCTCTTCCCGTTCTTTTTTTTTATTCAGGGTTGAATTGCGCGCACACCCCTTCATATATACAGGAAAACATCTTTTCACAGGAGACTGCTATGAATATCGACGCCATTGTAAACGCTCTGCCCACGGAGGCCCTCAATACCATCAGTGACTTGCCTTATCCCAAGGTCGCTCAAGGTAAAGTGCGCGAAATTTACGATGTTGGCAATGCCCTGCTCATGATCACCACCGACCGCATTTCTGCATACGATGTGATCTTGCCCGATGGTATTCCCGGCAAAGGCGCTGTGCTTACTCAGGTGGCCCGTTTCTGGTTCGAACGTTCTTCCGACCTTATTGAAAACCACCTCGTTCCCGATCACGACAAAGCCTTGGCCAAAGTCCTCAAAGGGCATGAAGAGCTCATTTCTCGCAGTATGCTTGTGCGCAAACTGAAACCGCTCCCCGTCGAAGCCATTGTCCGTGGCTATCTTTCAGGCAGCGGCTGGAGCGATTACAAGAAAACCGGCAAGCTCTTCGGTCAGGAAGTTCCCGCCGGCCTCGTCGAAAGCGAACAGCTTCCCGAGCCTTACTTTACACCAACCACCAAAGCCAACGAAGGGCACGATATGCCCATCTCGCTGAACGAGTGCTCCGAAATCCTCGGTGCCGATGTTTACGAGAAGGTCCATCAGGTCAGTCTGTCTCTCTATCGCAGAGGGGTCGAAGTGGCCGCCGCCGCAGGCATTATCCTTGCCGATACCAAATTCGAGTTTGGCTTGGACGATAATGGTAAGCTTTACCTCATCGATGAAGTCCTTACGCCCGACAGCTCACGCTTCTGGCCAGCCGATACCTACGCAAAAGGTAAGGGGCAGCCCAGTTTCGACAAGCAGTTTGTCCGCGACTACCTCAGTGGCCTCGATTGGGATAAGACTCCGCCGGCTCCCGCTCTGCCTGCCGAAGTGATCTCCGGTACCCGCGAGCGCTATGTAACCGCTCTGGCTAAGTTGGCTGGTTAAGCTTCTTTTTTTCGGAAAATTCCCTTTCCGTGTCTTTTCCCTTGCCAAACTGTGGAAAAGGCACTCTATAGGCCCCTTTCTTCTTTCCCAATGCGAAAAAAGACTGTCTTGATTCTTGACAGCCTTTCGGGAAATCTTTCTTTTGACCCTTTTCTTTAAATTCTTCGACGACCAATGAAACCGACATACAATCCGTCCAAGCTCAAACGCGTCCGTAAATGTGGCTTCCGCGCCCGCAAGGCAACTCGTGGTGGCGAAAAAGTTCTTCGTGCACGCCGTGCCCGTGGTCGCAAGCGTTTGGCCCTCTAATTTATTTTTGGCCTATGCGGGAAAGCGCGCGGCAACGGCTTCGGAAAAGCTCCGACTTTGCTCGCGTTCGCACCGATGGGCGCAAAGCCGAGTGTGGGGTGTTCTCTGTGCAAATTTGCCTGCGCACCCCCGATGAACAACCTCCCTTACGTCGCTTCGGCGTAATCGCCTCCCGTAGAATCGGGGGTGCGGTTCAGCGAAACCGAGCCAAGCGATTGATGCGGGAGGTTTTTCGTGCCCGTAGAGAAGTTTTGCCGGAGTCCTGCGACGTGGTCATCGTTGCCCGGGCCCGCATTTTCGATTTCCCTCTGGAAACGTTGGAGAAACGCTTTACCGGAGCTGCGAACAAGCTCAGGCAACAACTCAAGGCGTGAAGACTCTGCATGCAGTGTTGTTTTGGTTATGGCGTGTGCCCCGTGTGGGCGCTATCGGTCTGGTCTATTTCTACCGTATTTTTCTCTCGCCTGTTTTGCATCTCTTCGGTGGCGGTTGCCGTTTCCATCCCACCTGCTCCGAATATGCCATTCAGGCCCTGCGCAAACATGGGTTAATGCTTGCCTTTCCCATGATTATCTGGCGTCTTTTGCGTTGCCAGCCATGGGGTGGTTGCGGCTACGATCCGGTTCCCGAAAACTGGCATGCATTTCTCCACCCCTCTGAGCGGGAACGTCGCACCCATGACAAAGACTCCTGCGGACATATTTCACATTAACATCCGGAACCATTTTTTTCAGCATGGATAAGAAGACACTTTTAGGCATTACACTGATTCTCGCGGCCATCGGCCTCTGGGCATATCAGGCCAAAGAGATGAAGCAACAGCAGGAAGCTTACCTGCAGGCCCAGCGTGAGCAGGCCGTTGCCGACGAAGCCGCTGCCGCCGCGGCTGGCCCCCAGTCTCCTGCCGCCGATCTGCGCGAGGCTACCCCCGCGCTGCCCAATACCGATTCATCTGCGTCTTCGCTTGAAAAGCTCCGCAAAGAGGAGTTGGCTGTTCTGGAGAACGATTTTATTCGTGTTACCTTCACCACCTACGGCGGTGCCATTAAAAATGTGGCCCTAAAGCAGTACGCCAGTGTTCAGGGTGGGGAAGATCCCTATGTTTTCAATGATGCTCCCACCGGTTCTGTGTTGCCGGCTCTTTCTCTGATTCAGGGCAAGCCCAGCCTCGCTCCCGAGCAATACATTACCCAATACGAGCTGGTCAGCCATACAACTGATACCGTCACTTTCTCCCGCACGGTTAACGGGATTACCTTTGTCCGCACCTATTCCATCTCCATGGAAACTGCCGACAACCTGCCTTATACCATCCAGCACAGCACTCAGGTCATCAACCGCAGCGGTGTCCCGTATTCTCTCGAAGATCTTTATGTCAATGTCGGTACTGCTGCTCCAGATGCTGCCGACCACATGGGCTTTAACCTCAATGCCGGTTTTTACAACGGCGACAAATACGATCACGAGCAGCTCTCAAAATTTAGAGGCGGTGGCCTGATTTTTAAAAAAGAGCCCAAGGCAGACCTTACTTTCGACGATTCCGTTGTTTGGGGCGCTGTTAAAAATCAGTTCTTTACCGGTATCCTTACTCCCGAGAACCCGGCCACTCAGGTATATATGAAGCCGGTCGACTTCCCTCATGTGGACACCGACAAACCGGCCCCTAAGGGAATTACCGAAAGCCTTCGCCTGGCTGCCGGGGCCGTTCCTGCCGATGCTGCCAAGGACCTTAACATGAGTTATTATGTGGGCCCCAAGGAATACGTGCGCCTCGTTCGTATCGGGCAGGATCAAGATCTGGTCATGCAGTTCGGTTTCTTCGGCTTTTTTAGCAAGCTCTTTCTGCACCTCATGCGCTGGGTTCAGGGGTTTGTACACAATTGGGGGGTAGCGATTGTTTTCGTAACCGTTCTCCTTCGCCTCTGCATGTGGCCGCTCACCGCCAAAGCGGCCAAGAGTTCCAAGGCCATGCAGAAACTGCAGGAACCGATGAAGGAACTGCGCGAAAAGTATAAAGACAACCCCACCAAGCTGAATCAGGAAATGATGAAGCTCTGGAAAGAGCACCGTGTTAACCCAATGGCCGGCTGTTTGCCCATCTTTATCCAGATCCCCATTTTCATCTCTTTCTATTATATGCTGCGCTCTGCTTCCGAGCTGCGCTTTGCACATTTCCTCTGGATTGGTGATTTGTCCCTGCCCGATACCATTGCCCATATTTCCAATTTCCCGATTAACCTGCTGCCCCTCATGATGGGCCTCAGTATGTTCTACCAGATGCGCCTGCAGCCCACACCGACCGTGGACAACGCTCAGGTGAAAATGATGCGTTTTATGCCCCTCATTTTCCTCTTCTTCTGCTATAACTTCTCCTCTGGCCTCGTGCTTTACTGGACCACCAGCAATTTAATGAGTATTCTTCAGCAGCTCTATACCAATCATCATCATTATAAAGATGAAGATCAGGTCGTGGAGGCTAAAGTTCAGGAAGTTCCCGCTGCTTCGGCACATCGCGGCAAAGCCAATGTCAAAAAGCGTAGAAAGTCCTGATGCATCGCGGCATTGACGCCCTTCTTTTTTATCTACACAATCTTCCTTTTAATTAATAACTATCAACTGTTACTGAGATATGTCCGGACATAGTAAATGGGCTACCACAAAGCATCGTAAAGCAGCGCAGGACGCTAAAAAAGGTAAGGCGTTCAGCGTTATCAGCAAAGAAATCACCTTGGCTGCCCGTAACGGCGGCGGCGACCCCAATTTTAACCCCCGCCTGCGCACGCTCTTGAATAAGGCCAAGGCCGCCAATATGCCTGCCGACAATGTTGATCGTGCACTGAAAAAGGGCACCGGTGAATTGCCCGGTGTTGAATATGTTGAATTACTTTATGAAGGCTATGCTCCCGGCGGTGTTGGCGTTATGGTCGAAGTAACTACCGACAACAAAAACCGTTCAGCCAGCGAAGTGCGTAGCACCTTTAACAAGCTCGGCGGAAACCTTGCCGGTGCCGGCGCTTTGGCTCACTTCTTCAACCGTCAGGGTCAGTTCATTATCGAAGCTTCCAAAACTACCGAAGATGCCCTCATGGAAGTGGCTCTCGAAGCCGGTGCGGAAGATATTCTCAATAATGAAGACCACTTTGAGGTGCTCTGCCCCATGACGGAGTTCGATACCGTTGCCCAGGCCCTCGAAAAGGCCGGTATCGAGCCCAACGAATCCCAGCTTTCCTATATCCCGTCCAGTACCATCCCGGTAACGGATGCTGATACAGCCCGTAAATGCCTCCGTCTGATCGATGCCTTGGAAGACCTCGAAGACGTTCAGCACGTCTTTGCCAACTTCGATATCGACGATGCCCTCCTCGATGAGGAATAAACGAACCGCTTAACTCAAAAATAAATCTCCCATGCAGCCTCTTAAACTCCTGATCTTCTCTCTTGTCATGACATTGCTCGCCGCTTGCGGCGGCAACCCCGATGAATTCGCCATTACGGCTGGATACAACGGGATGAGCATCACTAAAGAACTCAAGGAGCCGATTATGCTCAAACTGGGCGGGAATCCCAAAACAGGTGCTCAGTGGAAAGTCATTTCCTATGATCACGATGTTATCCATTTTATGGACGAAAACCCACGCGTGATGAATCGTATCGCCGTGGGACCTTTGGCCAATGTCATGTATTCCGAGTGGATGATTGAAGGCCGCCAGCGCGGCAGCAGCGAACTCTATATGGAGTATGCCACGGAAGACGGTGAGGTTTTGGATTCCTTCCGACTGACCATTGTTTTTGAGTAATCTTTTTTTAATCCATAAAAAAGCCGCTTCTTTCGAAGCGGCTTTTTTGTCGGTGGGCAAAAATTATTTGCTCTCTTCACTAGGAGGGAAGCTGGCTAGAATTTCTGCAATGTGCAGCTTCACTTCTTCCGGCTTCATTTTTGGGTGAATGAAGAACTGTTTCTGTGTGTAGCCACGCCAGATGAGTTCTTTGTTGTCTGCCTTGTAGATGTCTACCAGTAAGGTGCGCTCGTCACGGTCGCGGTCGGAGGGATCATAGCCCAGCCCGTAAGCGCCACTGCCTCGGGCTACTCCGAATCCGATGCTGAAGCGGGGGCCTTCGTCCTCTACGCGGATAATTTCCGCTTTAATGTGGACTATGATGTCGGCCTCTGCCGCTGTGGCAACTTCCGCATACTGCAGGGCGCTCATACGTTCCTTTACGGCGTTCTGCATGGCCTTAATCATGTTTGGTCCGATGGGGGCCGGCATATCTTTGCCGCTCAAGTCCTGAACAAAAGTGTAACTGTGGAATTCCTGGAAGGGGGTTTCCTTGAGGTAATCGGTGTGTACGGTGGGTTTGCTTTGGCAACCGGTCAGAAAAGCCGCCGCAAGGACAATAAATAATAAGTAGGCTTTTTTCATGGTATTAATGGTTCAGTTATGTATGGAATGCTATCGCAGATAGCTTTGACACCGCGATGGTGTTTTTGTATAAAACATCTACAATTTATTCAGTACCTTATTATTACTCAACCAAAAAGAAAATGTCCAACCAGAGCCGTAAACAGCAGGAAATGGCCCGCCGGCGCAAGCTGATCATCGCCCACGGTCGCGCGATCCTTGCCCGAGAAGGTTATTATGCACTGACGATGGAGAAAATTGCGGCGGCGTTGGATTATTCGCGGGGGACGATCTATCAGCACTTTAAGTCCAAGGATGAAATTGTTGGCGAAATAGGGGTTCGTTCGCACCTGCTTAAAGTGGAGTTGTTTCGTCGGGTCAAAGGCTTTACCGGTTCTATTCGTGAGCGCTTTTTTGCCCACATTATGGCCTATGAACACTTTGCCCGTTTTTATAGCGACCACTTTCTTTGCGACGAAATCATTCGCATCCCCTCGGTTTGGAGTCAGCTGCCCCGTAAAAACCAGCTTTCCATGATGCGCTTGCAGTACCGCATGCAGGGACCCTTGCTCGACTTGATTCGCCAGGCGCTTTCCCACGGCGATCTCCCTGTGTTGCCTAAAGAGGGCCCTGCCAGTATTGTTCTAGGCCTTTGGTCGCTTGTGGAAACGCACTACAGCTTTTTAGCCACGCAATCTCCTATCTACCGCATACACGATATTCAGGACGGCTGGGAACTCTGTCGCAGTAATGCCCATAACCTGCTCGATGGCTACGGATGGCGGCCTTTTTCTCACGAAACGGATTACCACGCTATGTATGAGCGGCTTCGCAACGAGATCTTTGCAGGCGAATATGCCAGCATTCCTATGGGCTGGTCTTAGCTAAAACGCATCCGCATGCCCGCATGGCACCGTATAAAGTGTTCGGCGCCCCACGCTTCATAAAGACGGTGGGTTGGTTTGAACCCGGTGCAGTGGCAAGGGCCCACTCGGCGAATCTTCAACTCCCGAAAAGCCTCAATGGTCCTGTCGATCCGGGCATCGTCGGCATGTAGCAGATGCATCCCTCCGATTACCGTATCGATACGGCTTTCTCCGGTGATTTTCAAAATGTAATTCAAGGTATTTACCACACCGGCATGCGCGCAGCCCAGAATTACCACCAACCCACTGCTGCTTAAAAAAAAGAGCGACATATCATCCAAAATGGGATCTTCCACCGTTCCCGCAGCATCCAGATAAAAATCTCCACCCGTATCTTCATACTCGGTTTCGCGGGGAATGCTGCCCGTGGCCATAATTCCGGGGAGGATTTCTGTCGGTGCCTCAATCGGGCAAATGGGGCGGGGTGGATAGCTGAAGGCCTGTGATTCCATGTAGGCTTCGGAAATGCGGTGCACCTTTCCTCCCGAACCGCTGAATTTTGGCTCTATGGCATGCGGGTGCATCCACAGAGTTGCCTTGCTGTTCAATTCCAAAACCTTGGAAAGACCACCTGTGTGGTCGTAGTGTCCGTGGCTCAGCACCACATGCTCCACCTCGCTCAGGTCAATGTCCAGTGTTTTGGCGTTCGGCAGAATAGCCGAACCTTGCCCGCAGTCAAAAAGTAATGCCCCGTTATCTGTTCTTAACCAGTAGCTTAAGCCGTGTTCGGAGATGATGGACCTACCTCGGGCCTCATTTTCCACCAGCATGGTCATTTCTACCGAGCCTACCTTATTTATAAGCATATGCCCGTTTATATGAGGATTTCTTACGGAATCAAGTTCTATTTTTTAGTAACAGAGAATGTGTCTCAAGAACAAGTGTGCAACCGCTTGAGATAAAGCACTTTGATATGCCCTATTTACTCACGTAATAACTGCTTCAAATCCCTGTTTTTTTGCACAATAGGCTTTACGCCATTCCTCTGGAACCATACACCTTAGGGTTTAACTTTCTTGAAACCCGGGCTTGGCCCAGACTTAAGTTCTACTGGATCAATCATGAAATCGATTGTGCGACTCGTCACCTCATCAGTGGGGAAAAAATACCTCATGGCGCTTTCCGGCTTTATTTTGTCGGGATTCGTTTTGGGACACATGTGCGGAAACCTTCAAGTGTTTCTCCCCCCGCATTGGATTAACAGCTATGCGCATCACTTGCAAAGCATGCCTTACGGTCTGCTCTGGGTGGTTCGGGCAGTTATGCTTTCCGCTGTGGCTATTCACGCGGCAACAGCTATTGTCCTCTTCAAAGAAAACAAAGCTGCAAGACCCGAAGCTTATCGCAAGGATGCAACCGTGCGGGCCAGTAAGGCTTCCCGTACGATGATTGTTTCCGGTCTGATCATCCTTTTCTTTATTATCTTCCATATCTTCCATTACACGGTGAAGAATATGTATGGTCTTGATCAGCTTATGATCAACGATTTGGGTCATGGCCCTCTCGAACACCCTGTTCCCAATGTATATGCTGTCATGTATATGGGCTTCAGCGTCTGGTATGTTGCTCTCTTCTATATCGTCGCTGTTTTCATGCTTTGCCAGCACCTTTCCCACGGGGTGGCATCCATCTTCCAGTCACTCGGTTTGCGCAACGAAATTTGGCGATACCGCTTGGAAAAATTGGCTTTGGCCTATGGTTGGATCGTTTTCCTCGGATTTGCCTCCATCCCTGTCGCTGTCCTTTTGGACTTCTACTTGGGTGTGCCCATTTTCGACAAAAGCACCTTTATCGAAGTTTACGAACAAGCTAAAAACTGCGCAGGAGCTATTCAGTAATGAAACTAAACAGCAAAATTCCAAGTGGTCCTATTCAGGATAAGTGGGACAATCACAAGTTTTCCATCAAACTGGTTAATCCTGCCAACAAGCGTAAATACAACATCATTGTAGTAGGTTCCGGTTTGGCCGGCGGCAGTGCTGCGGCCAGCCTCGGCGAGCTTGGCTACAATGTTAAGTGCTTCTGTTATCAGGACAGCCCGCGCCGCGCGCACTCCATTGCCGCTCAGGGCGGTATCAACGCAGCCAAAAACTATCCGAACGACGGCGACAGCATCTACCGCCTCTTCTACGATACAGTTAAGGGGGGTGACTTCCGCGCCCGCGAAGCCAATGTTTATCGTTTGGCCCAGGTCTCCAATAACATTATCGACCAGTGTGTTGCTCAAGGCGTTCCTTTTGCCCGCGAATACGGCGGTTTGCTCGACAACCGCTCCTTTGGTGGTGCTCAGGTAAGCCGTACTTTCTATGCCCGCGGCCAGACAGGTCAGCAGCTTCTGCTCGGTGCCTACAGTGCACTCAATCGCCAGATCGCCGCCGGAACTGTTCAGATGTACAACCGCCACGAAATGCTCGACCTCGTTGTTGAGGACGGTCGTGCTGTTGGTATCATCGTTCGCGATATGGTTACCGGCGAGGTTGAACGTCACGCAGCCGATGCTGTCCTACTGGGCACAGGCGGTTATGCCAACGCCTACTTCCTTTCCACCAACGCCGCTGGGTGTAACGTAACAGCCGCCTATCGGGCATACCTTAAGGGTGCCGGTTTCGCCAACCCCTGTTACACTCAAATCCACCCGACCTGCATTCCTGTCCACGGCGACCAGCAGTCCAAGCTCACCCTCATGAGTGAGTCCCTGCGTAACGACGGTCGTGTCTGGGTTCCCAAGAGCAAAACCATCTCCGAAAAAATCATCAACGGGCAGATGCACCCCTCCGAAGTCGCCGAAGAAGACCGCGACTACTATCTGGAGCGCAAATACCCCAGCTTCGGTAACCTTGCTCCGCGCGACATCTCCAGCCGCTCTGCCAAGGAAGCCTGTGACGATGGTCGTGGTATTGCCCACAATGCCGGCCACAACGGTGTCTTCCTCGACTTTGCAGCTTCCATCGATCGTCTGGGCCAGCCCAAGATCGAAGAACGCTACGGCAACCTCTTCGAGATGTATGAACGCATCACCGGCGAGAATGCTTACAAGACTCCGATGCAGATCTATCCCGCTCTGCACTACACCATGGGAGGTCTTTGGGTTGACTACAACCTCATGACCACGATCCCGGGTTGTTATGCCCTTGGTGAATGTAACTTCTCCGACCACGGGGCCAACCGCCTCGGTGCTTCCGCCCTCATGCAGGGTCTGGCCGACGGTTACTTCGTTATTCCCTTCACTCTTGCCGACTACCTTGCCGGTACCGTGGGTCTGGCTAATGCCGGCCGCACCGCTACCGATACGGAAGCTTTTAATGAGGCTGAAGACGCTGTTAAGTCCAAAACCAATAAGTTGCTCTCCGTTAACGGTAAGCAGACTGCTCGCAGCTTCCATAAGAAACTCGGCCAGATTATGTGGGAATACGCCGGTATGGCTCGTAACGAAGAAGGCCTTAAGAAAGCCATCGAACTCATCCCGCAGCTGCGCGAAGAATTCTGGAGCGATGTCCGTGTTCCCGGTGAAAACGGCGAGCTCAATCAGGAACTCGAACGCGCGGGCCGCGTAGCCGATTTCCTCGAATTCGGCGAACTGCTCTGCCGCGACGCTCTCGATCGTAAAGAATCTTGCGGAGGTCACTTCCGTGAAGAATCTCAAACCGAAGAAGGTGAAGCCAAGCGCGACGACGAAAACTTCTGTAACGCCAGCGTATGGGAATACAAAGGCCCCAAGGAAGCTCCCGTTAAGCACACCGAAGAACTCACTTTTGAATACTGCAAACTCGCTGTTCGCAGCTACAAATAAGCTTCATTGAGAAGGAGTTAATAAAAAATGAAACTGACTTTGAAAGTTTGGAGACAGAAAAACTCGAACAGCGAAGGCAAGCTTGTTGCCTACGATCTCGACGGGATTTCACCTGACTCTTCATTTCTGGAAATGCTCGACATTCTCAATGAGACTCTCATTGAGCGCGGTGAAGAGCCTGTTGCTTTCGACCACGATTGCCGCGAAGGTATTTGCGGTATGTGTTCGCTCGTTATCAACGGTATCCCCCATGGTCACGAAAGACAGACCACTGTTTGCCAGCTGCACATGCGCCACTTCAAGGACGGCCAAACCGTTACGATTGAGCCTTGGCGTTCCAAGCCGCTGCCCGTGATCAAGGACCTTATCGTGGACCGCACGGCCCTTGAAAAGATTCAACAGGCTGGTGGTTTCGTTTCCATCAGCACCGGTGGTGTTCCCGATGCCAACGCTACCCCCATTCCCAAGCAGGTTGCCGACGTCGCTATGGATGCCGCCGCCTGTATCGGTTGTGGCGCTTGCGTTGCCGCATGTAAGAATGCCAGTGCTATGCTCTTTATGAGTGCCAAGGTATCCCAGCTCAACCGCCTGCCTCAGGGTAAGGTTGAAAAGGATCGTCGCGTTTTGGCCATGGTTAAAACTCACGACGAACTCGGCTTCGGTAATTGCACCAACTTTGGTGAGTGTCAGGCAGTATGCCCAAAAGGCATTACTTTGGATCATATTGCCAAGCTCAATCGCGACTACGCCGTTGCTTCTTTCAAGAACATCTTTGGTGGTGTCAAGTAAGCAACACGCACATTCGATTTCAAAAGACCACCCGAACAGGTGGTCTTTTTTTTGTAATTATGTTGGGTGATACACTCTATGGTGAAGTATTTCCTTGTGGTAAAATTTACCAATAAGTGGCCTTTGGAACCTGTGAGTCCTTTGATTTTTTAAAGTGTGAAAAAATGGTAATTTATAAGTCTTTAATATTTATAGTCTTGTAAGATATATGATTCTGTTGGCATATCTATTGCAATACCTCAACCACTGTTTGCTACTTCATCTGTGCCGAAGTAAGCTACTTTTTATACCAACCCAACTGATCTATAAATGCGGGCATATCAAAAAACTATTCTGCTCCTTTGTTCATTAGCTGTTGCCTCCGGGCAGACACTGATGGCCCGGGAGCCTTCTGTCCTTACTCTGAACCAAGCTGTTGATGAGGCTCTGGCAAATAATCTTGGACTGCAGATTGCACGCCTGGACCCCGTGATTGCCGAAGGCGAGCTGAGCGCCGCCGATGCCGATTACGATCCCGAGCTCTTTGCTGCGGCTTCCTATTCAATTCGCGATGCGGGAACCACATACGATGAAACTGTAGGCTCCGAAAGCGACGCACGTACCTATCAAGGCGGCGTACGCCAAAAATTGAGCACCGGTGCCACCGTAACGCTTTCCACCACACTCAACCGCAATGACAGTACTGCCTTAACCAATATCGGCAGCAATCTCGATTACGAAAGCAATGTCGGTCTTGAAGTGCGTCAACCCCTCCTTAAAGGTGCCTGGCGCGATTACAACCTGGCCGAACTGCGCAAAGCCAAAAGTGGCCTCAACGAATCCAAGTTAACCCTGCGCAAGCAGATCCTCGACATCGTTCAGCAGACGGAGCAAGCCTATTGGGACCTTGCTTACGCTTATGCTTATGTCGAAATGCAGCGCAGCGGTGTTAAAGCCTCGGAACAGCTGGTCGCTGAAACGGAATCCAAATTTAAAGCAAATCTGGCCAGCCGAGTGGAGTTGTTGCAGGCTCAATCACAGCTGGCCAGCGATCAGGAGGCACTCCTGCTTGCCGAATCAAATCTCGAATCGGTTGCCGATACCCTGCTGGTTCTCATCGGTGGCTTCCAGTCGGCTTCTGTCGAAGACATCCCCGTGGTCACAACCCTGCCCCAGAAATTTCCTTCTCTGGCTGATTATGATTCGGTTTGGATCAATGCCCTTCAGGCCAGTGAAGATGTCGCCATTCAGGAGGAGCAAATTTTTCAGTACGAGCAGGACGCTGTTACCGCACGGCACAGGAAACGCCCGCAGTTAGACCTCGTGGCGACCGGTGCCTATATCGGCCTGGACGATACTTCTGTCGATAACGCCTACAGCAACGCTGTCGACCGCGAAGGCGATCGATGGGGCGTAATGCTGGAATACTCCATGCCCTGGGGTATGAACGAGGGCAAAGCCCGCTTGCAGCAGGCCAAAGCCCGTGTGGAACAGGAAGAAATCCGCCTGATTCAGGTTAAACAAACCCTCCGCTCCACCACCCGAAGTGCCTGGCGCAATACCAATGTCGGTCTCAGTCGCGTGGAATTGACTCAGACTACTTTGGACCTTCAGGAACAAGCCTTTGCCGAAGCACAGGCCAAATACCAGCGCGGCTTAATCTCCTTCCGCGAAATGCTGGAAGCACAGAGAGACTACGATCAGGCTCGCCAGAATCACCTGCAGAGCACCCTCCAGCTGATGAAATACGAGGTGGACCTTTCCCGTATCGACGGTTCCCTTATGGCCCGCCACGGATATGAACCTTTGAACAACAACTGACTTTAAAACCAACATCAAACTGAAAGCTTTTCACAATGGCTAAGAAAAAAGGACGCAAAAAGCGCTGGATCATCATCACCATCATCGCCGTGGTTATTCTCTTCCTTGCCTTCGGCAGGGGAAAGAAAGAGCACCTTACCTCTGTTACAGTGGAAAAAGTGCAGACTCGAGATATTACCAGCACTGTTTCAGCCACGGGTAAGGTTTATCCTGAACTTGAACTCACCATCACTTCCGAAGTTTCCGGGGAAATTACTTCCATCCCGGTTAAGGAAGGTCAATTTGTCCACAAGGGCGATGTGCTCGTTACCATCAACCCGGATACTCTGGAATCTCAGGTTCGCCAACGGGAAGCTGCCCTGGAAGCCAATAAAGCTGAGGCCAACCGCACGCTCGTTGAGTTGGAACGTGCCCGCAAGGTTTTCAACGATCAGAAGGGACTCTTCGACGAAGGCTATATTTCGGCTGACAGTCTCAATGAATATGAGAGCGAATTCAGATCTCTCGAAGCTGCCTACGCCGCGTCTTTAGCCTCTATCCGCCAGCAGGAAATGATTCTTGCCGAAGCCAACGAAGACCTCTCCAAAACCACGATTTATGCCTCTATGGATGGCACCATCACTTCCATCAGCATGGAAGAAGGCGAGCGCGTGGTTGGGGTAGGGCAGTTCGACGGAACAGAAATTATGCGCCTGGCTAATATGAACGTCATGGAAGTGCGTATCAATGTAGCCGAAACCGATATCGTAAACGTCAAAGTAGACGATCCGGCCGTAATCTTTGTCGATGCCATCTCCAATGAAGAGTTCTCCGGTGTTGTTACCGAAATTGCCAGCTCCGGCACCTCTGCCAATACCGGCACCGCCGAGCAAACCACCACATTTGAGGTTAGCATCCGTGTAGACGGCCTGGATAAGCGCCTGCGCCCCGGTATGACTGCTACCTCCGATATCTCCACAGAAACCGTAACCGGTGTACTCGCAGTGCCCATTCAGTGTGTTACTGTTCGCGAGAAAAAAGCCATCGCCGAAGCCCTCGGGCGTGAGATAAGCGACGAAGTTAAGGATCTTACCTATGCCGAAGGCGCACAGGAAGGCCAGCAGAAAGGCCCTCAGGGTAAAGCGAACCGCAAGGACCGCGAAAAACTTCAGCGCATTGTCTTTGTCGTGGTCGGTGATCATGTGGAATACCGCGAAGTGGAAACAGGCATTGCCGATACCGCTTGGATGGAAATCAAGAGTGGTCTCAAGGAAGGTGAAACCATCGTCAGTGGCAGCTACTCAGCAATTACCCGCGAGCTGGGCCATATGACTAAGGTGCAGACTCCGGATAACGGTAATAATGGAACGGGCGAAGCCAAATGAGTAAGCTAAACAAAGGCACCCCTGTTATTGATATTCAGGGGGTCAAAAAAATCTACGATCTGGGGGAAACCAAGGTGGAAGCACTACGCGGTGTGGATCTGCAGATCTACGGCAACGAGTACATCGCCATCATGGGGCCTTCCGGCAGCGGTAAATCGACTCTCATGAATATGCTCGGGTGCCTCGATACACCCACCGAAGGTCACTACCATTTTAAAGGCGAGGATGTCTTTGAAATGGAGGACAACGACCTCGCCCGCATCCGCAACCGTGAGATTGGATTCGTCTTTCAGAGCTTCAACCTCTTGCCCAGAGCCAACACGCTCCGCAATGTCGAACTCCCTCTGGTCTACGCCGGTATGTCCCGTACAGAACGCCTCGAAAGAGCGACAGAAGCCTGCATTAAAGTCGGGTTGGAAAACCGTATGGAGCATAAGCCCAACGAGCTTTCCGGTGGTCAGCGCCAGCGCGTGGCTATTGCCCGTGCGCTGGTCAACAATCCTGCCATCATATTGGCCGACGAACCAACGGGCAACCTCGATTCAAAAACAGGCGAGGAAATTATGGCCCTCTTTGAGGACCTCCACAATGCCGGCAATACCATCATCCTCGTTACCCACGAAGAAGACATCGCCGAACATGCCCATCGCATTGTTCGTATTTTCGACGGCCGCGTTGCGCACGACGAGATCAACAAAAAACCGCGTAAGGCCCTTCGTTCCTCTGCCTCGGTAGAGCAGGCCGAAATGGCCGTTGCTGATTTGGTATGAAACACTTCTTTCTGGAAATAGAAGAAAGCCTGCGTATTGCCTTCATGCAGGTGCGCATCCACAAAACGCGGGCCATGCTCACCGCTTTGGGGGTCATTATCGGTATTGTTGCCGTTACCTTGATGGGGACTGCTATCAATGGTATTGATAACGGTATCGAGAATAGCCTGGATATGCTTGGCAGCGAAAACTTCTATGTGGAACAGTGGCCCTGGAAAGATGTCGGGGACGATTGGTGGAAATACCGCAACCGGCCGGAATTCAAGGTTGAGGATGCCAATCTGTTTAATGACATTCTCGACGAAACTCCGGACTCGCTTCTCTTTGTCGCCGTCCCTCAGGTTCGCTTCTGGATCAATGTCAGTTACGAATCCCGGTCGTTGAACTCCATCGAAACCACCGGAACCACCTCGGAATATGCCTACGCTTCCAACAACGAAATTGAGCAAGGTCGCTTTTTCTCCAAACAGGAAGATATCTCCGGCAGCAATGTGGTTATCCTCGGGCACGATGTTGCGGAAAATCTCTTCCCTAATACCGACCCCATTGGCCAGGTCGTTCGCTTCAATCAGAGAGCCAATTACCGCGTTATCGGTGTGTTCAAGCGGCAGGGTTCATTCCTTGGGCTCTTCAGTATGGATAACCTCATGGTTATGCCTCACCGCGCCCTGCGCAAAATTTATAATGGTAATCGCTGGAATTCCCTCCTCATCAAAATGAAACCTGGTGTGGATAAGGATGCCGCCATGGACGAGACCATCGGGGTGATGCGGCGTGTCCGTGGTCTCATGCCGGAAAAAGAGAACGATTTCGAAGTTAACCGATCAGAAAGCATCGGTGAACAGCTCGACAAAATGAAAATGTCTGTAGCAATTGCCGGGCTCTTCATTACCGGTTTAGCCCTCTTTGTCGGTGCCATCGGAATCATGAACATCACCTTCGTTTCTGTTAAGGAACGCACCCGGGAGATCGGCACCCGCAGGGCGCTGGGCGCTACCCGCCGTAGTATTCTTGTTCAATTTCTAACGGAAGCGGTATTTATCTGCCTGATCGGGGGGATTGTTGGCCTTATGCTCACGGCCGGCATCGTTATGCTGGTCAAGCAGGCTATGCCTCACGTTCCCGTTACGCTTAGTGAGAATCTGTTCATTGTTGCTGCTTTGGTATCCGTGGCCACCGGGATTATTTCCGGTTTCGCTCCAGCCTGGACTGCCAGTAAATTAGATCCTGCCGAAGCTCTGCGGCATGACTGAAAGAGGAACCTCTCGTCATGTTATTTTTTAAGAAAAATCATCAGTTTATCCGCATCACCGATGTTCTGCGTCTTGCCACAGGGTCACTCAGTGCCAATCGCCTGCGTTCCCTCCTCACTATAATGGGCATTACGATAGGTGTCTTTTCCGTGGTAGGTACCATGACGGCCCTGATTGCTGTCCGCAGTAGCATCGACAATGGTTTGGCGTTCATGGGGGCCAATACTTTTAGAATTAGCCGCTTTCCCTCCATGATGGTGGGAGGAGACGGATGGTGGAACTACATCCATCGTCCGAAAGTCACTTACCGTCAAGCGATGAGCTTCAAAGAGCTTATGAGCGATGAAAACGTTCCTGTAAGCATCCATCAGAGCACTTGGGGAAAACGGATTGTTTATCAGGATCGTCGGACTTCACCCAACCAGAGCATTATCGGGGGAAATGAATTCTGCCTGGAGGCTTTCAACTACAAGCTGGCCAGGGGACGCTCCATCATTGCTGATGACCTTACTTTTAATCGTAATGTCGTTATTCTTGGTGATTATCCGGCTAAACAACTCTTCCCCGATCGTGATCCGATTGGCGAGGAAATTTTTCTCAAAGGTCACCGCTATGTGGTTGTTGGTGTATTGGAAGCCAAGGGAGAGATCTTCGGTAACGGTCAGGATGATTTTGCTTTTATTCCACTGACGCGTTTTATGGCGGAAATCGGAGAACCCAATGCTTCTATCGATTTGGCTGTTATTGCCCCTTCTCCGGACGCTATCTCCAGAGTCGAGAATTTGGCTATTGGCCACATGCGCCTGGTTCGTGGACTGGATCCCGAAGATCCCAATGACTTTTCTATCGACTCCAACGATTCTCTCCAAGAATCCTTCGATAAAATTGCCCGTATCATTGGCTCCGCCGGCCTCCTCATCAGCCTGATTGCTTTAATCACTGCCGGAGTCGGAATCATGAATATCATGCTGGTCTCTGTAACCGAACGCACCCGCGAGATTGGCATCCGTAAAAGCATCGGTGGCCGTAGTAGCGATATTCTCAAACAATTCCTTATCGAAGCGGTTTGTCTTTCGGAAATGGGGGCCTTGGCCGGTATTCTTCTCGGCATATTAGTTGGGAATATCATCGCCAAAGTGATGAATGTCAGCATGGTTTTTCCGTGGAATTGGGCCATTCTGGCCGTAGTCGTCTGCTCCTTTATCGGTATCCTTTTCGGTATGTATCCTGCCTGGAAAGCTTCTCGATTGGATCCCGTTGAAGCGCTTCGCTTTGAATAACTGATATATGCTCAATTTAGGTAAGAAAAAAAAGAAACATAAATACATCCTTTTCACTGATATTTTGCGGTTGGCTACTGGTTCTCTCAGTGCCAACCGCTTACGCTCCAGCTTAACCATCATGGGAATCACCATCGGGGTATTCTCGGTGGTGGGCACGATGACGGCGCTAACCGCCATGCGTAACAGTATCGACAGTGAACTGGCTTTTATGGGGGCAAATGTCTTTAATATCAGTCGTTTCCCATCTGTCATGGTGGGGGGCGATGGCTGGTGGAACTATATTCATCGGCCTGAAATTACCTACCGCGTTGCCCGGCGTTTTCAGGATTTAATGGCTGAGGAAGGCATTGATGTTTGTATGAGCGATTCGCGGGGCGGTATACGTGTCAACTTTGGAGACCGCCGCACATCAGCTAATCAGGTGGTTATTGGCAGTAACGAATACTGTTTGAAAGCCTTCAACTATACGTTGGCTACTGGCCGTAATATCAGCGGAGACGACCTTATTTTTAATCGCTCTGTTGTTGTCATTGGTCATCAGCCGGCAGAGCTTCTCTTTCCCGATAGAGACCCCTTGGGAGAGCAAATCTATATTCAAGGACATCGATTTACCGTTGTAGGCGTTCTTGCTCAAAAGGGAGACCTCTTTGGACAGAATATGGATAACAGGCTGATGATTCCTATGACGCGGTTCTTATCCGATATTTATAGTCACCACCGTTCCATCGATTTGTCGGTGTTGGCTCCTTCTCCTGAGCTCATTCCCGCCACACAGGATATCGCCATCGGGCACATGCGCCTGGTGCGTGGTCTGGATCCGGAAGATCCCAATGATTTTAATATAGATTCCAACGACTCCCTGCAGGAATCCTTTGGTAAAATAGCCAATATTATAGGCTCGGCTGGCCTTGTTATCAGTACCATCGCTCTGATAACGGCAGGGGTGGGTATTATGAACATTATGTTGGTCTCAGTTACCGAACGCACACGGGAAATTGGTATTCGCAAGAGCATAGGGGCGCGTGGAACCGATGTTCTTAAACAGTTCCTCATTGAGGCCGTTTTTCTTTCTGAGATAGGAGCCCTGGCCGGCATTGTTTTGGGAATGCTTGTCGGCAACGGTGTTGCCGCCTATGTTCATGTGGAACCTGTTTTTCCCTGGAATTGGGCCATGATTGCCATTTTTGTTTGCTCTGCCATTGGTGTTGGTTTTGGCCTCTATCCCGCCTGGAAGGCCGCGCGGCTCGATCCTGTGGAAGCGCTCCGCTTTGAATGAAATCTTTTCGGGAAAAGGCTCGCATCTGCGGGTCTTTTTTTTACCCTCAGGCCCTGCCTATGAATCTTTATCTCTACAGACATGCCGATGCCGTTAAGACGGTTCCTGATCTTTCCAGAGCCCTCAGCGCCAAAGGGCGCGACCAGGTCATGCGCATGGCACGCTTTCTCAAGGGCAATCCCGCTTTTTCTACCGATGAGATCTGGCACAGCCCTTACCTTAGAGCCAAGCAGACGGCTGAACTCTTTGCTAAACAAATGGATCTCAAATGTCCTCTCGTTGAACAGGAGGGTATTGCTCCCTACGACTTGACAGAGCGTATGGAAGGCCTTCTCGGTAAGGAACAGCGCAATCTGCTCATTGTCGGCCATCAACCTTATCTGGAACAATTGGCCCTCCACCTGCTCCACGGAGATACGGCCGGGGCTATGTTTGCCTTTAAAAAAGGGGCCATGCTTTGCCTGAAACACCACTATTCTATTTGGGAAATTCAGTGGATGCTGACTCCAAAATTGTTCAAATGAGTCTGATGAAAGCTGTTTTTCCTTTAAATTCGTCATTATGTGAGAGAATAATTTGCTGCATGAAAATGCATTATTTAGGAAATTCACCCCATTTTTAGCGTGTCAAAATACGCATCTTTTTCTGTTTAATGACCTTGTTTTGAGACCTTCTGTTAATATGTCTAAAGAGAATACTTTACTTATTACTGCGTGATAATAAAATCTCTCACTCCTGGATAGATTAGTTTTTTCTGTTTGTATCTTTCATAAATACAATAAGTTAAGTGTTTTTATGTCAGCTCGGGTAATATCCCTTAGATACTTTTGACTCACGCATGTATTGTTATGAAAATGTAAATTTCTTAATTTTTGGGTATAAATACAGATTTAAAAAGAATTGCGATTGACAAATCACTCGTTTGCGTTGACTAATATAAACAGGATCAACAACTAATTTAGCATATTTCCTATGAACAAGAAATTATTCCGCGATACAAAACAACGCCACGCAATCAAGCGCGCCCTCGATAATGCAGGCCGCCCTTTGGGCCCCAAGGAAATCTTGGAGCTTGCCAGCAAGGAAGTTCCCAACCTGGGGATTGCTACCGTTTATCGTAACATCAAAACGATGGTTGAAAAAGGTGAATTGGCTACCGTGGACCTTCCCGGTCAGGCCCCCCGCTATCAGCCTCCTTCAGATCGTCCTCCCCACCTCTTTATCGATGAAAAGAGCGACAGCGTTTACAACATTGACCCCAATCTCGAGGGTGTGGTTATCGATCTTCCTGAAAACTTCGAACTTGAGCGCTTTCAGATCATTGCTTTTGGCCGAGTAACCAAGGCCAAGCGCAAGGCCGCTCGCTAAGTGGTTCAGCTCAATCCCTTTCAGCCTCGGATACGTCAGTTTCCGGGGCTTTTTTATGCCTGTTATAGTAATACAGCGCCGCAAAAAGAATTGCATGGTGCGCCTGCCCCTCGGAAATCATGGCTTCTATCTCGTCCATTTCTAGCAGACGCAGCTCCATTTCTTCCATCTCATCCCAATTATGTCCCCCCTCGGCAGGATAAGCATCTTCAAAATAGACGATATGGCATGTGTTGTTTTGCAGGGCCGGGTTGGGGTGGCAGGTACCGATTAGAACCGGCGCTTTTGCCGTATAGCCGGTTTCTTCCCTTAACTCCCGCTCTGCTCCGACCACGGGATCTTCTCCGGGCTCCAGGCAACCTGCCGGAAATTCCCAAGAAAAATTATCAATGCCGAAACGGTACTGATTCACAAACAAAAATTTGCCCTCAGGGGTCCTGGCAACCGCCAATGCCCAGTCAAAACCGTCCGCAGTGTAGATCTGTGCTTCAATTCCTTTTTTAGGATGCCGGCAGCGCCGTTCTACAATTCTAAAAACAGGATAACTGGCACTAACCTTGGATTCGATGGTTTCCCACCGTGAAGGAGGTTGGTTCATGTGCCGGATGGCTTATTCTTTGGGAATGAGAATGCGCTGGCCGATCTGCAGGCGGCGCGGGTCGATCCCCGGATTAGCCTCAATCAGTTTGTCCACCGTAGTGTGGAACTTGGAGGCAATCTTTCCCAGCATATCTCCGGCCTGCACAATGTAAATGCCTTCTTCGGGCATTTCCACGGCCGGCTGGTCAGCACCGCTCGGCGCGCCGCTGCTGCTGGTTGCGGCCGCTGGGGCGGTGGTCTTTACCGGTGCTCCGCTGAAACGCTTGTTCAGCTTTTCAAATTCAGCGGCAAAAGCATTTAGCTGTTCGCGGTTCGTGCGGATTTGTCCGGCTACGTCGTTAAACGTTTTGGTGATTTCCGTGCGCGTTGGCAACTTGCTCAGTTCACGCACGGCCTGTTCCATCGAAGAGGTCTTGTCGGCAATGGCTCCCAACTGGCGTTCCATCGTCTCAACCTTCTTTTCCAGAATAGCCGATTTGTCCGGCCGGGCGGTAATTTCTGCCTTAAAAGCCTCTACCTTTTTTCCCGCAGAGTTGGCCATTACGATCCCCGTGATACCAAAAACCAGACCCAGAATACCGATTACTCCAAAGACAATCGATTTCTTGTCTGTTCCACTATTCATACTTACAGAAATAGGTTCTTCCGGTGAGTCCATAACGTCCATATGCAAAAAGCGTAAGTGTTTTTAAGGGAAGGGCAAGCGCATTATTTATCCCGTTTTTCTTTCTTCTGAATCGTCTACCTTTACTTTTCTGTAGAATTCGCTTCTACGATTGCAACCCATGCAATTCTCATTAAACTACAGTATAATTCGTTGATTATCTTTAAGGTGCAACATTATGAGCAGCGACCCGGTCGATTACAAATCGCTTTACGAAGACTCCCAAAAAAAGCTTAAGCAGCTTCAAGCTTCTGTGGAGAACCTTGCTCGGGAGCTGCTGGAAAGAAAACAACAGCGGGAAAAGGAATTATTCTGTTTTAATGCGTTCTTTGAGCAGTCAAAAATAGCTTATATCCTGGGCGATGGGTTTCGCTGTGTCGATTGTAATCAAGCCGCCTTGAAGTTGTTCCACCTCAAATCAAAGGACGAAATTATTGGAAAGCGGATTTATGATTTCTCTCCCCAATATCAGTTGGATGGTATTCTCTCCCGCATGAAAGGTAAAACCTTGCGGCAACAACTGAACGATGAGTTCAGCACGCTTGTTTCCTGGGATTTCTTGAGACCGGATGGTACTGTTTTTTCCGGGCACTTGGCGATTACCGAAAGAATTGAGTTTGAGAACAAGTCCTTTTCGGCCATGGCGATTTTAGACCGTTCCGAACAAGCGGTTCAGGATGAGGAGATCTATCGTCTTTCCCAGGTAGCCAAACATACTAATAATGGGATTATTATAGCCGACTCTAAGGGGCGCATTCTTTGGGTTAATAAAGGATTTGTGAAAATGTCCGGTTACTCCCTTAGCGAGCTAATCGGTAAAACTCCGGGAAGTGTTTTGCAGGGGCCTGAATCTAACCCGGATACTGTACAAAGAATGCGGAGCGCCATCCAGGCCAACCTTCCTTTTTGTGTCGAAGTAATCAATTATAACAAAGCCGGTAATCCTTATTGGGTAGAGGCGAACATTACTCCCATCTTTGATGCGGATGGTAAATTGGTTCAATATATTGGAATTGAAACAGATATTACAGCTCGCAAGAAAGCAGAGGCGGCTTTGCGGAAAAGCGAGGAGCTCTACCGGGGCATTCTTAATATTTCCCCGGAGGCCATCGTATTGGTCGATTTAGAGGGGCGTGTTCTTTATGCCAATCCGCAAACCTATACGTTGTTGGAAATTGGCAACAAAGAAGTTGTTAACGCAGATTCCTTTTCCTTGTTCTCTGAATCGGATGCCACGTTTTTTCGAAAAAAATTTGAGGAAAGAAAAAAGGGGGCCAAAGGGGCTTATGACAGAGAATTGACTAAATTAAACGGAAAGAAAGTTTGGGTGCATGTGTCCGGCATCGCTATGTTTGATGATAAGCGCAAATGCACAGGCTCTCTGGTTATGCTGAGCGATATCAATGAGCTGAAGCTTAACGAACAAAGGCTTGCCCGCAGGGATCAATTAATGACGGCTCTTTCTGCTTTTCAGCAGGCGCTTCTCTCCCCCCTGAACTCTTTTACTGAAAACTGCATTAATGGAATGGCATTGCTGGCGGACGCTTCGAAAATGGACCAGATCAGTCTGGTTGTTTCGGATGAAAATGGGGTTCGTATGCTTTGTGACTATTGCTTAAACAGTAACCGAAATCGAAAGTCCAAAGAGGTGCTGCTCATGCTTGAGTCCTCTTTATTGCACCAGATTGAAATAGGTGGAATGATTTCCCTTTCTGGTATGGATCTGCGTAAGTGCAACTTTCTCAACCATGGTCTCTTTCTGGCGCAGGCGCTTCTCATTCCATACAAATTGAGTGATGGCTTTTGGGGTTTTATGCTTTTTGCCCATAAAGAGTATAGCAGAAAGTGGAGGGAATCTGAAAAGGCCATTTTCGGGGCTGCGGCTATTGCTATGGGAATGGCCATCGATAATCAAAGATCTGTGGAGCGGCTTAATACAAGTCAACAAAATCTGTTACAAGTAAATGAACGTCTTGAACAGGAGATTAAGCGTGCCGACGATGCCAACGCCGCGAAAAGTCGATTCCTGGCCAATATGAGCCACGAAATTCGCACGCCCTTGAATGGTATCCTCGGCTATGCTCAGATTATGGAGCGAAGCAATGAGTTCACGGAGCAAAACAGAAAACGACTTGAGGTCATCCGCAGCAGTGGGGTGCACCTGCTCTCTCTCATCAATGATATTTTGGATCTCTCCAAAGTCGAAGCCGGTAAAATGCCTGTGGAGGAGGACTGGTTTGACCTGAGGGAGTTTCTCGATGAGGTGATTTCAATCCTTCGCATTAAGGCCGATGAGAAGAACTTGGAACTGAATTGGATGCAGGAAGGACATTTTGCGCTTCCTTCGCATGTGCGCTCTGATACCCGTTTACTTAGACAAATTCTGGTTAACCTCTTGGGAAATGCGGTTAAGTTCACGGAAGAGGGCTCTGTCCGGCTGCTTCTCAAATCTCTAAAGCGTAAAGACGATCGGATTATGTTGCGTTTTGAGGTGGTCGACACCGGAATTGGCATCGAAAGAAGTCATCTCGAGCAACTCTTCTCGGAATTCTTTCAAATATCAAATCAGAATTCTGCAAAGGTTAAAGGAACGGGGTTGGGGCTGGCGATTTCTGCAAAAATGGTAGAGCTTTTGGGAGGCAAAATTCACGTAGAAAGCACTCTTGGTAAGGGGAGTTCTTTTTCTTTTGTTCTGCTTTTGCAATACTCCGATTCTATAGCTCTTGGAATTAAGAATAAGCCTGTGTTGGTTGGTTATGAAGGGCCTCCGCTTAAGGCTCTGGTGGTTGATGATGTTTCTATCAACCGTGATGTGTCTAAGGGTTTTCTGGAGGAACTGGGGTTCAATGTCATGGAAGCATGCGATGGGCATGAAGCGATGGTTGCCGTGCAGGATCTAAAACCGGATATTATCTTGTGCGATTTGGCTATGCCATATGTTACCGGCACCGATTTTATCAGACTGATTCGTACGCGCCAGGAGTTATCATCAATCCCTGTTATTGCAGTGTCCTCAACTGTTTCAGTTGATTACATGTTTTCTCCATCACTCAAGTTGTTTGACGGATTTTTGGCTAAACCGGTTAGTCGGGATGTACTTCATGATGTCTTGAGAAGACTCCCCCGTATTAAATGGAAGTATGGCCACTTGAGTCCAGAAAAAGAATCCGTTGCGTCGGCAGACTTGGTCTCCACGAAGCAAATGGTGTTCCCTGCTGTTAAAATTCTTTCTAACATACGTGACAGCGCCTTGATGGGGGATATGCAAAAAGTAATTGAGATTATCAATTCTCTCGAGAATGAGGACGCTCAGTATACTGTCTTTTGTCAGACCGTAAAAAAGTTGGCAGATTCTTTTGCAGATGATAGTATTGCCGAACTGATTAAAAAAGGAATGAATCTCAATGCAGAAGACTGACAGTCCAGTTGTTTTATTGGTGGATGATACTGTTACTAATTTGCAACTGCTCAGTGATTACTTGAGCGATAGCAATTACCGTATTTTGACGGCTCTTAATGGTGAAAAGGCCCTTGAGCGATTGGATCTGATTATTCCGGATATCATCCTCCTTGATGTCATGATGCCGAGAATGGATGGGTTTGAGGTTTGTTCCAGAATTAAAGCGCAGAAGAGATTACTTCACGTGCCTGTTATTTTCATGACGGCACTGGCCGATGTGCAAAGTAAAGTAAAAGCTTTTTCTGTGGGTGCGGTAGATTACATCGAGAAACCGGTGCAAAAAGAGGAAGCGTTGGCCCGAATCAAGACCCATTTGGAAATTCACCGCCTGCAGCAAAATCTCGAAGCGGAAATTGTCGAGAAAGAGCATATGATTGAGGAGCTGGATGCCTATGCTCATACCGTTGCTCACAATTTAAAGAATCCGCTATTGGGGATTCAAAGCCTTTCCGATTTGCTCGTTTCAGAAGATGCCTCATCGCTTCCTGAAGATATCAAGGAATGTCTTCAGACTATTCATCAGTCATCTGCTCAGGTAAATAACATCATCAACGAATTGCTTCTGCTCGCTCAATGTCGAGGGGCCCAGGTGGCATTCGCTCCGCTTAATATCCCTCAGATACTTCAGAATGCCTTAAATCGTTTGAGGATTCCCTTACAAGAAACCAATGGAACTGTTACGCTCATGAATCAATGGCCTTCGGTAAATGCGTATGGTCCTTGGATTGAGGAGGTATTTTATAACTTGATCAGTAATGCCATTAAATATGGAGGCCAACCTCCATCAATTGAGGTGGGTGCATCTGTGCAGGAAAAGAACATCCTCTTTTGGGTTAAGGATAATGGCCCTGGTATTCCGCTGGAAAAACAAAAATTGCTTTTTCAGCCTTTTGGCCGTTTGTCTTCCCGACCCGACAGCACCGGGCTGGGGCTCTCCATTGTTCGCCGTATTATCGATCGTTTTAACGGTAAAGTTTATGTCGAGAGTGCCGAAGGGCAGGGGACTTCTTTTTTCTTTTTGCTCCCCCGTTCCTGATTACTTGCAGCGGGTTAGAATAAGCATATAGTCCTTCAGTTACGATGAAGGTAACTTATTTACTCCAAAAGTGTTCTGTTTTCCGTATGGCTGCGTTGGTCTGCCTATTCTGTTTGTCTTCGCTTAGTTCCACAGAGGTTCCCGTGGAAATGCCTGCACCTTCCCTGCAGCAGTCGTTAATCCCCAATGCCGGGCAGCAGACGCTCTATGTTTACCTTCCGCAGGATTACGAATCTTCCGGGATGCGGTATTCCGTAATCTATTTCCTTACCGGTTATGGAATGGACAACCGCTTGGACTGGATTGAGGAGGCCGTCAATCAGGCAATGCAGGTGCATCCCTGTATCCTTGTCAGTATACCCGTGCGCAACGAGCTTGATGGCGCCTTCATGGCCTCGAATCAGGTCGTTGGAGATTGGGAGTCTTTTATTTGCCGCGATGTGCTTGCTTATGTGGATGCTCATTACAGAACGCTCCCCTCGCGCGAGAACCGATTTCTGGCCGGGTTTTCCATGGGCGGATATGGTGCCTTGCGCCTTGGCTTGGAGCATGCCGATCTCTTTTCTGCAGTGTACGCGTTGGCTCCCGGACTTTTTGCCGACAACGGGCTCGAGGAAGCCATGCCCACTTGGGATGAAACATTCCTTAAGGCCTACGGTGCGGCTATGGCTCCAGACCTGAGCCTTCCCTATCCGTATGCGCAAATTCCTCTGTTTGATGGATCAAGCCGGGATAAGACCATTCAGGCAAAATGGAATTCCGGCTTCGGCGGTGGTGCTCAATGGATTGAAGATTACCTCCATCAGTCCTTCCGGCACAGACTGATAGTCATCGAGGCAGGGGCTCAGGACTGGTATGCATGGATTCCCAAAGGTTGTTGCTCTTTCTCCTCTATGCTCCTGGAATCCGGCATTCCACACTCGCTCAGAATTACCCCAAACGGGCATGATCTGAATGCCGAGATTTTTACCAATGGCTTGGCGACAGCTCTTTTCCCATTGACGATGATGTTACCCGATGAGTGATATGCGGTTTTATTCATAGGAATGAATGGACTTCCTGTTGTCTTGCTCTGCAACAGAAGCTTTAATGGTGTCCTTTACTGAACTCCAAGCCTCTGAATTTCTATGAATTGCAATGGATCTTTCCCCACTGTGAGCCCTTACATCTACGGCACCACGCGCTTGGGCGACGATACAATCCCGCTTTCGCAGAGAGTGGATATGGCCATTCACGCCATGGAAGCCGGCGTCTGGTTTCACACCAGCAGGCAATATGGTGCTGCGCTCGAGGTGCTTCGCATGGCTTTTGATACCAACCCACAGAAAATTCCTCCGCTGATTGCCAAAATAGGCGGAGAAACCATTGAAGAGCTGGAGACTTCTATTTGTGAAAACCTAAACCCCTTGAATCTCCAACACCTTCCCATTGGTCAGCTTTGTCTAGGCGGTGCTCTGGCCGAGTCCTTTGCCTCCGGCGGAGATTGTTACCGCTCCCTGCGCAAGCTCCAACAACAGGGGATCGTGGGCCATTTTCTTTGCGAAGTATTCCCATGGACTTCTCAGATAGCCTTGAGGGCTTTACAAGCGGGATATGCCGATTCGCTGATTAGTGGGTACATTTTCTACTTGAACCCGTTGCAGCGCTTTGCCTCGAACGAGCTGTGGGAGCTCCTGCAACAGCGGGGCGAGCGAATGATCGCCATGCGAACTGTCGCCGGAGGAGATGTCTACCGCTTGCGGGATGTTCCCGGCGCCGCCTGGAAGCCTTACCTGCAGGAGCGTGCGGTTGAGGTGGCTCCTCTTTTTGAGCAGGCCGATATTCCCGACTGGGCATCTTTCTGTGTCTCCTTTGCCCATAGCATTCCCGGTGTGGTTGCCACGGTGGGCTCCACAGCCCGCAGCCAGGGCCTTGCGGCCTTCTTCAAGGCCACTCAATGTCGCAAGACGCTCCCTCCCGAGTTAATGTCTCAGTTTTACGCTCTGCATGCCCGGTGGGCAGCGCAAACCGATGCGCATGCCGAACCGTGGACAATGTAACTCCTTTAGCTCTTTTTACTCAGTCTTGAGTAAGCATATGATAGGGGGTCACTCTCTGGGTGAGTGGCCCTCTTTCGCGTATAAGTTAATCACGTTAGTTGTAAATAATGTATATACTTTACTTTTTCATAAAAATATGCTTTCTTCTTGGGTTCTAAGGGTAACGAATGAAGCATTATCTGTTTATTGCAATGCTGGTGGTTGGGCTTATTTACGCCTCCTGCGCCAGTCGTAATTCCGAGCGGATCCTCGTTCGGGAGTATTGCAGTGTGCAGTCCGCTCTGGTTCAGGATGATGTTCATAAGGCTCAGAAAGCAGCCAAAAAAATTTCTCTGGAAAGCAAAGATACCCAGTTAACAGTAGCTGCGGAACGTGTTGTTTCTGCCTCCAATGTAGTTCAGGCACGTATGGCCTTTGCAGAATTATCCAAACGTATGATTTCTCTGGCAGAATCCGGACAAATCAATGCCAAAGGCTTAAAACGGGTCTATTGCCCCGGCTTCTACAACAACGAAGGTGTCTTTTGGCTACAGCCGGAAAACCAAGCCGTAAGCAATCCCTACTATGGGGCCCGCATGGTCGATGGCACCACAGTCCAGCAAACCTACTGAACTCTTTTCAGACACAAAAAAACGTTCAACACGGTATGTGTGGAACGTTTTCAATGCCAAATAAAAAATGGCATCCCGTAGGGGATTCGAACCCCTGTCGCCAGGATGAAAACCTGGTGTCCTAGGCCGGGCTAGACGAACGGGACGCT
>JAFGCZ010000008.1 GCA_016932335.1 Opitutales bacterium | reverse complement strand
CTACCGCTGGGAAGATAAAGCCGCCATGGGCTATCCGGTGACTGCAGACGGTGAAAACTACGACATCACCAACCCCTATTACAGCCCCTCACAGGACTACTTTGATATGTGGATTGGGTATGAGCGCGATATCACCGAAAAGCTTCACTGGCGTATTCAGCTCAATGTGAAAAACCTCTTGGCGGACGACGAACTCATCCCCATTACCTGCCAGCCCGACGGCACTCCAGCCGCCTATCGTATTCCTGACGATACCACCTGGTACATTACGAATACATTTTCCTTCTGATTTATATCGGAGGTGTTTTATGCTATAGTTTGGTTGCGCCCCCGCTTCTGCGGGGGCGTTTTTTATGCTATCTCGTAAAGTTCTTATGTAAGAATGCCTCTCCCGTTGATCTCGGTTTGTCGGACTACACACTGTGTAAACTCCGCTCTAGCGATAATTCTACGGATCACTGCTGATTTTTAACTCTATCTTATGACACAAGAAGCCATTCCCTCCACCTACGGATTTTTCGATGATAATGCGCGTGAATACGTTATTACACGCCCGGATACACCCTCATCATGGAGCAATTACCTGGGGTCTACCGAATACGGTGCCATTATTACGAACAACGCTGGTGGATACAGCTTTTATGAATCTGCCGCCCGCGGCCGTTTCCTGCGTCTGCGCTTCAATTCTGTGCCCCTCGACCAACCGGGCCGCTATTTCTACCTGCGCGATAACGATACCGGCGATTACTGGAGCAGCTCTTGGCAGCCGGTAGGTAACGATCTGAAAGATTATAAGAGCACCTGCCGTCATGGTACTGCCTACACTAAGATCGACTCTTCCTACAAGGGTATCGATACCGAGTCTACTTACTTTGTACCCCTCGGCCAGAAATTCGAATACTGGCTCCTTAAGGTCACCAACAACTCGGATAAGCCCAGAGACCTTTCCATTTTCTCCTACTGCGAGTTCTCCAGCAACTGGAACGTCTACCAGGACCTCATCAACCTGCAGTACACGCTCTACATCGTTCGCGCCGATAAAGTAGGCAATATCTTTGAAATTAAAAACCAGCACCACTTGCCCGAGGAGGACGTTATCCCCGAAGAACCGGGCAGCCATAGCTACAGCGCATGGATTACCCTGCAGGGTGCTGAACTGACCTCTTTCGATACCTCCCGTGAAAAATTCATCGGAGGCCCCTACCGCCATTACTCCAACCCACTGGCTGTGGAAACAGGAGAATGCTCGGAGTCACTGGCTCATGGTGACACCGCCTGCGGTTCTATGAAAACACGTATCACCCTTCAACCGGGCGAAACTCGTCAAATGATGATTATGCTTGGGGTAGGGCGTGCCAAGGATGCGGAACCCATCGTTGCAGAATATGCCGATTACGACCGCGCCCTCATTGAGCTGGATAAAGTTAAGAAACACTGGCATTCCAAGATCGGTAACATTGTTGCCAAGACTCCAGATGTGGAGTTCGACCACATGGTTAACGTCTGGAATGCCTACAATGCGCTCATCACCTTCGCATGGTCTCGTTCGGCCAGCCTGGTTTATAATGGTGAGCGCGATGGTCTGGGCTACCGTGACACGGTGCAGGATATATTGGGTGTGATTCACGCCATCCCTGAGGAGGCGGAAAAACGGCTGAGTCTGATGATCAGCGGGCAGTTCTCCAATGGTGGAGGTAAGCCTGTGGTCGATCCTTTTGGACACAAGCCTGGGAAAGAAAAACCGATTCCGGATCGTGAGTTCCGGTCGGACGATTGTTTGTGGCTCTTCTTCACCGTTCCCTCCTATATTGCGGAAACCGGTGACACGAGCTACCTTGAGCGCATTATCCCGTTTGCTGATGAGGGTGAAGCTTCCGTGCTCGGCCACTTGCGCCGCGCTCTGGAGTTCAGTATCCGCAATTCGGGTAAACACGGCTTGCCTTGTGGTTTGGCCGCCGACTGGAACGATTGCCTCTGTTTGGGAAATCAGGGCGAGAGCACATTTGCCGCGTTCCAGCTCCGTTATGGCCTCAAGGTTTACTCTGAGCTGGCTCAGCAGCTTAATAAGGCGGATGAAATGGCCTGGGCTCTCGAGCACCTCACTACGCTCGATGCCAACCTTCAGAAACACGTATGGGATGGAGAATGGTTTGTCCGCGCCTTTACCGAACAGGGAGATGTTATAGGTACGCACACTGCGGAGGAAGGTTCCATCTTCCTGAACGCCCAGTGTTGGGCAATTATGAGTGGCGCGGCCAAACCTGAGCAGGCCGAAAAGATCATGGAAGACGTGCACAAGCACCTCTTTACTGAATACGGCCTCATGCTCTGCCACCCGCCTTACGTTAAAACCGGTATGGACCGCGTGCGCGCCGTGCTCTTCAACAAGAGCATGAAGGAAAACGGCGGTATCTTCTGTCATCCGCAGAGCTGGGGTGTTATTGCCGAATGTATGCTTGGCCACGGCGATCGCGCATTTGAATACTACCGCGCCTATATGCCCTCCGCCTACAACGACAAGGCAGACATTCGCAAGAGCGAGCCTTACGTGCACGCTCAGAGCACCCACGCTAAATACAGCCGCCAGTTCGGCAAGAGCAGCTTGCCCTGGCTCAGCGGCACAGCATCCTGGTCTTACTTTACCGCCACCCAGTACATCCTCGGTGTGCGCATGGAGATTCCCGGACTGCTCATCGATCCTTGTGTCCCCAACGCCTGGGATGGCTTCACTGTGCAGCGTACCTGGCGTCAGAAAACTTTCACCATCGAGGTCAAAAATCCCCAACACGTTGCCAAGGGCGTTTCCGAAATCCGTCTGGGTGACAAAGTCTGGACTGATACACACATCCCTTACTCCGAAATCGAGGATGGTATGTGTGTAACCGTTACCCTCGGCTAAACTATTTGTTTCTCTCTTCAACGATTGCAAACTTCGACTCTCGCAGGAGGTGCTCAACAGCCCTCCTGCGGTGTGTCGTAAGTAAGCTCGACAGAAGCCTCATAGACTCCATAGATTCCATTTTTCTCACCCGAAGAAAGCTCCACACAACCCATCCAGTTTTACACTGACACATCATGAAACAATTCGGCCACTTCGACGACTCCAACAAAGAATACGTGATTGAACGTCCCGATACTCCAATGCCTTGGTTGAACTACCTTGGTCAGGACGAGTTCTTCGGTATCTTCTCCAACACTGCCGGCGGCTATACCTTCTGGAAAGATGCCCGCATGCGCCGCCTCACCCGCTACCGCTACAACACCGCTCCTATGGATATGGACGGGCGCATCCTCTATGTTAAAAACGGAGACGATGTCTGGTGCCCCAGCTGGAAGCCCGTTCGCAAGGACCTAGACGCCTACGAATGCCGTCATGGCCTGGGTTATTCCAAAATCAGCGGAACCAAGGGTGGTATCAAGGTCGATACCAACTATTTTGTTCCCTGTGGCGAAAACCTCGAGCTTTGGAACGTTAAGGTAACCAACACCTCCGACAAAGCACAGAAGGTATCTCTTTTCTCTTACGTCGAGTTCTGTATCTACGAAGCCCTCGTGGATATGACTAACTATCAGCGCGGTTACTCCATCGGCGAAGTCGAAGTGCACGGCAACATGATTCTGCACAAGACAGAATACCGCGAACGCCGCAACCACTACGCACTCTTCGGTTCCACCCGCGATATCGCCGGGTTCGATACCAGCCGCGAAGACTTCCTCGGCACTCACAACGGTGTGGACGCCCCCAAGGCTGTTTATGCCGGCAAGTGCACCAACAGCGTGGCCCACGGCTGGAACCCCATCGGTTCCCACCAGATCGACTTCGATCTGCAGCCCGGAGAAACCAAGTCCACCACTTTGGTCCTTGCCTATGTCGTCAACGACGACTGCCCCAAATTTGCCGAAAAGGGTATGGTCAACCGCGTCAAAGCCGAAGCTATTATGGCCAAGTATGCCGACCAGGCCAATGTGGACAAAGCTTTTGCCGAACTCAAGGCCTACTGGAACAACATCCTTACCGGTTGCGAAGTTGAAGAACTTCCCCACGAAGGGATGAAGCGCATGATCAACATCTGGAATCCCTACCAGTGCATGGCTACCTTCAACCTCAGCCGTTCAGCCAGTGGTTTTGAAACCGGTATCGGCCGTGGTATGGGCTTCCGCGACAGTAATCAGGACCTCCTCGGTTTTGTCCACATGATCCCCGAGCGTGCCCGTGAGCGCATCATCGACCTCGCCTCCACCCAGCTCTCCGACGGTGAATGTTTCCACCAGTACCAGCCCCTGACTAAGCAGGGGAATGCGGAAATCGGGGGCGAGTTCAACGACGACCCCATGTGGCTCATCCTCAGCACCTGTGCTTATATCCGGGAAACTGGAGATGTTTCCATCCTTTCCGAGAAAGTTGGTTACGCCGACAAAAAGGATGCCGATTGCACATTGCTCGATCACCTCGAAATTTGCACCGCCTACACCCTGCGTGAACGCGGCCCGCACAAGCTTCCGCTCATCGGTCACGCCGACTGGAACGACTGCTTGAACCTCAACTGCTTCTCCGACGAACCGAACGAATCCTTCCAGTGCGCCGGTGACGTAGCTGGCTCCATTGCCGAATCCCTTATGATTGCCGGTCTCTTCATGGCTGCCATGAAGGAATTTTCCGCTCTCTACAACTTCCTCGGCAAAGCAGACGATAAAGCCCGCATCGACGGTTACTATGGCGAAATGCTCTCCGCTGTCGAAGAACACGGCTGGGATGGCGACTGGTACCTGCGTGCTTTCGACGCCGAAGGCAAAGCTGTGGGCACCAAGGAAAGCAAGGAAGCTCAAATCTTCATCGAAAGCCAGGGATGGCTCGTTCTCGGTGGCGCCGGTATGGACAATGGCCGCGCCAAACAGGCTTTGGAAAGCGTTTACAAGCGTCTCTACTGCCCCAATGTCGGTATTGCTCTGATCGATCCGAGCTACTCCGAATACCACCGCGAACTCGGCGAAATCACCAGCTATCCTCCCGGCTACAAGGAAAATGGCGGCGTCTTCAGCCACAACAACACCTGGATTCAGATCGCTGAAACCATGGTGGGCAATGCAGACCGTGCCATCGAATATTGGGAAAGCATCTGCCCGGCCATGCGCGAAGATTATTCCCTCTACCGCGCAGAACCCTACGTATATGCTCAGGCGATCTCCAGCCAGCACAGCCCCAAGCCCGGCGAAGCCAAGAATTCCTGGCTCACCGGTACTGCCGCCTGGACATATGTTACCGGTGTTCAGCACATCCTCGGTGTGCGCCCTGAATATACCGGCCTGAACATTGCCCCGGTTATTCCGCAGTCCTGGGATGGCTTCAAGCTCACACGCCGTTTCCGTGGCACCAACTACCACATCACCGTTAAAAATAATACCGGTGCTGCCAAGGTTGTTGTCGATGGTAAGGAAGTCGAAGGAACCCTCGTTCCCTTCGCTGCCCAAGGCACTTCCGACGTTAACGTCGAAGTCTACCTCGCTTAAGTCGATTTATACATGCGTTAAGCAGTTTAGGAATGCTGCAAACCGCTTGTTCTTAGGAAGAGACCCGTCCCTTGTGGACGGGTTTTTTCATGTACCCTGTGCTTGCGCGTGGCTGTGTTCCGTTATCTTGCTTAATTTAAGCGAAAGCTGACTTCCACGGTAATGCTCGATGCCAGTCGTTTATCTCCCCGGCGGGCGGGTTCAAATTGCCACGAATCAAGCACGGTTTTTACGGCGCAGCGATCCAGCACCTTGTGCCCTGAACTCTCGCTGATGCGCACTTTTTTCACCGCGCCATCCTCGTTGATAAAGACGACTAATACCACCTTTCCCTGCTGATTGCGCTCGCGTGCCGCCATAGGGTAGCGCGGGGCCGGGCAATGCTGGCTGACCGGGTAAGCCTCGGTATAGGCACCGTGGAGTTCATCTGTCCGTTCCTGAAAAGGCACTACCTGCTCCGGTTGCGTGCTTTCCGCTGTCTCCGTTTGGGCCTGTGGCGGCACATCCTTTTGCTCGACTCTTTCCACAGGTTTTTCCGGAGTGGGAGAGGGTGCTTCTACGGGATTTTCAGGCACCGTTTCAGGTTCCGGTTTTTCTTTGGGGGCTTCCTTCTGCTCCACCTTTTCCTCAGATTTCCGGGTGCTGAGAACCTGTTGCTGCTCCACCGGTTTTTCCAATGCCTGCTCTGCTTGAGCGGTCTTTGGTGTTATGGCCACAATGTCCACCGCGATGGAATCCGTGGCCTTATCCATTTGGATTCTATAAGTCTGCGGCGTTCCCTGCACTGTCAGATAAAGCAGCACGTGGCAGGTAATGGAACAGCCTAAAAACACGATTGGATACGAAAGACGCATGCCTATTCCTCGTGAATAAAATAGATATTCTCGGCTCCCGCATTGCGGGCGGAAACCATAATGCGCAGCACCTCTTCGTAGGGTGTGGATTTGTCGGCCCTCAGGTGCACCTGCTTTTTGCTTTGCCCCTGCAGCATCTTCCCCAGTTCCGTTTCCAGGTGTTCCAGAGGCACTGCTGTGCTGTTGATGAAAACCCCTCCGGAGCTGTCCACATTGACGACCAAAAGCGGTTGTTTTTCCGTTGCTTCTGCCTGCCGTTCCGTTTGTGGCAGGGTCAGACTCAGGTTGGGGTAGAGGAACGATGAGGTGAGGATAAAAAACACCAGTAGCTGAAAGATGACATCAATCAGCGGCGTCAAATCCGATTTTATCCCCGTATCGGTCGGGGATTTAAAGTCTATATCCATTTCAACGTCTGCTTATGGCTTCCCGGGCCGGGTTCTCAAGGCATTGATTGCAGGCTGGAGCATCGTGTAGGTGCAGCCACTCATCCACTTCACTCACCAGGTTTTTCAAATCGCGGGCCAGAGAGTCACAGCGCCCCGAGAAAAAGTGGTAAACCAGCATACAGGGAATCGCTATGGCCAGCCCTGCTATTGTTGTTAAAAGGGCCTCCCAGATGCCGCCGGCCAATTCTGCCGGGTTTACCTGACCGCCTTTGGACTCAATCAACATAAAGGTGCTTACCAGTCCTAGAACCGTTCCAGCCAATCCTAGAAGCGGTGCTATGGTCGCGCACAGCCCCAGAAAACGCACATAGCGATAGGCATCACAAAGGATGCGCTCTCCCTCTCGCTTCAAAATATCGTTGCGTATACTCGGGCAGCGGTTCTGGCAATGGATCAACAAATGGGCCATCTTGGCCAGCGGCCTGCGGTCTTTTTCCAGAAAGTCCGCTCCGGAAAGCGTCCCTACGGGAGAACGGATCAGGTTTTCACGGATTTTCGCCAATAGCCGCGGGTAACTGCTCCAGGTTCTCACATAGTAGTAAATGCGCTCCAATGTTACTGCCAAAGCCAGCACAGACAGAATTATCAGCGGATACAACGTCGCTCCGCCATGCTCAAAAAGTTTCTCGATCATAATTATTGCGATTGACACTCAATAACAACGGGTGCTTTTAATACCGAGTCTCAATTGGAGGCAACCTTAAAATTGCTTTTATCATGAACTGTCCCAAACGTATCCTGTCCCTGCTTACTCTCTTTATCAGCCTTTCCCTTTCTGCTGCTTGGCAGACGGATTTGCCTGCGCTCTACGAGCAGGCCGACGCGCACATTAACGAGGCCGTTGAGCTTCGCGCCATGCAAATCGGCGTGTGTTCACATGGGGGTAAAAAAGCCTTCTTTAAATCTGAAGATGGCCAATCGGCCACCTTCCGTGCCGAGGTGGTCCGTGGCGGAAAATCATTTGACCGCGCCCATAACGGAGATACCGTCATCGTTCGAGGCGTACTTCGGGAGCTTCGCATCGACGACGCCTACCTCAATCAATGGGAGGCAGAAGCCGCTTCAGCCACTCATGAACACGAGAGTACTTCCGGGTTCTGTGAGGGGGCATGTGCCACCGGAAAAGAGGAAACGCCCACTTTGAAGCGAATTGCTCAATTGCGCCGGCAGTTGGCCGAAAGCGGTAAAGCCTACCTTTCCTCCATCTGGGTGGATGCGACTGACTGGGAAGTAATCGAAGAATGAAACTGCAACTGAAGTGGCGGAAAATCTTCCGCGTGCTCCATCGCGATCTGGGTTATTTCTTCTTCGGGGCCATTGTGGTCTACGGGCTCTCCGGAATTGCTCTCAATCATCGAAGGGACTGGAATCCCAGCTACGTTGTGCATACCGCCGTTTACACGGTTGCTCCGCAGCCGGATAACCTGGATGCCGATCAGGTGCGCACTTTGCTCGCACAACAGGGCATTACAGGGCGCTACAAGAAGCACTATGCTCCAGATGCCGATTCCATCCGTATCTTTATTGATGGTGGAACCGCCACCCTCATGCCTGCCTCCGGCCAGTTGACGGTGGAAACCGTTTCTCCGCGCCCTTTCTTTCATACGGCCAATAAACTGCACTTCAATCCGGGGAACCTCTGGACGTGGTTTTCCGATTTTTTTGCCGTATCCCTCATCCTTATCTCCGTTACCGGTCTCTTCCTCCTGCGGGGGAAAAATGGCATGCGCTGGCGGGGAACCATTCTTGTGGCTTTGGGGATCCTCATTCCCGGAGTCATTGCCTTTTTCAGCATTCAATAAACACTCTCTATGAGCGACGTCATTCTTTGCGAAGGACTCAACCACTGTTATGGCAGCCGTCAGGTGCTCTTTGATGTTTCCTGGAGCTTGCCCAAAGGCCGTATCTGCGGCCTGCTTGGGCGCAATGGTGCCGGGAAAACCACCACCATCAATATCCTCAATTCCTTCCTCACGCCAACTTCCGGACAGTGCCTCTTGCTGGGAGAACCTTCTCATGCGCTGTCTCACCGGACCAAGCAGCAGATCGGTTACCTGATCGAAGGGCATATACAATACAGCTTCCTGAACGTGCATCAGATCGAACGCTTTTACGCCCGCTTCTACGAAAAATGGGATCCCAAAATTTATTTCCACCTCATCAGCAAGCTAGATATCACCCCCGCACAGAAAATTGCCACCATGTCCTGCGGGCAGCGTTCTCAGGTGGCTCTGGGGCTTATTCTAGCTCAGGATCCATCACTCATTATCTTTGACGACTATTCCATGGGGCTCGACCCCGGATACCGCCGGCTCTTCATTGATGTTATCAGAGAATACGCCGCCGCAGACCACCGCAGCATTCTGCTTACGTCACACATTATTCAGGATCTGGAAAACCTCATCGACGATTGCATTATCTATGATCACGGCCGGGTCATTGCCCGCACCGATCTCCACCACTTTTCCGGTTCTTACCGCAAATACCATTTCAATAATCCGGCAGAGCTTCCCGAATCCTTTGACTCAGCCACTGGAACCCGCATCGAAAAGGATAAATCGGGCTACAGCCTCAACGGTTACTTTACCGCTGAGACAGCTGCTGACTACCTCAGGGCCAGGGGCCTCACACCTGAATCCCTCACTCCTGTACCCATGACACTGGAAGATGCTTTCATCGCCCTAACCGGAAAATACTGATGCGCTACCTCAATGCCTTTTGCTATAAAGAATGGATCAAACTGAAGTCGGTTGCCGGCCTTTTGCTGGCGGCCAATATTTGCTTTGCCCTCTATCTATGCCTGAAACTGCGCTATGTCGGCAATTTCTATGAGGGAGAACAAATCTGGGGATCCTGGATTGCCAAAGCCTACCTCTTCTACACTCCCTATCGCTGGCTCCCTCTCATTTCGGGGACGCTCCTTGGTTTTCTTCAGTTTCACGAGGAGTCCAAAAATCACCGGATTCGCCTGCTCTTTCACCTGCCGCTCAACGAAGAGAAAGCAATTCTTTGGCACGAGCTCATTGGCCTTGCCCTCATGCTGGCCACTGTCCTGCCGGCCTTACTTGTTTTTGCGGTTTTTTCTACCTTCTATTTCCCCGCTGAATTTTTGGGAAACCTTGTCATCACCTCCTTCCCCTGGCTCATCGGGGGTATTTTTGGCTACCTCTTCATGGCCCTCTTTCAAATGGAAGGCTATAAACGCTATCGCGTGGTCTACCTTTTGCTTGGTTATGGCCTTATTCGGCAACTCTACTACCTCGATTTTTACGATACCTATGCCCGTATCCTGCCTCATCTGACCATCGCCGCAGTGCTTTTTCTCTGCCTGCCTCTGCTTTCCTCCTTCCGTTATAGAAAGGGGCTTTCCCAATGATTCACTTTGTCCGTATTCTTTTATTTCTGCTCGCCACAGGAGTGCTCTCCCACTACCTGCCCTTAACTTATTGGATAGCCTTTTCCGAAAAGGTAGAGGCTCCCTATACGATCTACAGCAGTGTGCTCGAAGACTTCGCCTTCTATCGCTTCGAGGAGAGCGGTATCCGCTACATGGACCGCTCCGGGGTTGCTTATTCTGAGGAAGCTTTTCAGAAGATTACACCATTGCATAATTACTTGCAGCTTTACCACGATGGCAAATTGCCCGATGAAATCCGAGGGGTACCCATTTCCACCAAAATTATTCGCGAACAGCGGACCAGCCTGCGCCTCAAAGCACCCGAGCTCGATTTTCCGGGCGTTGCCCTCTATCCCCTGATGGACAGTGCCACCGGTAAAGTTGAACTGGAAACGACCGGAGAATTTATGCGCCCGGGACATCGGATTGAACTGCTTGATTCCAAGACAAACCGTTTGCTTTCGGATAAAGGACGGCGTTTTACTGAAGCGCTGGCGGATGCCGGATTTGTTTTTCCGGCTACAGCTGCCTACGGTAACAGTACTACCCGTAAACCCTACGACGAAGGCTATTTTCTCGTAGACCAAGCCGGAACTCTCTTTCAGTTGCAGATGAAACGTGGAGAACCGTTCGTTACCAAACCGGCCGAGGTTTCTGCAGATCCCCTTTGGCAGGAGATTCACCCGCGCCACATCCTTGTTTCTGAGCAGGCCAACAAGGAACTGCGCTGCCTCATTATCGGGCAGGATGATTCCGTGTGGATGGTGGTCGGCGAGGGCTACCGCCCGGTCCGTGTGCCTTTTCAGCATTATCTTCCGGCAGAGTCCAGCCTGCGCCTCAGCGGCAATGTGCTTTATGTAATGCTTACCGTTCAGAACGACGACTGGCAGGAGTCCATCGTCTTTAACCGTTCTTACGATTTGCTGGATACCTATTCCGAGGCTCTCCCGAGCTTAGAGCGAATGCCGCAGGGGAGGATAGCCTCTGTGCTGTTCCCCTGGACACTGCAATTCCGCAGCGAAGGCTCCGGATATATCGGCTTCTATGCAGAATCGGGCTCCCCCTGGTCGATGCTCCTTAGCCTTGCTCTGGCCTTGCTTTCCATTCTTTTCAGCGTGCGCAGAGGTTCCTGGAGCACCTCTCAGAAGATCATGAGCCTGCTCATGCTCCCTACCGGTATCTTCGGCTTTGTCGCTTACTGGTGCATTCCTCCGGCGGCTCCACGCCAAAATCGCCGTATCAGCTGATCCTTTTTCAACCGGAAAACAACTATGCTTAACAAACCATACACTCGCAGACTGCTTTTGTCGCTATCTCTTGCGACTGGGACTCAGTATGTTCTGGCCGACGAAACGACCGCTCCTGAAATCAAGGTCGAAGTCGTTGCCGATTCCATCCCGGCCAACGAAGCCCTTGGCAAAACAGTCCTCAACAAAGAAACGATCGCGCAGCGCGGCACAGGCAGTGCCACCATCAACGACATTGCCTATTCTCTGCCCAATGTGCAGTTCTTCAACACGTATAACGAGATTTCCGAGGAGTCCATTCTCGATGTGCGGCCCTCCCGCATCAGTATTTCCGGAGGTCGCTACTACGACAACAACTTCATCGTAGACGGCATGAGCACCAACACGCTGCACGATGCCACCAACGATAACATCCACGATACCGACGATCCGGTGGGGCACCCGCAGACCGTTTTCGTCAACCCGCAGATGATTGAGTCGGTAACGGTCTACGACAGCAATGTGCCTGCTGCTTACGGTAACTTTACCGGAGGTGTTTTTGAGGTCGAAACCAAAGACCCCAGCGGTGAATACCACAGCGGGTTCAACTTCGGTTTTGAATCCGACGATACCATGACCTACAAGCTGGTGGTCCCCGAAGACTTCGATGCGGAAGACACCCCTGTTAAGGCCCAATTTACCAAGCTCCAGTACGGAGCCTATGCCGAAGCGCCCATCAACAGCAAAACGGCCGCACTTTTCGAATACAGCTATCAGGAGTCCAAGCTGGACAATCAGCAGCCCCACGCCAGTTACTCTTATCTGGAGCGCAGCGCTACCAGCTATGTGGAGAATTACAAGGCCCGTGTTAAGCACACGTTGAACGACGAGGTAAGCATTAAATACACGGCCATTTACACGCCTTCGGAAATGGAAAATTACGAGCAAAGTCTGCGCACTCAGGAAAATACCGCCTGGCAGCACACTGCCGAATTGCTCCGCCAGACCGACGATTCTACCCTGAAAATTACCACCGGCTACCAGTCCAGCGAACTGGGGCGCGAACACCCTCCACATAACTATAACTACAGTGTTACCGAAAGTATCGACTGGGTTGCTCCCGGGCGCAGCAGTGCCAGCAAAGGAGGCTGGGGTAATATAGATGCCACCGAGGAACAGCTCCCCCTTAAGGCCGATTATACCCTGAGCCTCACCGAAACGGCCAAAATCAACATCGGTGCCGAATACATCTACCAGCATGCCACCACCACCCGTGCGGAAACCAATTACGGCTACTCCCGGGCTTTGGTCAGCGATCTTGTGGTCTCTGCTGAAGGCCCCGACGATCCAACCGTTATCGACGGCGAGCAGGCCCTCCAGCAGCGCAACGTAAACATGGCCTTCGATGCCAATGCCACCGTTAACAGTGCCGCGGCTTGGGCCGAGTATTCCAACGAACATCAGATTGCCGGTACTAAACTCAGCTACCGCTTTGGCCTGCGCTACGATCACGAGGACTTTCTCGATGGCGATAACCTTGCTCCGCGCCTGGTTGCTACCTGGAGCCCCACGCAATGGCTCGATATCACCGCCGGCTGGAACCGCTATTATGCCGGAAATACCCTCTCCTTTGCCCTCAAAGAAAACATGCCCGACCTCATCCTTGAGCGCCGCACCTACACCGTCAACGATGCCGGGCAATACGTTTACTCCGACGACGGATGGTACACCTATATGGTCATCTCCTCCACCCGCTACAGCCAGGCCGATGTAACCACTCCCTACAACGACGAGTTTACTCTGGCCACCACCTTCAAAGGCGTCTGGGGTAATTTCAAACTCCAGTACACCGACCGCGATGGTCACGACGAGTTTGCCCGCACCGCAATTGTCTGGGTCGATGGTGATATTGACAACCGCAAGTGGTACATCAGCAACGATGGTTTCTCCAACTACGAGGCCGTCTCTTTTGACTGGACTAAAGAATGGAAGAACCACGTATTCAACATCAACGGAACCTTCTCCGAAACCCGGCGCAGCAATCCCACCTATTATGATGAATACGAGAACGAAGACATTCTTGAAGATGTCTACTATCACGAGGCCATCATCACCCGCAACGAGCTGCGCCAAATTCGCGAAGGCTTCGGCTCTCCCGACTTTGTCAACATCAACTGGACATCCTTCTGGCTCAAGGACGATCGCCTCAGCGTAACCCTCAACGGGCGCATCGAATTGGCTTACGACAGCATCCGCCAGAATGGCAGTATCAAAGTCGCTGGAACCAGATACGAGCTCTACGAAGATTACCGCGTATCCGACCGCTACACCTTCAACCTCAATACAACCTGGGTAGCCTACGATTCACCCGAATACGGCCGCCTCAGCCTGCACCTTAAGCTCCGCAACATCTTCAATGATACCAACGACAGCGGAGACATCTACGAATACGCCTACTATGAGGAAGGCCGCTCTGCCTGGCTTGGTTTCAGCTACGATTTCTAAGTAGAAAAGCAACCGCATCCATCCACAAACACTCAAAGCCCTCGTTCCCTCTTACCACCCGGAGCGAGGGCTTTTTGGTGGGAAATGATCTATATTCCACTCCTCCTTTTGCTGGGCGTCTTAGTTGACTTACCCACTCGTGCTATCTATAGTAAGTTCTTGTGTTTCAAGCGGTCTGGTCTATCAGTACGCTTACCCCGGGAACCTCTTACATGGAACGCACGCCTACCTCTACTTCTGCCACTGCAGAGCAATCAAGCCTGCTGCTCAAAGTCCTGCTGGAAACCATTCCGGATCTCGTTTGGTTAAAGGATCCCGATGGCGTCTATCTGGAGTGTAATTTGCGCTTCCAAACCTTTTTTGGCAAAACCAGAGCCGAATTCATCGGCCATACCGATTTTGAGCTTTTTGATCATGAAGCTGCGGCATTCTTTCGCTCCAAGGACTTGGCTGCCCTCCATGCCGGGCATCCCAGTATGAATGAGGAGACTATCTTCGATCAAACAAAAGGGAAAAACGTTATTCTGGAAACCATCAAAACTCCGATGAAGGCTTCCGACGGTAAGATCTTGGGGGTCCTCGGCATCGCCCGCGATATCAGTGAGCGTAAAGCATATGAAGCGCTTATGCAGCGAAGGCTGGAGGCCGTTACAGCTCCCGGCGAATCTGCGGACGGTGTTGAACTCGAGGATGTTATTGATTTAAAGGCTTTGCAGGCATTGCAGGATAACTTTTCCGGGGCATTTAATGTGGCCTCGCTTGTGACCCGCCTGGATGGCACTCCCTTAACCAAGCCCAGTAACTTCTGCCAATTCTGTAATCTGGTGCGTACCACTGAGCTGGGGCGGCAGAATTGCCGAAAGTCCGATGCCGAATTGGGCCGTTATAACCCAGATGGTCCCAATGTGAAACCGTGCCTGAGCGGTGGTCTTTGGGATTCCGGCGTTCCCATTGTTGTCGGCAAGCGTCAGGTTGCTAAATGGCTTATCGGGCAGGTGCGCGACGATACTCAGAATGAGAGTCAGATTCTTGCTTATGCCGACAGAATAGGTGTCGATCGAGAAGAACTGTTAAAAGCCTTTTATCGAGTTCCGGTAATGTCCGAAGAGCAATTCAAAAACATTGCCGGAGTGCTTAATACCTTTGCTGCGCAAATTGCCACCACTGCTTACCAGAACCTTTTGCAGGCTCGCTATATTTCCGAACGCAAGCAGTCTGAGGACAGTATTCTGCGCATCAATGCCGAACTCAAGGCTACTTCAGAGGCGCTGGAGCAGAGCAACCGGGAGTTGGCGGTGGCCGCCCGTCGGGCGGAGGAATCAGATCGTCTCAAGTCGGCCTTTCTCGCCAATATGAGTCACGAGATTCGTACACCCCTCAATGCCATCATCGGATTCTCTTCTCTTCTCGGAGATCCTTCTTTTACACGGGAAGAAACTGGCGAATTTGTGAGCCTCATTAATAAAAGCGGAGAGAACCTTCTTGAACTCATCAATAACATTATCGATATTTCCAAACTGGATGCCGGGCTTGCCGTGCACAATCCGAAACCGACCCGCATACTCGCATTGCTGAGCGATGTCTATGACATTTTCCACGGAGAATTGCTCACACAGAACAATGGCGATGTGTCCCTGCGGCTTTCTCTGCCTCCCGCAGAATTGGAAGGCCTGTGCGACCAGACTCGCCTGCGTCAGGTCTTGAACAATCTCTTGCAGAACGCCCTCAAATTTACCTCCAGAGGGATCATTGAATTGGGCTGTCGCGAAGATGAAAACGAGCCGGGTAAGCTGCTCCTCTGGGTAAAGGATACTGGGATTGGCATCGCTCAGGAAAACCATGCCGCCATTTTTGAGCGTTTCCGCCAAGCGACCAACGAAACCGAGAAACTCTACGGAGGCACCGGTCTGGGCCTGGCTATCTCCAGAAGCTGTGTGGAACTGATGGGAGGCCACATATGGCTTGAATCGGACTTGGGCCAGGGCACTACCTTTTTCTTTACTCTCCCGTTTCAGGTCCATTCCGTTGAAGAGCGCTCCGTGCCTCAGCCCGATGCGGATAATTTTGCTTTCAGTGGGCAGCACATCCTTATTGCGGAAGACGATCCCGTGAACTTCCAATACTTGAAAACCGTCCTCCGCGTCCACGACCTGCGCATCAGCCAAACCACCACCGGGCGCGATACCGTTGCCAAAGTACTCGGTGACGAAAGCATCGACCTAGTGCTTATGGACATTCGAATGCCCGATGGCAATGGATTGGAAGCCACCAGAGAGATCCGCAAAACCAATCCCCGTATTCCTATTATTGCACAGACTGGATACGCCTTTTCCAGTGACCTCGAGCAATGCCTCGCAGCAGGCTGTAACGACTACATCCCCAAACCCATGAAAAAAAACGATCTGCTTAAAACACTCCAGCAACACCTCAACGCCTCCACTGCCTTGGAATAAGATTATGGTAAAAACGCGGACTTCTGTTTGTGCTTCTATTCCCTCCTCAGGAGATGAATTTTAGAGGAGTCCCGAGCAAAAGGCGAAAATACCCAATGTTCCGTGCAGTACGGTAATACCGATCAAGTTGTGGTGCCGCTGGTAGAACAACCCGAAGAACAGGCTGGCCACAAAGATAATGCAGACTGCCATCAGCCCGAAATGGATGTGGAACATGCCCGCAAACACCGAGGCCAGAACAATGGCCTTGTGCCCGTGGCGGTCATCAAAAAACCGTTCAAAAGACGATTGCATAATCCCTCTGCCCAGCAGTTCCTGTAAAAAAGAGTGGAAGTAGTAGGGAAACACACCTGCCCAGGCAAAAGGTGTTGGGTTGAAGGGCATGGTGGTAAACTGCTTCAACAGCCAAACCAACCCCAAGCCGGCCACCACAATCCCCGTCGACAGGTAGACACCTTCTCTCAGAGACTTCTTCCAGTTTTCCAGGGTCAGCCCAAGCGACTTTACCGGAATCTTCATGATGCGAATAGCTATGAAGCTGGGAACCAGCAACACTAGAAGGTAGGACCATTTGAAAACTTCTCCGTAGACATCCAGCGTTTTCAGGTAAGTGCTCAACAAGTGGTTGATTAAGGTGCCTATGGCATTAATGCTCAACAGGTAGATAAAAAATTGCCCGAATTGGTGCTGTACGCGCTTTTGCTGAATGGTTTCTTCCAGCAGGCGAACCTGTTCGCTGATATCGCTGATGACCGCAACCACCCCGATGTTTTGCCCATCTTCCTGTTTCAACAAATTGGTCCGAACCACCAGGTGTTGTGACTCCTCTTGATTCGGGTTTAGAGTGATTTCTGAAACGTGTGGCGTGGAGGGATCGTAAATCGCTTCCAGAATGCAGTCGTTAAGGGCTTCCAAATCCTCTCGGCTGACAAAAGTTTTGGCAAAACTGCAGCCCACTGCTTCTTTGGAGGTAATCCCCAGCAGCTTTTCTGCCGCAGCATTCAGCATGATGATGGTTCCATCGTGGCTGAGGGATACCAGGGCATCGCGCATGCTGCCGATGGCTTCCTCTGCCAGAACATTTCTTGTCTGCGATGACTCACTCATACCATTTGCCTTTCCTCGTTACGGAACCCTTTCAAGGCCCCCAAAATCATAATCAACGTGGCCGCCATGCCGATCAGGTGGTAAATGCCGTTGTGGTTGAAGGTCCAGAGCATGTGGACCTCATAAGGTCCGGCGGCCTGTGCTACTGCAGCCGCCATTTGCAGCACAATACCCATCGCTATAATCCCTGCACCGGACCGTTTTTTTCGGGCGGCAAGGATGATGTAGACGGCCAGCGCAAAAAGCAGACCGATGGCCTCGTAAATGATAAAAATCAAAAAGGTGACTCCCGGTATAAAGGTGATTGCAAAAAAGCCCAATGCCATTGCCAGGAGCAGCGGGCAGGCACGCTTGGCTGTGTTCTTTCCGCATAAATCGTAGAGTGTTACCAGCGCAATATTGGCAATAATCAACCCGAGGGTAATCAACAGCGGTTTCCACAACAGCTCGTAAGTGCCTTTGCTCATTTCAAACCCGTGGGCCACTGTCCCCTGAAAAGAAGCCAGTCCTGTCAACAGCAAGAGCATTTGCCAGTAGCGGGCACGGAGGCGGTCCACATGCATAAAACGCTGAAAGAAGCCTGCCAGTAGAAACGCTTCAAGCCCCAGTATGGCATCTGTAATCGCCGTAGTCTGCTCTGTCGGTATCGTTATAAGCTGCATGTTCACTGTTTTCAGGTTTTTGAGGTGCAGGTGCGATAGAGGGAGGTTTCACTTAATTTATAGTTGAAGAGACACCCCTAAATCTTTTACATGACCGGTTTTTTATGAAAAGGTTACGGCTTCGCGTCAACCTGTATTGATGCCCTTGAGCAACTTGTCACCGTTGTAGCACCCGGAATACTGTATGATACACACAAAAAGAATTACTATTTTATACACAGACAGTGGGGGAGGGCATCGGGCCACGGCACGGGCTTTGCAAAGCGTGCTCAGTCAGCAGGGAGGATACGAGGTAACCCTATGCAATCCTTACCGGGAGCTGATGGCCGATCTCGACCTCTTCCCTCGGTTTTCCAGGTATACCAATGAGGATGTCTACAACCACTTTGTCCTCGGGAAAAACTGGTCGGGCCTCTTTTGCCTTCTCTTTTATGCGCTGACCATGCTCAACATCCGCCTGGGCAAACGGCGTTCCATCAAACGGCTTGTCCGGCACTGGCAGGAAGAATCACGGCCCGACCTTGTGATTTCCGTTATGCCCCTGGCCAATCAGTCTATTCTACAGGCAATCAGGCAGTACACGCAAATGCGTCCCGTTCCCTTCCTTGTGCTCATCACCGATTACATGGAATCCATGCGCTATAGCTGGTTTCCTAAAGGGCAGGATTATCACATCCTCTGCTGCTCAGAGACGGCCTACCGCAAAGCATTGCGCAAACCGCACCCTCCGGCGCAGACTTTTTCCATCAACGGCCTTCCTGTAAATCCGGCCTTCTATGAACCTTTTACCGGAGACCGTGCTCAAGCCAGAAAAGATCTTGGACTTGATCCACAGCGGCTCACCGGTTGTATGATGTATGGGGGCACCGGCTCCCGGCGTATGTTCCAGTTGGCCAAAGCACTGCGGCACCTGCGCAGGGACTTTCAGATGATTTTTCTCTGCGGGCATAATCACGATCTGGCCCGAGAGTTGGAGCAGCTTCATTTGCCATACCCCCATATAATCCGCACCTACACAACGGAGATTCCTCTATACTTTGCCCTTTCCGATTTTCTCGTCTGCAAACCCGGCCCGGGAACCATTAGTGAGGCGTCCGTTGCCGGTATTTCTGTGCTTGTCGACCGAAAGCATTTACTGCCGCAGGAGCGTCCCAACCTCCGCTGGATTCGCGAATGTGGCTTGGGGCAGGCTTTCCGCAGCACCAAAGTATTGCTTCAGGCGATTGCGGCTATGGCGGATACTCCCGCTCCCAATAAGGTGGAGCAGCCTGCTCAGGCTCGCCCGCAGGCAGTTCTCGAAGCACTGGAGGTTGTCAACAAGGTGCTTGGATAAGCTCAATCAAGCGCTCGATGGTTTCCTCCCAGGTAAGCCCGGAGAGCTTTGGATCCACCACAGGCTCATGTTTCCGGGCATACCGGAACTGTTCCACAAATTCGGCTTGGGTGCGGTAGGGCAAGCAGTTTTTGAACGAGTAATAATACTCGTTGGAAGGATGTTTCGGAAGAATTACCCACTGCTGCATGGCCAGCGCATTGGCGGTTGTGGAGCACAAATACTCGCTTCGGGAACAATTCACAAAAATCCTGTAATCGGGCAATACCTCCCAGGGCTTTTCCAGCACACCTTTCAGATTCGGGCTAATGCCGGCCTTTGCCGCCAGTGTTTCCACCTCGCTCTGCGCTCCCGCTCCATACAAGTCTATGGAGTCGACTCCACAGGCCTGCAGATTGTTGAACAGTTCGGCCAGTCCTTTTTCAGGAATCAGTTTACCGATAAAATAATACTGCCTGTTTCGTGAAGATGGGGGAGGCCTGAAGAACTGTCGATCGGCTGCATTCAACGGAACAACACTGCTCTTGGAGAGGGCACAGATATCCTTTTGCACGGCGGAAATCGGAGCCAGCCGGTGGCACATGCGCTGCAGTATAAAGCGGCAGTAGGCCTGCAGTTGCTTTGCCACAAATCGCGGCACATGCGGGCTGAAGAAATACTCGTAATTTGTCATAACCTCACCGATCACCCATGCTTGTTTCCGCCGTATGCGGGACCACGGATAAAGTGCAAAAAGGTGTTCCGGGTCGATCAATACCAACGAATCATGCTCTTTGAGAACCCGTGCGGGGTTTCTCATGGGCACGGTGCTGCCTAACTTTTTCGAGTATGTTGCCGGGTAAAAAAGAAGCTCCGGGCAGTATGCCCTCAGATCTTCGGGTAGCCAATTGCGGATGTATGCCGCCTGCTCCTCCGGCGAGCGGAAGAGATGCTTTTGGTAACAATGTTTCTGTCGTTCGGGTTTTAGCCACGGAAGATACAACGCCGTATCATAACCCCGCTTTTTCAGATAAACGGCCTGCTGTAGCGGAATAATACTCGTTCCGGTAAACCAAGGCAATCCGGCTGTGCTCATAAAACCGACCGATTTCATATGCGTTTCCCGCTCCTTGTCTCCATTTCTCCTACCATTCCGGTTGAAGGAAACTGCCCATTTGCGGGAATACAATCAAGATTAAACCTTGGAGAAACGCTTCAGCCTTCTATTTTCGGTTGCTCAAGAATTACCATTGCCGGAGCGGCCCGCTTGCGCTTGAGTCTCTAGGTGTTTCTCTCTGTCCATCGAAAACAACCTCCAATGCTTTTTGTCCTATGAAACAGCGGGTTATGCGCGGTTTGCGGAAATTCAACGAGCTTTGCTTCACGCGCCGGCCTCTGGCACATCAAATTGCCGCGTTGATCCCTGCTAATGCCTCCGTTTTGGACGTCGGCTGCGATGATGGCTCTACCTCCCTTATGCTTTTGGAGAAAAATGCCTCCATACAAATCAACGGGGTCGATATCCAATCCCACAGAGAAAGCAAAATTCCCAAAAAAATCTACGACGGACTCCACCTCCCTTACCCGGATAATTCATTTGATGTGGTGATTGCCCTCGATGTGCTGCACCACACCCGCCACATCGAAACTCTTTTGGGAGAAATCGCACGGGTGGCCAAAAGCACCGTTATCCTCAAGGACCACGCCTGCGGGAATAGGGTAGAGCACATGCTTCTTTCTGCTTTGGACTATATTGGCAATGAGCCCTACGGCATTCCCTGCGTCTACAATTACCCCTCCTATTCCCAATGGGATCTCTATTTTTCTAATGTGGGCTTGAAACTGTGCAAGCTCATCCCCTTCGGTAGTTGGTGGTACCGTAAAATTCAGCCCATCTTTGTGCTTGAGCACTCATAATGCCCTGCTTTTTCGTGGAGTTTACTGGTACTGTAATTCAGCGCACCTGCGCCCCGTGTGCCTTTGCGATCTGTTTCAGGGCCAGTAGAAATACACACAACGCTATCGCTGCGAAAATGGCATTTCCTGCCAAATCAACCACCCCTTTCGTGCCCGCTACCGGTTCCTGGGGAAACGCCATACAGGCGTAGGCAAACATCGCCCCTCCGGCAGCCGCTGTGGTCTGTAAAGTTGTCCAGCGCGATCTTCGCGACATGATTGCCAGAAGCGTGAATCCCGTAATGTCTATTGTTATGAGAACAATGGCCAGAGGCCAGTCGCTGAATAATCTGTAGGTATTCAGCACGGCTATGCCAAAGAGGAATGATCCCGTCAGCACGATTACCGGGTTTATAGACGCACCCTTTTCTGGGCGTTGCTTCGGTTTTATCCGAATGGCAACTGTTGCGACCACTGCAATCAAGACCCACACCGCAATCTGGTCATGCAGGGGAATTTGAAAGGAATCCTGCATCCGCGTCATACTGCGGATCAGGATGCCTCCTAAGATTAAGAATAGCACTGCAATGCCCAGTCCCGTATTGTTCAACCAGGGCTCGGTTTTGCGCTTTTTGAATAAGCCTTCTGTAATGGCTATGGGAACAGAGATACTCCATACGGTGTGTATTGTGAGAACGAAGGTGGTCCAAAATGCACCAATTCCCAGTGCCGGAATATAGGCGTTTTCCAGTAAATGCAGCCCCAGATAGTTTGGGTTAAACAGTGTGCCTATGACGATACCTTCTTCAAAAAGTCCGTAAGCTAGGGCCAGAAGCATGATTGTCGGCCAGCCGCGATTTAGCCTGCGGGCAGTTTCTCTCACCACAAGAGCACCACCGCCGTATAACGGAGCCATAAAGAAAAGCAGGCCAATGGCATCTATGGAAAAATCTCCCAATAGAAACTCAGCGATAAAGGGCGACATGAAAAACAGAACGACTCCGGGCGCGGCGCGCCCGCATAGGCTCTGTTTGGAGGAGGTTAGGGTAGTTGGTTTCATAAAAAGTAGTGGAGCGCTATTGCTGCGTGGCTAAGTCAAAGAGGGTCATCAATTCTCCGGCATAGTCGCGCAGGGAGATGTCGGGATGTCTTACCCAATGTTCCAGCGCACCATTGATGGCGTGCATCAGCGTTCTTGCCATTGGCACAATGGCGAAAGAGCGGAAATCCCCGGACTGTTGTCCTGCTTCCAGCATGGGGCCGATCAGGTCCAGATACGCCTCAGTGGCCTTTTCCAGAAGATACAAATCGCCCTGTTTGTTCCGGTGGTTTGTTATGATGCTCGAAAGAGCCAGGAGTTGGTCCCGGTTCATTTCCAGATACTCGAATTCTGCCTCTATATAGGCGCGTAATTGGGCATTTGCCGTGCTTTCGGCCAGTATGCGCGGCTGCACAAAACTCCACAGAGAATCGTAGATTTGAGTCACCGTTTCTTCTATGAGCTCATCCTTGTTCCTGAAGTGGTAAAGCACCACGCTTTTGCTGATGTTTACCTTTTGCGCAACCTTGGAGACCGCAGTCCCTGCGTAACCTTCTTTGGCCGCAGATTCTATCGTCGCATCTATGATCTGTTGACGGCGGGCAAGTTCAATAAATGTGAATTCCTTCCTTGAATTAGAACGCATGATATAAAAATAGACCGAACGTTCTAATTTGTCAATCTAATCATTTCATCCTTTTTCCGATTCGTGCTGAAACTGTGTACAGAAAGAGGCAACGCAATGCTTCGCTGCCATAACCGAGAATGCTTGATTCGTATTTTGCGTTTACCTTTGCTTATCCGCCTTTTCTACATATGGTAATGCTTATGAAAGTGGCTTTCTTTAGTGCAAAACCCTACGATCGAAGCTCTTTTGATGCCGTCAACAGAACGTTCCAACATGAGCTGATTTATCTGGAAGCTCATTTGGATGAGACGACTGCCGTTCTCGCTCGCGGCTGCGGAGCCGTTTGTGCTTTTGTCAATGACTCCCTCGACAGAGACACACTTTGTGCCCTACGTGAATTGGGCGTCCGGATGATATTGCTGCGTTGCGCCGGCTATAATCATGTAGACCTCCAGGCTGCCGGCGAGCTTGGGCTATTGGTCGCACGTGTCCCCGAATACTCCCCTTTTGCCGTTGCCGAACACGCTGCAGCCTTGGTGCTTGCGTTGAACCGTAAAATCCACCGTGCCTACCACCGCGTGCGCGAAAGTAATTTTTCTCTGGATGGCCTTATGGGATTCGACCTCAACGGGTGCACGGTCGGCGTATTTGGTACCGGTAAAATAGGCACTGCTTTTTGCCGAATCATGCAGGGATTTGGCTGTCGTATCCTTGCCTACGATCTCTATCCGAATAAGGCGTTGATTGACTCGGGCGTCCACTACACCGACAAAGATACCTTGTTAATCCAAAGCGATATCCTCAGCCTGCACTGTCCTCTGACACCCGAGACTCACTACCTCATCGACGAGGAGGCCATCGCTAAGGCGAAGGATGGCATCATGCTCATCAATACCAGCCGCGGTGCTCTTATCGATGCGCGTGCCCTTATTCAGGGGCTTAAATCCGGTAAAATCGGCTACGTAGGCCTCGATGTCTACGAAGAAGAAGGCGACCTCTTTTTTGAAGATTTATCCAACCAGGTGCTCAAAGATGATGTTTTTGCCCGATTGACTACTTTTCCCAACGTAATTATTACCGGGCATCAGGCTTTTTTTACCGGCGATGCCATGCAGGCCATTGCGGCAACCACCCTCAACAACCTCAGCCATCTGGAGGCCGGCAAACCTTGCTCCAACTTGGTATCTTTGCCCTCTGGAGGCTGATTGCTTACCGTATGATTGGGTGTTAAGGCTTGTCCGAATCTGCCTGTTCCAATCTATTCAATTCCTTGTTTCTCAACAATGACGCTGCTCCTTGTATACTTTTCTCTGGCGATAGGAGTCTCTTTTCTCTGCTCCATCTTGGAGGCTGTTTTACTTTCCATTACGCCCTCTTTTGTTGCCTCAAGTAAAAATTCAGGTGAGAGGGCCTTTCTCCTTATGGAGACTCTGAAAAAAGATATCGAGAAACCTCTGGCCAGCATTCTCAGCTTAAATACGGTCGCCCATACGGTGGGCGCTGCCGGCGTCGGGGCTCAGGCTCAACTGGTTTTTCAGAACATTCCCTTTTCTATCATTTCGGGCATCCTTACTCTGTTCATTCTCCTTTTCTCGGAAATTATTCCGAAAACACTGGGTGCGCAATACTGGCGGACATTGGCGGTTCCCTGTGCTTACCTGATACAATGGCTTGTCTACCTGATGTGGCCCTTGGTTTATCTTTCAGGTATCTGCTCACGGTGTTTTACGGCAGGGCGACAAAACCAATCAACCATTAGCCGGGATGAAATACGCGCCGTTGTCGATTTGGGGCACAAAGAGGGCCTTCTGGACCGTTCAGATGCCCGGATGCTTCATAGCCTGATGGCGTTTCAATCCATTCGAATACAACAGCTGTTCACCCCCAGACCGGTGGTGTGCTCCCTGCCTGCCGACAAGTCCCTTGGGGAAATCATCGATTATGTGAAAAGCTCCCGTTATTCACGATACCCGGTTATTGATGAAAAAGAGGAAGTCCTTGGGTATGCCTTGAGAGATGATCTGCTCGTTGCGGCATCAAACGACCAATGGAAAATACCTTTATCCGCATTCACTCACCCCATTCTGACGATCCCGGAACAAACCACCGTAAAACGGGCTTTGGGGATGTTTCTGCGCAAACGCATACACATTGCCGCGGTAGTGGATGAGTTTGGCAGCTTTTCCGGAGTCCTCACCCTGGAAGATGTCATCGAAACACTTATCGGGCATGAGATTGTCGACGAAAGCGATACCGTTGAAGATCTTCGACTCTTTGCCAGAGAATCAATGGAAAAACGCTTTAAGTTTAACTCTGGGCCAGATACCGATAATGAGTGAGTAGCTCAGTGAGATTTGATTTCGTCGCACAATAACTCCAGCTCTTCAATGCGTGCTTTTGTCATACGGTTTTTGCACATTCCGTAAACGAGTGGCTGCATGCTCCCTCCCTCGTATTCCATGCTCCAGGCATCGGTAAAGCTGTCCCGGTAGGTCCTCCACGCCTCGCAGGATTGGCCAAACAACACCCGCTGTTCTTCGCTGAGTAAAGCAGCCGTTTCCGTTTCTGCCGCGTCCAGCCTTGTCTCCAGATAAAGGCTAATCTCCCTTGCTGCTATATTCAGCTCTGTTTGTGTGCTGGCCTCTTCCAGTACCCGTTCCAGACGCGCCAATTCACTGTCGGTGGGAATCCTCGCCCGGAGGCCATCCGGCATTAAAACCAGGCATATCAATAGCAGAAACCTTTTTAAGTTCACCTCTCAAAAGTGCCCTCCTGCTCCCGTAACGTCAAGGCCTGCCCAATCAGAGATTTAGATCCCTCAGCTGCGGTCCAGAAAATGGGTTTTTCCGGGGGCGGCATTAAGGATGCCGGCGGGTTTCAGGATCTCCAGACCGTGGCTGTTGCAGAGCTGGTCGATGGCTTGGTAGAGGTGGATCTGCTTTTCCGATTCGCGGAAAAACAGCTCCAGTTGTTGACTGTCGGTAAGCTCCTGTGTACTCATGCCGATTCCGCGGATGCGGTGCCCCTCGCCCAGAAAACGGATTACCAGAGGCATGGCTGCCTCCAGACAGGGCGCACACACATAGTCATCCAGATTAGTGGGCCCGGGCGTCTGGAATTTGAATTTACTGCCCTGCCAGGTTACATCCTGAAAGCGGATATAGCCCCGGAAACTCTCGGCCCGGCGGTCGTAACCCCGCATGCGGTAGCACAGCTGGCGTACGGCTTTTATCAGCTCGCCTCGCACCTGTTCGGGATCGCTCACCCAACTGCTGAAGGTGTGCATATAGCTGACATCCTGCGGAATGTGTTCCGGTTCCTCCAGCACCATGGCGCAGTCCTTCCCCGTTACCGTTTCCCAGAGCATCTGACCGAAGAAGGTGCCGAAGAGGTTTCTGAAGATGCCCGGGCCCTCTCGCACGGCATCGGCAATGGTCTGTATACCCGCTTCCTTGAGGTGTTCCCTGCGCTTGCGCCCCACACCCCAGACTTCGCCCACGGGCAGCGGATGCAGCAGGCGGCGGGCATCCTCCTCGTCCCGCACCACCACCAGCCCGTCCGGCTTTTTTAAGTCGGAGGCCAACTTGGCATAGGTTTTTGATTCCGCAATTCCCACCGAGGCCAGTAGCTGCACCTCCCCGTAAATGTCGTTTTTGAGAGCGCTGCCCAGCTGCAGCAACGTTTCCCGCCCGGCCTCTTTCAGGTGGTCCAGAGAGAGGAACGACTCGTCCGAGGAATAAGTTTCCACGCTGGGAGAGTAGCGCCGCAGAATGCGCCTCAATTGCCGGGAGATGGCCTGATATTTATTCCAGTGCACCTGAAACGGTACCAGATAAGGACACAGCTTACTCGCCTCGTAATGGCTCATTCCCGTCTTCACTCCATAAGCCCGCGCCTCGTAGCTGGAGGTGGCCACAATCCCCCGGGGCGTGCCGTTCTCTTTGCGCCACCCGCCCACGATCACCGGCACTCCGAATAAATCATAGCTCTGCTGTTCCACCTGTGCGTAAAAGCAATTCAAATCAATGTGCAGGTAGAGTCGCTTCTGCTGCCTCCCGGCATGTTGATGCCGTGCCGCCACTGTATTGTAGAGGCAGATCCGATGCACATTCTCCGTAACATTATAGCCCATTCTTGACTTAATAGAGTGCACAAATGTATACTTATGGCAAATCCGGATTTTCCTATGCAAAAAGCAGACCTGCAACCCATCAACGTATCCGCCGTCTTTGCCGGTTTTGAGACGCCTCAATACCCGCGTAGAATTACCCCGCGGATGATCCACCTACGCAACGGCGACACCTATTCCGTGGCCGCCATCCGCCGGCAATATGCCGATCGGGTAGGCGATGCCCTGCACATCCACTTTGTCCTCAAAACCACCGACAACCGCTTTCTCGACATCGTCTACGATTCCAAAAAACTTATCTGGTTCCTTGTCGTGGAGCTCTTGGATGGCCTTCCCGACTAGTTTCAGAAAAACGCCAAAGGCACTAGAGCTGGAGCCTTGGCATCATTATTGTCGGATTAAATCAAAACAGTGCCCACAAAACTTTTCTCTTTAGGGTTCAACGAACCATGTAGAAGCGAATAATCACTGTGTTGGGTTCGTTACTGCCCGAAACGGTGCCGACAAATTGTTTGCTATTAAGCCAGGTATATTTGCCTTCCGGAGCGGAAAAAACAGGGGTTGTTCTGAGATAGCGACCTCCGTCTGCAATAATTCCCTGGTTATGCACAATAATAACAGTGCCATCGTCACAGCGAATAGAATAAAGGGCATCCAGTTCCGTGACTCCATCGTAACGCTCCGTCTGCCAGTCGGCTCCACCGGGAAGCACTTCGCCTTTCATTCCTGCTCCCTCAAAATGGCCGCCCCGAATGGGAATATAGCGTTGCTTGCCTCTTGCCGTGGTTCCTACTTCAACGGTTGAGTCAATCAACACGTGTGCCTCAAATACATACTCCAGCACAGGAGCCGATACGGCTTCAGGCGAAGCCTCTTCTGCGGCTTTTAAGGAATTGCTCAGGCATATCGCCGGAGTCAGAAAAAGAAGGCAGCGTAAGAATGGTTTAAGGTGCATCATTTTACTTTGATTTTGGAATAGTAATGAGTCCCTCCGCGAAATCTGCACGCGATTGGGATAGCGGGGAAAAGACAGTATATTTCAGAAAACCCTTCCTGTTGCACTCTTATGTCGTCCTAATTATTGACGCGCCCGGGGGTACCAGCGTTTCTTCTTGTCTTGGGCGTGTGAGAAAAGAGGCTGCATATTTGGCTTTTAAAAAACAAAAGTAATTACATAATTAATAAATGAAACTATTCCTACTCCTTTTCTTCCTTACTTCTACTCTCGCTTCTGCGGAAGCCGCATCCCCCATCCATGTTGAAGGTATCCCGACACCTTTGCAATGGATCATAGAGCCCGTGGCATTTGAACAAACCGGTGCTACTCTGGCCATTACCGCAGGGCCACAGACGAATATGTTCTATGCTCCACACGGAAATTTCCGTGTAAGCAATATGCCTAAGCTCCTCTTTCGCCCGTCCAATGATTTTACGCTGCAGGCCAAGGCTCATGCAAAGCACAAATCCAAGTGGGAAGCCGCAATGCTTGTGGTCTACATTGACGAAGACTACTGGGCAAAACTCTGCTTTGAAAATCAGGAACCCGGCATTCAGCGAATGGTATCGGTTGTTACCAACCAAATTTCTGACGATGCTTACTCCGATATCGTTAACGGGAGCGATGTATATATGAGGGTCACAAAGAAGGGGCAGGAGATACAATTTTCCTATTCCAACGATGGAGAAAACTGGGTCGGCATCCGCTACTTTCGATTGAACTCGGATAAGCCGCTATCTGTCGGGTTCTCTTCACAGTCTCCTATCGGCCAGGGGCTGACTTCCTTCTTTTCAGACATAAAGTATACGGAAGATTAAACCGCTTATGCCGCTCAAATGGCGGGCGAGGAGACTTGTTCCTTGCACACAGAAAAGCCCGAGGCGAAACGCTTCGGGCTTTTTGTGTAAATGTTGGAGGCTCTGCTTAGAGTCTTTCCACAATGGCCTGAGCCATCGCCTTGGTCCCTACGGGGCTCATGCCAAAGGCAATGTCTCCGGTGCGGATACCATCCTGCACGGCCTGCTTCACCGCATCGCGGATCTTGTTGGCAATCTCGGCTTCGCCGAAAGAATACTCCAGCATCATGGCCGCAGAGAGAATCTGTGCGCAGGGGTTGGCTATGCCTTTGCCCGCAATATCCGGGGCTGTTCCGCCGGCAGGCTCATAAAGCCCGTAGGGCAGACCGTGGCTGTTCTGCTTCGTTCCCAGCGATGCCGACGACATCATGCCCAGGCTGCCGCAGATTACCGCCATCTCGTCGCTCAAAATGTCGCCGAACATATTTTCCGTAAAGAGCACATCAAACTGGTTGGGATCGCGGGCCAACTGCATGGCCGCATTGTCCACATACATATGGGAAAGCTCGATCTCCGGATGATGCTTCTTGAAATACTCAATCACTGTCTGGCGCCAGAGCACAGAAGTTTCCAGCACATTGGCCTTATCCACCGAGCACACTTTGTTCCCGCGGCCCTTGGCGGTAATCGCGGCTACCTCGGCAATACGCTCGATCTCCTCCGTGGTGTAGACCATCGTATCCAGCGCACGCTTGCTGCCGTCGGGCAGCGTCTCGGTGGTTTTCGGCTGACCAAAGTAAATCCCCCCCGTGAGCTCGCGGATGCAGACAATATCAATCCCCTCGGGAATACGCTCTGTTTTCAGCGGAGAGGCATCGGTCAACTCCTTCAGCAGCAGCCCCGGGCGAATGTTGGCAAACAGGCTGAACGCCTTGCGCAACGGCAACAGCGCGGCACGCTCCGGCTGTTCCTTCGGCGGCAGCTTCTCCCACTTCGGCCCGCCCACGGACCCGAAAAGAATGGCATCGGCCTCTTCGCAAACCTTCAGCGTGCTCTCCGGAAGCGCCTTACCATGAGCATCAATGCCCGCTCCACCCACCGCGGCAACCTCGTATTCCAGCTTAATGCCTGCAGGCTCTGTGGCAGCTTTCAGCACATCCAGTGCTACGTCCATAACTTCCGGTCCAATGTAGTCGCCCGGCAATACAGCGAATTTCAATGTCTTACTCATAGATTATCAGCAGTATGCTGCAAAACCCCCGAAAACCGCAAGCGCAATAGTGCCCCACAAAATCGGATTTATCCCGCTTCGTTTGATAGCCTTCGTGTCGGAAGGAGGGCTTGCTTGTTTGTGTTGTTAAGGTGAGACATTTTGAGAAGGAATTTTTATGCTTGTATGATAATTGGTTGTTGTATATTCATGTTGTAAGATATCGCACTATGAACGGCAGACTTATTTCACTTACTCTTTTTTCCGCTATCACTTCTCTTGAAGAAGATTTAAAAGAGTATATTTTATTACACCATGATCCAGCATTAGGAATAAGAGAATATCTTTCAGATAAAATTTATGATAAATGCATAGATAGATCTAAGAATGATGATGTTGCAGTTGATTTAGACATAAGGGATCTAGTTGTGTATTTAGATTTTAATGATGTTATAGAGACTGTGTATAGAAATAAAGAGCTTTTTCCGAAGATAGAAATCAATTATTTTAAGAGTAAATCAAAGGAATTAGCGTATTTAGCTGGAGTTAGAAATAAAGTTATGCATTCAAGACCGTTGGATGTAAAAGATTATCCAACTTGTATTGCTTTGTTTGATTTTTTAAGTAAATCTCTAGATCGTATTTTTAATAGATTAAAAGATGTTTTAAATAAATCAGCAACAGATCCTTCATGGGTTTTAAAGGAATCAATAGAGCTTTCTCCTTTTACTGAAAGTGTTTTTCATAATTTACCTATTGTTGATACTAATGATACTGGATTTATAGGTCGAAAAAAAGAACTAGACCAGTTAAATTCTTGGTTTAGAGGACCATATCCAGTTGCAGCAATAATAGGTGAGGGCGGGATCGGGAAAACATCTTTAGCACTCAATTTTGGATATGAATTGCTTAATAAAATCGAAAATAAAGAATCTGATTTTGATGGGATCATTTGGGTTTCCTCGAAGACAAATAAATTAACCCATAAAGAAATTGAAAGTATTGATGATGCGTTGAGTTCCTCTAAGCTTGTTTTCGAAGCAATTTCTGATAAATTTGACTCTACTTCAGAGGATAAGATAAATTCAACCATTAGTATTTTGTCGGAGTTTAAGATTTTGTTGATTATTGATAATCTAGAGACAATACTAGATGGTAATATACAGACATTTTTAACTTCGCTAAAAGGAATGTCAAAAGTCCTTATAACGTCAAGGATTGGTGTTGGATCAATGAATTTACCAATCAGGGTTGAACCTATGGAGGTTTTAGAGGGCATTTCATTATTGAGGGCATACTCTCAGGCGTTGAGGGTCGATATTATTTCCAAATCAAATAATTCAGTGTTGGAACGCTACGTGAGAACAATGAAATGTAATCCTGGTTATATTAAGTGGTTTGTTACTGTAGTTAATACTGGAGTCCCTGTTGAAAGTGTTTTGGTGAATAAGAAAAAGTTGTTCTTAGAATTTTGCATGTCTAACGTATATAAATATTTGAAAACACCTCAAAAGAAGATTTTGAAGTACTTAACTGCACTAGATAATAGATATTCGATGGGTGAATTGTCCTTTTTGACTAAATTAAAGTTTGATGATCTAGCAGGAGGATTGAATCAATTGTTTGAGACTAATTTTTTAAAAATAGAATTACTGAAAGGAGCTAATGCTACTGAAACGGTCTATTCAATAAGTCCGCTATGCCGTGAGTATTTGTTAGCAAATCATCCATACCCATCTGTTGAATATAAAGCGATTGTGAATCGTAAGAATGAAATGGAAAGATTAGGGTATAATGTTAAGAAAGAAATCGATGAAAATCCCTATAGTATAAATGCCATCACGATAAGAAATGATAGTGATTTGATTATTGTTAATCTTTTACAGAAAGCTCTTTTGGAATCAAAACGAGGTGAATATAAAATTGCTTGTGCAAGACTTGATGAGGCAAAAGATTTGGCGGCAGACTTTTTTGAGATATATAGAGTTGGTGGTTTTATTCATGCAAAGAATGATAGTATTGCTCTTGCACGTCAGAATTATGAAGTGGCTATGGAGTTAAACCCCGATTCTTCTTCTTTGTTGTTAATGTATGCAGGATTTGTTAGTAGATACGAAAACGACTATAGGTTATCAAGAAAGTTGCTTGATAGAGCCATTGAATTAGATCCTGATAGTGTGATTTCGAGAATTGAATTGGCCCGGATATATATGTTATTGAATGAGTATCCAAAAGCTTTGGAATTAATTAAGAGTATTAATATAAAAGAATATGACTATTCTCATTCTATTATTTATCATCATTTAAAAATGAAAATTCTTGAGAATTGGGCCTACAGCTATGCAAAGAAGAAAGACTATGCTAACTCTATTAAACGGTTAGAGGATTTTGTAAAATGCATAAATGAAATTAAGGACGGTTATTTAGATTTTAAAATGAAATCGACATTAAGATTGGCTGCTAGCCTTGTAAGAAAAGTTCATTCAGAAATAATGTCATGTATGCCATCTGTTGAAATGAAGAATCAGGCGATTAGAGTCAAAAAAAGTATTTATACTAAAATAGGATGGAATGAAGACTACAAAAGTGAAGAAAATGATCGTTATGATGGTCAGATATGCCGTATTATGGAGGATAAGAAATATGGTTATATTCATAATATGAATGACCGTTCTGACGATGATATTTTTTTCTTTTTCAGGGATTGTGATTTTATGGTTACAAAATCATTAATTGGTGAGAATGTTGTCTATTCCATGGGAATGAATGCCTCTGGTTATTTAGCTCGTTGTGTTTGTTTGAAGAAATCGTAGATCTTTCATATTCAAGTTTTTTCACAGAAAACTATAAGTGTCCCGCTGTTTAAATGTGGTGTAAACCAAACATTTCTTATTGGCAGAGAAGTAGAGAATATTTGGAGAATAGGGCAGGGAGGCTGAGTATTGGTGAGCAACCTACGTTCTCTTTGGGAGGTAGGAAGAATGCTGGAGAAGCTGGGCTTAGTTTCCTAACTGATTGCCTGAATTTTGCTTTTTAACCCAAAACGTAAAGGGGACCTGCGTATAGCTGCTTACCCTAGATTGGGATGAGCGCTGGGAGATCTGGAGGGAATTTTTATAGAAAAGCTTGTAATGATACCCTAAATTCGATAAAAATGGTTATTTTACTATACTAGTGAAGGCTCTTTAGAAGGAATAAATATGAACTTTTTATCTACCCTAATCTTAAAAGACAGACATCTTCTTCTGACTGCTGCTTTTGCCGGTTCTATAGCTTGCAGTTTTGGTCCTTTGATGGGAATTCTATCCTTCTTTCCCTCTTATTACGTTCTTAAGAGATACGGAAGTGATTGGGGATTCGGTAAACTTTTATTGAGCGGCTTTATTGGTGGATTCCTTATCGGAGCACTGGAAGGGGGCATCGTCGCTTTATATACATTGATTTTCTGTGGGGTATAAATGCTCTCTTTTTCTATTCCTTGTCCCTTCTGAGCTCCAGAGAACCTGGTAAACACGAGGTAGGAGAGAGCTGCCAAGGTATAGCGGGTAGTTTTCACTACAATTCAGGCTCTGTTGTTGATATACCAATTGATCTTCTTTTTGTTTTGTGTGGTTCAAATGGAATGTCTGCTGGAAATTCTTTCAATGAAGCCGTTGTTCAAGGCATTTGTGAAATATTTGAGCGCTTTGCTTTGAAAAAGATATTTTTTGGCTATGATAAATGTCCAAATTTTTCTAGAAGTGTTCTTTCGTCATTGGGTGTTTTAGAATATATTGAGGAAATTGAGAGTGAAGGATATGTTGTCTGTATTAAGGACTGTAGTATAGATGGAGAAGTTCCAGTTATTGCTTCACTGATCTTTAATAAAGATTTTACGTTCTATAAAGCTGCTTTTGGTTCGGATATTTACATTAGAACAGCCATTATGAGATGTTTAACAGAGCTTTTTCAGGGATATGATATGGCAACTATGGAAGAGAACTTAATCAAAATAAATGAAGAGAACGAGAAAGATTATGGATTGAATTTTATACGGTTTTACACGAATGGTACTGGTCCGTTACCAAATGAGTTTCTAGAGTTTGATAAGGAGATAAAATATATTCCTGATGTTTTTAGTACTAGTGATGAGGGGAATACTGTTAAACTAGATAAGATTGTTAATCATTTAAAGATAAAAGGATATGATTTATATATTAGGGATAATTCTATTTTAGGGTTTCCTGCATATTTTTCATATATTCCGCAACTTTCTCATTTAAATGATATTAATAATGATATACTGGATGTTATTGCTTCAATTGATAAAATGTATAATGTTGTATTGAAAGAAAAAAATGCAAATCTAGATGATATGAAGTATGTTCTTGAAAACTTTAAAACAGCAGTAAAATATGCACCATTCAGATATTTGTTCAATGAAAGATATAATAGCAAGTTCTTCTTTTCTTGTTTAAAGCATTACAATGCTAAATCAACGGAGTTTGATTCATGGTTTGTTATGGCCAGAATTGCACATTATCTTGGGGATTATCGTTTTGTTTCTAAAGCACTGAGAGAGGTTTCTGTTCAGCGGGGATTGTCTGGCGATCAAAATATGAATCTTTATATTAGTTTTTTTGATCTGAAGTCATGTGGTTGTAGTTATGAGCTTATATCTGAATTATTAAATGAACAGTATGGTGATATTGAAGAAATCATAAGTGTATTAAATGATGATAGTCTTGCTTTTGATGACATGCAGTATCCTAAGTGTCCTGATTGTTCGGAATGTTCATTTACTAATGATTGTAAATATAATGAATGGAAAAGAGTTATAGAGCAAATGAATTTTAAATCAACTGTTATTGATCAAGCTAGTCTTTCAGATTATTTTTCTTTAATATCTAATTAATATTATAATGAAAGATATTCTTATTTTTAGAAATAACAACTACTTTAGGTTGTGGTTTGCACTCTCAGTATCAAGCTTAGGAGATACTCTTTTAAGTCTTTGGTCTATTTGCCTTGTTTATAATTATACAAAATCTTCATTTTTTGTTTCTTTGGTTTTCTTAGCTGGATCAATACCAGATATTTTATTTAGATTGATATCTGGGGCATTTGTTGATCGGTATAATCCAAAAAAAATACTCTGTTTATCTGGTTTATTCCAGTCGGTAGCTCTTCTTCCACTTCTTCTTATTCCTTATACTGATAAGTCGTTTATCTTATGGGTTGTTGTTATAGTCAATTTTTTACAATCCATATTTAATACTTTTTTCTCATCATCGGTGAGTGTTTTAGTTCCTGGAATTGTTGATAAGGAAGATTTAAGTAAGGCAAATGCTATGATAGGTCTTACTGGAAGTATTCTTGGTTTTCTTGGCTATGGAGTTAGTGGTATTTTGCTTTCTTTTATTTCTCCAACGACTATAGTTATCATAGATATCGTTTCCTTTTTAGTGGTATCAGTTATATCTTATTTAATTACATATAATTACAATAGTGAAAATTGTCGTATTGACATTAATCTAAAAACTATATTTGAAGGGGTGAGTTTTATTCGTAAACAACCTTTACTTAAGTTTTTTATAGTTTGGGCTGTTTTAGGAAATTTAACCATGGCGCCTGTGATGGTTTTTTTGCCTAGTATTGCTTCTCGTTTTTCAATGAATGCTTTGGAAGGATCTCCGCTTAGCTTGTTTTATATGGCGATTGCAGCAGGTTCTTTTGTTGCTTCCCTATTCTTGTCTTTTTGTTCTGTAAGAAATGGAAGAAAGATATTATTTGTTTCTGGGACTGTCATTTCTATTTCTATTATTGTTTTGGAGCTATCTGATATTGTTATTATAACCTTACTATCTTGTTTTTCCATTTCCTTTTCAATAACTTATAGTGCTGTTGTTCTCGTTACAGTATTCCAGACTGTCACGCCAAAGAATTTACTTGGAAGGGTTGGTTCAACCTTTGATATGATCGCAAAAACATCTTTTCCATTGGGCTATTTTTTAGTTGGTTTAGCTTCAACATCAGTTCCTGTATTTTATTTATTTATTATATCATCATTATTAATGCTAAGCTCTACTTTGTTTGTTTTTGTATTTGATAAATCTATTAATGAGGTTTTAAATACCAAAAGTGCAAACATTGGCTAATGTGTAAGATTATAGATTTTTATTATCTGATTCATTTGTAGACATCAACATGATGCCTCCGACCCTGACTGATGGCTCCTGTATTTAAGTTTAAACCAAAGAACGATCCTGATGAGCCTGGTAGAATTGGAAATACTATTTCTATTAAGGGTCTGAAAAATCCATCAACTGAGAAAACTAAAAAAATTATTGAAACGAAGCTTCGTGAGTTAAAAGCGGCAATACTAGGATCACCTGATCTACAACGTGCAATTATTAAGCAATCGGATGCATCGGTGGTTAATAAGCAGTTGATTCCTAAAATTGTAATGGAAACATTTCCTGATCTTACGCTGGCTGCCCGGCGGAATGTGAACCGGAGACTCAGTGGTTAACAAAAACTCCTTCGATTTATTGGATGCGAGCTGTCTCAGAATGACATTGGAGCAACCGCATCCCGCGTTCCCTATCCCCGCCGATCTCCTCCTGATCGCCTGAATTTTGCTTGTTGGCCCAAAATGTGAAAAGGGGCTAGGAAAGCAATATTTGCAGAGAAGATTGGGCTGTTAAAATTACTCAATTTCTACTGTTAAGATCACAAATCTTTTGTGATATGGTTTGCTTCATTCTCTATAGAAAAGAACTTAATTCACCACCCTATCATGAAGCATAATTCGCCCTTTACTAAATGCCTTAGCTGCCTTTTTGCAGCCGCCTATTTCTTTTTGCCGTGCTTTTGCGATGCAAAAGAATCTTCTCTTGAGCTCTGGTATAGCCAGCCTGCAGCGCAATGGACGGAAGCATTGCCTATTGGTAATGGCAGTTTGGGTGCTATGGTTTTTGGGGGCGTTGAAGAAGAGTGTTTGCAATTGAATGAGGATACTCTTTGGGGTGGTGGTCCCTATCATCCTGTTAATCCTCAGGCAAAAGCGGCCCTGAATACTATTCGAAAATTGATCTTTGAAGGTCGATACAAAGAAGCGGATGAACTGATCAATACTCAGATGATCGCTAACCCCAGAAGCCAGATGCCTTACCAGACTGCAGGGAATCTGCGTCTGAAGTTCTCCAAAGCGGATGACGACGTTTCTGAATATTGCCGTAGTTTGGATCTGAACACGGCTAGGGCATCTGTTTCTTATGTTAAAGAGGGTGTGAACTACAAACGTGAGGTTTTTGCAAGTAACCCTGATCAAGTGATGGTGGTAAATTTAAGTGCGGACCATCCTGGTGCTATTTCCTTTGTCGCCGGGTTGGATACTCCTATGAATGCATCCATTGAGACTGAAGGGGAGGACAGCCTTATTCTGCGTGGACATGGGGGAGATGCTAACGGCATTAAGGGAGTCATTGACTATACGGTTCGAGTAAAAGTGATTCCAGCGAAGGGAACATTACATGCAGAGAATGGATGCATCTATGTCGATCAGGCTGATTCTGTAACTCTTTTGGTTGCGATAGCTACAAACTATAAAAGATATAATGATGTGACGGGCGATCCTGATGCGATCACTCGTCAACGTATTCAAACCGCAGACGTAAAGACATACGCAGAGTTATTCGAAAGGCATGTCCAGGATTATCAACATCTTTTCCATCGTGTGAGTTTGGATTTAGGAACCAGTGAATCTACCCAAATACCGACGGATGTTCGAATTAAAGAGTTTTCAAAAGGGAATGACCCTCAATTGGCTGCTCTCTATTATCAATTTGGTCGTTATTTGTTGATTAGTTCCTCACGCAAAGGAAGCCAGCCGGCAAACTTGCAGGGAATTTGGAATAATAGTGTGAATCCTCCCTGGCAGAGTAAATATACCGTAAACATCAATACAGAGATGAATTACTGGATTGCAGAATCCGGTAATTTAGGAGAGTGCGTAGAACCTCTCATTTCCCTGGTTGAAGATCTCAGTGAAACGGGTGCAGGGACTGCCAGAGAAATGTATGGTGCTCGTGGTTGGGTTGTTCATCACAATACTGATTTATGGCGTGCGTCGGCTCCAATTGATGGGCCATTTTGGGGCATGTGGCCTACAGGAGGGGCTTGGTTGTGTCTGCATCTTTGGGATCGTTATCTTTTCAGCAAAGACCAGGATGTTTTGTTGCGCATCTACCCTACGTTAAAGGGTGCATGTGAATTTTTCCTGGATACACTTCAAGCAGATCCCAAAACAGGATGGTTAGTCACAAATCCATCTATATCGCCTGAGAATGGGCACCTTATGGGAACGTCGGTATGCGCCGGGCCCACAATGGATATGCAGATTCTTCGTGATTTGTTTACCAATACGATTGAGGCTTCTGAACTTCTTGGAGTTGATGAAGACTTCAGGACAGCACTTGCCTCGGCAAAAGCTCATCTAGCACCAAATAGAATTGGCCACGCTGGCCAGTTGCAGGAATGGATGGAGGATTGGGACATGCAGGCTCCGGAAATGAATCACCGGCATGTATCTCATTTATACGGACTTTTCCCGGGGAATGATATTTCTGCAGCCAGAACCCCTGATTTGGCCGCGGCTGCTAGAAAGTCTTTGGAGATCCGTGGTGATAAAGCAACAGGTTGGGCTACTGCATGGCGTATTTGCCTGTGGGCACATCTCTTGGATGGAAATCATGCATATCAGATCTTTGAGTTCTTATTAAGCCCGGAAAGAACTTATCCTAATATGTTTGATGCGCATCCACCATTCCAAATTGATGGTAATTTGGGTGGTGCAGCAGGAATCGTAGAAATGCTACTGCAAAGTGATTCGGATAATATCTATCTACTGCCGGCTTTGCCAAATGCCTGGCCTGAGGGAAGTGTCGAAGGGGTCTGTGCAAGGGGAAGTTTTGAGGTTAACATCTGTTGGAAGGATGGCAAAATGACATCCGCTGATATAACCGCCCTTCAAGAAGGAACGGTAGATATTCACTACGGAGGTACCTCGAGAACGGTTACATTTAAAAAGGGAGAATGCTACCACTGGTAGCATTTCCTTTCTCCGTTTCAATAGGAATCCATAAGCGTTTAGTCATTCTATAGGTATGACCGTCTTTGGGTAGGCATTATTAGTGAGTTATTATAATTATAATACTCAGCTGCCCGGTGAGGATTTTCGACTATGACAAACCTTTTCTGGAAGGTTTCATAATCAGAAATTTTTACCCCGCTTCTGTTGTTAACCAATAAACTTATATGTTATGAAACTAGTTTTGAAAAAGGCTTTTTACCCCCCCCTCGCAAGCCTTTCTGTTTTAATCACTTCTGCTCAGCTTCATGCGCAGGATAATGAAACAAAGGAAACGGAGGACAATGTTTATATATTGTCTCCATTTACCGTAGAGTCATCTTCTGATGTGGGTTATCTTGCGACAGAAACTCTCTCAGGTACTCGTTTGAGAACCTCTATGAAGGATATCGGTTCTTCTATTGCTGTTGCTACAGAAGAATTTATGAAAGATGTCAATGCCGTCGACAATGAATCACTCATGGTTTACATGGCTGGTGCTGAAGTCGGTGGTGAACGAAGCGTTAGCGTACCAAACTACGGCGGTGGCTCGTTAGTGAAGAACAATTTTGGAAGTGCTTCTTCTTCGACTCGAGTTCGTGGCTTGGCTAATGCTGATAATACGCTCGATTACTTCCTCTCAGATGTAAATTGGGATGGTTATGCTATCGACCGTGTGGATATGCAACGTGGTCCTAATGCCATTTTGTTTGGCTTAGGTAGTCCGGCTGGTATCATCAATGGTAGTTTGCGTTCAGCTCAATTTGGAGAAGATAAAGGCCATGTAGAGCTTCAATACAAATCCTATGATAGCAAACGTCTATCCGGTCGCTATAACAAGGTAATCTTGAAGGATGAATTGGCTGTCATGGGTGCGTTTCTTAATGAAAAACGAAACTATCGCCAAAAACCTGCCTATGATAACCAAGATCGCTTTTATGGTGCTTTGCGTTATGAACCACGTTGGCTCCGGACTGATTCATCCTCTTTTAGAGTTGATATCAAAGGTGAAACCGGTCAATCCCACTCAAATCGTCCTCGATGGACCCCTCCAACAGATAAGTTGAGCCAATTTTGGGCTCCTTTGAGCGAAGGCGGTCTCAATGGCCAGCCTTTAGATCTTAAAGCTGCATGGGATACTACCAGTTATTATGGAACTGGCATCGCTCAGGAAAAGATCAGAGATTGGGACTATGAGAACAATACGACTATAGGCGACGAGTATGAGAATCCAAATTATACTGGATCTATCGTTTCTTTAGGTAGCCCCAGCCCATTGATTGTTTTTGCAGATGAGAATAGTTCATTGCAAAATCAAGTTATAATGCAACCTCAAATTGGAAGTTGGCAATATTGGGGTATGGGGTCTGACGGAGAAAGAGATAATTCAATAAATGGCGTAGCAAATATGAATTTCTCTGCGTTTAGAGATTATAACGGCTATGCTACTGAAGCTGGATTGATCTACAGTGAATCAGGAAGTTATAAAGAACGCTCAATTACCGATCCTACGATCTTTGATTTCTATAACAAACTCATTGATGGACCGAATAAGCGAGAGTTTTCTGATTTTGATACTGTAACAGGAACGATTCGCCACACTTTCTTGAATAATCAAATTGGTTATGAGCTTTCAGCTTTTAAGCAAACACAAGACGGTGGTTCATCAAGCCCTCTCGGATGGTCCTCTACCATCTCAATTGATTTTAATGAGAACCTTATTGATGGAACTCCTAATCCCAATCTAGGCCGTCCTTACGTATACAGCAGTTCCACCTATCAGGAGAATCGCTATAGTAATACAAGAGAAGCATACCGTGCATCAGCATTTGCAGAATATGATTTCCGCAATTTGGATAATGGTTCCATGTCGTGGCTTTGGAAGAGCTTGGGAAGGCATATTTTCAATGGAGCCATATCTAAAGAACGCCACTGGAATGAGAACTATACTTTTTCAAGATATGCATATCCGGCTAGTTTCTTAGACTATCAAAATCCTGAAGCCATTGATAAAGGTGATACTGTTTCACAAGAAGCTTGGAATGGTCAGATTCAGACGATACGTTATTTAGGTGGTTCTCTTCTGGATCAAACAAGTGCTGCAGGATCTCATATCCCTGGTCTTGGGGCTATACAGATGCCTACTTCAGGCACTTACCGTCACTTTGATGTAAAGTGGGATGCCGCAGGCGTGGATCCAGCTGCCGTTTGGATTTCACCTAAGGGAGAAGAATTAACCCAATCAGAAAATCCTGATAACTACGTTGGATGGACCGATACGGACCTGCCAGTTATTGATACCTTAGAAGAGGGTGGCTATTTAGAGCGCCTGATGAGTGGTAACAGAAGCATGGAGAAAGTGTCATCTCAGTCTTTGGTTTGGCAGGGTAAGTTCTTTGACGAAACTGTTGTCGCTATGTATGGATGGCGAAAAGATAAGGAAAAGAGTGTAAATACATCAGCCCCCAAAACATTAGCTGAGAATGGAAAAGAACTTGGATTCAGAAGCTACTATGCGGAGTCATTTGTTCTTCCTGAGTTAAGCGAAGCAGAATCTGTTGAAGGCCAATCTAATAGTTATAGTATCGCAGTCCACGTAGACAAATTGAAGTACATGAATTGGCTGCCTTTCCAGATGAGTGTGTTTTACAATGAGTCTGAAAACTTCCAACCTATCGCAGGGCGTACAGATATCTATAATAGAGCGATTCCTATGCCTCAGGGACACACGAAAGATACGAGTATTCTTCTTGCAACCAAGGATAATAGACTCTCGTTGCGCGTTGGTAAATATGAGTGCTCTGTACAAAATGCAAATGCAGATATCCTTGGTGGTACTTGGGAAGCCGCTCAGTTCTATGAAACAGCGACTAATGGTGCTATTAAGTATCAATATAATATGGATGGTAATTATTACACAATTGACCATTCAATGACTGATGAGGAAGTACAGGCTATTCTCGATGAGAATGATGGTAATCCATGGTCGGTTTCCAATGCAAATATGGTTGAGTATACCGATGAAGAAGAAGCTGCCATCTTGGACGCTTGGTGGAATCTTATTAGAGATACAGACCCAAGGTTGTTCCAAGCCTTTGAGATGGAAAAAATCACCCAATCTCTGCCTGAGAATGGAAATCCATCTCACCAAACATGGGGTGTGAATTCTTCCCTCAAGTATACTCAAGATGTTGTTTCCAGGGGCTACGAAGCAGAGTTGTCCGCCCTTCCATTGGATAACTGGCGTATCCGAATTACTGTTTCAAAAACAGAAGCTGTACGCAGTAATGTCGGCGGCGATGCTTTAAAGGACTGGGTTGCAACTGTTGATGAATACATGGCCGGACCTGCCGGAGACCTCCCATATTGGCCTTCTCATGCTAGAGATAAATGGAATCGATTCCGTCTGGAGTACTCCTTGGCTGAATTGCTGGATGGGCAAACCCAGCCGGACATCCGGAAGTGGGCCTTCAATATAGTTAATAACTATGATTTCCGCGATGGTTGGTTGAAGGGAACGAACATTGGCTGTGCCTATCGTTGGAGAGACAAATCTGCAATTGGCTATCCATACTTCTATGGTGAAGATGGTAAGCTGACTCGTGATGCGCAAAATCCTTACTATGGCCCAACCGAAAAATTCGTTGATGCTTGGATTGGCTATAGCTGGACTATGTGGGACAAATACTGGAATGTTCGTTTGAATGTTCAGAATATATTTGCGGATGACGAGCTAATACCATTAAATACTCAACCTGATGGAAGTATTGCCACATATAGAATCCCACCGGACCGTACGTTCCAGTTAAGTCTGAATGTTGACTTCTAAGCTAAGTAGGTTTTGCAATTACAATATAGATTATTTGTTTTCGTAGATATTTGTTACATACAACGGTAAATAAACTGGCACCCTAATCAGGGTGCCAGTTTTCTCTTAAACCTTAATTTAGTAGATGGTGTTAGTTCTGTTTTATAATCGGCAATGATTTTCCTGGAACCCATACTCCATCTACATGTGTTGTTGTAGGTATCTTAGGAATTCCTTTAACGTTATATTGAATTTGAGAAGAGAGAATTTCTACTGCTAACTCACCTACGCGAATATGATTCTGTGTTATCCCGGCGATAGTGCCTGATGTGTCCAAATTGAAGATATCGACAAAGCTGATATCATCAGGCACTTTTAGATTCAGTTTTTCTAAAGCTGGAAAGACGCTGTTTTTTTCGCCAATAATAACCTGTGGGTTTGTCCTCTTAATCCAGTCATGCAGCGGCTCTTTATTTGGGATTAAGTAGGGATGAATACGATCTTCAATCGGTAATTTTTGTTGCTCCCAAATGAATCCAGCAATGTATAGGTTATCTACAGTGATATCCCAACCCTGATCGATTACATACCCAATACGTGTATAGCCGGCCTTTAATACTTCCTGCATGGCTAATCTACTTATCTGTATTTGATTATTTGTAATTACATGGAGACGGGGGGTATGTGGAAAGTAATCAATCTTAACGGCACTGAAATCATCCCATTCAAGCTTAAGCCTCTCATCTATCTCCCTAACATGTGAGGCGACGATAACTCCTTCAATGGCCCGAGTTTTAAAAATGGAGCTAAGACGGTTGTGGGTTAATCCAGGTTCTCGTAACCAAAAATGTTCGATTTTAAAACCTAGATCTTCTGCTGCTTTTTGCGCTCCGATGAAGAATTCAGGATGTGCATATGTTTCTTGCCATCCCCATCGGGTATTCCAGTTGGTTACATAGGCAATTGTTGGATAGTTTTTTTGTGATTTGTTTCTATATGAAACTAAGGCTTTTAAGTGTGGGTCAGGTTTATATCCCATCTCTTTAGCCAAATGCTGAATCGTTTCTCTGGTGTCTTGGGAAAGTCTTTTGCTATTCCTTAGCGCCATAGATACGGTTGTAATATGTTTTCCAGATTTTTCCGCAATTTGAGCAAGGGTAACACGCTGTTGTCTCATGGCTTTGGAATTTCAGTTTGTTTGGTTAGTTTTTCCTAGAATTTTGATTATATTCTCGGGCACGGTCTTCGGGGTCTATTTCCGTAGGCTCTAACGACAATTTCCTTTTCAAGCCGACTTTCATTTTGTAAAAAAACCGATAAAGGTATATTTATTATTTTTTGTGCCTTAACTGTCCTTAGTTTTCTAAAATCGAGAGATGTCTACATAATGCCCCTAAGTCTTGATATAGAAAAACATAGAGATTCCAGCTCTTTGAGTGACGGTGATTCTGTTGGTAGCCTCTATAGAGAGCTAAAACGTATCGCTGAACAAAGAATGATCGGGCAGCCGGATGGACAAACATTGCAAGCTACTATTCTCGCCCATGAAGCATGGTTGAAACTTAATCATGCACGCAAAGAGTGGAATGATAGGCAGCATTTCTTAGCTGCTGCGTCCAAAACAATGCGAAACATGCTTATTGATAATGCGAGAAAGAGATCCAGAAAGCGACATGGAGGAGAATTACAGCGGCTAGACCCCTTCATATTAGACAAAATCAAGGTACCCTTTTCTGATGAGCTTACTTTACTTATCGATGAGGGGCTTACTCAGTTGGAGACAACAAATCCTGTTCATACCCAAGTAGTTCTTGCAAAATTCTATGTCGGATTGACGAATTTGGAAATTGCTGATGAACTCGGGGTTACGGAACGTACGGTGGAGCGCTACTGGGCATCGGCAAAGGTCTGGCTTTATCGTTGGTTAAGAGCTGAAATAAAAACGAATCATGGATTTTGATAAGGCAGAATCTATCTTTTGGGAGGCATTGGAATATAGTGATTTGAGCCAGAGAGAGAAATTTCTCTCTATTTCGTGCGGAGATGATCAAGTTTTAATGGAAAAGGTGACCTCTATGATCACCGACTTGGAAAAGGCAGATGAATTATTCAGTGTCTATTCAGACAATTTGGAGTTACCTAGGGAAATTGCAGATTCGGTGGTTTGTGAATTATCTTCAAATATCACAATTGGAGACAGAATTGATGAGTATATCTTGATTCGAAAACTTGGTGAGGGTGCGTTTGGTGTTGTTTTTGAAGCAAAACAAACACATCCCATTAAAAGAAACGTTGCTATTAAAATTCTTAAAAAAGGGACTGACAGTCAGACTATTCTTCGTCGTTTTGAAGTTGAATCTCAAATTCTGGTACAGATAAACAATCCGCATGTTGCAAGTTTGTACGACGCAGGTATAACTCCCTCAGGGCAGCCTTATTTTGTAATGGAGCTTGTGCGAGGGATTAGCATTACAAAGTACTGTGCCAGCAAGAGTATTGATCTTAAATCACGTTTAGAGTTGGTACGGCAGGTTTGCATTGCGGTTCAGTACGCACATGATAAAGGCGTAATTCACAGAGATCTGAAACCATCAAATATATTGGTAAGTGATGTAGATGGAAAACTTGGCTTAAAAATTATAGATTTCGGGATTGCTAAATTAATTGATTCCACGTTTGAGAAAGATGTTGTATCCTTATACCCCAATCAGTTGATTGGAACCCCTTCTTATATGTCTCCTGAGCAGATTTGCGGAAAAATGATGGGGACAAAAAGTGATGTTTATAGTATAGGAGTGCTCTTGTATGAGCTTTTAACTGGGCATCCTCCCTTCAACAATCAAGAGCTGTTGAATTTAGGTGTTGATGCGATGAGATTACGCATTCTTGAAGAAAAGCCTCCATTACCATCAGCCCTTATTGAACGAGTTTTCGGTGGTGTAATTACAAGAGCAAGTCGAGAGCTGGACTGGATTATCAATCGAGCTATGGCAAAGGATGCTGATTTACGATATAGATCTGCAATGGAGCTTGGCGATGATATACATCGGTTCCTGAGTGGATATGCTATCAATGCGCATCCACCGTCAGTTCTATATAATTCGAAAAAGTGGATGAGGCGCAACAAGCTGCTTTCTTTTACCTTTTTCTTTGCTCTGAGCAGTTTGATTGCGGGACTTTCTATTTCTACTGTTCTATATTTTCGTGCGAAAGAAGCGGAACAAAATCAGTTGGCACTACGCCTAAAAGCTGAAGAGAGAGAGCATATAGCCAAAGCAGCTATCCTTATTTATCAGGATAAGTATAAAGAGGCTAATATGGAGATCGATAAGATGTCTTCTCCTCTATCAGAACCTTCATTGGAGGCAACAAATGTATTTAAGACCCTTAAAATATGGAGCGGAATGAACGGTGACTGGGAGACTTCTTCAAAGAGGGTTATGGAATTATCAAAAGTGTATCGCTTTGATGAAAATGATACCAGCGATAATTCTACGCGTGATTTGGTTTCAATCGGTGCTACATTGGTTAAGGTAAAAAATTTTGAAACGTATTATTCCTTTTGTGATGATATTGTAGGAAAGCTGGAAAAAACGAGAAATCCTGTTGCCGCAGAGCAGATATTAAAATTATGTACCTTTATTCCTAGTGAAAATGAAGTTCATTCAAGATTGAAACCAATCGTCGAATTAGCTGAATATTCTATGTTGAAAATTGATACCGGGCCAAGTGATTGGTTGGAATCATGGCGTTGTGCTGCAATAGGGGTCTGGTGTTATCGTGATGGTGATTATATAAAAGCTAGGTTTTGGTCTAAGAGATCTTTGCTATTTAAGGATGATTCGCTTTCCAGGGTCGCCTATGCAAAATGTATCTTGAGCATGTCCTTATGGGAATTGGGAGAAACAGAAAAGGCCAGAAACGTTTTAGAAGAAGCCAAAAAGCTTGTATATTCACATGTAAAAATTCCCTTCAAGTATAACAATGAAGGGATTTGGTTTGAGTGGCTCTATGACGAAATTTTGTTGAATGAAGCAATTCAAAAACAATCATGATTCCTTTTGGATATGTAAGAATATAGTTTTGTTGCTCTTCGTCAGAAATCATTCGGATCAAGGAAACTCCGTGTGAAGCTACTGCGGTTTTGAATGTGTTCATAACGTCACCTATACCTGACTTTCTCCAGAAACTGGAGATTTTATAGGTTTCGCCAACGTTGCTAATCCGTGTGGCTTGTTTGTCTACAGGATCTTGGTCTATCGCTAAAACTCCTCGTTCAGAGAAACTTGAATATGTTTTCCAGAATAGGAAACCATGTGTGCTGGCAGCTGGCTTTCTTCTTTCTGAATAAAGGTGATCTTGAATTCACGCTTTGCTTGCATTCCTTCAAAAGATCCCTGGCGTGTGCCGATAGTTAGAGTTTGGTTTTCTTCATCCCATGTGAGCGGGATTTCCGTGTAGGCGCCTTTCTCATAATCATAAGTTGTGCCATTGTCTTCATACAGTGTGAATGAACCGTTGGCACCGGTATAAACACAAAGCTCAACTGGAGCATCCGGGCTTTCTGCAGAATACTGTCTTACAGGGCCCATTGGAATAATTGAGCCAGCCTTAACAAAGAGCGGAATCTTATTCAAAGGAGCTTCTACGGTTATGTTTTGGCCTCCGCAGTAGCGTTTATTCGTCCAGAAATCATACCAGTCCGTTGACTGCGGTAAGTATACGTTGCGCTCACGAATACCGAATTCTGTGACAGGTGCTACGAGAATAGCTTCACCAAACATATATTCATAAGGCTGTTCCAACGCAACAGGATCCCCTCGGAAATCCATTACGAGTGGACGCATCATGGTAGAACCGTTTTGGGTTATTTTCCATGCTTCTGAGTAGATGTATGGTATCAGCTGGGAGCGAAGATTCAGTGTCTCCCTGATTCTGTCTTCAGTCTTTTGACCATACTTCCACGGTTCGGTCTCAGTCATGTAACCGTGAGATCTGAAAATAGGATTAAATACCCCCCACTGAAACCAGCGGATGAGCAATTCGCGATAATTATCATCCGTGTACTGAGCATTTCCTGGGCGGAAGAAGCCACCAATATCTGTTGTCCAATACGGGAGGCCAGTCATCGAGAAATTCAAACCTGCGACAATCTGACGACGGTATGAATCCCAGGTTCCGCCGATGTCTCCAGACCAGTTTATGCTGCCATATCGTTGCTGACCGGAAAAAGCAGATCGGGTAAGGATGCAGACACGTTTGTCTGAGCTTTCGCGCTGTCCTTCGTACACCGATTTACATACAAGGGAAGGATAGACCAAACGATAAAAATCGCCGAGACCCCAGAACGTATGCTGCCCCACCAAGGCATCGTTCTCCGGCTCTGTGGCATCCATCCACCAGGCATCTACACCGTTATCAAAGAGATTTTCCTTTAATGTCTCCCAGTATTCCTTGCGAGTTTCAGGGTTGAAGTAGTCGAGCCATTTTGTGTTTGGAATATAACGCTCTTTTTGCACGTATTCGCGGCCAATCCTTGAGTTCTTGTCAGGGTTTGACCACACGGAAACAACAAAGTGGGCATTGTCGTCGTGCAGCTTACGAATGAACTCTGCTGGGTTTGGGTAATTGGTTTCGTCAAATTGAGGCACGCCCCATCCATTGTTGCCCCAATACTGCCAGTCTTGAACAATAACATCCATTGGGAGCTTCTGCTTGCGGAATTCTTTTACAGTGGATGTCAAATGATCGGCTGACATATAACGCTCGCGGCATTGCCAAAAACCATAGGCCCACAAGGGTAACATTGGAGCGCTTCCTGACAAATTGCGATATTGAGCGATTACCCGATCAGCAGAAGGACCGTAAAATAGAACATAGTCTAAACTCTTTGCGTTTGGAGAGCGAAATGTAGTGAGATCATCCTTTAATTTCCAGGAAAGCGTTGGTGTGTTGTTGGACTTACAAACTAGCTGAACTTCGTGTTTGCCTGCTGCCAAATTCACCAAACTGCTGGATGTCGGAGGGAGCCAGATATTGGTTTGGTCTATGCAAGCTTTTCCATCGATGGCTACGTATTGGCGGTTTCCCATGCCTCCGAGATCGAGAAAAATAGAGTGAACACCATCTTCAGGAGCTATAAATTCACCTACATAAAGGGATTGCCTTTGAGAGACTCTCTGAGTTCCTGCAGTAGTCGTAACTTCTGCCATCTGGTTGTCATCAGAGGCTTGTTCTTGCTTTACCAACTCTATGTCGTTATCGGCAGGATTAAAATCAGTCAGTCCGTATTGATGCCACAAAATGCCGTAACCCTTGCTGGAATAAATGAAGGGAATGGCTATTTGTGTATTTACCTGAGTCAAGCGTCGGGTGAAGCCCCTCAAGTTATACTGACCATCCTGAAATTGTCCCAAGCCGAATAGATGCTCGTCTTTCGGAGAATTGAAACTCTGCTCGGCGACGTAGCATGTCTCACCATTCACGGAACTATCGATTAGTTTACGGGAACCAATAGATTCACTGAGAAATGTATTTCCCGAAGAATCGTTGAAGGATAACCTGCCGGAATCTTTATCTAGAATCACTGTTATGCCTTTAGTTTCCAGTGTCAGATTCTTTGAGGAATCGATCACGTCAAACTTAGGCATCGAGTATGGTTCGGTTAGGATCAATTCACGAGATTCAAGCTCAATATCTCTGTGGAACTGCACGCGAACCGCGTTTTCCGTTACAGGTATTAAATCAAGATTTCCGTCCGTAGTTGCCACCGATATTCTGTCTTCCAGAATTGAATAACCTTTGTAATTTGCAGCTATAAGGACATTTGTGAGTATACTGCAGCAGAGTAATAAACAGCGTTTCATTTTAGTTGTCCAGTGGGCTCAGTGATGCGGCAAAACCACCCCTGCATAGTAATTTAATGGTGGTAGAGCTTGTTTTATCTACCACTTGGTAAGTAATCTTTAGTTCTTTGTTGTGTTCTCCATCTGTAATTAACACCAAACGATAAGAGATACCTTCAGGGAGAAAATCAAAAGAGATTGTTTCATACTGTTCCTGGGATCCTCCATTGATTCCACCAACATACCAGTCAGAGCCTTTCCTGCGGGCTAGAATGATCTCTTTACCTGGATAGCCGCTCAGAAATACGGTATCGTCCCAGGCATTCGGCATCTCCTTCAAAAGAGATTTAGCAGCCTCTGGAAGAGTTTGATAACCTTCAGGACGATCAGCAAAATGCTGAATGCCGGATTCGAAAACAATGCTCAGAGCCAATTCATGCCCATAGGAAGTAATATGAGGGTACTGTGAATTGGTGAACGTAACCGGAGTATAATCCATTGGCCCGATTACATTTCGTGTAAAAGGAAGGACGGTGTTGTGTTCCGGGGCGGTTGTAGTGAGCTCTGGGCCATTGTTATACCATTCAGCGCCGCGAACACCTTCATGTGTCATTAAATTAGGGTAGGTGCGTGACCAACCGCGGGGAACAAGACATCCGTGGAAATAAACCAGCATCCTGAAGTTGGCAGCGTCTTCCAGAATATCCAAGTAATACTGAATCATGTTCTGCTTTTCGCTTTCAAAGAAGTCTATCTTCACGCCGGCGAAGCCCATTTTGCTGAGCCTGGTAAATTCCTCAACCCGATTCTCGTGTGTGAGCATACGGTCTTTAGGGGTTGCCGGAACCCATGTATGCTTGCCGCCGGAGTTGTACCAAATGAGCGGCTTAATGCCCTTGGAGTGGATGTATTTAACTGCATCTTTCAAATTTCCTCCGTTTTGCATCGTGTCCCATTCCCAGTCGAGCAAGGTGTAGGGCCAGTTCATTTCGGCGGCCAGGTCGGCGAATTTGCAAACTACCTGATAATCTTTTGTTCCGTGGTTGTTGGACCAATAATTCCAGGAGGCGATACCTGGCTTTATCCAGCTTGTATCAGCGATAAGTGAGGGCGCGGAAACGTCTGTGACTAGAGTCGATTCGACAATGTCCGCAAGAGAGCCAATTATAACCACACGCCAAGGTGATTTCCATGGCAGGGAGATCGTCGGTTGAGACTCTCCCATACCGTTCCCATCTTCAGTATCTGGGAAGGTGAGCTTATACTGTGATTTATGGGCGGTATTGGCTAATTTAGTTCCACAGTAGCTATTGTTTAAATCTGCCTCATGGATAAGATACCAACAGTTTTGCCCCTGGACCTTGAATAAAGCAGGGTAGCACCAGCTTTGTTGTTGCTCCCCATTGGATATCTTTTGGTACAAACCTTCATTCGCTCGATTCCACTTTTCCAACCATCTATCTGTATTTTCAGGGATGGTGTAGGCGGTGAATTCGTCTTTTACAACAAAGGTTCCCGTTGATTCGGGAAAACTGTAACGAAAGGCAACGCCATCGTTGTAGGCACGTATGGTTAGATCTATTTTTGCATCAGAGGGTGTCTCAAAGGAGGCCACTAACTCTGTGGCAGAATTGCTGCACTCTGATTTCTTCCCGTGTACGAGTGTATAATTGTCGTGGATTGATTTAGGCGTTCCAACTTTCACCAATCTCAAATGATTCCTGAAATTCTGATCACTGCGGGACAATCCCAAATCTATCTGAGGGAGAATTTCACATGTCTCTCCATCGTTGCTGTAATCAACTTTCAAAAACCAAGTTCCTGTGTCTTTGGGTTGAGACTCTAGAGTAACGTGGATTTTCTGGTTGGGTGATGTTACTGTTACCTCTTCAGCTTGTAACAAAAGCGCGCTGAAGAAGGCCGGTAGTAACAAAAAACGTTTGGAAAAGATGGATTTGATTCTTCTTTCTTGAATTGTGAAAATCATTGTTCTTATATTCTTACTGTTTTTCAGATTTTCTTCAGAAAATAGGCAATGACAGCTATAATCATCGTTATCCTCGTATCATGAATTGCCAGTAATCCAGTTTTAGTTGATCAATGGAATTGCCTTTGAAAACCAAAAACAGGTCATGTACTCCACCAGGTGCATGAACAGAAATCGTCTTATTCAACCATGTGTCAGTGGGATTTAATGGGAGAGAACCAATGATTTCACCATCAACGCTTCCTATATGAAGCTCTATTTGGCAGTCGATTTCCTTTCCGCCATATTGGATGCATGCCGTGAAGGTATTTGCTCCTTCTTCACCGAAATCTACGCCTTTGACTTGAGTGTAAGCGCCATTCCGTGTGGGGTAGATGAACATGCCGTTTTGTGGATCACGATCAGACTTAATACCTTCGCTCCAGCAGATCGTCTCGGCTTCTGTGCGCGCAAAGGGATTGAGGTGTTCCAGTTGATCCACTTGCTCAGTTTCTTCCCACCAAGGGAGTTCGGGAATGGTCCCATCTTCGTTGTATTCGAATTGGGAAACGCAAACAGAGCGGCGTTCATGATGCTCTTCGGTGATAGCAAAATTGATTTTATAGTTAAACCCAAAGACATACGAGTGACCTCTGTAGTCGATGATTCCCGGATGATTCCCAGATGAGCGACTATCTGGGTGTATTATGTAATTTTGGAATTCCCAAGGGCCCTCGGGGGAGTTGCTCATGGCATATCCGATGTCTTCAGGGCAGCAGGTAGTGGCATAGGCGCAGTAGTAATGTTCATTCCGTTTATAAACCCAAGGCCCTTCCTGGTAGTGATAGGGGTCGGGTTGCCCCTCTGTTTTTGCAATTGAGGCATCCTCAATGATGTCTCCTGAATAGGAGATCATGTCCTCGTTGAGCTTTACGTACCAGAGTTGAGGGTTGCCCCAAAAGAGATAGGCCTGCCCATCGTCATCTATGAATACGGTGGGGTCTATGAACCCTGTTTCAGGACCAACGAGTGGATGTCCCAACGCGTCTTTGAATGGGCCAAGCGGGTTATCGGCTACAGCGACACCGATTGCGTTTTTAGGCCATCCAGGAATGCTTACTGGTGCATACAGGTAAAATTTCCTGTTGCGTTCGATAACTTGAGGAGCCCAGGCATCATTGGTTTGCTCCGCCCAGGGAAACACCGCCAATGTGGCGAGAGTTCCGTGATCTGTCCAATTAACCATGTCGGTGGATGTGTAGCACTGCCAATCCTTCATGCGAAAACCAGCCATACCAGCCGGAGCGTCGTCCTCATCGTGGCTGGTGTAGAGGTAAACCTTTCCATTGGCTACGAGAGGAGCCGGGTCTGCGGTGAACTTTGTCTGAAGAATGGGATTGGCCGCAAAAAGTTGCTGAGTTAATCCGATCAAAACAATTGTGAGGTATAATGGGGAGGAGTGTTTCATAGAATCGTTAATTAGTCGAAGTGAACAATTGCCGGAGCTCCTGTGTAGTGGACTGTCTTTATGTGAGATGGCTTTGCCTCCAGTCCCCCCGCTTCTCCTGGTTGAATCAGGCTGATATTTAGGATTCTCTCCTTTACTAGTTCAGGAAACGTTCCTCTACGGGGGCCTATGCTGAGGGTTTTTGAAGCATCTTCCCAAACTAGATCATACGTGGCATACTCGCCTTTCTCATAATTGTAGGTTTCGTTATCGTCTTCATAGAGGGTAAACGAAGCATCTGCGCCCGGATATATGCGAATTTGATAAGGAGCATCTGGCTTTTCCGTTGCATATTGAAGCGCAGGTCCCATTGGGAGAATGGAACCTGCGCGCACGTAGAGAGGCACGATATTCAGAGGCACTTCTTTGCACACGATTTGACCACCAGTAAAGTGTTCGTTGCTCCAGAAGTCGTACCAGTCAGATCCAGCAGGGAGATATGTTTCTTGATTCAAGTTCACGCCTGAGTTAGCCTGTGCGATTCTTTCTAGATCGCTTGGGGTTCGCCATCCTAGACGCAGGAAGCGTTCCTGGCCGCCTTGGTAGTATTCTACGCGAACGGGAATCTCATCGTCCTTGTGCAAGGTCTTATTAGTGCTGCGGTAGCGTTTGGCTCCGTAGTTCCAATCCTGAATCACCATTTCTTCATTGAGGAATAAGCGGAAACCATCGTCGCCTTCGAGCCCGATTTCGTAAGTTCCGTCTTCAGGGGCTACAAGATAGCCTTCCCACTTGGCTGAGAAATTATTAAATCCCTCGAGACCGCCTGGAGGATCGGCTAGAGGAGGTCCCGGCCAGTTGTGATCGACTTTTAAATCAACCACTTTCTCCATAGGTTTCTCAAAGTTTTCTCCAGCGAAATACTGGACCGCTAAACCAGGCTTCCCATCGGGAGTGCGTAAATTGTCAGAAGGAATGGCTGATGGAGGAGGATTCATCACATGATACATCGCACGAGTAACCGGATGCACCAGAAGTGAGGAACCAAACATAAAACTGTCATTGATATCATAGACAGACTTGTCCATGGCAAAGTCCATGACCAGAGGACGCATCAACGTGTAGTCGTTGTGCGTTACCTGCCAACTGAGACTGTAGATGTAGGGAAGCAGTTCGTAACGCAAATGGACGGTGTCGAGCAGCGATGCATATATTTCCGAATCCATCGTTTTAAAGATGTAAGGCTCTCGCTCAATGCTTGTTCCGTGGATGCGCATGATCGGATTGAAGGCGCTGAATTGGAACCAGCGGGCAAAAAGCTCTCTGTAGGCCGCATTATGTTCACCTCCTGGGTATTCTGTTACGAAGAAACCGCCTGTATCTTGAGTCCAATATGGATTACCTGTGACTGTTACGTTGATACCATCCGCTACCTGCTGTTGAAATATGTTCCAATTGGCATATATGTCGCCCGACCAGGATGCGGCGGCGGTGCGTTGAGCGCCGGCCCAAGCAGAACGGGTCAGAGTAAATACACGCTTGTTGCTGGTGGCTCGTTGACCGTCATAGGTTCCCTGTGTGGTCATCAAGGTGTATGGATTCAAATATCTGGAAAAATCTCCCATGGCATTATTGCCTAGGAATTTGATATCGCGGGCCACTTCCTCGGCTCCCCAACAAGCTGTGGTGACTTCCACCTCGGTGCCGTCCATCCAAAGTGCATCCACTCCTTTGTCCAGTAGACCTTCTTTTGTATGTTTGAAGTAAATTTCGCGGCCCTTTTTGCTGAATGCATCGTAGACTTTAGCTTTTTTGGAAATCCAGTGCAACGGCTCAAAGCGCAGACCATACTCATCCAGTTCCTTACCCAACGCAGTATCGTTGCCAACTGAAGGCCAGATGGATACCATCAATTTCATGTTCAAGTCGTGGATGGTCTTAGTCATTCCTTCAGGATCGGGATACCGTTCCGGGTTCCACATCATACCACTCCAAGTTCCATCTTTATCAGAGCCCCAGTACTGCCAATCCTGCACGATGTAATCGAGTGGGAATTGCTCTTTACGGAAGGTTTCGGCAACCTCTACCAAACGCTCCTGAGTTTTGTAGCGTTCCTTACTCATGAAGAGGCCGAATGCCTGCTTAGGATACATGGGCGCTTTCCCCGTTAGATCACGGTAATCAGCGACGACTTCATCCAGGTTGTTTCCTGCCATGAAATAGTAATCCACACCTCCAGGTGCGCTTTCTGCCCATAGCCTTGCTCCTTGCGCATCATCCTTGAACTTCATCACCGAATAGGTATCCCAAAGGATTCCATAGTTTTCAGATGACATCATTACGGGAATGACGATTCCCATGTTGGTCTGAATCAGTTGTAACTCCTTACCGCGACGATTGGATTCATTTTCCGCGATGAAACCGAACCCGTAAATGGCCTCATCTTTTTTTAAATGAAATGTATTTTCTACTTCATAGGTTTGGGCATTTGCATACTCATAAAGACGAATTTTTTGAGGCTTGTCCTGTCGCTCTTGAGTGTAAAGTTTACCTTGAGCATCGTAGAACGAAATAGCCCCTGTTGATTTATTGATCTCTATGCAAAGCTCGGTGCTTTTAACACTTAAATAACCTCTTGTATCGCTGACTTGGAAATCTATGGGAAAAGGACTGGTCGTGACCACAATGCTGGGGCTAGTCCAATAGCTGTTTCCTAGATTCGCGTTTACCCGAACTGTTTTGGGTCCATAGAAAACGAGATTCTTGGTAATTCCGTCTACTTGAAACTGAATTCCGTCAGTTAGCCGTGTGTAGTGAAAGCCTTGGCCCTCATTCTGGCATACATCTAGCAGATGACCATTCTCGTCAAGGCCTGTTGGGGGTTCTGAAAAAGTATCTATAGGCAGTAGTAATAGAGTAGATATAAGGGGTAAGGGTACTTTTAGCTTCATGATCAGTTTTTCTTTTTTTGTCTCATAAAAAATACTTATCTCACCATGATTATTCAATTCTACTAATTGAAGTTCTCTTTTATAACCTTTTCAGATGGAGGTTGATTAGGAGAGCTTCTGTGCACTGCTCCATTTGCGACGTGTCATTTGTCCTAATTTCTATATTCCGTACCTCTTAGTTCAATGCTTTCCTTAACCGGGGGCAGTATACTTCCCCTGAGCCTGGCTGCCCGGCGGAATGTGAACCGGAGACTCAGTGGTTAACAAAAACTCCTTCGATTTATTGGATGCGCGCTGTCGCAGAATGGCATTGGATATCATCTCAAAGCAACCGCATCCCGCGTTCCCTATCCCCGCCGATCTCCTCCTGATCACCCGAATTTTGCTTGTTGGCCCAAAGCGTGAAAGGGATACATCATAAAATGTTCGCTTATTCCTGCCGTAAAGGGATTTTCGCTGCCATGGGTGACCTTAAGCGAATGGGGGTAATGACAGAGGAAGAGCACCAGTGGTATGTCTCCACTGCGGCCTGGTTTAATGAAAATTTGAATAATCCAACTTGTTTTAATGAACCTGTGGCCGAGCAGATCCGTTTCTCTGCAAAAAGTTGGTTCTTGAATGTTCCTTCCCCTTACTTGTCTAAGTCACTCCAAGTCGTTGATCTGCTAAGGAAGTATGGCATAGAGGTGTACATGCTGGAATCCACAGATCCCGGGGAGGTCCTCTACCGTGATGATCTGCAGATTGTTGTTATATCTTTAATAATTGATCTTTCTTTTTTTCTTCTACGCAGTCATGGACAATCCGTAATGATAGTGTATTAATGAATAACTTTATATCATTTCGTTATTAAATGATATTGATTTTTATTATTCGCTTTGTTTGATTTACCACCAAAGTGCGCTTAGACTGTGAGTCCATAAGCTTTGATAGCTTTAACTCAACTCTAATCCTAAAACTAAATCAATATGAGTTTTCTCATTACAAATGCTACCTCCGTCGGAGCATGGATGCATGCCCCTTCTACCGACTATACGTTTGCTTACATTCTCAATAACTTACCTGATGCACAGAAAGAAGCTTTGGCTACTGCATTCCAAGATGCACTTGCTATGTCTTCTAAGATAAAGGAAGCTGTAAAACAAACATCGGGCCAACAAGTCGTTAATGGTGTCTATGTTGAAGATCAGGAAGCCATGACTAAGGCTATGAATTCCATCGAAGGAATGGGAATGACAGGAGCAAACCAGAAGCAGCAATCTGGTAACGGTACCCCTACAGAAATGATAAACGCATTCTTCCAAAGCATTCTCGGTGGTTTGGGAGGAGACGTCACTCCAATGAACCAATACCTGACAAGTCAGATGGCAAGCCAGCAAACAACCTCTAAAGGTATCTCTTCCAATAACTTTGGTACCGTTATGGGTTTAGTATCATTGATGCCAGTTTTAGATATTCCTGTAACAACATTTATTTATGCCTACATCGCAGGAGAGTCAAAAACATGGTTTGAACATGTACATTGCCACGACGAAAAGCGTCAGTCTTACAACTACACCTATACCGCAGTTCGATATAATTATGTAAAAGCTTGTTGATTGCTCAATAATTAACTTCGTAGATTTCCACAACCTTGCACATTTTCACCGTAATATGGCAAGGTTGTGTTTTCGTTATATTATTAAATCTGAATAATTCAGATCTCCCCAGATTTATCACCCAAACAGGATATTACCTATGACTGAATATTTTAAATTTTCCACCGAATCGGGTGTCTGGTTACATGGTCCTGACTCAAATTTGGCCTTTGCTTTTATACAGAATTCTTGGTCGGAAGAGACAAAAGAAAACATGGAAAAAGCATTTGTGAAATGTACTGAATTATTCCCTGTAATCATCGACGAAGTAGAAAAAACAACCGAAAGCCCAGTCGTTAATGGCCTTTACCTTTTAAATAAAGATCAAATGATCAAGGTAATGAATTCCATACAGGGCATGGGGCAAACATCTGCTCAAAATCAGGAATTTGACGGCTACGCCAATGCCACCACGATTTGCAAACTTTTCTTTAACGATCTACTTAGCAATCTTGGTGGAGATGTTACTCCAATGATGAATTACCTCGTAGAGCAGATGCGTATAGTTCAAGAACAGGCTGAAGAGGCAACCATAGACAACGACTTTGGCATTCTTGTAGGAATTGCTAGCCTTATGCCGGTATTAGAGATGCCCATCACCACCTTTGTATATATCAGCACCCAGTCAGAATCAAAATCATGGTTCGTTTCACTCTCTTGTTTAAACCCTAAAAAGGTAAAATTTAGTATCAAAACAACGGTAGTAAAGTGGAACTACAATTCCTGAAAAAAACTATGATCCGGATCGCATTGTCATCGCTGGCTGTGCTTATTCTAAAGTTCTTGTAAGTAGCGAAAAGATGTTTTCTTGAAACCTATGTGTTCATAGTAGGCTTGAGTTTGTTCTCTCCTCAGAGATGTCGTTACTTCAAGGGCATTGCAGCCCTTGTCTACAGCTATCTCCTTTGCAAAATCAATCAATTGGCTTCCTATCCCTTTCCCCCGAAAAGCTTCGTCCACAACAATGGCCGTAATGCGGCACATTTTGTGTGAGGTTGGAAAGTAGTCGAAAAAGATAAGTGACATAAGCCCAACCACTTCATCTTCTTCAAGCGCTATCAAAATGTTGTTGGCCAGATTTTTCTCTATCTGCTCCAATGGTGCCTCATAGCCCAGTTGTTTCAATAATTCCTGAATGCGCTCACTGTGGTGGCTGCTGGCTTCTTTAATTTCTACTCTGTCCATGTGAGCCTTTAATTACAGCTATTACTGTTTTTCACTCTCATTTCTCGGTAGAGCCAGACCATGCGATCAAAATACCAAAGCTTCCCCATGTATATGAGGGTAAAGCCAAACAGCATAGGCCAAAAATCTAACTGGTAGAGGCCGTAGATATAGAAGGGGAATCCCAGTAAACTGATACACATAAGGGCCGTTCCGGCGTATACATGTTCGCGGGGAACGGGAACCTTTTTACGGTTGATCCACAACCGCTCACCGAGAACCCCCTGGGATGCCCAATTGTTTGTGTTTTTAGGTACGGGAAACAGCCGCGGGTTAATCCATAACCAAAAAAGAGACAGACCTATAGCAACGATGGCATAAAAACCTATCCACGCGCGGCTCCAAATGGAAAGGGTCAGAATCGGTAGGCTCAATAGAATGCGCGACCAAACACTGAGCGGATTTGTGTGGCGGAGCCATACGTCGTCGGACATTCCCATGAGCCGGGTGAATAGGTTTTGTGGTGTTGCCATTGTCAGGTTAGTTTATTGAGCAAGTTGAAGAAATCTCAAATAGTTGTGGTTGTTTTTCTTGAGCAAAATCCACTGTGTAGATAGAGCCCCAGCAGTTAGGCACCTTCACTTCCCATATCCCATCATTGGGATAGAGCCTGGCTTCAGATGTATTTAATATATCGGTTAACTTTGCTGCATTGAGTCGCAATGTAAGGTTTACTTCCGTTTCTTCTGCGTTGATCACCACCAAAAGTGTTTCTTTCTCGTGGATTCTTAAGTAGGCCAGTTGGTTCGGAGAAACATATACTTGTCTGTAAGCGCCTTCTCGCAGTGCAATATGGTTGAAATACAAATCGACGAAGCGTTTCAACGCCGGCAGTAGGTGGGGTTCCGGTATATGTTCCGGCGGTACGTTTAGAGTCTGTGGTCTCAGGTTCCAGTCGCCTTTGTTTTCTTTTTGCGCTGAGTATCCCCATTCTTCTCCGTAATAAAGGGAAGGAATCCCCGGAATGGTGTAGTGCATTAAATGCAGCGGATAGAGATGCTTCCTGTTATGAAGCACACTGGCAATTCTGGAAACATCGTGATTTTCATTAAACAAAAGCAACTTGTAGTCTTTGTATATTCCGTTATCCGGGTTTGAAAGACGATTTAGCGAATAGGCTATCTCAAATAGATTACCGTCATTAAATGAGGACCAGAGAGACTTGTACCCTTCATAATTTGTAATCGAGTCCAGTTTTCCCTCTTCAAGCCATAAACGGTAATCACCAAAGACAACCTCTCCCAGCATCCAGAAGTCTCGTTTAAGGGCATGACAGTGGTCGGATAAGCGCGCCAAAAATTGACGATCCATGGTATCCGCTGCGTCGATACGAACGCCATCAATTCCCAACTCATGTATCCACAACGATGCAATCGAGAGTATTTCTGTCTGAACCTCCGGATGGTTCAAATTGAGCTTGGGTAACTCCTCGTGCCCATCCCAGCAATCTACCGTGAAAGGGTCACCCAGACGGTTCGTGATTCCCCAGCGGAGGTTTTCATACCAATCAGCGTAAGCCGAATCCGTCCCATTCTTCAGAATGTCCTGATAAGCAAAATGTTGCCGGGAGGTATGGCTCCATACCGCATCAAGCACCACCTTGATTCCTTCGGCATGTAGCTTCCGGATGAGTGCCGCCAGATCATCCCAGGAACCAAGCCGGTTGTCCACCTGCCGTTGATCTGTGCAGTCGTAACCATGTGTTTCTGATTGAAAGACTGGCCCAAGCAGAAGGGTGTCTATGCGGAGATCTTGTAAGTGAGGAATCCATTGCTCCAGCGTTCGTAGATTGTGGCAATGTGTGGGCCTTTTATCAACTTGCCCCGTGGCCTCTCTTCTCAGAGCTCCGAGTGGAAATATGTGGTAAAGGTGAGTTGGTCTATTCATGTTATACCTACCGTTCGGTATATTAAGATATTAAAAAAATTAGGAAAAAATTCCGTGCATGAATTGTTTACATGCTATGTGGGCATTCTCATCTGACAACTCCAGCTGATTATAAAAAGCTGTTGTGATGCAGGTGTTGATCATTCCAAGATAGGTGAAAGCGTAGCGTAAATTTCTACCTTTCATATTCCCATGATCCTCTGCCGCCAGTTCAAAGAGTTTAGCAAAACTGACACATTGCCTCTCCAACACAGGAGCTATGAGTTTACCGGAGTCACTTTCGAGCGGTGATTGGATAATGCTGAGATACCACTGATAGAAAATGGGATGTTTTTTGGCGAAAGAGAAATACAGGCAGAAGATGCGTTCAAGGTTCGCTGTGATATCACTTTCATACTGTGCCGCAGTAACTAACTGAGGCCAAAACTCATCAAACCCATCATTAATCAGAGTCTCCAGCAAACCTCGCTTGCTTCCAAAGTAATGGTATAGCGTTGGTTTCTGCACTCCCGACAGTTCCACAATCTTTTGAACACCGCTACTTTCATAACCCTCCCTGTAGAAGAGTTCTAAAGCAACTTGAAGGATTTTTTCACGGGTGTTCATTGTGGAATATAAGCTATATACCGATCGGTATATAGCTTCGTCAACAACGAATTTCAAAAAAGCCATGAATCATGCTTCCTGTTTGAGGCATGGTGTGCGGCCGATGGATAAGACACTCCTGTGCCCAGAAATGCCTCCCGCCTGTTCCCGGAAAGTAAAGGGGCAGGCTTATACATTACGACCCGTCAATTTCAGCTTAGAAATAGTATCCGAAATTAATATTGAACCGTTTCTGCCACTCATCGCTTTCGTTGGCTCCAAAATCGCCGCCACTGCCTACAAAGTAGTTTCCGTTGGAGAAGGCGTAGTCTACATATATGTACCAGCCACCACGTGCGATTGCCATTCCGATAACATTCATAGCGCTGTCGCTAAAGCTATCGGCATGCTTCATGATGATGCTGAAATCGTTGTAGAAGTTTATCGAATCAATCCATGTGATGTTTTCAGGCACCCAAAGGTAGTTGATGGCTAGAGAGGGAATCACGCCTTCGCTGGCAACCGCTGCAGCCCAGTCAAAGGCACCCATCGCAATGAGATCGTTGTTGCTGGCGTCCAAACCGCTGTAGTCGGCATCGTAATTATAGTAGGAAAGCTGTGCCTTTAAACCCCAGTTGCCTTCACCTCTGTTCAAGATCGCCCAAACGATCTCTGTGACGCACCTTCTGATCGAACAATCTCTTTGTAATGGTCCAGCAGCTTGTGAATTCCATAGCATGGAGCACTCATATCCATCGCCATCGTGGTTAGGAAAAACTCGAATGGGCCGTACGTCTTCTGCGATGTAAAGAGCCGCAGCAGCAATATGGTTGCTTTGCGGATAACATTGGGAAGATGGATAATCTTCCCCTTCTTTCCGTATGCCTGAAAGGCAACATCTGCTATTTCGTTTTGAGTTAACAGCTCTGGACCGCCGATGTTGACTTCATTTTCCGACTTTTCCAGGCAATCGACACAGGCTTTTGCCAGATCTGATCCGTGTATTGGATTGAGCTTAAGGTTCCCGTCACCGAATAGGTAAACCTTTCCGCCTTTTGCCATTTTAAGGAAATCGCCCATATCTGAGAAGAACCCATTGGGGCGAACAACGGTATAGTCTAGGCCTGAGGCTTTCAGTGAATCTGCGAACTTTTCTTTTGCTTCACAAATTTTCAGTTTTCTGAGTTTCTGACCGTTTAGTACGGAAACATAGATGAACTTCTCAACTCCAGATGCCAGGGCCTCATCCAGTAAATTCTGATTCGCCTGGTAATCTACATCCATATAGGTGAGGTTATCTTTCTGGCGCGTGATTCCCACACATGAGATCACCGCATCCGCATTGGCGGCTATCCCTTCAATGCTTTCAGGATTGGTCAATTGCGCTTCTACGATAGTCAGCAAAGGATGTGAAATCGTTATCTTTGTTTTTGTCCTTGCGACAGCAATCACTTCAACTCCTCTGTCCAACAGCTCTGTGAGGATGTGACTCCCGAGATACCCGGTTGCTCCAGCTAAAAGAATTCTTTTCATATGAGTTCTTTCCCGGGAATAGCATGGCAGCGTCAGGCGCCTGTTGCCATGTTTTTTTCCATAATCTGGCCGTCTGATCCAAAACTCTCACATATCAGAGAGAGCAGAAGGTAGATTGTCGGGAAGAGGGTACAGCTCTCTTCAGGCAAAGGAAAGTCGTAAATTTATCGCTTTTGAGATTCATAAGGGTCTCTTCTTCAAATTGTTCTGTCTTTATTTTAACTGAATTGAAAAGAGACCTCTCTCGGTGGCGATGGAATACGTGTTTCTACTCATTGAGAGATAAAATTATATAACCGTTATCCCTTTGATATGGAATTGATTTGCAGGATAGCAATCCCTTCTCTACTTGTAGAAGTATACAATTCAGTACGGTGCACCTTACTAAAGAAAATGGTTAAACTTAAAATAATTGCTTTTGTTGCGGTATTCCTAGCTTGCCTTAATACGTATGCCGCAAGTGACTTGGATTCATTTAATGCGATCAATTCTTTAATTGATCAACATAACTACTTTGAGGCTAAACAAATTTTCAATTCAAGTAAGGATTCTCTTACAGAGACGCATATAGCTTACTTTATGATAATATTGGATAATGCATTTAATAAGTCTGAGCAATCAGACGAAGAAGCAATGAGGTTTCTTGATAATGCTGATTCAGGAATTTCCCGAGAATTACTGTTTAAAGTCTATCAGATAGAAGCGGATAATGCGCTTAAGGTATACAATTATAAACGAGCCAGAGAAATCACTGATATAATTGTTAATGACTATAAGACCTGTTTGGATGCAGATCAATTAAGTGATCATTTGAATAGTTTAAAAATCTATAGTGCATTAGAAAATATCCCGCCTCAAACCGTTGATATTCATGGTGAAACAATCATTAAAATGACAACGGATATTGCTGGATTAAAAAATCTCAAGGTACACATCGGGGATGATTCAGAAAACTTCATTTTTGATACAGGTGCTAATATTTCGACAACAATCGAATCTGTAGCTAAACGCCTCAATATGAGGATTATCCCAGCTGGAATTGAGGTCGGAAGCATCAATGGGAATAAGGTCTTAGCTGATTTGGCTGTTTGTCCTAAGCTTACGATAGGAGACATTGATGTCTATAACTCAATCTTTATTGTTTTTCCCGATAAGGAATTGTTCTTTGCTCAGGCAGATTACCAAATATATGGTATTCTGGGGTTTCCAATCATTGAAGCATTTAAAGAAATACATATTACTCGAGATGGTAATTTCATTGTCCCTAAGAAAGAAACGGAGTTCCATAACCCGTCAAATATGGCTCTGGATCATTTGACGCCTCTGGTTTATTTTAATCAAAAGCATTTTACCTTTGATACAGGCGCTGATGCGACCACTCTCTATCATCATTACTATTTGGAAAATAAACAGGATATGGATAAACGATATAAGCTACAGGAATTGACGTTAGGTGGCGCAGGGGGTGAAGAAACATTCGATGGTTTTCTTATTGATTACGAATTCGATGTCTGCGGGAAGAAAATTGCTGTTAAGAATGTTCAGCTGCTTAAAGAGGCAATTGGTGATGAGTCCGTATATGGGAATATCGGGCAGGATTTGATTCAGCAGTTTGATGAGATGATTCTTAATTTCTCGAAAATGCAGTTATCTTTTAAGTAGCGTTTTCACGCAGCCGGGCCTTTGGGGAAATTAGGCGACGGCCAACCGGTGATCATAAACTGAAACAAAGAATGCGCCGTTTGTGTTGGGAGAGGGGATACACTTTTTTGCCGATCCGTTGCAATCTCATGGATCCCAGTGGGAACTTGTTGACGGTTTTTGGGTATATGCGATAATTCGTTCTGAAAGGTTGAGGAAATGATTCAGGATTCGAGCCGTTTTGTGAAATTCTCTTTAGTCTTAGTCACTGTATTTGCTCTGTTTACAGAGGTTATTGGCTTGGTTGTCTTACCTTCATTTTCCGAAGAAAAGCAGGCATTGCTGATATGGTTTCTGCTCCTCTTTCCGGTTTTGTTCATCAGCCTTTTCTTTGTAACAGTGATTCTCAATTACAGAGCGCTTCTTAAGGGCAATACCGTGTCGTAAGCTGGTAAAAATCATTTCAATTGGCGGAAGAATGCCTGTAAATGATAACAGTACCAACGGCGATGAAAACGGTACCTCTTACTGATAAACGACTTTAAAACGTTCCAGCACCAGGATCATATCCACATCCGGCTCTATCCCAAACTCTCGACATTCGTTGGAAAAAAAGTCCCAATGAGATTTACGCCAAGATTCTAGGGTTTTATCGCCTTCTCCTTCCTCTGCCGCAAACTCAGCTGTAACCTCTCCGAATTTGCATTTGCATACAGACGTAATTTCAACGATGCATACGGGCTCTCCATCCCACTTGGTAACCACTAAAAGTTCACCAACCTGTGGCATCGGTTCCAAATTTTGGTTATATACATATGCATTGCTGCAGGTTGCCCGCTTTTCTCCACGCAGAACCAAATCGGCACATACGTTTGCGTTGTGCTCATCTGCGCAAAAATAGCTCGAACTAAAAGTGGTATACCTTTGGGCTTCTTCGCTGGGTAATGTGCTTAAGTACTGATCTAAAAACAGCTGGCTTTGTTTATCCATAATCTCTACGTATTCTCCGGCGTTTATTGAAGCTCCATCAAGGGGATGTTTTTGTCCAATATATTTTTTTACACCGTTGAGAGTAATCACTCACTCGCTTTTTTGCTTATAAAAGTGATTTCTATACAAAATCGGGGGAGGGCGAGATTGTTTGTGGAAGAGTTGGGTCATATTACCAAGCCTAGCGACAGTTGAATCCTGAACCGTACTTTGACAGAGATTATTAACTCTGGACATGTCGCTTTTGCCGACGAGGCGCAAAAGGTGGCGCTTCTAATCGTTGATTTCCTGCGATAATCTATTCGTTGATGTAGTTTCTTGCGATGTGTCTTCCGTAGTAGTGCTCTAAATGGTAATTATCTGCATGCACATATCCTAGATCGTTCGCAACTTCAGTTCGTAACTTGGCCGTTTCCGTTAGTTTGGTAAATATCCACTCGACACCAAAGGACCGGTAAAAATGTGTATGAGCTAAATCGAAAATGGAATGAAGAACATCCTTCGTCTCGTAGGGATTCATTATGTCAATGCGGAGAACACCAATGACGCCATAGTGCATGGCAGTGCCCTTATTAAACATCTCTATGGTTCCAATTTTTTCACCGGAATCATTCAACATAATTGTCATGCGAACATACTGTTTCGTTTCATAGCCCCATTGCCACAATGCTACCGTATCCGCCATTTGCGCCACAGTGCTGTAGAGAAATGTATCATTGCAGTTGTCGGTATTGAACTTATTCGCTGCGATTTCATCTGAGTAGCAGTTTAGCAATGCCTCAGTATCTTCAGCACAGGTTAAGCGGAGGGTTAATTTGTCGTTTTTGAAAATGGGACAGTTCTGATAGATGGGATACATATAGTTTTAAGGCATGTATTCATATGTATACATAAGGTGGATATGCAATCACTTAGTTTTATTTATTTCAGGCAGTAGAGGAATGGATTTACCTCGTAAACGCTCAATCTCTTTTCAGTCAGCACCTTGGCTGCTCATCTGATTTCAAACCACTCTTATGTTTCTGGAAAAGTGATCATTTAACCTTCACAGGAAGCGCATTCCATTATGTTTCGACTTAGCTCTTGGGCTGGATTGGCACTCCTCTGATAATAGAAGCTCTTAATCCCGTTTTCCCATCCCCATATGAGCAAATCGCTGACTTCCTTTGGCTTGGCTGTTGGTGGAATCATTATATTAAGACTTTGCCCTTGGTCTATATGCCTCTGACGATTTGCCGCTTGTAAAACGATTTCCTTTTGGCTGATTTCTCCGAATGTTTTAAAGACTTGCTTTTCCTCATTTGTCAGAAACTCTAAATGTTGAACAGATCCCCCATGCACGAGTATGGATTTCCAGACTTCGGCAGTATTCAGCCGTTTAAATTCCAATAGATTCTGTAATTGAGGATTTCTATAGGTGAAGGTTCCCTTCGCCAGATTTTTAACGAAGTAATTGCTGTTCAACGGCTCAATCGATGGTGAAACCTGCCCTAAGATGAAGGATGAGGAGGTTGTTGGAGCTATCGCCATCGTCGTTATATTGCGACGACCGTAGCCTTTCAGCATATCAGGTTCACCATACAGATCTGCCAGTTCTGCTGTGGCAGCATCTGCTTCGGATCGAATCTGTTTCCAGATAATCGTGTTCTGCATTTTCGCCTCCAAAGATTCGAAAGGAATCATCTTCGACTGTAGGTAAGAGTGCCAGCCAAGAGCGCCCATTCCCAAAGCTCTTTGATTTTTCGCAAAACGGTGAGCTGCATCCAAAAAGGGAACATCGGAAGATTTTTGAATGAACTCCTCGTTTACCGCGTCCAGGAAGAAGATCAATGTTTGGATGGCATCTGTCTCCTTTATTTCATCCCAGTGGAGGAGGTTCAATGAGGAAAGCACGCAGACAAAGGATTCGTCTTTAGTTGAAGAAAGGGCAATTTCGCTGCATAAATTTGAGGCGTTAATGGTGCGTCCCTTATCTTTATAAACCTGTGGCGCGGCGTTATTGATATTGTCTTTAAAGAGTATATACGGATAGCCCGACTCATAACGTTTACGGAGGATACGTGCCCAAACGGAGCGTTTGTCTGTGTCTCCTTCCCGCATTTCCTGCATCCATCTATCTGTAATGGTAATGCCGATGCTCATATCCTGTATGGAATTTCCATCCTCACGAATCTGGAGAAATTCAAGCACATCAGGGTGTTCCACGGGGAGGTAAGCAGCAAATGAACCTCTGCGGGCACTGCCTTGGCTGATGACATTGGTCACTTTATCAAAAAGTTCCATGAAGTGGACAGGGCCACTGGATTGACCTCCGACGCTAATTTTTGCTCCTCTAGGGCGACCTTCGCCAAAGTAACCTGACGTTCCGCCTCCCATTTTAGACATCATGCCCACCTCAGCCGTCTTGTAGAGGATGTCTTCCATGGTGTCTCCAATATGTGAATTGAAGCAGCTCACAGGCAGACCTCGTGAATTTCCAAAGTTTGTCCAAACAGGAGTGGCTAGAGAGTAAAAACCGCGACTCATGTAGGTGTAGAACTTGTCTGCAAAACCATTTAGCCTAAGTATCTTTTCAGCATTTCTGGCAATGTCTCTTACGCGTTCTTGGGCATTTTGGCCGTTGTGGAGATAACCGCGGGAAAGAAACAATTTCGAATCTTCGTTGAGCCAATACCAGGGAAGTCTTTTTTCTGTTTGTTTGGGGGATAAAAGTGTTTTCATTAAAAGAGGTCTCCTACATCAAAACTTTGGTTGGACTTAGCATACTCAACAGGGCGTTGATAGAAAAAGTCTGTCATGGAGTTGCCCAATATTTCTTCATCAAACCAAATGGTCTTCTCCAAATCTTCGTTATCTACATCAAAAATGGGACTGAACCCGATGCTTACCAGTGATTCGTTGATGCGATGCTGGATAAATGTCTGCAAAATAGCGCTACTCAAACGATCTTCCGTGTAACCGCTAAGTATCCAATCAATGATGGTTTTTTCTGACTCGTAGGCGACTCTGGCCTCTTCTGTGATGCGTTGTTTCAGCTCATCGTCAAAGAGTTCAGGGTGTTCTTTGTGGATTTCCCGGATAAGGCGAATTCCTATTTTGGCGTGAATATCTTCTTCTCTCGCAGTGTAATTAGTTTGTTGGTTGGTATCTTTAAGCAGGTTCTTGCGACCAAACCAGTTGATCACGTAGAACTGGCTGAACAGGCTTACATTCTCCACAAAGAGAGTGAACAGAATCAGAGCATAAATGAACTGTTTACGGTCATCCGTATAGTTCCTTTCGATATACTTTTTCAAGTAGCTTACTCGTCCCCGGATCCAGGGAAGTTTGAGGTTTTCCTCAAAAACATCATCAAGTCCCAACACTTCCAATAAGCGTTCATAGGCATTGTTATGAATCACTTCAATATTGGCCATTACATAGCCCATATCTCGCAAGGAAGGGTGGGGCAGATGATCTCCTAGTTTTGCCCAAAAGGTTTTCACCGCGATTTCTACCTGGCCAATGGCAGAGAGGCATTTAACGATTATTTGGCGTTCGGCTTCAGTCAGATTTACCCTAAAATCATGCACATCGGATGTAAAACTGAACTCCTTGTCGGTCCAGTGACCTTCCCACATGGCTCTCATGAACTCTTCGGTCCATGGGTAATGATCTGGTTTGCGTGCAATTTGCTCTTCAAAAATCATAAGAATCAGGTCCCTGCAACGTGGACTTTTTATAGATGAATTAGTGGTTGAGGAGCAACGTCTACCCGGAAGCAAAAAAAGGGCGTAATTATTTGAGGAACATACGCATATCTATCTAACTCGCGAGACAGCCGTGCTCACGTTCCAAGTTCGTCTCCTGGCTTCCGATTCCATTTTGATTTGCATCCTTCCCATCCTCATGAGGGACAGTGAATGCAATCTTCTTAAATTCGGTTACAGTGGCGCGTCCGCAGCAGATTCTCACCGCTTTCCGTTTCTTGGAGCGTTCAATAACGCTAATCAAAAGAAGAAATAGTTCAAGTGAGGTTTCTTCTTTTTTTTGAAAAAAACACAATATATAGTGTAGTTCGATTTTTTATACACTATATCATGTGTTTATTCTTGTATTTTGCTTATTCCTTGAGTAGTGCCGTTTCTTTATCGTAATGTAAGCGTAGGGTAACTACTGTAGCGAGAAAGACGCGTCCATCAATGAATGTAGGATTGAGGGTATCTCAGCAAAGAGAGTAGAGTCTTATCGTAGAGGCGATTTGAATCCAGACAGATTTAATCAGTCATGAGTTATCGTACGCAATCATAAGCGGCATATATGCTTCAGGACTGTAGAAAATCCACCACAGCTTGGTTAAAGACTGTTGGCTGATCCATCAGTGGAAGATGTCCTGCGTTTTTTATGCTTAATAGCTTTGCGTTAGGTATTATTTCAACGGCCTTTTCTCCGTATTTGATCGGAAATAGGCGATCATTTTCTCCCCAAATAACTAAGGTCTTACTTTGTATCTTGCATAAATCAGCCTCAGGAAGAGCTGAGACGGCAGAACCTCGCCCCTGAGCGAATGCCTTTTTCCCTCCTTTACGCTTCAGAACCTCGACTGAATAGCGTGCGTGATTCACATCCCGGTTTTCTGGGTTGAATAAAATATAGCGGGAATAAAATCGATTTGCCGTTGATGATGGCAACGTGTTTAGCCAAACCATTCCCAGAATAGATAGCAAGGGAGACTTCGCGCCCAGTGCACCCGAATCAACAAGGATGAGTTTGTCTATGGTTTCGGGGTAATCGATTGCAAATTGTAGCGCAATAGCTCCACCTTGGGATAAACCCATAATATGTGCTTTTGAAATCCCCAATCTTTTTAAAAAGTGCTTCAACCAGGTGGAGAAGTAGGTTTTATCGTAAGTGGCATCAGGTTTATCAGATTCTCCGTAACCAACTATGTCTGGTACTACAACATGGAAACTTTGTGATAGAGGGCCAATAGAGGGGTACCACGTTACGGCACCTGCACCTCCGCCATGTAGGCAAATCACGGGGAAACCCATTCCAGCTGACAAATAGGCTGTATTGACTGAGCCGGCCATCACAGTCGCCTGTTTAACCGAAACATTTGTTTTATCGATAAGGGCCTGTCTGAAGTTTTTCTTTGGCATTCTTAGAACCTGATTTCTCAATCAGCTATAAATAGCTTCCATTAACACTTCAGTTTGTTGAGCAGCTTTACCAATAGGGATAATTCATCTTGATCGAGCAGTGACAGTATTTCCTCGGTTGAGTATTCTGCTGTCACCTGAGCATTTTGGAATAGCTCCCTTCCTGCATCAGTCATAACAACCAAACTTTGCCTGGCATCCCTGGGGTTGCTTTCTCTTGAAACCAGATGGTTTTTTTCCATAGGCAGTAAGACTCGAGTAACTCCGGACGCTGTAAGACCTACTTTTTCTGCAAGACCGATTCGGCTTAGCTTATTGTCCCGAGTGGCGTGCAGGTGATGCATGATTGTATATTCCGTGAAGTTAATGCCATGCACACTCAACGAAACGTCCAGTCGTTTACTAACTAGTGTTCCTATGTGTGTTTGTTGTATTAGTAGTGATATTTTGCTCGTTTTCATCTAAGGGAAAAAGGTATATTTGTTGTAGAATCGTTGATTAGTCAAGCATATAGCAAGCTATGTCTCCTGGAGGTGGTTTTACCGTAAAGCAAAATCGGAGAACTCAGAAAGCAAGAGTAGGATATTATTTCTCTGTGTGCTTTGCTTAACAGAAAGGAACGGTTCGGTTCATCCTACCCGAAATCATCGACTGGAATATTAGTGATTAAATATCTAATTATTTTTTATTAAATTCCATAAGTTACTGTCCATAAGTTTGTTCTTTCGGTTGGGTCAAGGGGGAGAAAGGAGCAGGGGCGTATGTGTGCCATTATATTTTTACAATGTTAGGATTCAGTCTGGGTTGTGTTAGCCTTTTTATGTGATGATGTTATGGCTTTGTTACGTTTATTAATGAAAAAGATCATGCCTCATGAATGTTTATAAATTACCCTCTTTCTTCCTTATTATTTTGTTTATCCCTTTATACTGTTATTCAGGTTCTAGTTTGGGGTTAGACTTTAGTATTATTACATCTGAGTCTGGAGAAAATAATTGCTTTCCTCTGGTCACAAAAGATCTTGTTTCACCGTTGTTCTATGATTCAAATGATTATCCTGGTGTGGTGAGAGCGTTAGGCGATCTACAGCAGGATATATTCCGAGTTACAAGCAGGACTCCTTCGCTAACAGAAGGCACAGGGGGGTATGAATCAAAATCTATCGTTCTTGTAGGCAGTTTGGACAAGAGTAGCTTGATACAGAGTCTTGTTTCATCCGGAAAGCTATGCGTTTCCGATTTAAAAGGCACATGGGAGAATTATGTAATTACCTGTGTTGATAATCCTTTTCCTGGTGTAAATCAGGCGTTGGTTGTTGTTGGAAGTGATAAAAGAGGAACTATTTATGGCATATATGAACTTTCAGAGCAGATGGGTGTGTCTCCCTGGTCTTGGTGGGCCGATGTTCCTGTAAAGCACAAGGATGAAGCATATGTTCTCAGGGGACGATATACTTCCGGTGAGCCTGTCGTTAAGTATAGAGGGATATTTCTTAATGATGAAGCACCCTGTCTTACTCAGTGGTCCAAAGAAAAATTTGGTGGATTCAATCACAAATTCTATGAAAAAGTTTTTGAATTATTACTGCGTCTAAGAGCGAATTATTTGTGGCCTGCTATGTGGGATAATGCTTTTAATTGCGATGATGTGGAAAATCCCAGATTGGCTGATGAATATGGTATTGTAATGGGAACCTCTCATCATGAACCGATGATGCGGGCGCATAAAGAGTGGACGAAAAATAAGCAAGAATATGGGAATGGAAAGTGGAATTATACTTCCAACGCTGAAGCGTTAAAGGTCTTTTTTAGAGAGGGAATTAACCGTAGTAAAAACTATGAAAACATAGTTACTATCGGTATGCGCGGCGACGGTGACGTTGGTATGGATTCTACCGGGGATATGCAGTCGGATATAGATTTGATTGAGCGTATTATGGCTGACCAGAGAATAATTATCTCAGAGGAAATGGGATGCGATTTGTCTGAGGTTCCTCAGGTTTGGGCTTTGTTTACTGAAGTACAGAAGTTTTATGAAAATGGACTTCAAGTTCCAGATGATGTGACTTTGCTCTGGTGCGATGATAATAATGGTTCTATAAGGCGCTTACCCACAGAAGAAGAACGTAAAAGAAGTGGCGGTGCGGGTATTTACTACCACCTGGATATGCATGGTGGGCCTTTTGCATATCAGTGGATTAACACAAACCCTTTACCAAAGATTCAGGAGCAGTTTTATCTCGCTAGCGAATATGGAGCGAATCGCATCTGGATCGTTAATGTGGGAGATTTAAAGCCATTAGAGGTTCCCTTAGAGTTTATTATGCGAATGGCTTGGAACCCGAAAGCGATGACTGCTGACCGCGTTTCCGATTACTTAAAGAAGTGGGCAAAAAGGGAATTTGGAGATGAATATTCAGATGAGATTGCAGACATCGTAGCAAAGTATGCCAAATATAATGGTCTCCGGAAACCCGAGTTGATTACAGCTGACACATTTAGTCCGATTAATTATAACGAATCTGATCGAATCAGTAATGATTGGGATATCTTGGTCGATAAAGCTGAACGCATATACTCCAGCTTACCTCAGAGACAACGAGACGCATTCTACCAACTGGTTCTACACCCAACCAAAGCATCTGCTACGGTGTTCCAAATGCAAATAGCCGCTGGGCGTAATCATCTGTATGCAAAGCAGGGGAGAGCTAGCACGAATAATGAAGCGAATCTTGTGAGAAAATTGTTTCATTTAGACCAGGAACTGAGTGATTACTACAACCATATTCTCGCAGATGGAAAGTGGAACCATTTGATGGATCAACCTCATTTAGGGCAATATTCTTGGGAACCTCCAAGAGTTAACAGTATGCCTCCTGTTTCAGAGGTCTTAGTTAAGGAGAACGATGATTATGGTGTGTCTGTTGAGGGAGATATTAGTGCTTGGCCTGATCACTGGGGGAGTGCGGTCCTCCCGACATTTGATTCATTAAACTCTCAAAAATCTTACTTTGATGTATTTGCTGAAGGATCAAAACCTTTTGAGGTTTCTGTGACATCGTCAGAAAATTGGATTGTTCTAAATAAAGAAAAACTAGCTAATAATGATTTACGTTATTGGGTTGATGTAAACTGGAGCATTCTTACAGCAGGAAAATCTAATGGGACTATCTATATAGAGGGCAAGAGAGGGACTATTGTTGTTCAGGTGAATGCCGTCAAAGCCACTCAGGAGCAATATGAAGAAGCAAAGTCATGCTACGCAAGTTTGGTAGGGCCTGTTTCGATTAATGCATGCAACGCCAGTAGAAATATACGCAAAGAGGGCATTGGGTGGGAGTTAATGCCTGACTATGGACGCGTTTCCGCCGCTATGACGATTTTCCCTGTTACAGCAAAAAGTATATTACTACCTCAAAAATCGCCTTCCTTGGAATATGATGTATATCTGCCTCGAGAAGGAACTTACTCTGTAGATATCGTTGTTGGACCTGTTATGGATTTTGTTCCTGATAGGGGGATGAGAATTGCGGTTTCATTTGATGAGGAAACATCCAAAATTCTTGATATATTTGAAGATCGCGAGTCAAACACGTTCCTTGGCGAGAGCTGGTATGTATCTACAAAAGACAATGCTAGGTTTCTTTCCTCTTCTCATCATTTGCTATCAGGGAAGCATATTCTTAAAATTGCAATGGTTGATCCCGGAATTGTTATTCAGAAAATCATCATACATGATAAACCACTTCCTTACAGTTATCTAGGCCCAAAGGAAAACAGAATGGTCTCACATTAGTATCATCTGATGTTATTGATAATGTTTTTTTAATTACTCATCGAATTACAGTGCATGTTGCTTACATCATCGCCCTGCCTGCAAACCGGCAAAAGCAGTTAATTAACACCATTGCAGCAGTTGGTTAATTTCGCTCGTGCTGTTTAAAAATGTTCCTCTTTGAGAAATTGTTCCACGTGTCGGCAGACCGTTTTATCGTGAAGTAGGCCGATGTGGGAGCGTTCCACGGTTACAAAATCGCAGCCATCTTCGCGGGCACTCTCAACCCATACCTTGCCATCATTGGGTTGAGGTAGCAGGCGGCCCAGATGCCGGTTGCTTTTGGTGCCGGCGATAATTCCTGTGGGCACAGGCAATCTTCCCAGGGTGTGCCCAATTCCGGTGGTGCGCAGCTGTTGCCCCGCCGGTCCGAAAATCATACGAAACAGCCACAAATCGCCCAGTTTATCAGCAATCTGGCTGCCCTTGTTGGGCGTCCCGATCAGGACTACACGCTTCACCTTCTCACTGCCGTAGTGTTTCAGGTAGCAGCGCGTGACCAGTCCGCCCATGGAATGGGCCACAATACTGATCTGTTCCAACCCCTCTTTTTCCAGAAAACGGTCGATTACCGGAGGCAGCCACTCGGTGGCCAAAGCCTCAATTCGCCGGAAGGTGGAAGGGTAAGTCGGGTGGTGGCAAATATAGCCTGCTTCCCGCAGGTGTTTGGCCACATACAGCATATTCATGCCGTTGCAGGTAATACCGTGGAGCAGAAGAACGCCTTCGGGTTTGTCAGTCATTACTTTGTTTACTCCAGAATGCTGCGGCAACAGAGCCGCTGATGTTGTGCCATACGCTGAAGAGCGCTCCAGGGAGAGCCGCCGCCGCGCTGAAATGTTTTAATGCCAGCGCCACCGCCAGCCCCGAGTTCTGCATTCCTACCTCAATGGCCAGTGTCCGGCAGGTCACCCTGTCCTGCCTCAGCAGACGGGGTATGGTATAGCCGAAGAGCAACCCTGTGCCGTTGTGCAGCACAATAGCCAGGGCCAGCAGTGGCCCCATGCTCTGGATCTTGGTCGCATTCACTGCCACGATAATGGCAATAATCACCACAATGGCAATTACCGAAAACAGCGGCAGGAGTGGTTGCACTCGCTTCAAACGTTTGCCTGCCAGTGAATTTAGCCCCGTCCCGAAGACTACCGGAATCAGCACAATCATGGCCACGCTCTGCATCATCGAGAGCACATTCACCGCCACCATTTGGTGCAGGTAAAGCCAGCTTAACCCCGGCAACATCAACGTGGCACACAAGGTGGATGCCAGAGTGCAGGTAATGGACAATGCCACGTTCCCCTTGGCTAAATAGGCAATTACATTACTGGCGGTACCACCGGATGTGGTTCCCACCAGCACCATACCCACCATCAGTTCGGGAGAAAGGTGCAGCAACATGCTGATGCCCCAGGCCGCAAATGGCATAATGCTGTATTGCAGCAGCAGAGCCAGCACCACTGGCCACGGCCGTTTACCCACCGCGCGGAAATCCTCCCACGTAAGCGTCATTCCCATGCAGAACATAATGCACGTCAGCAAAGGTACAATATAGCGACTTCCCGGCGTAAACAACCCCGGTTGCAGCAGCGCCAGAGTGGAGAGCAGCAACGCCCACAGCGGGAACAATCGTGTAATCAGAGCAAGCATCGGAAAGAGGCAAAACCCCATCCTGCGTTTTCTCCGCGTTCCTGCAATGAAAGAATGCGCCTTACTCCGCCACAATATACTCGGTCACCAGTGCCTTCAGTCTGTCCGGCAGCATACAGGCAATGCTGACCCCGTCATCGGTCGCCTTTTCCTCCTTCACGCAGCCCGCCTGATGCAGTTTGTTTACGATGTCGTAGCGCGTGTAGGGGATCAGGAGGTGTTTCATTTTTTGCTGCTCCTCCAGAATGTTTTCCATGGCCTGCAACAGCTCAGCTACTCCGAAGCCCGTGGTACTGCTGGTGTAGTGCACATTCTCGCCGGGATTGGCTCTCAAATGTTCCAGCTGTTCTATGGGCAGCAGATCCGCCTTGTTGTAAACGGTAATAATCCGCTTCTCATCTGCTCCCAGCTCCTTCAACACCTCCATTGTGGTGCGCGAGTGGGCTTCCGCCTCCTTACTGGTGCAGTCGATCACATGCAGTAGAAAATCGCAGTAAATAGCCTCTTCCAGAGTGGCCTTAAACGCCTCCACCAGACGGTGTGGGAGTTTGCGCACAAACCCCACGGTGTCTGTCAGCAAAATCTTTTGCCCCGAGGGCAGCTCCGCCTGGCGAGTGGTGGGGTCCAGCGTAGCAAATAGTTTGTTGGCGGCCAGCACATCAGCCCCTGTAATGCAGTTGAGCAGGGACGATTTGCCCGCATTGGTGTAGCCCACAATCGCCGCTGTGGGTACCGGCACCCGCTGACGCTGTTTGCGCTGGGTCATGCGGTGCTGCACCACCTGCTCCAGCTCACGCTTCAGCTTGGCTATGCGGTTGCGCACCATGCGCTGGTCCAGCTCAATCTGGGCTTCCCCTTCACCGCGCTGGGTTGTTCCGCCCCCGCGCTGTCGGGAAAGGTGCGTCCACGCATTTTTCAGACGTGGTAAATTGTATTCTGAGCGTGCTAGGTCCACCTGTAGTACGGCTTCCCTAGTCTGAGCTCGTTCTGCGAAAATGTCCAGGATCACTTCCTGCCGGTCGATCACACACAGCTTGGTCTCGGCCTCCCAGTTGCGCTGCTGTGCCGGAGAAAGCATCTCGTCGAACACAATGCAGTCGCATTCCTCGGCAAAGGCCAGATTTTTGATGTAGTTCACCTTACCGGTTCCCAAAAGAAAACGGGCCTGATATTCCCGCAGCCGCACAATCTCTTTGCGCACTACGAGAATGCCCAGATTGTTGACCAGCTCTTCCAGCTCGTCCAACAGCAGACTGACTTCTTTTTCGGTGGTATTAGCCTGAGCCACGCCCACGAGCAATGCCCGTTCCACCATCCTGGGCTTTTCCTTGATATCAATCATACAAAGCTTCTTCTATGCAGCGTGCTTTGGTGCAAAGCAACGCAAAAGCAAAACAGCCCCTAGATTACTGAGGGTGAATGGATTCGAGCACTTCAAAAAAGTTTGGGAAGGTTTTCCCGCAGCATCCGGGGTCCATAATATAGAGCCAGGGCTCGCCGTCCTCCATCAGGTTGTGGCACCCCAAAATGGCAAAACTCATGGCCACGCGGTGGTCTTCGTAGGTTTTCACCCGGCAGGGGCGCCCCACGGCCCGCGCCGCCTCGGAGCGCAGGTGCAGCTCGGGGTAGGAGGGGTCAACCGTCAGGCTGTCCTCTGTTTCTTCTACAACCTGACCCATCTTCAACAATTCGGTGGCTACCGCGGCAATACGATCGGTTTCCTGATGTCGGGTGTGCCCGATTCCTTTAAGGGTGGAGGGCCCCCGCAGCAGCGGCGTCAATGCGGCCAGCGTCAGAAAAGTATCGGAAACGGCATTAAAATCGAAGTCCACCGGTTCCGCCTGATCCTGAAACGTGCTGCGCAAACCGTTTTCCGTCCATTCCAGCTTCAAGCCGGTCTTTTTCAGCACATCCACAAAGCGAATATCTCCCTGCAGCATCTCCTGCTTCAGGCCGCGCACCTCAATGCTTCCACCCACTGCCAGCGGCAGGGCCAGAAAATAGGAGGCAGCCGTGGCATCCGGTTCTATGGCAAACTCGCTTTCGCTGAGCCCCGGGCGCACATCGGCCTCAAACCCGTAGACACCGCTTTCCTGGGGGTTTACCGGAACGCCGAATTGCCCCAGCAGGCGCACTGTCATTTCCACAAAGGGGTGGGATACGGTGGTACCGCTCAGGCAGACGCGGGCTGGCGCCTCGGTAAATGGAGCCACCAGCAGTAATGCCGAAAGCAGCTGGCTGCTGGCCGAGGCATCCACCGCCATGTCGCCGCCCTTCAATCCTGCCGTCTTTACTTTAAACGGAAAACAGCCGGGCTCGCCCAGCCATTCAAACGTGGCCCCCTGCTCGGTCAGCGTATCGGTCAATCCGGCTACAGGACGGCGGTACATGGCCTCGTCGGCCTCAAAGGTATAACATCCGGCCGGGTGCAGGCAGACAAATGCGCTGAGGAAGCGGGCCGCTGTGCCGGCATTGCCCACATGCAGGGTGGCTTCCGCTTTGGGGATGCTTCCTCCGCAACCCTCTACAGTGATGCGGGCCTCCGCATCGTCTCCCTCGGCGGCAAAACCCAGTGCCTGCAGTGCCTGCAGCATAATGCGGGTGTCACGGCTGAAGAGTGCTCCGCTCAGTGTGGTTTTTCCGGGGCATAGGGCGGCCAGCAACAATGCCCGGTTCGTCAGACTTTTGGAGCCGGGCACGCTGACGGTGGCCTCGGGGGATTTGCTGAAAGGGCGTATGGGTAAGGGGTCTTGTATCATACCGGATATTAAAACTGCAAAAGGGTATGTTATTGTTCGGTAGCGTCCGGACTCAGTGAATCCCGGTAGTGCTTGCCGTGTTCCAGAAGGTTGCTCACTTCAAACCATTCCCGGTTGGCCAATGCCGAGCGGAAATGGTGGATCTCGTCTTCAAAAGTGTCCAGCGCCCGCAGGATCTCCTCCCGGTTCTGTTCCAGAATCGATTTCCACAGGATAGGGCTGCCCGAGGCAATGCGGGTGGTGTCCCGCAGGCCGGCACCTGCAAAATGGCGCCATTTGCTATCCTTCTTCTGCAGCGCGGCACACAGGGTGCTGGCCAGAATGTGAGGCAGATGACTGATGTAGGCTACAATTTCATCATGGGTTTCCGGAGATATCGTGCATACCTGCATACCCAATTCCATCCAGAAACGAACCACTTGCTCGGTAACCGTTTCTGGAGTTTCCGGCAACGGTGTTACAAAACAGGGGCGTTGCTTGAATAAATCTCTATCGGCATATTCCAGGCCGCTCTTCTCGCTGCCTGCCATCGGATGGCTGCCTACAAAAAACGCATGTGCTGGCATGGCCGCCTTGGCATTGTGGCAAAGCAGGCTTTTTGTGCTTCCTACGTCTGTGACTATGGCCCCCTCTTTCAGGTGTTCGGCAATACGTTCCACCAATGGGGCAATCGTCTCCACCGGAGAGCAAATAATTACCAGATCAGCCCCTTTTACTGCCTCTTCTGCCGCACTGTGTACGGCATGACACCACTCCAGCAATTCGCACTGTACACGGGTTTCCGCACGTCGCGCCCAGACGTGAATTTTGCGGCTTGGCGAATGCTTGGCTACGGCCATTCCGACTGAGGCCCCCAAAAGGCCGGGAGCTAATACTGTTATTTGCTCAAACACATCTCTATTGTCTGGATACAGATGCACTTATGTCGAGTTTATTTCTTGAGTGCAGAGTAATCTTTCTCATTGCATTTTTACATTTGCCTGTTAGGAAGAAATCGTTTTGTGACTCAACGCATGCAAGCAAATATCAATGACTAAAGAAAGTTCTTTAGTTATGTTTTAGGGGTTTTTCTGTCTTTCTTTAAGACTCACTTTCGGGAAAAAGTGATGAAGGGTAATTGACTGTGCGTGCTCGGGTTGCTATCGTCACAGTTTGGATTATTAATCATTTTTATTTAACGGGAATATTATACTATTATGTCACGCACGATTAACTTCTTGCGCATAGCTTTCTTCCTGGTTTGTGTATTGGGAAGTCTTCTTACCTGCTATGTGGTTCCTGAATGGGGAACAACTCAGGCGCGGGCCCTCTATGTAGGCGCTTTGCTCGGTGCATTCGTTATCCTTGTAGATGTCTTTCTTAAAGGATTTTCGATCAGAGGCCTTTCGGCCGCTACATTCGGGCTTTTCCTTGGATGGCTCTGCTCCTTCTTCATCGCCAATTCTCCGCTTTTTGAGTATGGAGACGAAGGAACACTCTTCCTGGCTCGCTTGGCTCTCTTTATCATTCTTTCTTACCTCGGAGCGGTTATTGCTCTGCGTGGTAAGGATGAATTCAACCTTGTCATCCCCTACATGCGCTTTGTCCCGCACGAGGTGGATACACCTGTGGCTGTCGTTGATACCAGTGCCCTGATTGACGGCCGTATTGCCTCAATCTGCCGCGCAAAATTCCTCAACTATGCTTTGGTCGTTCCCCGTTGGGTCCTTCAGGAATTGCAACATGTTGCCGATTCCAGCGATCCCGCCCGCAAGGCCCGCGGCCGCAAAGGCTTGGATGTTCTCAATGAATTGCGCCGTATGCCTCATGTAGACTTGCGCATTCACGACACACCCAAGGAAGATGGTCAGGATAACGATGCCTCCATCGTCGACATCGCCCGCCGCCTCAAGGCTAAGGTGCTGACGACCGATTTCAACTTGGCTAAAATTGCCGAATTCCATAGCGTGGAATGGCTCAACCTTAACTCCCTGGCCAAAGCCCTCAGTCCCGACCTTATTTCCGGCGAGGAAATGGAAGTCGATTTGGTTAAGCCCGGGAAGGAGCAAGGGCAGGCCCTCGGCTTTATGCCCGACGGTTCTATGGTAGTGGTCAACGATGCCCGCCGTTTTATTGGCAAGCGCGTTCAAGTCACGGTGCAGAGTGTGCTTCCTTCCGGTGGAGGCCGCATGGTCTTCGCTCAGCTGAAACAGGAGTAAGCTTTGCTGCTTTATCTTTTCATGGGCAACTTCGGTTGCCCATTTTTTATGTAATCAATCAATGTCCAATGCCGTCATGCGAGCCCGCAGCGTTTTACGGGTGATTCCCAGCAGCTCCGCTGCCTGAGTGCGATTGTAGCGACATTGCTGCAATGTCTGTTGGATCAGTTCTTTATCCAGCCGGTCGATTAATGCCTCGCGAAGCCCTCCGGGTGTTTCCTTTTTCAAGGCCTCCTTAACCCAGTCTTTTAAGGAAAAAGCCGTTTGTGTGAGGGGAAGGCGGGATTCTTCACTTGCGAGTGTTTGTTCGCTCTCGTGTAGTTGGGCAATTGCTTCCGTCGTGGCCGGCACCGTCTGGGTATGGATGTTTAGCTCGTGCAGGTTGTGTACAGAAATCGTCATGTTGCGGGAAATCAGCAACGCCTTACGCACAGCGTTTTGCAACTGGCGTACATTGCCTGGCCAGGGTTGCTGCTGTAACAGACTCATGGCTTCCTCATCAATGGATGCCATCTTAAACCCATATTCCTTGGCGGCCTCGTTTAAAAGATGGTTCACCAGCAGCGGAATGTCGTCCCTCCTCTCTCGCAGGGGAGGCAACTCAATTTCTGCTACGCAGAGACGGTGGAACAGGTCCTCGCGAAAATCCCCCGATTGAATCAGCTGTTCCAGGTCGCGGTGTGTTGCCGCGATAATACGCACATCCACCGGAATTTCTTTGGAGCCACCCAATCTCTGGATTTTCCGTTCCTGTAGCACGCGTAGCAGCTTTACCTGCAGAGCATGAGGCATATCTCCAATTTCATCCAAAAAAATGGTACCTCCGTCGGCCTGCTCAAATCGCCCGATATGCAATTTCTCTGCTCCCGTAAAAGCGCCTCGCTCATGCCCAAATAATTCGCTCTCCAGTAGCGTTTCCGGAATGGCTGCGCAGTTAATGGCCACAAAAGGCTTTTCCGCACGCTTGCTGAAACGATGGATGGTCTGGGCAATCAGTTCTTTACCGGTTCCTGTTTCTCCGTGAATGAACACTGTGGCCGGCAGCGCCGCTACACGGCCAATACTCTTATAGACTCCCAACATCAGTTCGCTGCGCCCGATCAGAATCTGCGGCGGCAGGTCTGTCTCTGCTTTTTTTATCGGTTCCGCAGGGCGGGTGGGAATCTGTGCCATAGCCTGGCGCGCCAACGCCACCAGTTTATCCAAGTCTATGGGTTTTTCCAGATAGTCGAAGGCGCCCGCCTTCATCGCTTCAATCGCTGTTTCCACCGATCCGTGAGCGGTAATGAAAAGCACTGGTAGATCCTCTCTCAACTCCTGAGCCGCGTGCAGAATCTGCATCCCATTGGTTCCCGGAACATGGTAGTCGGTGATCACCATATCGATCGGGGTTTTGCCCGAATGCAGCAGATCCACCGCTTCTTTTCCATCCTGCAACCAGTGTACCTCATACCCGGCATCCTCCAATTCTTCAGAATAAAGGGTGCCGATAATGCGTTGGTCTTCAATGAGCAGGATAGATTGAGCCATAGAATACTTATATCCGAAGCTTGCGGGTAATCAAGTTTCTAAGTGAGTAAAAAGTATCCGATCCGTCGAGGAGTTTGTATCCACATTCAGGGGTGGATTTGTGATAAAAATCCTCTGAAAAACTTAATAAAATTTAAGTATTTAATAATCAAAGACTTAAGAAAATTGCTTAAAACTGGCACGCTTTGAGCATCCTATATGGCGCAACAAGGTAAGACCCATGACAACAATGATACAGAGTCAGTTCAAGTTTGATACGAGCAGTTTGGTTGTTTTGCAAGAGTATGAGCAAGTTGTTTTGGGTCACAAATATTCTCAGCACAAGGGTGCGGGAGTGAGAGCAGCACTCTCGCACCTGACTGAGATCACCGAGAATTTCATAGTTAAGTTTGGGTTGGTTGAGCACGTTATTCAGAGCAGGATGGGGCAAGGGCTTGTCCTTTGTCCCATCCCCCTGAATCACTCCGGAACCCTTCGCTGAATAACCCTTTTCCTTTCATTCCTTAAACCACAAACCTTTCCGACCGATGCCTAAAATTGATTCCATTCCCGTTATTGATTCCACTTCCTTCATGGAACAAGTTATGATTTGCAGCAACGATGGTGAAAACCTCCTCGCCCGTATGCTTGTTGAATTCCGCCACCACGCCCCCGATTTCCTCCTCTGGATGGAAACCGCCGTTCGCTACCAGGATCTCGAAGGCCTCCGCAACTATGTGCAGCAGTTCCACCGCCTCTGCCGCCTGGCTGCCGCGCCCCGCCTGATTCACCTCGTCAACGCCATTGAGGAAGACCTTTTCCACCGCGAGCATATTCCCGCACTCAACGTTATCGAAATGCTCTCCGGCGAAGTCGAAGCTTTCATCAATTCCTCCGAAGCTTTTCTCGAAGAGTGGTGTGTCTGATCTCCCCCTGCCCTCACTCTCATTCCATACACCATACTATACCGTCTTAAGTTATCTCCCCTTAATATAACAAGAACGTAATCCTGATGTCCAAGAAACAACAGCAACGCCCGGCGCAATGGGAATCCGCTTACGAAAGCCTGCCGATTCCCGTATCATTGGCCTCCGAAGATGGACGCATCTTCAGAGCCAATGCCGCCTGGTGTGCTTTGTTTGGTATCGATGCCTCCTCCCTTCCCCTGGATTCCATGAGGCAGTTCCTTGACGACGATTATCATAACGAAGATGAAATGGCCAACCGCTTTGTCCTTAATGTCGGCAAGAGTCATTGCGGTGAGTTCTGGTATGCGTTACCCGATGGTAAACATTGCCTGCTGGAGGTGATTCGCTCCCTCAAGATCGGTGAAGACGGCCAGGTAGAAGGCATCCTCATGGTCTTTCACGATGTTTCCGGCTTTAACTGGGCTTTGGAAGAATTGAAGCGATCCCTCACAAAAACAATGGAGCGCGAGCAGCGCGAAGGCTCTACACTGATCCGTCTGATACAGCACTTTCGCGATACCCTTTCGGCTATCTCGGCAGGTTCTCGCCTGCTGGAAGCTTCCCCCCTTTCCGAGGAACAGAACGCGTGGGTGTCCACCGTACGGAGCAATGCTCGAGAAATGCACGATCAAATGGAGCTTATGCTCCGCTTGAATAAACTGCGCGAGCACCGTACGGTGGAGTTCACCGCCTTCGATGTGTACGACGTTATTACCCGTGTGGTTGAAAGACTTAAGCCCTTGGCCGACGAAAAATGCCTCAATGTGGTTTTTGAGGCCGACCCCCGCATCCCCGTTTCTGTTCGCTCCGACTCCAGCCTTTTGAAAGAATTGATCGGGCTCTTACTCCATAATGCCATCCGCTTTACCGACGAAGGTGTGGTTAAGCTCCGCGCCGAGCTCCTCCAGGAGACCCCCCGCGCATACTACATCTCCTTTTCTGTGTCCGATACCGGTTGTGGTATTCCAGAAGATGAACTCGAAACTATCTTCCGCCCTTATTACTGTTGTAATCCCTCAGATCCTCGTTCCGGATATGGTCTTGGCCTCGCGTTGGCCGAGAGTATCTGCCATGCTCTCTTCTCACGGCTCAGAGTTCAAAGCCGCCTGAACGAAGGCAGCACCTTTTTCTTCCTTCTGGAATTGGCCAAAGACCAATCCTGACGTGTTCATTATTCACCTCGTTCTTCTTAAAATCATGTTAACTCATAAAGTAATCGACAGAAGTATCGCAGATCAGCTGCTTGCGCGTAAACGCAACGGGTTGACTGTTTATGAGCGTCTGATTCCTCTTTTTGAGGCAGAAACACCTATTCTCATTGATGAAATTATTACTCATGTGAACAGTGCTTCCTTCGACGCCTTTCGCTCTGCTGCCCATAAACTCAAGGGCAGTGCCAGCGTTTTGGGTGCCTCTGAGCTCACGGAGCTGGCCTCTGCCATCAATTTGGCCGGCCTCAATCAGGAGCTTCCCGATATGGCATTGATCAATGCCCTTCCCGGGGCTTTTGAACGCTTTGTTTCTGAAGCCAGACACCTCTGTGGTGCCAAAGCATGAGTATACCTTCTTCAAGGTATTCCAATGCGTTCTTATGATTGAGCAGCAGCAAAAGCCACTGGTTGTTATTACCGACTCGGATGCTCTCAGCAAGGCCCTTTATGAGGACTTGTTTGAGCGTTCCCGTGTCGATTTGCTGTTTATTGAACATGCGGATTCTCTTAGACTGTTGCTCCTGGAAGAGCGGCTTCCGTCTCTGGTGATCATTAATTTCGAGACGCCCAATGATTCCTTTGATGTCTATTGTTCACTGATTAAGAGAAACGAACAATACACACATATTCCGGTTATGATGATTACCGCCCGGCAGGACCTTCCGGTGCGCATGCTCGCTAATGAATATGGCGTCGATTATTTTCTTACTAAACCGTTTTTGCTGGAGGATCTGGAATTCAAAGTGGATTCCGTTCTTAAAGCGGATAGCAGTCGCCAAATTGCGTCCCTGAAATCGTTCCTTCAGGAAACCAGCGATTTGCTCCCGCATGGGGTCTTGGTGACTAATGCCTCCGGCAGTATTCTCTCCGGAAATACTCAGGCCTATAATTATCTGGGATTGCGGAAGGGGGATGAGCACACTGCTGAGATTGCCTCTTTCGACCTCATTTTGCAAAAACTGCAACTGATCGAGGGCGATCTGGCCGAACTGCGAGATCTCGATGATCTGGTTTGCAAGGCGTGGACATTTGTCACTCGCGAAGGAGAAAATCGGTGGATTCTAGTCTCTGGAAAAAAAGTCTTCTGGGGGAACTATCAGCGCTACGTGCTCACCCTTAAAGATGTGACCGAGCAATACCGCCAGCAGAGCATGGTTTGGTCTCTGCGATCCATTTTGAATCATAAATTGCGCACGCCGCTGAATGGCATTGTTGCGCCCCTCGGGTTGCTTAAAGCTGAGCCGGCAGAAACCACCATGGGGCAGATAGGGAATATTCTGAATATAGCCCACAATAGCGCTCTGCGTCTTAATTCAATCGTTGAGCGTATCCTCTTATATGTAGATGTATTGGAAAATCGCCCAGAAAAGGATGTTGTTTCCGTTAGCGAGGTGCTTGTTTGTATCAACCAACTGGGAAGTGATTTGGGAATTGCTTTGGAATGCCATTCCAAGGCTTTGGGCGAAGATTGCCTTAAGATACCTCACTATTCTCTGGAAGCGATCCTCTATGAACTACTGGAAAATGCGCAGAAGTTTCATCCTCATGGAAAGCCTTTCATGGATGTTTTCTTAGAGATCACCGATGGTTTTCTTCGCATTATCCTCCAGGACGATGGAAAACACGTTGCTCAAAGTGCTTTGGGAAAACTGATGAATCCCTTTTTTCAGGAAGACCCTTATTATACTGGAGAAGTTCCCGGGGTGGGGGTGGGCTTGGCTCAGGTGCATCGCCTGGTCGCGCTTTCCGGTGGTAGTATAGAAATAGGCAATCGCAGTGATAAACCTGGATTTATGGTTATATTATCCCTGCCTATGTTTAAAAATGAATACAAAGAATGTAAGGGTGCTTCTGTTTCATGAAACGGGTTAACTCCAGTTCCTCTGCTTTGCGCGTATTGGTGGTGGATGATAATGCCATCAATCGGGATATCCTTGGTATTTTGATTGAGGATTTTTTCAGCGTTATCCCTGAGTTTGCCGCAAATGGAGTCTTGGCCCTTGAATGTGCCCGCGCTCGCTACTATGACCTTATTCTTATGGATATCTTTATGCCGGAGATGAATGGGGTGGAAGCTGCCGAAAAGATCTCTGCTCTGCCGGCTTATGTGGCCGCTCCATCTATTATTGTGGGACTTACTGCAGATTACAGCCTAAGTCTACAGCAGGAGTGTATACGTGCCGGTATGGTCGCCTGTTACAGCAAACCTTTCGATACCGATAGTTTGCGTGATCTGTTGACTCACTATGACGCTCTGGCATCTAAGTTTGTCAGTTGATATGTCTCTGCACTTGACCCCTGCCGCCCTTTCGCCATGTAGCCTTGTATGGCCATTACACGAGAACAGCACGAGGCATGGGTCGCTCAACGCAAAGCCGCTTTGCGCCAGCTTTGCGAAGAACGCTTTTGCAATTGTTCGCAATTGACTTTGGAGATTGGGTGCGGGCACGGACACTACCTCAATGCCTACGCCCTAGTTCACCCGCAGGAACGCTGTGTGGGCATCGATATTTTGGGAAAACGTGTGGAAAAAAGCACCTCCAAACAGGTGAAAAGAGAGTTGGGCAACCTCGAATTTATTAAAGCCGAAGCGACTGAGTTCCTCGCTGCGTTGCCGGAGCAGGTGGCACTGACGCGTGTTATGCTCCTTTACCCGGACCCCTGGCCGAAAAAACGCCATTTCAAAAATCGACTGGTGCAGGCCCCCTTTCTAAATCTCCTGGCCGGCCGCATGGCCTCCGGAAGTTTCTTTTATTTCCGTACCGACCACGAAGGCTATTGGGAGTGGGCTAAAGAAGAGATTCAGGCGCATCCAGCCTGGGAGATTGACGAAGCCGCAGAATGGCATTTCGACGCACCCAGCTTTTTTGAAGAAGTCAAGGGTCGCGGTAAACCCCTGATTGCCCGTCGCCATTAACGACTATAGAACAGCGGTAGCACAAGTTGGGCAAGGCAGACCGCTCCAACTACGATCCAGATCCCCCAAAAAAAAGCATCAAAAGCCATCGGGCGGGTATGGTGGCGAACCCCGCGCGGGCGAACCATCGGCTCCTGTGGCTTCATCGGCTCAACTATGCGCGACTGCTTCTGCTTGATCTGACCGATCTTGTGAGTGATGTCTTCCGGGTTGGGCATATCAAAACTCCAGCTTGCCTATTACCCTCCAAAACGCAAGCAACCTTTAGCAATGCAGCCTGAGGCAAAGGCCCCTGAGCTTTGTTAACGGATCAACCTGAGCAAATTTCCCTTGCGAAAGTTAATTCGGAATGGTTAAATGCTTAACCTAGCACTCATGAATTAACTGCCTAAACTCATTTTTCCGTTGCTAAATCGGACTCATTTTTAACATGATGCTTTACGTGAATCACCCTTGGGTGATTTCGCTTAGTTTGTTTTTTGAATTCATCCCTTTTTATTGATTGCCTGGGTTGACCTCATGGAAATTCATGCATCATTACAAAAGACATCTCTTGTGTGATTCAACACCTCTTATTCGCATGATTTCCAAGCGATTAACAACTCTTTTATCTTTTTTCTTTTTCGGATCCGCTCTATCCGCCCACGCTGTTGAGGCAGCCGAGCATCATGAGGCCGGACCGGTGGTTTCTCAAAAAGCCTATATCCTCTTTGAATTGTGGGGATTGCCCGTTACCAATGCCATGTGTATGGGCTGGCTCATTACATTGCTTTTGCTTTTGGTGGTACGCCTTTCCGTGCGTAACCCGCAATTGATTCCGGGCAAAGCTCAAATGCTTCTCGAAGCGCTTATCGATTTTATCCGCAACCTCATTGAGCCCATTGTCGGCGAGCGCATGGTTAAACCCACGCTTCCCTTCCTGCTCGGGCTTTTTGTTTTTGTTCTCATTCATAACTGGAGTGGTCTCATTCCCGGCGTCGGCGCCTTTGGCTTCTATAACGAAGAAGGGCACCTTATCTATTGGATGCGCCCCATGAATTCCGACATGAACACCACTCTGGCCCTTGGCCTCATCGGAGCTACCGTTGGCTGGCTCTATTATGTGCTCCGCTATGCCGGCATCAAAGCCCTCCTCTTTGATATTTTCGGCAACAAAGCCGATGCTTCCGATATGCCTAAATTCCTCTATTTTGGGCTCATCCCCGTATTCTTAGCCGTTGGTGTTATTGAACTTTTTTCCATCCTGTTGCGCAATGTTTCTCTTTCAGTTCGTCTTTACGGCAACATTTATGGCGGAGAGACGCTCATCACAACGCTTAATCAGAAATTCCCCATAGGCCTACAGTTGCCCTTCTACGGGCTGGAAACCCTCATCGGCTTTGTTCAAGCCCTCGTCTTCACCCTTTTGTGCGCCGTTTATATTGGCCTCATCTGCAACCATGGAGATGGAGAAGCGGCTCACCATTAACCCTTTCATGAATGCAGACGGTGCCAGAGCCTAAACGCTCACCGAGTGCCGGGCATTCACGTTAACCCTCAAAAAAAGTTACTAAAAATGCACATGCTCGATATTCTCGCACAAGTGGACATTAACGATGTAATCAACATCACCGATTCCGGTGTTAAAGGTGCCCTCGTTGCGGCATCCGCTGCTATCGGTGTAGGCCTTATCGGTGCCAAAGCCGTTGAATCCGTCGGTCGCAACCCCGGCGCCTCCACCAAGGTCCTCGTTCAAGCCATTATTGCTATGGCTTTGGCTGAAGGTCTCGGTTTGATCGCCCTCTTCCTCTAATTCTTTTTAACCGATATCCACTGTGCAGCCGCCTGTTGGCGGCTGCGCGCAACGGATGGAGTCTCTATGTTGGATAACTTCAGTATCTTCGCCAGTGCGGCTGCCGAACAATCCGGTATGGTCAGCGATCTGGTAAACACCTTCGGTATCAACCTGAAAATGATGCTTGTGCAGGCCATTAACTTTGGTCTGCTTATGGTCGTCATCTATAAATTTGCCGTTAAACCGGTGAACGAAAAGGCCGAAGAGCGCCGTCAACAAATTGCCGACGGTTTGAAATACGCCGAAGAAATGAAGCAGAAACTGACCGAGGCGGAAAAACAACAGGCCGAAGTCCTCCGCGAGGCTTCCCTGCAAGCTCAGGAATTGCTGCAGGATGCGCGCATCCAGGCCAAAGAACTGCTTGAACGGGAGACTCAGGCGGCTACTGCCAAAGTCGAAACCATGTTCGAAAAAGGCCGAGAGGCCACCGAAATGGAACGACAGAAAATTCTTGCCGAAACCCGCAGCGAAATTGCCCGCTTGGTTGTTATGACTTCCGCCAAGGTCCTGCAGTCCGAACTCAGCGATGCTCAGAAAGACGCCTTCGCCAAGGCTGCCGGCAAGGAACTTTCATCCGTAAACTGATATGAGCAAAACAAACGACAGATTGCAGCCCCTGGCCTACAAACTGGCCGATTATGCCGCTCAGGCCGGTGAACCCGGTGTGGGCGATGTCGTTTCGGGCTTGAAAAAGGTTCTCGACCCCCTCCCGCTTGCTCAGCGAAAAGCCTTTATGCGGAGCTTCCGCAACCGCCTGCGCCTCGAGCTGAAACGCCGTGAGCTGACCATCGAGTACGCCGGCAAACTTAGTTCGGACGACATCGAAAGCCTCACTGCCCACTACAGCAAGTTACTCGGTTACGAGTTGCGCCCCGTGGTCCAGGAAAATCCCGCCTTAATCAGCGGCCTCCGCCTCCAGGTAGGCGACAATGTCTACGAAAACTCCGTTGCCGACCGCCTCAAACGCCTCGCCGACCACATCTGATTCCCCTGTTCAACACTTTCTAACCAGTATTTACCAATGAGCTCGATTCTCGAACAAATTGAAAAAGAAATTGCTTCCCTGACCACGGAAACACAACAGACTAATATCGGTACCATTCGCGCTATCGCCGATGGTGTGGCTCACATCGAAGGCCTTTCCGATGCCATGTCCAATGAAATGATTGAGTTTCCCGGAGGCCTTTACGGAATCGCGCTCAATCTGAAGGAAGATGAAGTCGGCTGCGTGGTCATGGGTGATGTTTCCCACCTTAAGGAAGGCGATGAGTGCAAAACTACTGGTCGCCTCCTCTCCGTTCCCGTTGGTAAAGGCCTGCTGGGGCGCGTAGTCGATGCCATCGGCCAACCCGTGGACGGCAAAGGCCCCATCCCCTCCGACGAACGCTTTCCTGTAGAACGCATTGCCCCCGGCATTATCCCGCGAAAGAGTGTGGATCAGCCGGTACAGACGGGTATCATGCCGATTGATGCCATGATCCCCATCGGCCGCGGGCAGCGCGAACTCATTGTGGGCGACCGCCAAACCGGTAAAACCACCATCGCCATCGATACCATTATTGCTCAGGCCAAGCTCAACCGCATTGGCGAAGCATCCGGTGACCCCGATTTCCGCCCGCTCTATTCCATTTACGTAGCCATCGGGCAGAAAAATGCCAACATCGCCCGCATCATCAAGACACTGGAAAAGAACGATGCGCTGGATTACACCATTATTGTAGCCGCTCCTGCTGCCGATAACCCCACCAACCAATACATTGCTCCCTATTCCGGTTGCGCCATGGGTGAATGGTTCATGGAAAATGGTATGGATGCCCTCATCGTTTACGACGACCTTTCCAAACACGCCGTAGCCTACCGTCACATTTCTTTGATTTTGAAACGCCCCTCCGGTCGTGAAGCCTTCCCCGGTGACGTTTTCTATTTGCACAGTCGCCTGCTTGAACGTGCGGCCCGCCTCAATTCAGAGCATGGAGGTGGTTCACTTACAGCTTTACCGATTATCGAAACACAGGCCGGCGACGTTTCCGCCTACATTCCAACCAACGTAATTTCCATTACCGATGGCCAAGTCTTCCTTGAAACGGACCTCTTCAATCAAGGTATTCGCCCTGCTATCTCGGTAGGTCTCTCCGTTTCCCGTGTAGGTTCCTCCGCACAGATTAAAGCCCTCAAGCAGGTGGCCGGTACCATTAAGCTGCAACTCGCCCAATATCGCGAGCTGGCGGCTTTTGCCCAGTTCGGGTCCGACCTCGATGCCCGCACCAAAGCCACTCTCGATCGCGGTGCCCGCCTTGTGGAACTCTTTAAGCAGCCTGCCGCCAGTCCCAAGCCGGTTACCGTGCAGGTCATCACCCTCTGGGCCTCCAACAAGGGTTACTTCGACGATATCGAAGTCCATGGCATTGTTGCCGCTTCCGAGAATCTGGAAGTTTTCCTGACAACTCAGAAAACGCCCCTCCTGGACAAAATTGCCAAAGAAAAGAAGCTGAATGATGCCCTTGAGTCCGACATCAAAGCTGCAATGGATCAGTGGAAAAACGGATACAAAGCCTAACCTTTTTGCCCGATGGCTAACTTAAGAGACATTCAACGCCGCATCAAGTCCGTCAAAAACACGGGTAAGATTACCCGTGCCATGCAGCTTGTGGCCGCGTCTAAAATGAAGAAGGCTCAGGATCAGGCCGTTGCCAGTCGTCCCTATGCCCAGCTCATGGCCGAAATCGTTTCCGGGCTTTTCCGGCATTTGAGTGTGGAAGAACTGGCCGCCGTGCAATCGCCCATTTTCGAAAAGCGCGAGGTTAAAAAGCGTGGTATTCTCTTACTTTCAACAGATAAGGGCCTTTGCGGCTCACTCAACGCCAACCTTTTTCGCGCTCTGGCCGAAATCGATCGTGAAAAAGCCGCCTTTGTTACCGTTGGACGCAAAGCCACCCAGTTTGTCAGCCGCTCCCGCAGAAATCTGCTGGCCGACTTTTCTGTCAGCGACCACGTCCTTTTTTCGGAACTGCGTCCGGTTGTCGATTTTCTTCTCAACGCCTATTATGAGGGCGAAATCGACACCATCGAAGTGCTCTACACTCAGTTCATCAATAACCTCAAGCAGGAGGCCGTCCTTATTAACCTGGTGCCCATGATCGGGTTGGATGATCTCATTCAGGCCATTATTGGTGTTCAGGATTATACCGAAAAAGCCCCCATCGAGAACGATGAGCGTGAGATCCGCTTTGAGCCCTCGGCCAAAGAGATTCTCGATGCCATCATCCCCCTCTTTATCAGTCGAGAGATTTACCACAAAGTGCTCGAAGCCAAGGCTTCCGAACACAGCGCCCGCATGGTGGCCATGAAGACCGCCACCGACAACGCCGGAGAACTCTGCGACTCCCTTACTTTGAAATTCAACAAAGCCCGCCAAGCTGCCATTACGCAGGAAATTCAGGAAATTTCCGCAGCTTCCGCGAGTTGATCTACAACCTATTTAAAAAACAAAAACCAAGCACCTTCCATGAGTCAAATAAACAAAGGAACCATCCGAGAGGTAATCGGCGCGGTCGTCGATGTGAAATTCGACGAAGCTAAAATCCCCGCAATTTATCAGGCACTGGAGGTGCATTACGAGACCGCCGGTGAACAACAGCGCAAGCTTGTTCTGGAAGTGCAGCAGCACCTCGGCGAAGGCCTCGTGCGCGCCGTGGCCATGAGCAGCTCCGAAGGCCTGGTCCGTGGAATGGATGTAATTGACACCGGCGCCCCTATCACCGTTCCAGTGGGCGAAGGTGTTCTTGGCCGTATTTTTAACGTTACCGGCGATTGTGTGGACGAACGCCCCGAGCCCGTCCAGTTCGAGAAACGCTATCCCATTCACCGCGCAGCTCCTTCTCTCATCGAGCAAAGCACCGAGGCTGAAATCCTCGAAACCGGGATTAAGGTCATCGACTTGATTTGCCCCTTCGTTAAAGGGGGTAAAGTTGGCGCCTTCGGTGGAGCCGGTGTGGGTAAAACCGTGGTCATCATGGAGCTCATCAACAACATTGCCAAAGCCCACGGCGGTTATTCCGTGTTCTGTGGGGTAGGGGAACGCTCCCGTGAGGGGAACGACCTCTATTGGGAAATGGCCGACTCCGGTGTTATTGACCTCGGCAACTTGGCCAACTCCAAAGTGGCCCTCTGCTACGGCCAGATGAACGAACCTCCCGGTGCCCGTATGCGCGTGGCTCTCTCCGGTCTGGCTATGGCCGAATACTTCCGCGACGAGAAAAACCAGGACGTGCTCCTCTTTATCGACAACATTTTCCGTTTCTCTCAGGCCGGTTCCGAGGTGTCCGCTTTGCTCGGGCGCAGCCCCTCCGCCGTAGGCTACCAGCCCACCTTGGCTCAGGAAATGGGTATCCTTCAGGAACGCATCACCTCCACCAAGAAGGGCTCCATTACGTCCTTCCAGGCGGTATATGTTCCCGCCGACGACTTGACCGACCCGGCCCCAGCCACCACCTTTGCCCACCTCGACTCAACCATCGTTCTCGAGCGCCGCATTTCCGAGTTGGGAATCTACCCCGCTGTAGACCCGCTGGCGTCCACCTCAACCGCACTCGATCCCGAAATTGTCGGCGAAGAACACTTCCGTGTGGCCCGTGGGGTGCAGAGCGTGCTTCAACGCTACAACGACCTTCAGGACATCATCGCTATTCTCGGATTGGACGAACTCAGCCCCGAGGACAAACTGACCGTATTCCGCGCCCGTAAAATTCAGAAGTTCCTCTCACAGCCGCTCCACGTGGCCGAGGTCTTCAACGGTATCCCCGGTGTCTATGCCAAAGCTGCCGACACCGTCCGCGGTTTCAAGATGATCCTCAACGGTGAGCTAGATCACGTTAACGAAAACGACTTTTACAACAAAGGAACCATTGAAGACGTTCTGGCTGCTCACGAGAAGAGCCAGGGCTGATTTAAGGAACCTTAGAAAGCAGCGTAACTATGGCTCTTTTGCTGGAAATTGTAACCCCTGAAAAAAAAGTCTATTGCGAGACGGTGGACAGTGTCGTTTTGCCCACAAGCAGCGGGCAGATCGATGTCCTTCCCGGGCACATTCCTCTGATGACACTTCTGGAGGCCGGTGAGCTTATGGTTACCCGCAACGGCACTACCGATGCGTTGGCTGTCGACCGTGGCTTTGCCCAAGTTCAGGGCGATAAAATCAGTGTTCTCACAGAAGCCGCCATCAATATTCAGGAAATCGATGCCGGCGCTGCCGAAGATGCCCGCAGGCGGGCCGAAGAAGCGCTGGCACAGGCCGAAGCACGCAAAGAAGATCCGGAAATTCTTGAAGAACTCGAGACCAAGGCCCGCTTTGCCATCGTGCAACAACTGGCTAAAGAGCGTAAACGCTGAGCAATCTTTTGCAGGCGGTTTTGGCTTTTATCGCCGAAACCGCCTTTTTCTTGACCTTTTCCTAAAAAAATCAGTTTTTTTCAAATCTCGCTTGAGATTTGGCATATCTGATGCATTATGTAAGCACATAACAGAAAAACAGTAGCCTATTCCTTGACAAAGGAAAAAGAGCTGCGATATTACAGTAACACTTTAGTTCTTTTCACAGTTTAAACGGATTCGGGACGGCAATTTCTGATGTAACAATGTAGTTGCATCTCAAAAAGGAATACAAATGAACACTAAAACTGTTCTCAGACCCGAAAAAAATAAGAGCAACCGTCGTAGCCGCAAGACTTCCAGTCTTTCTGCTCGCCTCGCCGCTCGTGGTGGTTTTCGCCCAATGCGTGTCGATGTTTTCGGAACGGTTACTACTCACTACTAAAATAGAAAATAACCTGAGGGCGAAGATCTTTGATCTTCGCCCTTTTTATTTCCTTCAACAATTAAACTGCTGTTTTACCGCAACTTGGGAGAATAAAAGTTGCCATATCGTATGAAAGCTGTATTTCTACATATAGTTATATTACGCGATCAGATATGCAAAAGGTCTATATAATAGAAGACGAAGTACTACTCCGAGACCTGATTATTGACTTGTTGAAGACACACCGTGATTTGGAGATTGTCGGTTCTTCGGGTGATGGTCGCCAGGGATACGAGGATTGTATCAAGCTGAAACCCCACATGGTTATTCTCGATGTGCGCCTGCCCAGTCTCAATGGCATTGAGGTGGCACAACGCCTCAAGAACGACTTCCCTTGGGTCAAAATCCTTGTCTTCTCAGGCATGTTTAACCTTGGTATTATCAAGCGCGTCCTCATGACTAAGGTGAACGGCATAATTGAAAAAGCTGCCGGTCTTGCCGAGATGGAGAAAGCCATCAATGCAGTGGCTGCAGGGCAAAGTTACTACGGCCCCACCATTGTCGAAAAAATGCCCGAATTGCTCCTTTCCAACGATAGTGAGCAGGGACTTGATGCCCTTACCCCGCGCGAACGCGAAATTCTTCAGCTCATCGCGGAAGGGCATACCACCAAAGAAATTGCCGATAAACTCGGCATCAGTGCCCGCACCGCAGATGTGCACCGCACACACATTATGCAGAAGCTCGATGTTCACAATGTGGCCGGCCTTACCCGCATTGCTGTATCCTATGGGCTCGTGCATATCCCCGATTCTCTTTGAGCCTGTGGACTTCCCTTTTGCTGCTTAAGTATTCGGCTTTTGTGTCGATATCTCAAGGTGTACCATGAAGGTAACTGCGTTTCATCTCATTAATAAAATTGAGGAAGCCTCAAAATCCTACTTTTCCAATTCCATGCTCTTTAGCGGGCAGAAAATTGGTACCAGACGTGTTGTTGATTTCCATAACGAACAGGTGGGGTTGGATTTTTTTGTCAACCGGGCTCCCAAAGGTGAAAACGTCGACATGGGTTCTCTCGCCATCGAAACCGTTCAGGAGCGCGATAACAAAGTAGCCTTTCAGTGCCGCATGGAGGTGCTACCCTCCGGTGATACCGAAAGCTTCTTTATCCTCCTTCCCTCGGACAGAGAAGCATATGCCGAATACATGGGCTTTATCAACCGCTTTAAAGCCTACTGGGAAAAACAGGCCGATAAATACCTACCGCCGGTCGATCCAAACGCTATCCAAGATGATTCGTCCTCGATGTCTGCTTTTGCCGACGATGAATACGAAGGCCTTACTCCGGAGGAAATCGAAGCCGTTACCGGCGTTCGCCCGGGGGCATCCTCGAAGCCTGCTTCCGACGATGTTATGTCGGACGATGAACTGGCCGCTCTTACCGGCACCGGTATGCCTCAGGAGAGTGAACCCGAACCCATGAGTATGGACGACCTCGAGTCACTCATTGCGGGCTCGCAGGATAATGCTCAGGAATCCCCCACCGAAGATGAGGCCCACGAACTTTCCGAAGACGACATCGCATCGCTCTTGGGCGATGTCTCTGCTCCGGCTGCAGTGGAACCCGAGGCGGAAACGCCGGCGGAGGAACCGGAACCCCTTCCTCAAAAAACGGCTGAAAAAGCCGAAGAGAGCGCGGGAGAAGAAGTGGAAATGTCTGCCGAAGATATCTGGAAGCAAATTTCCGGAGGAAAACCGCTGGGAGACTGAGCTTTTCGCATTTGCGCATTGCCAGTTTCTTTCAAATGGGCCATAGATCGTGGTTTACAGCAATGTCTTTCAGTCTTTCTCCAGGCCACCACTATCATGCTATGGACCGCTTGAAGCAGTTTGCTATTCACCTCGATGTGAAGGGCACGCTTCTCTGGGCCAACGCCGCCTTTTGCACCGCCTACGATCTTCGACTGAAAGCCGTTCAGGGAACCTCTTTTTCTGAATTGCTGGCCAACCTTGCTCATGTCGGTTCGGAGTCTCTGGAAGACCTCAACAACGCCCTCACAGGAGGTGCCCATCTCCTCGATGGGGGAGACGATTTTATACTGGTGGGGCATACCCGCTGGTATGTGAAACCCTATTCCTCCGACCCTTCCGATAAATCGCTCCTGCTTCTGGGCTGGGATGAGTATGAAAGAGGCGAATTGGAGCAATTTCTTCTACGCCGGGCCCGTATCGCCGAGTTAACTTATGAGAGTATCCTCATTACGGATGCCAACGGCGTTATCGAATACGTAAACCCGGCATTTTGCCGCAGCACCGGCTATGGTCCGGGAGAGGTTATCGGCAACACGCCTCCCGGCATTATTAATTTGCCCGAAGATATGCTGGAGCTTCAGCGCGTGCTGGAGAGTTTCCGGGTCGGAAAAACATGGGATGGCCTGCTCTACCTGCGCCGCAAAAACGGTGAGGCATTGCCCGTAAATGTGCGGATTTGCCCTGTGCGCGATCACTCTGGAGCTATTCAACAGTATGTTGCCTTTGGTACCGACATCAGCCGAGAACGCAGTCTGGAAAAGCAGATCCGCGAACTGCAGCGCATTGAATCTCTGGGTACTTTGGCGGCCGGCGTGGCTCACCGCTTCAACAATATTTTGGCCTCGGTCATTGGTCACACAGAGTTGCTGGCTATGCTCCGCCCGGACGATCCAGAGGTAAAGAAACGCACCGAAAAAGTCCTCGAGGCATCCATCAAAGGGCGCGATATCATTGCCCAGCTCAGCCAGTTTAGCCACCAGCAGGAGCCGCAGACGCGTCCGGTCGATATCGCCCACCTCCTGCGCCATGCCACCAATTTTATCAACACCGTTACCACCCGTCACGTTCGGTTGGAAATGGATATTCCAGAAGAAGGTCCGCGGGTAATGGCCAATTCCGACGATCTGCATCAGGTCTTCGTCAATCTCTTTACCAACGCGGTTCAGGCAATGCCCTCCGAAGGTGCCAAAGTTACCGTAAGCCTTAAAGAGGATGAAATGGCCCTCAAACAAGGCGATATGGACGATCCCGTGCCCGTTGTTGTTATTCGCATTGCGGATAACGGGGCCGGCATTCCCGAGAAAATTCAACACCGCATTTTTGAGCCTTTCTTCACTACCCGCAGCATGGCCGAATCTTCCGGCATGGGCCTTTCCATTGTCCACGGAATTGTGCAGAACCACGGAGGCCTTATCGATTTTGAATCGCAGCCCGGTAATACTATTTTTCGTGTGGTTCTTCCCCTTTTTGAGCCCGAGCGAAGCACCGCTCCGCACTCCGGAAAGTCCGCCCGCATTTTGCTTTCAGCTCCTGCCGGGTTTGCCCTGCAAAGCGAGGAACACCTCCTTCGCGAGATGGATTTTCAGGTGGTTTCCTGCTCCGACGATCTCGCACTGCATGAGATTCTCTGCGGCAAACGCAAGTTTTCCCTCGCCCTGGTGGACCTTCCTCTTGGCGAGGATCCAGGCCTGCGCAAAATTCAGGCATTGCGGGAGTTCTCTCCGGACATGCCTATCGTCCTGATGATTGATATGGTCGAAACCATTGATTTTCGCGTGATTTCCGAGCTGCACATCAGCAGCGTTTTGCACAAACCCTGCCCGGTGGAGAAAATGCGGCACATTATCCGCAAGCTGATCTACGTTTAAGCAGTTCAGGCTTGTTCGTTCAAGCCGCCCTCGGCAGGAATATGGTCGCGAATGCTCTCGTAAATCCCTGTGGAGCCAAACCCCGGTAATTTCGGGCGCTGGGTAGTTCGGGGCATGGATGCTTTCAGCAGTAGCTGTTCGTTTTCCCGATCCAGCAAAAAGATCTTCATCAGCTTTTTCTGAGCCGATTCTACCAGATCCTTCAGAATCGGTCCCAGGTGTGGTTCGGAGGCCCTCAGTTGCTTCAGCTCGTCCACCGATTCCGTCAGCTGCGGGAGCAATGCCCGCTTACGTTCCAGAAATGCCGCCTCCGGCACTTGTCCTGTGCCCCTGAGAATACGGTTTTCTTCATTTAAAACAGTATAGACCTGATCGCACAGGTCCAGATGGCGGCGGATAATGGCTTCGGGGTTCATTCTTCTGTAGGTTCGTCGTCAAGTCCGGGGATTGCCGGATCCAGAAGCACACTGAGTCTGGCTTCCGTTTGTGTCAGCCAGTTTAAATGCTCCAGTCGCCATTGTGCAAGTTCACGGATGGACTTCAAGCTTTCGGAAGGCTCAAAATTCATCCCATCGGGCATTTCCGGATCTGTCAGGATATGCTCATAGGCCGCTATGGCCCGCGGGAACATACGCAAGCGTTCAAAGCACAGCCCTATCTGGTAAACCACCGGCCACTGCCAGTCTGGGGTGTTGCTCAGCTTGGCCATCGCCTGATAAATCCTCAGCGAATTAACGAAATCGCCCTGCTCGTAAAATTCGTTGGCCAGCTGATTGCCCGTGCGCTTTTTCCAATACATCCACACCTCGTTGTTGCGGTGGTCTTTATTGCTTTCAAAACGCAGCAGTGAGAGGGTTTCATTCACCGCTTCACGCGGTTGCCCCAAATGCTTGTAGGCATTGGCCAGAATAAAATGACTTTCCGGTACCAGTTTGTTGTCTGGATAATTTTTGATGAAAGCCTGCAGGTTACTAATAACCACCGGGTAGTTTTCCAACAAGTATTGCGAGTAGGCAAATTTGAAATCTACCAGAGCCCGGTCTTCATCGGGCAGGTTCAGGCGTTTCAGGCGGTCAAAAAACTTGGCCGCGGCCTGGTAGTCTCCCATGGCATAGTGCGTATCGGCAATTTCCAGCTGGGCTTTCAGCGAGATCACCCGATACATTTCCGCCTTTTCCGGGTTAACCGAAAGGGAAGTGTTGAGAACGGAATAAAATTTGGACAGTGCTTGGTCAAAAGCTCCCATTTCTCGGTAGATGAACCCCAGGCGCATGTAGATTTCCGGCACCAGAGGATCATCGGCATACATCTCAATGTATTTCTCGTAAACCGCCGCTACCTTGGGCTTGATGTTGTGCCTCTCAAACATGGCCGCCATTTCCAGTAACAGCGATTTACGCTTGTCGTCGCTGATGTCCTGGCTCAATTGCTCTATATAGCGCGTTTCCGCCGCGGTGGTGTCAAAATCGCTGTGTGCTTCCTTTTCTCCCGGAACCGGAAGATCGCCGAATACACCAGTGGTTCGGTAACTTTCCCAGTTTGGCGCAAATTTCTCAATCAACTCGGTACTTCTCGTTGCGGTGGGCGAGCTGCCTTCTGCCGCCCGGAATCCGTAGTCCTCAATACTGCTCACTTTTTGAGGGTTTGGAGAGGCTTCCACATGATTTACCTGAGGCGCTTCTGCATGGTCCGGTTCGGTATGTTCCTCGTTTGATGCATAAACCTGGGCAACACTCAGCGATAACACTCCCACACTCAGTGACAGTATCTTTTTCGCAAAGTATGGCAGTGGAGAGGTCATTCGATTGTTTTATAGGAAGCATCGCTTCCTGTGTTTACCGGAGTGGGTCTACTTTCAAAGGGCACTACAAACGGAGTTCCTACCTTGGTCTTCTCTCCGTTGTCATCGACTTGGGTTTCTTCAAAATAAATAAGCAATTCATTGGGATCGACAAGCTCCATATTACCTTTGTAGTCGCTGGAAAGCAAGGTTCTGCCCGGGCGTTCTTCGGGCTCAGCCTCTTTTGGAGCATCTACTTCGTTCCTCAGATGTTTGATAACGATCCTCGATTGTGGGCCTCCGGCCTGATTCATGGCCTGTAAGTGTCGGTCGTCGATGATCAGCTCTTGGTCCTGGAATTGGTAGGTGACTTCCGACATGTCGTCCTGCAGTTTGTTGGTATCGGCCATGGCCGCTTCTTTGGCGGCTGTTTCCGCCTTGGCGATTTCTTCTGCAGGTGTCAGCACAATCTCCGGAAGAACCACTTCTTCTTCAATGCGTGATGTTTCTCGCACCAGATTTCGACGATTAAAGGCAATGGTCGGCTGGGCAAAACGCACCGGAGTGGCCCCCAGTCTGGGGATATAAGGGCTGCGAATGGGAAAAAAGAGTTTTCCGCTGATGTTGCGCTGCTTGAAAAAGGTTTTCGACTGCGTCCCTGTAGCCTGCCCCATGGTGCTGCGGGTGCGGGCCAGTGCCTCCACCTGGTATTCCATTCCGGCATAACTCACACTGTTGTTTTCCTGCACGCTTAGCTCAGTGGCTTGAGGGGCCCCTTCGTTGGCAGGTGCTGCGCTTGCCTGCACTTCCGTGCGAAGTTGTTGCACGTTTTGCGCTGCTGTTGCCTGTGTCGGGTTCTCCATCTGGTTCTTCTTCCGCGCAGAGATAAACTGCGCCTCTGCAGGAACAGAAACCCATAAAAGTCCGCATGCGGCACACAGGAGGTACCGCCGTATCGGGCGTGTTGGACTGTTACATGGCTTTCTCAAGATAATCGGGTTATATATCGGCCTGATAACGCTTCACTTGAGCAACTTTGTTCAACTACTCGCTGCTTTCTCCTCAGCGCCACTCGTGTTTGGGATAGCGTCCCTTCAGTGCCTTGCGGATTTCCGGGTAGCTGCCATTCCAGAACGCTCCCAGATTCCTGGTAACCTGCACCGGCCGGCGGTTGGGCGCCAGTAATTCGATAATCGCCGGTACGCGGTCGGCTATGCGAATCTCATCCGGAGCGTCATAAAGCTGTTGAATCGTTGCGCTCACCGTCACGCTGCCGTCCTCTCCGTAGCGCAGGCGACTGCGGTGTCCTTTGGGCAGTGTATAGTGGTCCGGTGCGCACAGATCTATTAGAGGCAGTTGTTCCGGTGTCAGCCAGTCCTGCAGGTGGGGCATGACCTCACGGTTCTTGATTTCTTTATAACTCACCGCGCCGTAGCAAATCTGTTCTAAAATCATCAAACGGTCCTCCTTTTCCAGAGGTGCTATTTCATATTCTGGAAAATGGCGCGCCACAAAGTTCATGCGCAGGATCCAGCGCTCGGTGGCCTCGGTCCAATTTTTCAGGAGCAGCCGCTCCTCCATTACCTCGCGCCCCAGAAGCCGAGCGGCCTCGTCGGTGGATGGAGTTCCCGTTTCCTGTCGCTCCAGTACCAGATCGCGAAATGTCACCTCTTTGCGGCAGACTACGCGCCGCTGATCGGCATCCCAGCAGGTTTCTTCTCTATTGGAAAAGTCCTCCGGGAAAATTTCCTGTAACCAAGCGCGTTCTATGGCTGTGTTCTTCCCTAGAAAGACAACCACCTCTCCGCGGGCATTGCGCTCTTCAATATCGGCCGAGATAAACAGCGGTGCTTTGACTACGCTTTCCTGCCTGCGCTCTCCTTTGCGCTGGTGTACCAGATAGCAGCGGGAGGAACCCTGAGCTGCCTGCAGGGCCAGTTGGTCGGAAAATCCCGTCAACAGGCAACGCCGAAGGTCTGTTTCATCCGTTTGGCTGCTTTCTTCTACTTTTAGCCCGCGGGATTGAGCTAGGGCCACAAACTGTTGCATTAGTTGGCCCGCCTGCCTTGCCGATTGGGCGTGCAGGCCCCATTCCCGGCAAAAGGCGGTGTTGAAACTGCGCGAGGCCGCCAATTGCCAGGCCCGCATTTCAATGAAAAAGTCACAGACGGGATGTTCATCGGTTCCCAGCAGATCTTCCCGTTTCTCCCGCTGCCTGCGGTCGTTTAAAGGCATCAGTACATCACGCCCCTGGCTCAAGGCAGCGATCAGAGCCACGGGCCGCACACAGCCGTGTTCTTCGGCTTCCAAAAGCATGCGGGCATAGCGTGGGTGCAACGGAAAAGAGGCCATGGTTTTTCCGATATCGCTCAAGCTGCCGTTGGCCTTTAAGGCCCCCAGGTCGTGCAGCAGATTTTCCGCCCGCTGCAGGCTCAATGCTTCGGGAGCTTCAAACCAGGGGAATGTTGCCAGATCGGCGTAGCCCAGCGCTTTCAGCGAAAGCAAAATCTCCGAAAGTTCCAGCCGCCGTACTTCTGCCAGTTCCTGTGCCGGGCGGTGTTGGTGTTCCTGCTCGCTCCACAGGCGCATACACACCCCCGGTGCGGTGCGTCCGGCGCGCCCGGCGCGTTGATCGGCGCTGGCACGACTGATGTTGTGGATGAGGATCGTGTTGATACCCCGGTGAGGGTCAAAGGAGGGGATTCGAGCCTGCCCGCTGTCGATAACCATGCGGATGCCGTCAATCGTCAGAGAGGTTTCGGCCACGTTGGTGGCTACAATGATTTTGCGGCGTTCCTGAGCTTCCAGCACCGCGTCCTGTTGTTCGGGCGGGAGTTCTCCGTGCAAGGCCAGTACCGCGCATCCCCGGGCCTCCGGTTGTTCCGAGAGAGCCTCAATGGTTTTACGGATTTCATAAGCACCGGGCATAAAGATCAGGCAGTCGCCCTCATGGCTTGCCGCCAGTTTGTTGAACTGTTTGGCCGCGCGCTCCCATACCGGTATGGGGCGGGTGGGGGTGCCTGCCCCGTTGTAGTAAATATCTACCGGGAAAGTGCGCCCTTCCGATTGCAGAATAGCGCAGGGCTCCATGAAGCGCTGCAGTGTTTCTGTTTCCAGCGTTGCCGACATCACTCCGATGTAAAGGTCCGGTCGGGTAGTTTTCTGAATCTGTAAGGCCTGAGCCAGCGTAATATCACCGTAGAGGTGCCGCTCGTGGAACTCGTCGAAGAGCACGGCGGAGACTCCGGGTAGGGAGGGATCTTCCAGCAGTTTGCGCAGTAGAATACCTTCCGTTACCAGCAGAATGCGGGTTTTTGGGCCCCAGTGTTTTTCAAAGCGTACCTGGTATCCTGTTCCTTCTCCCAAGCGTTCGCCGCGTTCCTGAGCAATGCGCCGGGCCAGCATACGCGCCGCAATACGCCGTGGCTGCAGTACAATAATCATCCCGCTGCCGATTTCCGGATTATCGGCCAGCATCTGTGGAATCTGTGTCGATTTCCCCGAGCCTGTGGGGGCCTGCAGTATAAAACGCCGCGACTGTTGCAACGTCGTGCGCAGTTCTTCGCGGAGGGTCTGTATGGGGAGAGTCGCCGGATCCATTCCCCTCAACTTCTCTCGAAAATGCCATAAAAGCCAAGCAAAAACCGGGCACCCTTACGAGTGCCCGGTTCCCCTATGCTTATGAAACCTACTACTGTCTATCTCTGTCTTTGTGCGGACGTCGTGCCGTCCGTGTGCCCTCGTCAGTGGTTAGCTGATGGCTATCTGTTTAGGTGTGGCTTTGGCTCGCTTGGCGAAGTCCAGTTTCAACACACCGTTTTCAAAGGAAGCTTCGATCTTTTCGTGGTCAATTTGTTCGCCCAGGTGCAGCTTCAGGGAGAAATCTCCCGGGCAGCTTTCCGAGCGAATCAGTTTCCACGATTCCGGCACGCTGTCGCTGCGCACCGCATCAATCAGTAAAGCATCTTCTTCGTAATGCAGGGTAACGCTGTCTTTTGTTACACCGGGCAAATACACCTCTGCGGTGTAGCCCTGTTCCTTCTTGTCCACGCGGTACCACGGGCGCAGTTTGCGGGTGGCTGTGGGTTCGCTGGTGGTCGGAGTATTGTCGGTGCTTTGCTTTACGAGTTCGCTCATGGGAAAATCCTTTCTTTAGTTAAAATAAGTGCTTTTTCTGGGTTAGCTGATCTTGATCTGGCGCGGTTTGCTTTCTTCGCGGCGCGGTAGCGTCAGGCTGAGGATGCCGTCTTTCAGATTGGCTTTGATCTTTTCCGTGTCCATACTGTCGTCGATGGTGAAGGAGCGGCTGTAGGAGACTTCTGCTTCGTTGTCCTTGCCCTTGCGCTCGGCTCGGATGGTCAGCACTGCATTTTCCACTTCCAGGTGGATCTCATCTTTGGAGAATCCCGGCAGCTCGGCCCGCAGATAAACATTGTCTGCATCTTCATACACATTGACCGCCGGATTGTAGAGGTTGGTGTGCATGGTCGGTTCCTGCCAGAGGTTGCCGAAGGCTTCATCGAAGAAGCGGTTAAAGTTGCTGAATAAAGTTGTGCGAGGTGTTTGGTAACGAATGAGGTTCATGATGTTTTCCTTAGGTTAGTGTTTTAAAGTGTTTTGTTGTGGATACTTCCCTATATTGCAGAGCGCATGCCAGTTGCTTGGTGAATTGTAAGTCGTTGTACATCAGGCATAAGAGAAAACAGGGAGATTGTTTAAGGTGAGACATAATGACGCTTTTGCTCTGGTTCGGTGTGACTTGTTTTTAGTGCGAGACAAAAAGGCACTATTTGCGAGGTGCTTACCTTCCTTTGCCGTGCCAACACCATCTTTGGGATGATAGTCTTCCTTCTTTCTCTTTCTCTGATGCGGCTCAATCCACATAAATAAAGGAATTAGAGGCATCTCTGGTTTTATCTTATGTAAAATAGGCAAAATACTAAAAATAAGACTTTACAAAATCTCTTTTCCGATTAACTGTCCTTCAACATCTGAAATAGCACACCGTATGAACACCTCCCGCCACATGACTGAAACCCGCTGTACCATGCCTTGTATGTGTGCTTGTTTCCGCATGATTCCGGGGAGGCCTGAGACGGATTGCTGCTGACCGATTTCTACAGCATCCATTCGAGAAAGCCCGCAGCCCCGAATCCGGTATGCGGGCTTTTTTTGTCGCTGCACCCAACCTTTCAAAAACCAAAAAAACTGAAACCAACTATGAAAACTAAGACTAAACTCTCTTCTATCGCTCTCTTCGCTCTGCTCGGCGGTTCTGCTTGGGCCCAATCGGCCCAAGTGACTCCGCAACAGATCGATGCCCTCAATCAACGCATTGCCGAGCTCGAAAAGCGACTCGCTCAGGTCGATGAGGCCTCACCCTCTCAGGCCCATCTGCAGACAGCGAAAGACCCGGACGCGGTGAAAATCGGCTCTGTTTCCATCAAGCCCTATGGTTATATTAAAGTAGATGCCACTTATGACTCCCATAAGCCCTTCCCGTCTACCGGAGGCCTGACGCTTTACGCTCAGCCGGAAGTTAACGGAAGCGACAGCCAGACCGATTTTTCTGCCCGCGACTCACGCCTGGGGCTGGATTTTGATTTACCTGTCAGCCACGGCATTAAAGCAACCGCCAAGTTGGAAACCGACTTTTTCTCCAACGGTTCAGAAACTGCATACGGGCTTCGCCTGCGCCACAGCTACATCAATCTCGACTTTGGTGATGGTCTCTCGGTGCGCGCCGGTCAGGATTGGGATGCCTTCTTCTATGTGGCTCCAATCACTGTGGATGCCGGATTTCTCGGTAATGCCGGGCACCTCTACAGCCGCCGGCCTCAGCTCAAGCTCAGCAAAGTGGTTCAGCTCGACAATGACTCCAAACTAACCTTCAAACTTGCTCTGGCTAAAACTTCCGCCGGCGACAGTGACTTACTCGGGCAGGACGACGGTCTGGATTCCGCGCAGCCTACCGTGGAAGCGCTGATTGCTTTCGATGCACCCATCTTTACCTCAAAACCGGCCAAATTCAGCATCGGCGGGCAGTTTGGTAAAGAAACTCTCGACCAGCCCGGAGCCAACGACTCCCGCGATTTCGACAGCCACCTCCTTGTGGCCGGGCTGCACATTCCTTTTGCCGAGCAATTTGCTTTGCAGGCCAATCTCTGGACGGGTGAAAACCTCGATGGTTTCCTCGGTGGTGTAGGGCAGGGGATTAATACCACCCTCGATACCTCTGTGGCAGCCAAAGGTGGCTGGGTGCAGGCTGTTTTCTATCCCACAGACCGCTGGAACCTCAACCTCGGTTACGGTATCGACGATCCTAAAGATGAGGACCTCAATCCAGGGGGGCGCTCCAAGAACAGCCGCCTCTTCGTCAGCGCTTTTTATCAATTGACTGAGGCCGTTACGCTGGCTGCCGAATACTCACACATTACCACCGGTTATAAAGATGCCTCCGATGCTTCCGATAACCGTATTCAGCTGTCCACCAAATACCAATTTTAAGCCATATCGTTTCGAGATCCATTGAATAGCTGGAACTGCAAAAAACCGATGCCGTGGGGGCATCGGTTTTTCTGTGCATCAGGCAAACTTCGTCAGCAGAAATATACTGCCATAGTAGCACAGATACAAAAGCAGGGAAGCCCCCAACAGCGCAAGGCAACGAATCAGACGTTCGTTTTCACATAGTTCGCAAAATGTCAGCACATTTTTCCTGAATAAATAAGCCACGAAAAGAGCGTATATGATACTGCGGGCAACTATTTTCAGACAGAGGATCATCAGCTCAGGACTCTCCCATATATACGAGCCAACGGTCATACTGATAGATATGATTCCGCAAATATTTGCAAATATGGAGCCCAGTAATAGCAATGCGCCTGACCACCAGCCCCATTTTCTGCCTCGCCACAAACCGATTGCAGACACGATTCCCCATATGAAAAGAAGCGCTGTATTGGCTGCATCCCATGCGGAATTCAATTCATTACCATCGGTTAGTCTTTGTATCTGATATTGTTGGTAGATAAAGGTTCCTAATCCCGTTATCGCGCCGATGATAAGCACTGCGGCAAGAATCATGATTCCCGGAGGACGCTCTCTTTTTTCACTCATGTATTGATGATTCATCAGTTTTCTTTGAGCGAGTCAAACACAGCCTAGACTGCTGAAATCGATTATTGAGCTGGGGTAAATAAAATGGAAAAAAACGACTTTGAACGTCTTAAGCAATCATTGAAACAGATGAAACAGATTGAGGCCGGTGAGCTGAAGCAGGGGCGAATTCGTATTGTAAACCCCGAAAATGAAACCAGTACCGCCCGTGCCAAGCTTGGGATGACGCAGGAGCAGTTCGCCAAGCTCATACAAACCCCCGTAGGTACGCTGAGGGGGTGGGAACAAGGGCGTAGAACCCCTCCGGCCACAGCCAAAGTGCTTATGAAGATCGCTATTAAGCATCCCGACGCGGTTTTGGACAGTATTCACCCCTGATGCACCATCTCCGCTTATGTTCGCTTTGGTGCACAAAAAAACCGAGGTGATAAACCTCGGTTTTTAAAGTGGTCGGGGCAGCCGGATTCGAACCGACGACTTCCTGCTCCCAAAGCAGGCGCTCTAGCCAGGCTGAGCTATGCCCCGAATTGCTTGCCCCAAAAGAGGTGCGGCAAAGCTGAGGCTCGTAGCATGCACCTGCGGGGAACCTCGTCAACTGCAAAAAAACGCTTTCATCGCTTTATCCTTTTAATACTGCTTTTTGCTTTCCTTTTGGTTGAGAAAAGCTTAGACCATGCACCATCATATAGCTGTGCGTTTTTAACACCTGATACCTGTTACTTATGGCTTCACTCCTATCCCGTTTTGTCTCTCAGTCTGACTTTTCCAGCTATGACGACTTTATCGCCAACTTTAAAGTCAGCTATCCCGAGAATTTCAATTTTGCCTATGACGTGGTCGACGTATACGCAGAGGAGCAACCGAACAAGCGGGCTCTCGTCTGGTGCGACGATAATGGAGGCGACGAATGCTTTACGTTTGCCGACATGCGCAACTACAGCAACCGCGTAGCCAATGCTTTCCGCCGCCTGGGGATCGGTAAAGGCGACACTGTCATGCTTATTTCCAAAGGCCGTTACGAATTCTGGTTCTGTCTGCTGGCCTTGCACAAGCTGGGTGCTGTGGCCATTCCGGCCACCCACCTGATGACCCGTGGCGATATTGTTTACCGCCTCCGTGAGGCCGAAATCAAAATGGTGGTCAGTGTCGACAGCGATTTCCTCCTCGAGCAGGTCGATGCTGCTCAGGAGGTTTTTGGCGATTACCTCAAAACCAAAGTGTGCCTCTCCTCCGGTCACCGCGAAGGCTGGCTCAACTTTAACAACGAAATCGAGCACGAATCCGAAGCCTTTGAGCGTGTGGAAACTCACGTCAAAGAGCGCATGTTCCTCTATTTTACTTCCGGTACCACCGGGCACCCGAAAATGGTGCAGCACAATTTTGCCTATCCGCTGGGCCACATCACCACCGCCAAATACTGGCAGTGTGTGGTCGACGACGGGCTCCACTATACGGTTTCCGATACCGGCTGGGCCAAGGCTGTTTGGGGGAAGATTTATGGGCAGTGGATTGCCGGCAGTGCCGTCTTTGCGCACGATTACGACCGTTTTCAGATCACCACTACGCTGCGCCGTATCGCCGATTACAAAGTCACCACTTTCTGCGCTCCGCCAACCGTTTACCGTCTCATTATCCGGCAGGATATTTCCAAATACGACCTCAGTGCACTCCAACACTGTGCCAGCGCCGGAGAAGCCTTGGAACCCGAAGTTTTCCAGCGCTTTTTTGAGATGACCGGCCTCAAGATGTTCGAGGGATATGGCCAGACGGAATTGACTCTGACCGTGGGCACCTTCCCCTGGATGGAACCCAAGCCCGGTTCTATCGGCAAACCCTCTGTGGGCTATGATTTGCGTCTCCTGGACCTCAATGACGAGGAAGTTCCGCAGGGGGAAGAAGGAGAAATTGCCATTTATACCGGCAATGGACTGCCTCTGGGGATGTTCGAAGGATACTACCGCGATACAGAGTTAACCGACCGTGTCTGGTACAATGATTTTTACCGCACCGGAGACGTTGCCCGTATGGATGAAGACGGCTACATCTGGTATGTGGGTCGTTCCGACGATCTCATCAAGAGTGCCGGTTACCGCATTGGGCCCTATGAGGTGGAAAGCGTCCTCATCAAGCACCCCTCTGTTCAGGAGTGTGCCGTTACCGGCGTGCCCGACAAAAAGCGCGGCCAGCTCATTAAAGCCACGGTTATCCTGGCCGAAGGGTTTCTCCCCTCCAAAAAACTGGAATTGGAGCTGCGCGAATTCGTTAAGAGCGTAACCTCCTCCTACAAATGCCCGCGTGTCATCGAGTTTGTTAAAGAGCTCCCCAAAACCATCAGTGGTAAAATTCGCCGTGTGGCCTTGCGCGAGAAGGATCAACAACAGGATCATCCGCCGGTCGACGGAAATATTGCCGGGGCTTAATCGCCCCAGCGGCTGTTGGCCCGCTTGCGCTTTTTCTTTTTCTTGGTTTCCGGTTTGGGCTGTTGCTTCACCGGCTCGGGCATCACTGCCTTGGCCTTAACGTTGGCACTGTCCAGGTGGATGAGGAACTTGTCGGCAAAATACGGTTCGTCCAGCACGGTATCCAGCGCATGTAATTTAAACGGCTCCAGGCCCATGCTTTCCAGTTCTTCCTTATAGAGTGTTCCCTTGAAATAGAGCACACCGTAAGGTTGTTCCGGCTCCCCGCCTTCCCTCAGGTTTTTGGAAGTCCATCCCAGAAAAGTCGGCAGCGAGGTAACCGCGCGCCCCAGCACATAGTGGAAGGAGGATTCCAGTTCTTCCGCACGCTTGTGCACTACTTCCACATTCTTCAGCTCCAGGCGTTCAGCCATATCCTTTACCGCATTGATCTTTTTGGCGATCGAATCCAGCAAATAGAATTTTACCTGGGGAAAGAGAATAGCCAGGGGCAGGCCGGGTAATCCGCCTCCGGTTCCCACATCCAGAACACGGCAGCGGGGTTCAAACTTTACCACTTTGCTCAAGCTCATGGCGTGCATCAGGTGATGCACCTCAAAGGCCTCGATATCCTTGCGCGATACCAGATTAATCCGCTCGTTCCATTCTTTAAAATATTCGGTCAGTTGTTCCAGTTTGGCCCACTGGGCTTCTGTAACATCCGGGAAATTGCGCTTTAGGGATTCAAGTTGTGCCGTCATCGTTCTTCTTTCATGGCGGATTCCTCTGCCCGCAGCAAGCACGAAGCAATCCCTGCCTGCGGACTTGCAACATTTCCCGAACATGCATTTATTCACCCTCTATGAGGTTCCTCCGTCCATTGTTTCTTTTTTGCTGCGTGCTGAGTCTTGCTTTGCCCGTTCAAGCTGCTCGTCCGCAGAACTACTACACGGTTAAATCTGCCGTGGAAAGTCTTCCCGTGCTCGACGAGATGCGCGAACTTTGGCCATCCACTTGTTTTCAACTGACCAAGGAACACGGGCGCGATCTTCTTGTCGGCCGCGTCCTCATCACACCACACTGGGAGTTTAAGGTAACTGTTCCCATTCAGACACCGGAATGGGATAAACCTATCCAACAGGCAGGACTTACGGAAATCACCTTTTCCAATATTGAAGAGATTACCATCGACATGTATGGAGTGCCTCAACCCCGCTACACCATACCCGAAACCGTCCTTTCCACATCCGAGTGGGTGCGTCTTTATCAGGCGAAAGGCGATTTTCGCGCCATAAACATCGAGCTGGTGGCCGGTGGTTCCATCCTCAACCTCGATGCCTACCTCGAATACCTCGAGAAAAACTGCGACTATCGATGAGTACTTCCCTTGAAAAAGATCAGGCCTGGATCGGTGATGCCGTTCTCGCCCTTTATGCCCGTGAGTGGATTCTACAGAATGTTCCGGCTTCAGAAGACAGAACCGAAACGTTCAAGCGCATGACCTGTAACCAATTCCTTTCTGGAGTAGGCGAGCCTACCTCCGTGGAGGCCGGCATCGGCCGTGTCTACGAATGCGAGGGCCTTCAGGTTGCCTTCAAATACATCGAGGAAACCCTCCTGCCGCTCTTTCTTAAGCAGCAGAACCGTCGTAAGCCCGGTCGCCGTTAGTGTGTCATGGTTTGCTTGCGGAACGTTTCCAGCAGGTCTTCCACGGCAATGGTAGCGGGTAGTTTTCCTTCGGCCACCAGACTCTCAATCTGCGGCAGGCGACTGTAGATGGTCGGATGGTGGTAGAAGAGCTGCTTCAAGCCTTCCTGAATCATCGAGTGTACCCAGTCCACATTTTGTCGGCGCCGCCGCTTGTCAAATTCCCCACTGGCCTGCATTTGCTCGGCAAACTGCAGAATGGTGCTCCATACATGGGCCACGCCTTCTCCGGTTACCGCACTTGCCGTCAGTGCCGGTGTGGTCCATCCCGGTGTCGCCGGTTGCAGATAGTGCACCACGCGCTCCAATTCGGCGCGGGCCAGGCGTGCCCGGTGTAGATTGTCTCCGTCTGCCTTGTTCACCAGAATGGTATCGGCAATCTCCATCACACCTTTCTTGATGCCCTGCAGATCATCTCCCGCTCCGGAAATCAAGACCAGCAGAAAAAAGTCCACCATCGAGCGTACGGTAACTTCATTCTGCCCCACACCTACGGTTTCTACCAAAATCGTATCAAAGCCTGCTGCCTCGCACAAAAGCATTGTTTCCCGGCTTTTGCGGGCAACGCCGCCCAGCGCTCCACCTGAGGGGGAGGGGCGGATAAAGGCATTTGGTTCCCGCGTCAGGGTTTCCATGCGCGTTTTATCGCCCAGAATGCTGCCTCCGGTGCGCGAGCTGGACGGATCCACCGCCAATACGGCTACCTGTTTGCCTTCGCGGCACAACTGCACCCCTAGTGCTTCAATAAAAGTGCTCTTTCCCGCGCCGGGAACGCCGGTAATTCCCACGCGAATGCTTTTTCCGGCATGCGGTTGGATTCCTTTCAATACAGCTTGCGCAGTTGCCTGATGCTCCGGGCTGTTGCTTTCAATCAACGTAATGGCCCGCGCCAGAATCGTCCGGTCGTTTTTCAGAATGCCCTGCACATAATCGTCTACCGTCAGTTTGCGCCGTTTATGTATGGGGCGGTTGGGGGCACGCCAGGCTCCGGACATGCCGTCGTGGCCGCCTTCCACGCCTTTCATCACTTCACTGGCAAACCCGGCTCCTCCTTCTTTGGGAGCCCATTCGGGCAATTTACGCTCTTCGGACATACCCCGCACTATGGGCATAATCACCGAAAAAGCAAAGCCGGAAATCAATCTGACGTCCAGGCTCTTTGCTCAATAATGGTTGTAGTGGCGGTCTTCTTTATCTCGCCTGTCGTATTCTCGCTGCTTTTCCTCAATGCGCCGTTCGCGCTCGTCCAGGTGGCGGCTGCGCTCTTCCAGCCGGTGGCGTTTGTTTTCCAACTTTGCCCGGCGTTCTTCCCAGCGTTCCCGCTGGTGTTCCAATTTCATACGCCGGTCTTCGCGATGGCGGCGGGGTACTTCCTGTAAATGGTCAAAGTCTCTGTGCCACTGCTCGCGGTCACGTTTCAAATCGGCTTCTTCGCGCCGCAATTCTTCCATTTCCCGTTTCAGGCTTTCTCTTTCCCGACGGATGTCGTGCAAGTCGGCTTTCAGTTTCTCCAGTTCACGCCGGAAATCGCTTGGACGGTGGTCCGCGCCGTGGTCGTCTTTTACGACCACCTTAACCGGCAAATCCACATGTACCTCTATGTCAGAACGGGCCTGCAGAGGTTGTACGGCCAAAAGAACTGGGAAACAGATGAATAACGGTATTTTTCTCATGAGAATTAAGAGTTAGATTGCTTCTGTATTTCATTGAGAAAACACGCTTTTGGCAAGGACTTTTGCCCCTGCCCAAAACCGCGTTGCCAGACGGGCTCATTTCGACCACGCTGCTGTGGATGGAGTCACTCGGTATAGATACGCTGCGGGCCTTTGTTTCCGACTTGGGCATTGATGCCTTTGGCGTAGCACCGCTCGATGTCCCCGATTACCGGGAATACATCCACTCCTGGATGCAGGAACAGCAATATGGCGAAATGGAATGGATGGCCAATGGCTTGGATAAACGCCTGCAACCCTCAGATGTCTTGCCCGAAGCCCGCAGTCTGCTCTGTTTCCTGTTCAGCTATCATCAGGAACCACCTTTCCGGGAGGGGCGTATTGCCCGCTATGCGCTGGGGAAGGATTACCACAAGATTTGCCTGAAAAAGCTCAAACAAGTCTGTTCCTTCCTTCAGGAGCACGGTGGGATTAACCGCCCCTATGTCGATACGGGACCTGTTTTAGAAAAAAACCATGCGCAACGCGCCGGGTTGGGCTGGATCGGCAAGCACACTAATCTCATCCATCCGAAACTGGGCAATTTTACCTTCCTCGGAGTTATTTTTACTTCGCTGGAGTTCCCCCTCTCGGCCCCTACGGTCAACCGCTGCGGTACTTGTCGCCGCTGTATGGATGTCTGCCCCACAGGCGCTATTGTTGCCCCCTATGCCATGGACGCCCGCAAATGCATCAGCTATCTGACCATTGAGCACAAAGGCAGTATTCCGACAGAACTGCGCCCCCTCATCGGAGATCACCTCTACGGCTGCGACGATTGCCTGGCTGCCTGCCCCTGGAACCGTTGGGCACGGACTACTGCCGAAACCCGTTTTCATGCTCAGGACTATCCCAACCTCTCCACCATGCTGTGTTGGGATGAGGAGACTTTTCGCGAGGTGTTTGCCGGCACTCCCATCAAGCGTGTAGGGCTGATCCGTTGGAAACGCAATGCCTGTGTCGTTCTTGGTAATATTGGCCGTAAAGAGCACATCCCTGTGCTGCAACAAATTGAAGCGGGTTCCGACGAGTTACTTGTTGAACATGCTGCCTGGGCCATCCAGCAAATTATTCAACGGGAGGCTGTTCATGGATGATAATCCTGTAGAATGGCCCATCGACGGAGTGCTCGACCTCCATTCGTTTCGCCCCAAAGAGGTGTCCGAACTGCTTAACGACTACATCGATGCCTGCCTTGCCAAAGGCATACTGGACTTGCGCATCATCCACGGAAAGGGCACCGGTGCCCTCCGTGAACTCGTGCACAGCAAACTCGGTAAACACCCTCGTGTGCTCAGCTATCAGCTGGATGCTAACTGGGGTGCTACCGTGGTCCGTCTGCGGGCTTAGCCCATAAAATAGAAATAGCGCAGGTACACATACAGCGTGCTGATGGAAAGGCTCAGCAGCATGTAGAGAAAGCCGTATCTGGTAAATTGCAGGAAGCTCAATTCGTAATGATTGCGCCGGGCTACCTGAGCCACCACCACGTTGGCCGAAGCCCCGATCAGCGATCCGTTACCGCCCAGGCAGGCGCCCAGTGCCAATGCCCAGAAAAGAGGCTCAGTCACTGTCAGGCGAATCTGCTCCGGATCCGTCAGCCCCAGCGATTCCGCAAATTGCGGAACAATAGCTTTTACCAGCGGAATCATGGAAATAACCAGCGGAATGTTATCCACGATGGCCGAGACCAGTGCACTGAACCAGAGGATGGTGATGGCTGTCAGCAGCAGGTTTCCCTGAGTCATGGTCAGCATAAAGCGCCCCAGTGCTTCAAAGGCTCCCTTTTCTTCCAGTGCCCCGATCAGCATAAACAGGCCGACAAAGAACAGGATGGTATTCCATTCCACCTTGGAGAGCATATCGTGCAGCGAGCAGCGGCACACCAGTACCATAATCATGGCGCTGGCCAAGGCAATAATACCGGGCTCCATATGCACCAGATGTCCGGCAAAAAAGCCCAGCAGTGTCAGTCCAAAAACAGCCGAGGCCCGTTTCAGCTTGGCCGGTTCCAGAATGGCGGCTTCCGGCTTGGCCCGCATCACGCGTTCCCGGGCGTTTGCCTGTGTGTGTGTGTGCTTGCGGAAGGTCAGCGCCGTCACCGGAATCAATACCAGCATAATGACGACAATCACGGGGGCCAAATGGATCAGAAAATCGTTAAATCCCAGGTGGGTTTGCGAACCGATCAGAATGTTGGGAGGGTCGCCCACCAGAGTGGCCGTTCCTCCTATGTTGGAGAAAATCGCTTCCATGATGAGGAACTGCACCGTTGGCAAATTCAAGATCTGGCAGATCAGAATCGTTACCGGGGCCATGAGAATCACCGTGGTTACGTTGTCCAGAAAAGCAGAAAGAATGGCGGTTATTGTTAAAAACAAAATCAGGATCGCTATCCCGTTGCCTTTGGCCCGCTGCGCCAGCTTGATGGCTACCCATTCAAAGACGCCGGTAATGGCCAGCACATTGACGATAACCATCATCCCCACCAACAGGAAGATCACGTTCAAATCCACCTTGCTCAGCGCATCCTCATAAGAGATCTGCCCGAAACAGATGACGGCAGCGGCTCCAAGTAGAGCCACAATGGTTTTATCGACTTTCTCCGAGGCTATAAACACGTAGGCTACAGCAAAAATGATGACAGATGTAAGCATGTTAAAAGGTTCCTTTTCCGAAGTAAGCTCGCTTGATTACAGAATTACGTTGCGCAGCAAACCAATGCGGTCGATGACCCCAATGCGTTTACCATCCTCGACCACCCAAATTTTCGGGTAGCGTTGCACCCCCAGCGCAAAAACGATTTCCAAAATCGTGGCGTCCGGCGGCATGGCACAGTAATCATCTGTCATCAGGTCTCCTGCTGTACTGTGCGATTCCTCTGCAAAATAGGTTTCAAAGGGATCAAATTCACGGATAAATGAAACGCTCTTCAGTCGGTTGAAAAAGTCCGGTAGTCCGGATTTAAATAACGTGTCGCAGGAGAGCTCTCCCTTCAGGTTGTCGTTTTCATCCAGTACAGCCACCGCATCCAAACGGTGCCGCATCATAATCGTAGCGGCCCTTCTCAGAGGCATGTCTGTGGTAATACGCACTTCCGGAGAGCGCATGATCTCGCGGGCGCAGATGGGCTGGTCCACATCCAGGTGTTCCTTTTTGAACAGCTCGATAATATCCTCCCCCGAGCTGGCTCCGCGGAAAAGGCTCCGGTTGACCTCGGAGTTGAAGAACTTGGCCAACTGTGCCGAAATCCGCAGGGTGGCACTCGGCGCTTCGCGGTTGACCAACACCATGCAGATAATGTTTACCGGCGTGTTGCTGTGGTCTTCATCCCACACCAAGGGCGTTTTTAAGCGGGCCATGACCACCAGTGTTTCCGGGAAATCTTTCAAACGCGCATGGGGCGTGGCAATCCCCTCTCCGATGGCTGTGCAGCGATGCTCCTCACGCTCAAACAATGCCTTTTTCAGACGTTCCTGAGTGTGGAGAGGGTAGGCCGAGCAAAAATGCTGGTCCATCACCTTGTTTAAAAGAATGTCAAACAGCTCATCCTTGCTGGCTACTTCCACATCCATCAGGATTCTGTTCGGAGAGAGTATTTTATAAAGCTCCATGAGAGATACCTCTGCATCTGAGGTGATTCCGCCCGTTTTTGGGAAAGTATGCCTTTGTACCCTTTTTCCGCTTTCTTTCAATCAGGAATCTTGCTTATGTAGATTTGTTTTTCGTTAAGAAGCTCAGCTGCTTCGGCTTACATTTCTTTTTGAAAAACGCTTCCTTAGAATAACTCACTCAAACCGGCTCCGAATTTTTTATCACTTACCTGCTTCTGCTTGAGCAAGGTAACCGTCTGTTGTTTCTGGCAGCGGTCAACCCAGTCGCGCAGCGCCTCGGGGCTGATGCTCTCCCCGCCAACAGTGCTTACGGTCTCGCAAATCATGTTGTCCCGCGAGGCTACGACGACCGCCTGCCGGCCTTTGGCGTTGCTGGCCATTTGCTCGATGATAGCATCGGCACTGGTTCCCGAAGGCGTGTAGATCACCGTCAGGCTGGGTTCTTTGGTCGGGTGCAGCAGGCTCATGGTTTCGCCTTTGCCGTCAAAGACAATCGTCACATGGCGACCTTCCGCATCGTGGATCACGCGCACCACTTCCACCAACAGGTCACAAACCACATCGCTTCCGCGGTGAAATTCGCGGCACAGATCCGGCCAGGCATGGATTACATTGTAGCCGTCCACAATGAGGTGAGGCAGAGTGACCATACCTTTATAAGGATAGCTTTCTTTAGCCGTTTGACGATTCTTTTTATAGCTTCTTTTTACCCTTTGTCTGCTTATTCCAGCTCGTCCTTGCTTTTTTACGGCAATGCGATAACGGTAGAGCCATACATCTGCTTGAAGACTCTTTTTTATGACCGACTGCACTTATATTGTCGGGCATCGCAACCCCGATGCCGATGCCATTTGCTCTGCCATTGCCTACGCTGCATACAAAAAAGCCAAAGGAGAGGAAGGCTATATAGCCGCCCGCTGCGGTAATACCAATGCCCGTATTAATGCCGTTCTCAAACGTTTCCACCAGCCGGCTCCTCGCTTCCTTGGCGATGTTACCCCTAGGGTCAAAGACATTATCACGCAGTCTGTTTACACGGTGCACCCTTGGAGTACCTGCGCCGAGGCTTTGGAGCTGATGGACCGCTACGATGTACGTGCTCTGCCCGTGGTCGATGAGGCCATGCACCCCGTGGGCCACATTTCCATCTTTCAGTTGGGCGAATTCTTTATCCCCAAACCCAGCGAGAAACACTCCATCCGCCATGTCTACACCTCCATCAACGACATTATCCGTTCTCTTAAGGCAGAGGTGCTTTATTTGGACGATGGCGACCGCCTGGAAGACCTTTATGTGCGCGTGGGGGCTATGGATATTCGCACTTTCGGCAATTTTACTCACGAGACTCCAACCCTTGCCGAACAGAGCATTATCGTGGTGGGCGACCGCTACGATATTCAGACCAAATCCATTTACGCCGGTGTTCGCCTTCTCGTCATTACCGGGAAGCTGGCAGTGGAAGAGGATATCAAAGCCATGGCCAAAACCCACGGCGTTTCCCTCATTGTCAGCCCTTACGACTCTGCCACCACCTCATGGGTAATCCGTTCTGCCGCCAGAGTGCAGAACCTCTTTGATAAAGAGCTCAGTATCTGTCCGGCGGAGGCCAAGGTTTCCATGATACAACGCAAAGTGGGTAACTCTTCTGTTCCCCTGCACATGGTTCTCGACGAAGAGGGCAAGCTCTCCGGCATATTCACTAAAACAGATCTGCTCAAGCCTATCTCGACACAGCTGGTCCTTGTTGACCACAACGAAATTTCTCAGGCGGTTCCCGGTGCAGATCAAGTCTGTATCCGCGAGATTATCGACCACCACCGTCTCGGTAATCTTCCTTCCAACGAGCCGATTCTCTTCTTTAACGAACCTGTAGGCTCTACCTGTACCATTATTGCAGATCTCTTCCGTAGAGATGGGCTCGCTCCCGAACCGGATATCTGCGGTATTCTTATGGGCGGCATTATCTCCGATACCCTCAATCTCAAAGGACCTACCACCACCGCTAAAGATTGTGCCATCCTCAAGTGGCTTTCCGAGCTTTGTGGGGAAAGTGCCGACGACCTTGCTGAAACCATTTTCAAGGCCGGTTCCATTATTCTCAGTGCCGATGCCGAAACGGTTATCCGGGCCGATCTCAAAAAATACCGCCACGGAGATCTTACCTTTGCCGTCAGCCAGGTGGAAGAACTCGGCTTCAATAATTTTCACTCTCATCAGGGAGAGCTCGAAACCGCCTTGCGCAAAATTCGCGAAGGCGAGGGGCTCTATTTTGCCACCCTCCTCGTCACCGATATCAATACCCAGAACAGTATTCTTCTGGTCGAAGGTGATGAGGACCTTGTCCGGCAGATCAACTATCCTACACACGAAAAGCAGGATATTTTTGAACTCAAAGGTATTGTCAGTCGCAAAAAACAGCTCATTCCCTACCTGACCTCTCTGCTCGAAAGTATCGGGCAGTAGAATCTGGAATCATTTTCGCTTACCGCTTGCCAGAGCAGGGCTTTTGCGCCACACTCTGCTTAAGATGCCCTTCACCGAGCAAATCATACAACTGATGCGATCAAAGGGCTATGTGCCCATTCCGGTCAATCGCATCGCAGAGCAACTCAAAGTCCCCAACAAAGACCTTGGTAACTTCAGAGGTAATGTGGACGAGCTCATCCGCTCCGGCACCATTGTCCGCTTGAAGAAGGACCGCCTCTGCTTCCCTCACGATGCCGAATTAACCAGCGGTTACATCCGTTTCCGCCAAAATGGCTCCGCTACGCTGATCCCTGATCCGTTGCCCGACGGCGAACGTGTCCTGCGCAATCCTATCATCATCAAAGCCGAGGATACCGGCGTGGCCATGCACGGCGATAAAGTGCTTATTCGTTTGATACGGTCCCACCGCCGCTACGTCCTGCACAAGGGCAAAAACGGCATGCCCGAGTCCGTTCTCGAAGAACCTACCGGTCGCGTCATTCGCATCCTTGAGCGAGCCCGCAGCACGCTGACCGGCACCCTTCAGAAATCCCGCCATACTTTTTTTGTCATTGCCGACGACCCGCGCATTTCTGAAGACATCATCGTTTCTCCGCCTTCTCAAACATCCCTCGATAAAAAGGTGGAAATAGGAGACAAAGTCATTGTTAAACTGGCTGATTGGACGCAGCGCCACCTCAACCCGGAAGGTGAAATTATCGATGTTCTTGGAAAAACCCATACACCGCAGGCCGAGTTTGCCGGCCTTCTGCACCAGTATGGCCTCAATCCGGAGTTTCCCGAGGCCGTTATGGCCATGGTGGCTAAATTTCCATCCAAAGTATCTTCAAAAGACTGCCAAAACCGCCTAGATCTGCGTAAAAAACAGGTCTTCACCATCGATCCCGACGATGCCAAAGACTTTGACGATGCCCTCTCTATTGAAAAACAGGAGGATGGCACATACCGCGTGGGCATCCATATTGCCGATGTCTCACACTATGTGAAACGCGGTTCTGTACTCGATCGCGATGCCCAGGCCCGTGGCAATTCCACCTACCTTGTCGGTAAAGTAATTCCCATGCTCCCGCATGCCCTTTCCAACGGGCTGTGCAGCCTTGTGGAGCGTGAGGATCGCCTCACCAAAAGTGTCTTCATCACTTTTTCCGAAAAAGGAAAACTCATTGAGTCGGAAACCGAGTTTGCCAACACCGTCATTTGTTCTACTAAGCGCCTGACCTACAAACAGGCCTATGCCCTGCTCTTTGAAAACGATCTGGAAAAAGTGCGGCAGACTCCTTTGCCGCCCGCCCACCAGACCGGCAGTACCGGCAGAGCTCTCAGTGAGGTTGATGATACCGAACTGAAGTCTCTTCAGCACGATGTTCGTATGCTTTGGTACCTCGGCAATAAAATGCGCAAATACCGCATGGATAAAGGCAGCCTCGATTTCGATGTCGCCGAAAGTAAAATTTATGTCGATGAAGACGGTTGGGCCGATCGCATCGTTAAGGTTGAGCACGACGAAAGCCACCAACTGGTCGAAGAATTCATGCTCGCGGCCAACGAGGCCGTGGCCCGCACCCTCGTCCGTGCCTCCATCCCTCTCATCCATCGCGTTCACGACAAACCCGACCCCGAAAAGCTCAACGAGCTGCGGGACTACATGGAAACCGTTGGCATCCATGTGGGCGACCTCAATAAGCGCAAAGAGGTGACTAAACTGCTGCAACTCATTAAAGCTCATCCGCAGAGCCATGTTCTCCGCGTGCAGTTCCTTCGCAGCCTGCGCCAGGCCTGTTACCGCTCTTCCTCCGACGGGCACTACGGCCTCAATAAGGTTTTCTACACCCACTTTACTTCACCCATTCGCCGCTATTCCGACTTGGTGGTGCACCGTATTTTCGATGCCTACATGGGGAAGCAGGGCAATCCTACCGCCAGCGGCGAAAATAGCTTCTATAAGCCGGGCAACCTTACAGGAATTGCTCAACACCTCTCTCTTACAGAACAAAACAGCACAGATGCCGAACGAGAATCTGTTAAAATCAAGCAATTGGAGTTCTTTGAGCGTGAGTGTGCGAAACCGGAGGAGGAAAGATCCCTCTTTGAAGCTGTTATTGTCGATATGCGCAACCACGGGTTCTTTGTCGAACTGACGGAATCCATGGCCTATGGCATGGTTCACGTTTCCACCCTGAAGGACGACCTCTACATCCTCAATAAAACAGGAAATCGTTTCACCGGAAAACGCCGCAACAAGAAGTTCTCCATCGGCGGCAAAATCAATGTCATTGCCCACCGCGTGGACCGTTATAAACGCCAGATTGATTTCCAGCTGCCACCCGAAAAGTTTCGTAAAGGAAAACACTGAAGGCTTCTGGCAATGCCCGAAGATCGGTGTATCTTATCTCCTATGCAAGTAAGCTTCGAAAAGACTCTGGAAAGCATTTGGTTCAAAGGTGTGGCTGCTTATCGCAGCGGTATTCGCACTGCTGACGCCATGTTTGATGAACAGGACGTTCACTTCCTTAAAACCATCGGTCAGACCACTCAGGAATTCTTTGATTATGCAGAGGATTATGTTCGCGGCGGCGATCCCGATTTTCCGGATGTGCTTGCGGTGGCCTTTATCCGTAAAGACTATTTTGAACACCGGCAAAACAGTATCGCTTCGGATTTTCGAGTAATTCCGGATAGCCTTCCTCCGAAAGCAGAGGAACTTAAAGGCATTGTCTGGTTACCCCGCATCATCATTAAAGCGCATGCCAAATTGCGCGGTGAGTTACCTCCGGAAATTATGTATGGCTGTGGTGGAGACCGCAGATTCTTCAAAGAGAACAACGTTACAGCAGCTGAATTCTTAGCCGCCTCGCTGGTTTACGAAGGAAGCCCGGATAAACTTTGGAGTTGGGTTAAATCCCGTCGCGATCGCATTGCCGATTAAAGCAATTCTTGCTGAACTTCCTTTTGCGGTAGAAACTCTTCATAGCGCACAGCCCAGTCTTTCAATTTCTTCAGATAATACTGCGGGTCATAGGGTGCTGTTGTTGCATCGTAGGCTTCCAGCGGCAGCGCGCGTTGCCAGTCAGAGGTCTGCCCCTTCTCCTTTGGCTTGATATAGTAGCGCACTTTTTCCCCCATCTTGGGTTCCCGATCCATTTTCAGCGCAACCTCTAGTGCCGCCCTGCGTGGTTTACCCCCGGCATCCATCTTCTTTTTGTAGGAAGCCGGAGCCATGCTTAAATACTCGCTTTTGGCCAGTTGTTCTACCGGCATCTTATTGTTTTCGATCTTCTTGCGAAATTCTTCCAAGAGTGCGGACGGTTCTGTTTCGATTGCTCCCAGCTGATGCTTGATGAGCGTATCGCTCAGTTCCGAAAGGAACGGTTCCACTCCACGCGAGCGCAGGGCCGAACCCCGTAAAAGCACGTGTTTTCCGTCATAAAGGGCATAGTTTTTCGCCTTGTAGCAGAACATCGACTCGTAGCTGCCGTCGTATTCCAGCGCAATTCCTTCAGGCAGCACATGCAATACCTTTTCCAGGAGCGCTTCCGGTTGTTCCCACCAGCCATCTCCGCACAAATAAATCCCGTCCGTATCGGCTTCCAATACGGTGCAGTTCTCCTTTTGGAAAGCATCAATCAATTCCTGGAGCAATTCGCGCCCTCTCCGGGTCACTTCTGCTGCCAACCCGGAATCGGCAAAGCGGGCCTGCCCGAATCCCAGGTAGCCATAGAAGGAGTTAATTAAAATCTTAAAACTCTGCTGCCGGGCATCATATTCCTGCTTCAGCGCATCTGTTTCCGCCTCCCGCGCCAATTGCTTATACTTGAGCCGGTATTCCCTCAGCTCTTTGAGCATAGGGTTGAATATCCCCAGCGAATCGTTTCCCGGATTGCGCCCGATGGAGAGCAGCAGGCTGGGGTAGAGCGAGGCCACGTCGTAATGCAGCACATGGTGGAAGACGCCCGTTTCAAAACTCTTGCTGAATGCGCCCTCAAAACGGTCCACCACCGGATATTCCGGGAGTGAGCGATTGGCGTGGTAGTACTTCTCCAAAAAAACGGTATCTATCTTCTGGGCAGTTCCCCGCAACACCACTTCCTGCAGGGGCATGGGGAAATTCTGGCACTGGGCAAAATAGGTCGGCAAAAGAATATCGGCTAATCCTTTGGTTTCCCTCAGGTCATCTCCCAGATACGCCAGAAAGCGCTCGCGGTCTTCCCGGAATGCGTGTTGTATTTTGCTTCCCTCAATGTAGGTGCGCTGGTCTTTTTCCGGTTCGGTAATGCCGAAATATACGGCGGCATCTTTTAACCCGTAACCCGGTAAATCGCGCCGGCTGATATCGAAAATCTGCAACGCCAGATAGGTGTCAAAAACCGTCCTTCCGGGGATGTCAAAGCGAATGTAGTCCAGCCAGCGCTCGGCGATACGCAGGCGGGTTTTTCGCTGTGTCAGAGGCACTCCGTCAAAGCGGCCCCAGTCCGGCTCCAGTTTGAAGCGTCGGCACCTCCGGTAGAGGTAATCCAGATCAAAGCTGAATATGTTGTGGCCTTCTATGGTGTCCGGGTCCAGATCCCTCAATACTTCGCCGAAGCGCTTCAACAAGGCCCGTTCCGCGGCATCGGTTTCCTCCTCCAGCTCCAGGTATATCGGTTCCTGCAAATGGCTGGCCTGCAGCCCGATGGCCAGCACGCGGTCGCCTTTTCGGGTAGGGCTGGGAAAGCCGCCCTCTACCGAGCAGGAGGTTTCTATGTCCAGTTGCAGCCGGCGCAGCTCACCGAAGCGCATATCAGTAAAAAAACGCTTCTGCTGCTGCAGGAGATATTGCGTTTCCAGTGGGCGTATGGCTTCCGAGGGCAGAGAACGGTCTCCGGTGGCTCCTTTGTAGCTTTCGGGGTCGTTGTAGAACGCACGGTAACGAAAGGGGTCGTTCCCCTCCAGCTCCTCCACTGCATCTGCTCCATCCGGCGCATGCATGCTCCAGAGGAAGGGGCTGAAACGTTCACTGCGCACACTCCGTTGGTTCTCTCCGGTTTGCTCACTCAGATAAACCGTAAAGTCAATATCGACCCAAAGACCGCAAAGAGGTGCTGTTTCACTCATAACAGGCACTCTACCCAAGTTTTCTGCAAAAAAGAAGCTTACTTTTGTGGTTCCTCATTCACTGTGGGAATCACTTGTTTGGCTTCCAGCTTCTTCAATTTGGGCAAAATCACAAAGTTACAGTAGGATTGCTCCTGATTCCGGGCAAAATAATTGTCGTGGTAGTCTTCTGCCGGATAGAAGGCCTTCAATGGAGTAATCTCCGTTACTATTTTATCCTCAAAATGGCCCTGAGCCGCCTTCAGCGATGCTTCTGCTTGAGCCTTCTGCTCATCCGAGGTATAAAAAATGGCCGAACGATATTGGGTGCCTTTATCGGCTCCCTGGTAGTTTAGCGTTGTAGGATCATGGGCCTGCCAGAACACCTCCAGCAGCGTTTCGTAGCTGATTTTTTGAGGATCGTAGATTATGCGGATTACTTCTGCGTGGCCGGTATTCCCTGTACACACTTCTTGATAGCTGGGGTTGACTGTGTGCCCTCCGGTAAATCCCGGCCCGGCCGAGATCACTCCATCCAAACGTTGATAGACGGCTTCCATGCACCAGAAGCAGCCTCCTCCAAAGATTGCCTGTTCGCTGTTTGCTGAATCGCTCATAGGTGGTTCCTCACTGAAAAGTGCCTGTTCTGATATACCGCTGCAAAGAATTACTCCGAGTAAAAAGAGTGAAAACGTGCGACAAAAGTTCATGGGGAACTCTAGCACATCTGTTTTCCGCTGCAAGTTGCTTTGACGGATCATTCTTCAACCCTTTTTAGGCTTTAGTTTTATTAGAAGGCTTGCAGTTTACGCTTTTCTGAACCATTAGAGTTTCCATGCAAAACCCTGAACTTCGCCCGAAAATCGATCTGATTCTCAAGAGAGCCGGACATATCCGTAAGTTTCTCGATGTTGAATCGTGCCTGAAAGAGATCGACGCCCACGAAGCACAGATGGGAATGCCCAATTTTTGGGACAATCAGGACATGGCCCAACAGATTGTCGGCGCCACCAATAAACTGAAGTCCAAAATTACCCCCATCCTTAAATACGGTAAAAAACTGGACGATTTGAAAGCTCTGGCTGATTTGGCCGAGGAAAGCGATGGCGACGACGCCATCGAACTGGAAGCCGAAATCGCCGAAATGCTCCAGCCCCTGCAGGAAGAGCTCGATGCCATCGAAATCGGCTCCTTCCTCAATAGCCCAATGGACAAGAATAACGCCATTCTTACCATCCATGCCGGTGCCGGCGGCACGGAATCCTGCGACTGGGCCGATATGCTCTTCCGCATGTATGTGCGTTGGGCCGAGCGCAGAGGCTTTACCGTGGAAGTCGAAGATATTGCCGATGGAGAAGAAGCAGGCATCTCCCGCGCCACCATACGCATTATCGGTGAGAATGCCTATGGCTACATCAAGGCCGAACGCGGGGTTCATCGACTCGTTCGCATCAGCCCGTTCGACTCCAATAAACGCCGCCACACCAGTTTCTGTGCAGTGGATGTTATCGGCGAAATTGAGGACGATCTAAGCCTGGATTTTGAAATTAAGGACGAAGAACTCCGTATCGACGTTTACCGCGCCAGCGGTAAGGGGGGCCAGCACGTTAACCGAACCGAATCTGCTGTCCGCTTGACGCACTTGGAAACCGGTATCGTTGTGGCCTGTCAGAACGAGCGCTCCCAGCACAAGAACAAGGAGCGCGCCATGAAGATCCTTAAATCCCGTATCTATGAAAAGCGCCTCGACGAGAAACGTGCCGAAATGGAGCGTTTTTACGGTGCCAAGAATGAGATGGGCTGGGGCAATCAGATCCGCAGCTATGTTTTTCAACCTTACCAGATGGTTAAGGACTTGCGCACCGGCACAGAAACCGGGAATATTCAGGCGGTTATGGATGGTGAACTCGACCGCTTTATCCACGCATGGCTGCGTGCCGGTTGTCCCAGAACCCGTAATAAAGATATCCAGATTGAGGACTGATTATGCCTGACCACCGTAGCCTGAGCGAAGCGTTTGAACAACACCCCCTCTTTGAGGACAAAACGTGGAAACTCTCGCCGGAAGCTTGGCCGCTGGCTAGCCATGAGGTTAAAGAACTGCGCGCCATCGGGCAGGCCTGCTACGAATTTTATCAGGCCATCGAATTGCTTTACAACCGTTCCCGGCAAGATAAAAACCTCCTCCGCAACGGATCTCAAAAAGCACCTTGGGTAGCTCATTATCTGGACCGCGGCAAGCCTCGGGAACTAATCGAGCATACCAACTCCAGGCAGTTGCGCAGCGCTGGTCCTGTGGTCATTCGCCCCGATTTGTTGCTCACCGAAAAAGGTTTTGCCCTTACGGAGATGGACAGTATTCCCGGTGGCATCGGCCTCACGGCCTTTCTCAACACCCTTTATGGATGCGAGGACAAAGGTTGCCAGGTACTGGGTCTGGAGCGCATGATCGATTCCTTTTACGAAGCAGTGTCAGCGGTTTCCGAAAAAGCCCTGCCCCTTGTGGCTATCCTCGTTTCCGACGAGGCCGCTACCTACCGCCCGGAAATGGATTGGCTGGCAGAGCAACTGCAGTCCCGCGGTCTGCGTGTTTACGCACTGCACACTTCAGAAATCATCCCCCTTGGAGACCAGCTCTGCATCAATGTGGACGGCAATCCGGAAGTCGTTGATGTGATTTACCGCTTTTGGGAACTCTTTGATTTGCCGAATATTCCGGAAATGCCCTATATCTTCAACGCTCTCGAGCAGGGCACCGTCAAGGTCACTCCTCCCATGCGCCACATCCACGAGGAGAAGATGAATCTGGCCTTTTTCCACCATCCGAGACTTCAGGAATTCTGGAGAGAAAACCTCTCTAAAAAAGCCTTTAAAACGCTTAAAAAAATTATTCCCAAAACTTGGATCATGGATCCCGTGGAACTCCCTCCCAATGCCTTTCTCGACGGTCCGCAGGTTGGTAACCAACCGATTTGGGACTGGAATCAGCTCAAGGAGGCCTCCCAGAAGGAGCGTAACCTCATCCTGAAAATCAGTGGCTTCCACGAAACCGCATGGGGCGCACGCTCCATCATTTTCGGCAGCGATGCCAGCCGGCCGGAGTGGTCCGATGGCATCGACGAAGCCCTGGCGTTGGCTCCGACCAACCCCTACATCGTTCAGGAATACGAGAAACCGCGCCGGATGACGCATCCGCTTTATGCTGAAGACAATCCCGACGATAACACCGTCTATCCCATGCAGGGGCGTGTCCGCCTCTGCCCTTATTACTTTGTCAGGGATACTCAGGCAGAGTTGACGGGGGTTCTCGCCACCTTCTGCCCGGCGGATAAAAAGATCATCCACGGCATGCGCGATGCGGCCCTTGTTCCCTGTAAAGAAATTGTCGCTCCTCAGCCAAAGTAATTTTTGGCATTTCCGTAGCAAATGCCTTCAATAAAGGGCTTGAGCAGTGCCTCATCGTTGGGGATTTCTCCGTTTTCTACATCCTTCCCTATCAAATTGCAGAGAATTCTCCGGAAATACTCGTGGCGGGGATAGGAAAGGAAGCTGCGCGAATCCGTCAACATTCCGGAAAACCGGCCCAGCAATCCCAGTCGGGAAAGGGTATTGAGGTGTGCTTCGATGCCGTCCTTTTGATCGAGGAACCACCATGCGGCCCCCCACTGGATTTTTCCAGCCGTTTGTCCGTCCTGAAAGTTTCCGGCCATGGTCGCAAATATGGCATTATCCGCCGGATTCAGGTTGTAGAGAATGGTTTTGCCCAGCTCATCGTCCTGGTTCAGTTTATCCAGTAAATGCAGCACTCCCGGGCCTTGCTGATAGTCGGCAATGGAATCGTAGCCGGCATCTGCTCCCAGCGTAGAGAACATACGGGTGTTGGTGTTGCGAAACGCTCCAATGTGGAATTGCTGCACCCAGCCTCTACGGTGATGCAGGCGGCAGACTTCGTTCAAAAAGGCCATCTCAAACTGGCGCTGCTCGTGTTCCGTAACGGTTTCCCCCTGCATGGCTTTGCTGAAGATCGCTTCTATTTGACCTCTGGTAAAGAGGGCAGGGCGGATCAGAGTTAATCCATGGTCGGCCAACCGACAGCCCATTTGATGGAAATAGGTGTGCCGCTGTTCTATGGCCCGCAACAGCGAGGCAAAATCTGAGATGGCTGTATTCGAGGCTTTTTCCAACAAGTGGATGTACGCTTTCCATGCCTGCGGATTGCTTAGGTTCATCGCGCGGTCCGGGCGGAAGCTCGGCTTTACCCGAATTTCGAATCCTTCCTCAGCCAGTTGTCGGTGTGCCTCCAGTGTATCTATAGGATCATCGGTTGTACACGCGGCTCTAACCTTCATTTTCCGCATCAGGTTACGCACGGAATACTCTGGAGTCTGCAATCGTTCGCTGCACTGTTCGTAGATGCGTTCGGCAGTCTCTGCATTGAGCAGTTCCGTTACTCCGAAATAGCGCTGCAGCTCCAGGTGCGTCCAATGGTAGAGTGGGTTTCGCAATGTGTAGGGAACGGTCTCTGCCCATTTCTTAAATTTTTCCCGCCACGGTGCTTTTCCGGAAACAAATACCTCGTCCACGCCGTTACAACGCATGGCTCGCCATTTATAATGATCACCGTCCAGCCAGATTTCTCCCAGATTATCAAAGCATTTGTCTTCGGCAATCAGTTGCGGAGAAAGATGGCAGTGATAGTCATAAATGGGCTGCTCTGCGGCGTAATCGTGATAGAGATTTTCCGCGGTTTTTGTTTCCAGAAGAAAAGTGCTGTCCAGAAAAGGTTTCATTTCAGTGAGGGATCTATGGTTTTTACCTTGAGAAACTCTTCTATCTTCACGTCATCGGCTTTTATCTGATGCGTTTTTAAGGGTAGCCAGAGAGAGGTTTTCGGGAAGTAAGTAATAATCAGCAGAGCAATGAGCATGGCTCCAAAGAATGGGAGCATGGGTTTGGTTACTTTCGCAATGGTGGTTTTACCGACGCCGCATCCAATAAACAGACAGGTGCCTACCGGAGGCGTGCAAATTCCGATACACAAATTGGCGATAAGCATAATACCGAAATGGATTTCATGCATCCCCAAGTCTCTAACCACGGGTAGAAATATGGGGGTGAATATCAACACTGCCGGAGTCATATCCATAAAGGTGCCTACAATCAGTAGAATCACATTAATGGTCAGTAGAATAACCACCGGATTGTCGGAGATCGTCAGCAGAGCGCTGCTCACGGTTTGCGGTATGTTGGCCATGGTTAAGATCCAGCTCATCGCCGAGCAGGAACAGATCAACAGCATCACTACAGAGGTGGTTATTCCTGTGCTTAGCAGGATCTCCGGGAGGTCTTTCAGCTTAATTTCCCGATAGAGCACCACCGAAAGAAAAAAGGCGTAGACCACCGCTATGGCGGCGGCTTCCGTTGCTGTGAAGATTCCCTTAAGAATACCGCCCATAACTATAATTACCAGAAATAGGCTTAAAAAGGCATGCCGGAAGGCCCGGAAAATTTCTTTGAAACTGCTGCGTTCTTCACGACGATACTTCCTTCGGAACGAAAAGTAGGCACAAACTGCCATGATAAATAAACCGATGAGTATTCCCGGTATGATACCTGCCATAAACATCGCCGCAATCGATACGCTCCCCGCGGTTACTGAATAGACGATCATGATGTTGCTCGGAGGAATAATCAGCCCCGTAGTGGCGGCTGTGGTGGTTACCGCAACATTAAATTCACGGTTATAGCCTTTGCGTTCCATTTCCGGAATCATAAAGCCGCCAATCGAGGATACCGCTGCGGCGGATGAACCCGAAATGGAACCGAACATCATGCAGGTTAACGTGTTTACATAGGCCAGACCGCCGGGCATAAATCCGACCAGCGTTCCCGCCAGGTCAATCAATCGCCGTGCCATACCGCCCTTGCCCATCAAATATCCAGAGAGCACAAAAAAAGGAATGGCCAGAAGCGAAAAGCTATTCACTCCATTGGCTATCTTTCCGGCCATCATAATCGTCGGGTCAATTCCCTCTGCTACAATGGCGACGAAGGTTGCTATGGTAATCGATACCGCAATGGGGACATTGAGGATCAGCAACACGGCAAACACCAGTATCATCAAAAGTATAATGGAGCCCATCAGTTTTCTCCTCCCTGTTTCCAGGCTTCCCATAAGCTCTGTAGGGTATAAAATACAATAAAACAGCCGGAAACCGGAACCGAAAGATAAACGAAGGCCATGGGAATGCCCAGTGCCGGTGTGGTTTGCTGCATGGAAAAAGTATTTCCTACCAGCAGTGTACCGCCAAAAATGAAAATAACACTGGCAAAAAAGAGCACCACTACGTATGCAAAAAGCGTTACCCAACGGCGCACATCGGGCGTCAGAGCATTGACGAATAGATCAATTCCCAGATGGCTTTTGTTGCGGAAACCAACAGCGGCGCCCAGCAAAGATACCCAAATTAGGAGATAGCGAGCCAATTCTTCGGTCCATTTTGCCTGTTCTCCGGTTATGTAACGCGTGAAGACGCCCCAGATTACATCCACCACAAGAAAAACCATTACAGAGATCAGCAGCCAGTTCAGTGTTTCGTTCAGGTACTTCTGAAAACGAATCATGGTTTTACCTCCTGAATCTCCTTGAGAAGTTCCTTCACATTCTGATTTTCAATCAGATCATACATGGGGCGGACTTTTTCGGCAAAGGCGTCCACATCTACGTCAATAACCTCAACATTGTGAGCTTTTGCATCTTCCAGCGCCTCCGTTGTTTTCTCATCCCAGAGTTTGCGTTCGTAATCGGATGATTCTTTGGCCGCCTGTTGAATCCAGCCCTGCGCCTGTGGAGATAACTTGTCCCAGACTTTGGTGCTGATCAACAGCATATCGGGAATCCGTGTATGTGCATTTCGCGTAAAGTAGTGAGCTACCTCGTAGTGCTTATTGGTGGTAAAACTGGGCAGATTGTTCTCTGCTCCATCCACAGTTCCCTGTGCCAGAGATGAATACAGTTCGCCCCAGTCGATGGGGGTGGGCGAGGCTTCAAAGGCCTCTATCATCTGCATCGAAGTGGCGCTTTGCATCACGCGAATTTTCAATCCCTTCAGATCCTTGGGGCTGCGGATGGGTTTTTGGCTGGTATAAAAATTACGGCTGCCCGCGTCGTAATAACACAAACCAAGAAGATACTTGCTCTTCCCTTTTTCCAGCAGGCGTTGTCCCAAGAGGCCGTGCAGCACTTCCCAATAGTGTTCCGAACTGCGAAAAACGTAAGGTAAACTGAATACGGCCATTTCCGGGATGAAGTTTTCCATAGATGCCACAGAGGTCTTGGTCATGGCCAGAGAGCCATATTGTAGCTGCTCGATACACTGTGTTTCTGAGCCCAGAACAGAGCTCGGATAAATATCAATAGTTACAGTGCCCCCGGAGAGCTCTTCAAGACGCTCTTTCATATACTCCATCGACTTGTGCACAGGGTGGGAGGTGTCCAGCCCGTGTCCCAGTTTCAGCACCATCTGTTCTTGCTGTGCACTCTGATTGCCCCCTGTCTTTTCCTTTCTCAAAAAGAAAGCAAATGCAATGGTCGAACCAAAGATCCCCAGCAGTAGCCCGACCCAGAATAAGGAACTTCTCCGGCTCATGAGCTGGCCCCCCGGACTTGCCCGGCAACGGCCAGCGCTTCCTTGACCTGAGCCGTGATTTCTTCCCAGCGGTGCTCGCGGATCTGCTTCAACGTGGCCAACCACGATCCGCCAACGGCAAAAATCATTTCCTCATTCAGGTAAGCGGCCATGTTCTGCAAATTGATGCCTCCCGTAGGGCAGAAACGTATCCCCGAGAAAGCATAGGGCGCATAAATATTCTTTAAGAATTTTAACCCCCCGGCCGCTTCTGCCGGAAAGAATTTCAACAATTTGCACCCCAAGCTCAATGCCTGTTCCACTTCCGAAGGCGTCATGATTCCGGGGATAAACGGCTTTTTGTTTTGCTCAAAAAGCTGCACGGTTTCCGGGTTCAGACCAGGGGCCAGACCGAAATCCACATCGGCTTCCAGGCACGCGTCTGCTTGCTCGCGGGTCACTACGGTGCCCGCTCCTGTGATCATTTCCGGGAATGCCTTTTTGATGCGTCTGAGCGATTCAATCGCCGCCGATGTGCGGCAGGTGATTTCGATGATGTTCATTCCGCCTTGCAACAATGCTTCGGCCAATGGCTCAGCATCATCGGCATTTTCAATAACGATGACGGGAATAACAGGGGATTTGAGTAGTAAATCTGACATGTTTGTATTTTTTAGCGGTCTACACGGGCACTGCCTCCGCCCGCTAATTTCTTTACTTCATCCAGAGAAGCCATGGTGGTGTCTCCGGGGGTGGTCATGGCCAATGCGCCGTGGGCGGCTCCGTATTCTACGGCCAAAGCCGGATCTCCCGTTTCCATCAGTCCGTAGATAAAACCCGAGGCAAAACTGTCTCCACCGCCTACACGGTCGAAGATTTCCAGGTTTTTACGCTCTGCGGCCTTATAGAATTTACCATCCATCCAGGCCATGGCACTCCAGTCATTCAGACTGGCACTGCGCACGCCTCTCAGGGTCGTTGCTGTCGCCTTTAGATTGGGGTAGTCTGCAACAGCGCGTTCAATCATTCGGCTGAAGGCATCCACATCCAACTCGGTCAACGAGTCATCGGTGCCGGCTACTTCGTAACCCAGGCATGCGGTAAAATCTTCTTCGTTGCCGATCATCACATCCACATAGCGGGCAATCTCCCGATTGATCTTTTGGCACTGTGCCTGCCCTCCAAACGCTTTCCACAGCGAGGGGCGATAATTCAAATCATAGGAAACGATGGTCCCATGCTTTTGAGCGACTTTAGCCGCTTCAATGGCCACCGCTCCGGTGCTCTCCGAAAGGGCGGCAAATATCCCGCCGGTGTGGAACCAGCGAACACCAAGCGTTCCAAACAGGTATTCCCAGTCAATGTCTCCAGGCTTGAGTTGGGAGACTGCCGTATTCCCTCGGTCGGAACAGCCCACAGCCCCGCGCACGCCGAAGCCGCGCTCGGTGAAATTCAGCCCGTTGCGCACACTCCGGCCGATGCCGTCGCTTTCTACCCAACGGATAAATTGTGTGTCCACGCCGCCCTGCAGAATAAAATCCTCCAGAAGCAGCCCTACCTCATTGCGCACAAAGGCCGTTACAACGGCAGCGCGCTGGCCGAAACAGCGGCGCAACCCACGGGCCACATTATATTCTCCGCCGCCTTCCCAGGCCTGAAAATGCCGTGCCGTGCGAATGCGGCCTTCGCCGGGATCAAGCCGCAGCATCACCTCGCCCAGCGAAACGATATCATAGCGGCAGCTGTCTTTTGCTTTTACTGTAAACATTGAAAAATCTTTTGGTTAAAGGTTCAAGGCCCGTGCTATGCCCAGTTGCAGCCCGCGGATTTCCGAGAGTCCGCGCATGCGCCCGATGCAGGTATAGCCGGGATTGGGTGGCATCGGTTTTTGCAGATCATCCAGCATGGTGTGCCCGTGGTCTGGACGGAAAGCCAGTTGCCAGTCTTTGCGCCCGCTTGCTTTGCGGCGTTTCATTTCCTCCAGAACTGCCTTGACTACGGCATACATATCCACGGAGCCTTCCAGGTGTCGGGCTTCATAAAAGCTTCCGTCGGCATTGCGCTGGGTACTTCTCAGATGCATCACATTGATACGGTGGCCCCAGCGCTCAATCATCCCTGGCAGGTCATTTTCCGCCCGCGGACTCAAGGACCCCGTGCAGAAACACAGACCGTTTGCCGGGCTGTCATACATCTCTACGATATCCCGGATATCCTCCTCGGTGGATACAATTCGGGGCAGCCCTAGAATAGAGTAGGGGGGATCGTCGGGATGCACTGCCATGCGTACTCCCGATGCCTCGCATACGGGGATTACGGCCTCCAGAAAATGCTTGTAGTTCTCCTTTAACTGAGCCCGGTCAATTCCGTCGTAGCGATTCAGCATACGCCGGATATCATCTACCGTAAAGCCCATGTCTACTCCGGGAAACACATCAATGATGTTGCGTTCAAAGGCTTTGACTTGGTTCGCATTGAGAGACTGAAAATAGCTTTCAGCAGCTTTCAGTTGAGCTTCTGTATAGTCGGCCTCGGCGCCGGCCCGTTTTAGAATATAGAGTTCAAAAGCGGCAAAGTGCACCGGATCAAAACGCAGGCACTCGCTTCCGTCTTCCAGCTTGTAGGCAAAGTTGGTCCTTACCCAATCCAGCACCGGCATGAAGTTGTAGATAATAATCTCCACTCCCTCGGCACCCAGATTGCGGATAGTTTCTTTGTAGTTTTCGATATGCCGTTCGAAGTCTCCACTGCGGGTACGGATATCCTCCGATACCGGAACAGATTCTACGGCAGTCCATTCCATGCCGTGCGCTTCGATCATTGCCTTACGTTCGGCGATAGCTTCTCGAGACCACAATTCACCATAGGGAATCTGGTGCAGCGAGGTGATGACACCCGCGCAGCCGCATTGCCGAATGTCAGCCAGTGTCACACTGTCGTTGGGACCAAACCAGCGAAACGTTTCTTTCATCTGCAACATGCTTTTAAACTCCGCTGAAGGTTGAGAAACCGCCATCCACCGGCACTACTACGCCGGTTACAAAAGCAGCGGCATCCGAAATCAGATAGTGGATGGTCCCGTTGACTTCCTCTGCTTTGCCGAAACGCCGGAATGGAGTCTTGGCCAGCACCTTTTCCGCACGTTCTGTATAGGAGCCGTCCTCATTGGTCAGCAGTCTGCGGTTTTGGTGAGTAATAAAGAAACCGGGTGCTATAGCGTTTACGCGGATTCCATCCCCGTATTTCAGGGCCATTTCTGCTGCCATCCAACGGGTAAGGTTATCAATGGCGGCTTTGGCTGAAGAGTAACCCATTACCCGTGTAATTGCCTGCGTTGAAGCCATTGAAGAGAAATTGACGATGCAACCCTTGCCCTGTGCTTTGAAGGCTTTGGCAAACGTCAGAGAGGGCATCAAGGTGCCCTTCAGGTTCAAATCCATCACCGCGCTGTAATCTTCCAGCTTGAGGTCAAAAATGTCCTGCTCCGGGGCAATGGTTGCTCCAGGCATATTGCCGCCCGCACCATTGATCAGAGCATCTATACGCCCGTATTTATCCAGAATGGTTTGGCAGGCCGCATTCAGCGCCTCCTGATCCAGTACATCACTGATAACCCCAAGGCAATCGGGCGAAATCTTTTCCGCTTCGGCCAGTGTGGTATCCAGTTTGTCCCTTGATCGGGCCAGATAAACGACGGTTGCTCCCTGTGCCTGTAAGTATTGGGCAACACCTCCGGCCAGAACTCCGGTCGATCCTGTTACGGCAACGACCTTGTCCTTAATATCAAATAAATTGTTCACGTGTCCTTTTTAGTTTGGAGCTTCTAAAAAGGTGATAGGAGTGGCTCCCGAGAACCTAGCTTTACCGCTTTTCCGGATCAAGCTTTTCTTTGTACGGGTGATTCCTTGTAGCACAAAAAAACACTGAACCGGAACGATTCAGTGCTTTTTGATCGAGTCTACTGTTTGAAGATGAATTGCGTTCGTTTACAAAAACCTACCAACATCAACATTACCGGAACTTCGATGAGGACTCCGACCACTGTGGCCAGTGCCGCTCCGGATGAAAGTCCGAACAGCATGACTGCAGTGGCAATGGCTACTTCGAAATGATTGGATGCGCCGATCATCGCAACCGGAGCTGCGTCTTTGTAGGGAAGTTTCAGCAGTTTGGCCAATACATAGCCCAATACAAAGATCAGTATTGTTTGTAAGAATAGAGGGATGGCAATCCACAGAATGGTCAGCGGATTGCTTAGAATTACCTCTCCTTTAAAGCTGAAGAGTAATACCAGTGTCAGTAGTAAGGCGGTTATTGTGATGGGAGTCAGTAAGTGCAGAAAGCGCGTGTAGAACCACTCCTGTCCTTTTACTTTCAGAATCAGTTTTCTCGAAAAATAACCGGCAAACAGAGGCAGCGCCACATAGACACCCACTGAGAGCAGCAAGGCCTGCCAGGGAATGGGTAGTTTGCCGACTCCCAGTAAAAAGCCGCCCAACACGCCGTAAAGCACCAGCATTGTTAGCGAATTGATGGCCACCATGACCAGAGTGAGTCCGTCATTGCCCCGGGCCAGATATCCCCAAACCAGTACCATTGCAGTACAGGGAGCTATTCCCAGTAAAATACATCCGGCAAAGTAACTCCGCCACAAAGGTATTTGTAGCATTTTTATCCCATTCTGCAAAACCACCAGACCTGAGCCGTGTTCTGCTCCTACCGGTAGATCCAGTCCAAAAGGCATTTTTACCAGATCGACCGCTTCTGTTCCGATAACACCTCTCAGCAGCACGCCGAGAAACAAAAGAGCAATTCCATACATCGTGAATGGCTTGATGCACCAGTTGATGAACAGCGTCAGCAATACCGGTTTTCCGCTTTTTCCTGCTTCAATCACACTCCCAAAATCAATTTTTACCATAATGGGATACATCATGAAAAACAGACAAACCGCGATCGGAATGGAAACTACCGGTGCGCCGTTCACGGATAGAGAGAAGCTGTCCAGTTTCTGGGCTATTCCTGGAGCAATTTTGCCCAGAGCAATCCCGGCAAGAATGCACAATCCTACCCAGAGCGTCAGGTAACGCTCGAAAGGGTTCTGCATCTTCCGTTCGTCTTGCTCACCGCAGGGAATCATATGTTTGCCTCCAACCCTGCCGGTAGACTTTCTACAAATCTGCGGATTTCATCGCGTACGGTACGGTAGCATTCCAGTTGCGCTTCTTCTGTGGCGCCTTGTTCTGCCAATTCTCTAGCCATGCGTGGTGGATCCTGGAAGCCCACATGCACCACTTTGCAGCCGGCCGGGAAGTAGGGGCAGGTTTCATGGGCATGTCCGCAGACGGTCACCACATAGTCCAGCGCAACATCTCTGAATTCATCAATGTGCTGGGATCGGTGACCGGAGATATCCACCCCCGCTTCAGCCATAACCTTGACGGCATTGGGGTTGAGTCCGTGGGTTTCTATACCTGCTGAATAGGCTTCAATACGGTCACCTTGCAGGTGGCGTGTCCAGCCCTCGGCCATCTGGCTGCGGCAGGAGTTACCGGTGCACAAGAATAGAATTTTCAATTTTTTACTCATAGGATTTTCTGGATTAAGATTAAAATTTGTTGAAGTGTTGTTGGCCCTCTATCGTCGTTTGCTTAGTGGCAACATTCTTTTCCGCGTTGTCTTTGGCACAATAGTTCCGCTTCTATTTCCGTGATTCTATTCAATCGCTCCCGATCTTCTTTCAAGCTGTTATCTTCTTTAAGTATGGGGAATAGCGCCGATTGAATGATGGAGGCCATCTCCGCATTTGTTGCTTTTATTCGATAATAGACCCAACGACCATCTTTGCGACTTTCCACGAGATCTGCTCTCTGGAGTAAACTGAGATGACGTGAGATAGTCGCCCCGGTCACCTTGATCAGTTCCGTTATCTGACAGGCGCATAATTCCTCACTGAGGCTCAGTGCTGCTAGAATTCTTAAACGATTTCCATCTGATAGGGCTTTGAAAAGAGTGACTAGATTTTTCATAAAGATATTTAGCTAAATAACTAAATAGATTGAGGCTTTTTTCAAGTCCAACATCACTTTTATAACGATAATTCGTAGATATGGATCAGCGTGTAATAGATCCCTGCGAGTATAAAGATCCAACCTGTTACCATACGAGCCCAGCTTTCCAATTTGATTATTTTATTGAATACTTTTCCTAGAAAGCCCGAAGCAAATGCCAATATTACAGCAAACAGGATAACGGGTAATGATGTCCCAACACTATAAGATACGGGAATCATGAATGTGGACTCTTGCCCCAATGCTAAAGGAAGTAAGGCTCCAAAGAAAAGCCCTGCCGAGACTGGACAAAAAGAAAGTGCAAAGATGAATCCCATTGCTGCCGCCCATAAAGGATGGCCACCGGAAACCCTTTTCTGAAGTCTGTTGGCGCCCATATTCAGAGATAATCCCTGTCCTATTGCGCCAAGTAAAACTAGGCCTGCAAGAATCAGGATTGGCCCCAATGCCTCATTCATATGCTTCTGCAAGAAACGAGATGCATCAGCTCTGCCGATTAGCCCACCGGTAATTACTATTCCAAGAAGTAAATAAGCTGCAGCACGTCCAAGCGAATATAGAACCCCCGACTCTAATACGCTCCGTTTCTGTTCAGCATTTCTGCTGATAAAGGAAATTGCCGTAATGTTTGTGGTTAAAGGACAGGGGCTGATCGCGGTAAGCAATCCCAGCCAAAACGCTGAAAGAAGAGCAACTTCACTCATCGCTGGTTCCTTGGTTAACCAGGAATGATTCGATGGCTCCGCGGATGTAGGCGTCAAATTGTTCACGATCGTCCATCAGTGTCCAAACATCATCCAGTCGTAAATAATCTCTGATTTCTCCTCCACTGACGCTGGCAACAACGACGCAACTGGCCATCACTTCAAAACGTTTTGCCATCGCTTCGTTTTCCTGGAAATCAATCTCTTCCCAGGCTATTGTGCCGGCCTTTAGATCATCGCCATACACGGAGTCCAAAAGCTCTTTGGTCATCGTCTCTATGGCTGTGCAGGTTGTACATCTAAAAGTCGCATGCAGGTAATAAACGACTACTCTGGAATTGTTGTTAACAATCGCTTGTATTTGTTCGTTGCCGGTTCTTTCCCAATTTTTCCCGATGGCGATGCCTAAACTGATTAGTGCAAACATCAGCAAGAATTTGGAAATTAGTTTTTTGAATAACTCCATCAGTTGAAGCTTATAAATTAATTTTATTCGGAGGATAATATAGGATTTTCAAAAACAAATCCTAATGCGTCCCAAGCCTTGAGGATATCCTCTTTTGATATGTATCCCTCATGTCGCCAAAGCTCTTTGCCCGTTTCATCAAAAAAAATCTGCGTAGGAATTGAGTTGATCTTATAGAAGGTGGCCTTTGTCCTGTTCTCTGGTTGCCATACATCAATAAACTCCACATCGAACTGACCGCGATAATTCATCGCTAGATCTGCTAGAACAGGTTCCATCATCTTGCAGGGAACACATTTTTTGGCTCCTAGATCCAATAATTTTGGGATAGGAGAATCTTCATTAGCGCTTAATGTGAGCGTGCTCGCAAGCAGTACAAAGGTGGAGCAAATCTTTGAAAAGGTCATTTCGTGAGCCCTTCAGTTAACATGCGAGCAGCATGTTGGGTTACTTCTTCAATGCTTGATTCGTTGACAGGAGAATTCCCCTTTTTGAATCCTAAGTCTCCCAATTGAATATGTTTAACGTTGCTGAATCCGGCTTCCTGCAGTGTCTTTAGAGCGCAATTCAACGTACAGCCGTCTATCGCTAAGATATCGTCTGCGACTTCGGTTGATTTTAGGATTCCGCTGATGCGGCCGCCAATACCTGAAAGGCAAAACATCTTACCTGTACCGTTCTTTGTTAATAGACGGGCCGATCGGTCTGCGAGCTCGCCCACATCTGCTGCACCTGAACAGGAGAAAATTAATTTCGGAGCAGCACTGCATTCACATTTGCAATTACTCATAGTGTTAGCTCTTTAATATGCTTTTGATCTCTTCTCGACTCAGTAATTTCCCTACTGTTTTAACTTCGTCGTCTATCGCCAGCGCCGGAGTCATCATGACTCCAAACGCCATAATCTCGTTGATGTTTGTTATCTTAATCAGCTCGTAGTTCAGTTCCAGTTCTTTTGCCGCTGCATCTGCGGCTTCCGCCAACTGTTTACATTTTGGGCAGCCGGTGCCCAGTATTTGAATTTTCATCTGTGGTTCCTCTGTTGAGTTAAGCAAATAAAGTTCCGTAAAGCAGTCCGCTCAACGTGGCCATGACGATGACCAGTGCCACAAAGGCGATTGTCTTCTGCGTTCCCAGCACGCTGCGGATAACCAGCATGTTGGGTAGACTCAGCGCCGGGCCCGCCAGTAAGAGAGCCAGTGCAGGACCTTTACCCATCCCGTTGCCGATCAGTCCCTGCAAAATAGGCACTTCCGTCAGTGTAGCAAAATACATGAAAGCCCCCGCAAACGAGGCAAAGAAATTTGCCTGCAGAGAGTTTCCGCCCACTGCTCTGGCAATCCATTCCGATGGGATCAACCCCTCGTGGCCCACACGACCAAGCAGAGCCCCGGCAATCAATACCCCGAAAAGCAGCAGCGGTAGTATCTGCTTGGCAAACCCCCAGGAAGAGGCAAACCATTCGCCTGTTTCGCCCTTATCGGTGGCGGTAAAGAGGGTTAGCCCCAGCATTCCGGCGGAAAATGCAACCAATGGTTGTTCCGGGAAGGCGTATGCCAATCCGGCTGCCGCTGTGGCCGTTAACAGCACTTTCCACAGAGCCACCCCAAACCAGCGTACCAGCATCAGGCCCAGTGCTGCGGCAAACCCTGCCGTCAAAAGCCACTTGGTCCCGTAAATACCAGCCCAAATGCCTGTTGCGGCATCCGGTTTGCCCCAGTTGGCAAATACTAGAACCCCAACCATCGAGGCAAAATAAAGACCGTTCTGCCAAAGCTTCCGCTTGGCTTCATCATCGGGCAGCACCATCTGCGCTGCGGCTTTTTCCGCCTCTTCCCTGCGGAAAATGGCATGCATGCTCAGCCCGATGACAATGCTGAAAATCACTGCGCCCAGCGCCCGGGCAATGCCCATTTCCACGCCCAGAATCTTCGCCGTCAAAATAATCGCCAGCACATTGATGGCCGGCCCTGCATAGAGAAACGCGGTGGCTGGTCCCAGCCCGGCTCCCATGCGATAAATCCCCGCAAAAAGCGGCAACACCGTGCAGGAACACACGGCCAAAATACAACCCGATACCGAAGCCACCCCATAGGCCAGCACCTTGTTGGCCTTGGCCCCAAGATACTTCATCACCGAACCCTGACTGATGAATACGGCAATGGCCCCCGCTATAAAGAATGCCGGAATCAGGCACAGCAGCACATGCTCACGGGCATACCATTTAGCCAGATGCAACGCCTCCAGTAGGGCGTTGTCAAAGCGTGCATGCCCAACCGGGAGATAGAAGATCCCCAGAAAGATGCTGGCGATCAGCAGCGGTTGTTTCCATTTTTCCGATAAGTTCATGATGCCTTAATGTTGGTTATTTGGGTAAATAAGCAAGTATTTGGCGAATATTTTAGTTCACTAACTGAACCTGCTCTTCGGCATTGTTCTTCATCACAGCTTCAATGCACCCGATGAATTTGAGCACGCAAGGCACTTTCAGCCTGTAAAAAACCTGCTTGCCTCGTTTCTCGTCTTCCAGAATACCTGCCTGTTTCAAAATAGACAGGTGCTTGGAGATAGTTGAAAAATCTGCATCCACTGCCCCTACAAATTCGCACACGCAGCGTTCCCCTGTCTCCAGTTGTTCCACCATCCACAGACGGGTGGGGTGGGCCAGCGCCTTAATGATCGTAGCTTTTTGTTTATAAGTCTGTGAGAGATTTTTTTTCATCTTTATATTTGGCAATATCGTCAAACGTTAGCTTTGTCAAGTGGATTTAGGCAGTGCTGTATAAGGTTCTTCATCTGTCGAAATGATAACCGTAACCAGATCTATATTCATGTTTAGTAATGAATTATACTAGGCCAAACAACTTTAAGATGATCTATAAAAAACCTATTTATATTATAAAAAACCCCTTAAAAACAAAAACTAAATACTTATAATCAGCTAGCTAAACACCCTATTAAATTACTTGCATTTCATTAAATGCTATACTTAGATCAAAACAAAATCGATTTATTGTTGCTCTTTTACAAAACCTGAAAGGTCAAAAAAACCAAGCTTTCATAACTGCAAGCCTTTTATATTTAATAGTTTAAGTAGGAATTAAATGAAGAAAAACTGCTCTAATGCCAACGATGTTTCCAAGTCGAAACATCCCTTATACACACGATTTAACCTCTCTCTGGGACTCATCGCTTCCCTTTCCTTGGCTTCTCCACTTGCCGCTCAACAGGCGCTCCCTGTCGATTTAACCGGAGGAGAAAATGTAACGGTAGATACCGGTGGTACAAATGTGGGTTCTGTCAGTAACATTTCCGGAAGTACCAATACCCTTACGCTGGATGCTGTTACCATCGAAATGAGCCAGGGGGTTACCGCGGTAAGCGTTGGCAATCCGACGACTCCATCCCACAACAATACCATCAGCAACAATGCCGATCTGAGCACTGACTCTACCCACCTGATCACTCTTCGGGGAGATGGCAATACCATCAATAACGCGAACACACTGAGTGTGCAGAATTCCGGCTGGGCTGTGGCTGTCCTCTCCGGAGATGGTAATGTGGTCAACAATACCGATACGATCAGTGGAGATCCTTCTTCTGCGGCCATTCACAGCGACTCTTCCGCCGCCATAGCAGTGGCTTCCTCGGCAACCGGAACTGTTATCTATAATACAGGAGCAATCACTACTTCAGGCAGTGGGCAGGCCGCTATCGATGCTTCCAATCTTTATGCGCTGACCCAGGAAAATGCCGCAGCCGTCATCAAGTCCGATGCAGGAAATGCAGTATACATTGATCACCTCGAAGATGGAGGCAGCATTGCCTTAAATAGCGGTTCCGTGGATGCTTATTCCACAGGTGTTTATATAAATAACATTGACGGCTCGGCTACCATAAATCTCGGTGCTGCGATTACCGCCGGTAGCATCGGTTTCCAAGCTAATCATAGCCTCGGTAACGATGTGGATGTTGTCTCCCTGACGAACAGCGGCTCTATAACGGCATCTACCGGTTATGGTATGCGTATCAATGGTATTGGCTTAGGCAGCTCTGTTGCCAATACCGGTTCAATTACAGCTTCAGGCGGTGGTTCTCTGGGCAATGACCACGGTGTTTATATTGCAGGTAACAACTTGGGTACCATTGATAATTCGGGCACGATCAGTGCAACCGCCGAAGGAGCCTCCGGTATTTATGTTTCAGGTGATTCCATGCACATCACCGGCACAAATGGTATCATCAACTCAGATAGCCACGGGATCTATGTCGATGGTCTCTCTGAAGGAGGCAGTATCAACCTTACCGGTGGAAGCATTACGGTTAATAACGGTGATGGTATTCATGTGGATGAAGGTGGCTTCCTTGGCAGCACTGCTCAGACCATTGCCAATGGCAGTAATATTACCGTCAACGGGGTTGGAAACGGTCTCTTTGTAGGAACTGATCTTAATGGCCCTGCAGGAGTTACCCTTTCCAATAGCGGAACCATCACCACAACCGAAGGTGAAGGTATTCGCGTGAACGGTTCTATTGGAGGCCTTGGGACCGGGGTTGTCAGCAATACTGGCACGATCAATGCCACCGGAGGCGGCGGTATCACCGTAGAATCCGTTTACGCAGGTTCGTCCATTTCCAATTCAGGTTCCATTACAACAAATACCGGAAATTTCAGCGGTATCGAGGTTTCTCTCTCCATGGATGGAACCATTACCAACAGTGGTAATATTGATTCAAATTACAATGGGATTTATATTGGTGCAGCATCCACCGGCGATATTACCAATAGCAGTTTAATTAGCGTTGCTAATTCAGGTATCTATGTCAATGGCACGATCGACGATATCGATAGCTCCGGTATCATTGTTGCAAGCAATGGCTATGGTATTTATGTTGGTGGCAACGCAGGCGATGTTACCGGCAATAGCATTACATCCTGGATGACCGGCATCGACATCAACGGCAACGCCGATTCTGTATCGTCCGACGACGATATCCGCTCCAACACCGGTGACGGTGTGAACGTCGCCGGCAATGTGACCGGCTCAGTTGATGTGAACGACATCACCGCCTTGAGTGGCTACGGTCTTTATGTGGGTGGCAATGTCGGCGGCGACGCCCTTGCCTCGGGCACGATTCGCTCCGCTAACGACGGCATCTATGTCAACGGTAACGTCGGCGGTAATGTCGGCGGCAACACTATGGCTATTACCGCCTCCGGCGCAACGTCCGACGGTATCGACATCGATGGCAATGTTACCGGAACCATTTCTGCCGATAGCATCAGCGCGGGCAACGATGGCATCAATGCAATGGGTACAGTCAATGCCTCCGGTCTTGATACCGACGATGCCATTGCCTTCGACACCATTACCGCAACCAACGGCTATGGTATTTATACCGACGGTGCGGTTACCGGTAATATTGCGGCCAACGATTCCGGTGTGGACGGAACATCCATTATCTCCGAAAGCACCGGTATTCGCGTGAACAGTGGCGGCGTTACCGGCAACATCGGTTCCTCCGACCTGATCATTTCCTCAACCTCAGGTCTCGGCATTTCCGTAACGGGTAATGTCGGTGGTAATATTGCTGCCGACAATATCACAGCCGGTGGTGGAGACGGCGTTTTTGTCGATGGTAATGTGGGCGGCACAATCTCTGTGGCCGTTACCGATGCCGCTCACAGTGGTGTTTACATTGCCGGTACAGTCAATGCCTCCGGTCTTGATACCGACAATGCCATTGCATTTGATACCATTACTGCTGATGATGGCTATGGAATTCATACCGGTGACACCGTTACTGGTAACATCCTCGCTACCGGTGTGGCCTCCTCCATCAATTCCACAAACGACGGCATCCACATCGTGGGCAGCGTCACCGGCAATATCGGTGCTTCCGGTATGGCCATCACTTCTACAACCGGCGACGGCATCGATGTGGCCGGCAATGTCGGTGGTACCATTACGGCGGAATCCCTCACGGCGGAAACGGCTGCTGCCGATGGTATCCGCATTGGCCTGAATGCGCTGGACGATATCACCGTAACCACCATCACCGCCGGTAACGACGGTATCCATATTGGTGGTTCCGCTGAAAATATCACCGTGGAAACCATTTCCGCAGCGAACGGTTTTGGTATCTATACCGGATCTGCTGCCGGCAATATCGTTGCCAACAATGTCGATTCCAACTACTCCGGTGTTTTTGTAAACAGCGGCGCAACTTCCGTCGCTTCCGACGATCACATCACCGTCAACGGCACCGGCTTTAACTTCACCCACAACCTTGATGGTGTTTACGTCAACGGAGCGTTGAATAATTTTACCGTAAACAACATTTCTACCCAGAATGGCAGCGGCGTATATGTTGCAGGTAATCTCGGTTTAAGTGGATCTCCCACCGAAAGTAACATTGCAGGAGCCATCAATGCAGGCGCTTACGGGGTCTATGTCGGGGGCAATTTGCAGGATCGCCTGGATCTGGCGTCCCTTGCCTCCATTCAATCGGTCAACGATGGCATTCATATTGCAGGCGCTTCCTCCGGCGGTATCGTAAGTGCTGCCGGTTCCACTATCGTTTCTACCGAAGCTTCAGGGATTGTCGTTGAGCAAAGCAATACTGCGGCTATCCACAATGGTGCCAGCATCGATGCCTTTGGCCATGGTATCACCGTGGGTACCAGGGATATGGCTTACGAGAACAACTCAAATATCTTTAATTCAGGAAGTATTTATTCCGAAACCGGCATCGGTATTTGGGTGATCGGTAACAATACAGGGGCTGCGGCCATTATCCGCAACTCTGGTTCGATCATTGTCGACATTCAGGACGGTATCCAAATCTGGGGCAATAATGCTCAAACGATTGATAATTCGGGCAACATTGGCACACTGGATAACGCTGTTGGTGGTGCCGGAATCCGTGTGACCGGGGTTAATTCCGGCATCATTCGCAATGGGGCTCCCGGTTTTACCGATGCCATCATCCATGCCACCATGGATGCCATTATCGTGGGAGAAAACAGTACCGGCGGAACGATTACCAATATTGGCACCCTTCTTTCCGATAACGGCAGCGGTATTCATGTAGTATCAGACAACCAAGGCCATATAGAGAATGCCACCGGCGCCAGCATCACCGCATCCATCAACGGTATTCATGTCCAAGGGGATAATCTTGCTGGCGGTACCATCCTTAACGATGCCACCATTACGGCCCAAACTGGTTGCGGGATGAGGGTCCAAGGGGATAACGTGGGCAGCGTTACTAATGACGTAAACGGCACCATTGCCGCCGCTCAGGACGGCATCTTTGTGGGTGGCCTGAATAGTTCTTCTATCAGTAACTCGGGCCAAATCGGCACTGCCACCACCGCTGTGGGCGATAACGGCATCCAGGTAGTCTCTGGCAATTCCGGAACCATCCAGAATGCTGATACGGGGTCCATTTATGCCACCAACGATGCCATCCTCGTGGGAGAAAACAGTACCGGCGGAACAATTACCAATGATGGATCCCTCACTTCCCATACCGCCAATGGCATCCACGTAACCGGCAATAACTCCAGCAACATTACTAATGATGTAAACGGTACCATTGCCGCCGCTCAGGACGGCATTCTCGTGGGTGGCGTTAACACCCTGACGATTTACAATATCGGCCAAATCGGCACTGCCACCACCGCTGTGGGCGATAACGGCATCCAGGTAGTCTCTGGCAATTCCGGCCTCATCCAAAATGCTGCTACGGGGGTCATTTATGCCACCAACGATGGCATCCTTCTCGGTAGCACGGCCGAAGGCGCGGCCGCGGTCGATAACAACGGTGAAATCACAAATTACGGATCCCTCACTTCCCATACCGCCAACGGCATCCACGTAACCGGCAATAATTCCGACTACATTTCTAACATGGGTACCATTGCCGCCGCTCAGGACGGTATCCTCGTGGGTGGCCTGAATAGTTCTTATGTAAGTAACTTTGGCCAAATCGGCACTGCCACCACCGCGGTGGGCGATAACGGTATCCAGGTAGTCTCTGGAAATTCCAGCCACATCCAGAATGGCTCTTCCAGTTTTTCCGGTGCCAATATTTATGCCACCAACGATGGCATCCTTCTCGGTAGCACAGCCGAAGGTGCTGCTGCTGTCGATAACAACGGCTTGGTCGGAAATTACGGTGCGCTCACTTCCCATACCGCCAACGGCATCCACATAACCGGTAATAACTCCCACACCATTATTAATGACGTAAACGGCACCATTGCCGCGGCTCAGGACGGTATCCTCGTGGGTGGCCTGAATAGTTCTTCTATAAGTAACTTTGGCCAAATCGGCACTTCCACCACCGCGGTGGGCGCTAACGGCATCCACGTAACCGGTAATAATGGTTCCGAAAGTATTCATGCAGAAATCATCAATCAAGGAACCATCTCTGCCGCTCTCGACGGCATACTCATCGACGGCAACAACCTCAATAGCTATGTTTATAATCTAGCCGGTTCCATTGCTGCCGGAGAAGACGGGATTCACGTTTCTGGAACGAATGGAGGAACCATCCTCAACACCGCCAGTATTGGTAGCACGACCACTTCGGTGGGCGATAACGGCATTCAGGTAATAGGGCAAAATAATGCTACGATTGCCAATCATGGTTATGTTTATGCCACCAACGATGCCATCCTTCTCGGTAGCACGACAGAAGGCGCTGCCGCTTCCGATAACAACGGTGAAATTGTCAGCGACGGCAACCTCTATTCGGCAACGGGCAGTGGTATCCATGTAACTGGTGATAATCTGGTCTCTATCCTTACAGATGGAGGGATTATCAATGTCGCCCTCGACGGTATTCATGTCGATGGCTCCAACAATAACGCGCAAGACCTCTATAACGACGCAACGATCAATGCCGGCGAAAATGGTATTTATGTTGCTGGCAATAATATCTCTGAAGGGGATATAACCCGTGGAGACATCATCAATGCCGGCGTGATCAATGCCGGTGACGATGGCATTCACGTTGCCGGCAGTAATGTTGGCGGTAGTATTTACAATCAGGCCACCATTGGCAATTCAACCACCCCTGTTGGCGACAATGGCATTCAGGTGGTTGCCGGTAATTCCGGTACCATTGAGAACAGAGGAGGCCTTTATGCCGCAAACGATGGCATCCTTCTCGGAGATACTGCCGAAGGCGCTGCAGCAGCGGATAATTCCGGGATTATCGGCAATACAGGAGGCCTTTACTCGACTGTTGGCAACGGGATCCACGTAACCGGGAACAATACCGCTTCGGGTAGTCTTTCCAATACATCTACTGCCTATGTCTTGCTTGACGGTATTCTCGTCGATGGTGCCAATGCAGGGGCCATCCAAAATACATCAGCACTCATCAGCTCATCAGGAAGCAGTATTCATCTTGTTTCCGGGAATTCGGGAACTGTTGTCAATGTGGGCACGGCCTCGTCTGCCGATGATACCATACTCATCGGAGACACTTTGGCAACTGCTCCTGCTGCTGATAACAGCGGTACGATCCTAAATCAGGGTGTGCTTACCTCCTCTGTCGGTGATGGCATCCATGTAACCGGTTCCAATTCCGCGACTGGCCGTATAGAGAATTCTGCAGTTATCGATAACCATGCGGATGGAATTCAGGTCGAAGGCGGAAATGCCGGCACTATTCTCAATGGTGGATCCAATTCTGCTTCGTATCCGATTCTTATCACTGTATCAGAAGACGCTATCCTCGTGGGCAGTACTGCCGACGGAGCTCTCGCGGCCCATAATACTGGTACGATCGAGAATGCCGGGATTTTGAGCTCACACGCCGCCAGCGGAATCCATGTAACCGGTTCCAATTCCGGAGAAACAGCCCTCATCAATAACACCGCAACGATTGATGCAGACGAAAACGGCATCGTCGTGGATATGGATAATACCTCTGGATCCCGTATTCTCAACAGCGGTTCTATTCTTGTCGTCGGCGAAGACGGCATCCATATCGGTGTTACCAACTCCGGTAGTATTTCCAATTCCGGATTGATCACCGTCAACACCGGTCAGGGGATCGAAGTCGCCGCCGCCAATGTGGGTACGGTTCAGAACTCCGGCACCATTACAGCCAACTCGGCACAGGGAATTCTGGTTGGTAACGGTAACTCCGGAACCATCTACAATACCACCGAGGCTAACATTATTGCCGAAACCAACGGCATCCAGGTGGGTGGCTTTAACACGGAAACGGCTCTGATTAACAACTCCGGCAATATTATTGCCGATGGCGGTGCGGGTGTCCTTATCGGGCAGTCCAACAACGGCGCTATTGTCAACTCAGACACCGCTTCCATTTCCTCCGGTTCCGGATCTGTCTATGTCACGGTCAACAATAACGGTCGCATCGTAAATCAAGGCTCCATGGATGCCGGCTCAGATGTTGTTTTTGTCGGTGGCACCAATTCCATGGTGATTAGTAATTCCGGTTCCATCAATTCATCAGGGTTTAATGGCATACAGGTGCTTTCCGGTAATTCCGGACTCATCCTCAACGACTCTGCTGAGGACACTCCTGCCACCATCGATGCCGATATGGACGGTATTCATGTGGAGAGCGGCAACAGTGGCCTGATCTACAACATCGGGGGGCAGATCACAGCGAACAATGGTATCTCTGTTACCGGTTCCAATGCCGGAATCCTCTCCGAAGCAATGCTCGAAGCATTGGGCGGAGAAATCTCTGCGACCGTGGCCACGATCCAAAACACCGGAAACATTAATGCAGGTAACGTTGGTATTCGTGTTGCTGGCGTAAACGGCGATGCCGAAGGCAACGGTTCCATCGAAAACTCCGGAACGATTATTGCCATATACCACGGGATCAGCGTGGAGCATGGCAATGCCGGCACTATTACCAACTTCGCCGATGGCGTTATCCAGACCGAAGACTCCGGCATTACGGTTGGCAACGCTGACCTCTCCGGCAACTCCGGCACCATTACCAATGCCGGTACCGTGGAAACTGATTTGGACGGTATTTCCGTTCACGGCAATAACTCCGGCACCGTGGTCAATACCGCTACCGGAACCGTCGATACCGTATTCCCGGCAATTGCCATTATCAATGGTCACAATACCGGTTCCATCCAGAATGCAGGTGAGTTGATTACCGATAACATAGCCGCCATCTATGTAAATGGCAACAATGCCGGTTCCATTCAGAATGCAGCTACCGGCACCATTAATGTTCAAAACGGCGATGGTATTGCGGTTCTTGTCGACAATGCCCACTCCACCGGCGATTCCATGATCCGCAACGATGGCACCATCACGGTTTCTTCAGATGGCATCTTTGTTGCGGGCGACAATGGAGCCGATATCAACGACGCCATCTACAACACCGGCACTATAGATGCAGGTGACAACGGCGTTTTTGTGGGTGGCGACAATGTCGGCCGCATCTTTAACTACGGTATGATCGGATCTGAAACTGAACCGGGCGACAACGGTGTTTATGTGGAGGGCACCAACTCCGGTTCCATCTACAACTATGCTGATGGCGAAATCATTTCCACTGAAGAAAGTATCTACGTGAACGGTGCCAACTCCGGCTACATTACTAATGCCGGATCCATCGAGTCTACTGCTGGCGACGGTATCAACGTCAGCAACGAGAACAGCGGCAACATCATCAATGCCGCCACTGGGGGCATCGTTTCCGACGATCAGGGCATTGTTACTGGAGATAACAGCGGTACCATCCTCAACGATGGTGCCATCGATTCCGGAGACGAAGGCATTTATGCCGACGGAGAAAACTCCGGCCTCATCGCTTCCAATGGAACCATCACCGCCACCACTCAGGGGATCAGCATCGATGGTGCCAATTCCGGCACAGTCGGTAATTCTGGAGAAATCAATGCCGGCAGGGCCGGTATTCAGACAGGTAACAATACCGCTGACGGTCTCATTGAAAACTCCGGCGAGTTGAATGCAGCGACCTTTGGCATGGTTGTCTTTGATGGCAATGCTGGCACCGTCAGCAACACGACCGATGGTTCTATTACAGCCTCTGTCGGTATCGCTGTGGCCTTGGGCAACAGCGGCGCCGTCAGCAACGCCGGCAGCATCACCGCTGGTTTCTATGGGGTGGGTATCGAAGGCGACAATTCCGGCTCCATGAACAACAGTGGTTCCATCGAAGCCAATCTCTTCGGTATTGCTGTAACAGGCAATAATACCTTGGGAGCCACCATCTCCAACAACGGAACCATCAATGCCGGCCTGGATGGATCGGTTCTTCCCGGAGACGCTCCATTCGAGAGCGCCGTCGACGGAATCTACGTCCAGGCTGCCAATGCCGGCACCATTAGCAACAGCGGTTCTTTGACGGCCACCGGTAGCGGGGTGCTCATTGCTTCCGGTAACAGTGGCATGGTCATGAATTCCGGCAGCATCGTAGCAGGTGTTAATGGTCTGCACGTGCAGGGCGTTAACAGTGGAACGCTCACCAACGGTGCTTCCGATGCCACCAATGCCACCATCGATGCCACCGAAAACGGCATCGCCTCAGAAGGGCCCAATTCCGGAACCATTCAAAATTACGGCAGTATCGCCGCCGGTGCAAACGGCATCTATGCCTCTGTCAACACCGGCAGCATCTACAACCGCGGCAGCATCGGCAGTTCCGAAACCTCTATCGGCGAAAGCGGTATTTCTGTGGACGGCGATAACACCGGTGGTATCTACAACATTACCGGTGCCTCCATCTACGCCACCGAAAGCGCTATCATTATAGCCGGAAACAATACCTCCCTTGAGTCTATCGACAACGATGGGCTCCTCGTCTCCGACACCGGAGACGGCATCTACCTGGGCGGCGATAACACCGGAGCTATCCGCAATACCGTTAACGGCACCATTGAGGCCGCCGAATCCGGTATCTATGTCGCCGGAGCCAACAGCGGAGAAGATTCCATCATCGTCAATGCCGGCACCATCACTGCTGAATCCCGCGGCATCTACGTGGGCGACACCAACGACGGTGGTATCCTCAACACCGGAACCATTGCTTCCGGCACAAACGGTATCCTCGTCGGAGGCGACTCCAACGCCATCGAAAACACCGGCACCGTTACTTCTGCCGATACGGGAATCCTTGCCGGTGGCACTTCTGCCACCATCCTCAACAGCGGCACCATCACGGCCGGGGCTGAGGGCGGCACAGCCATTGCCGGTATCAGCGTAACCGGCAATGCCGAAACTATAACCAACACCGGTACCATTGCTTCCTCCGGCTTCGGTATCCATGCCGCAACGGACGCAGCCACGATTGCCAACAGCGGCTCTATCACCGCAGGTGTCACCGGCGTGCTTGTTGATGGCAGCACTGGTAGCTTCACAAACACTACAGACGGCAGCATTACCGGCGATCTCGCTGGTGTTCGCCTCATGGGGGGAGCCACCGGAGACATCATCAACAATGGATCTGTTACCGGAGATGAAATCGGCTTCAATGTGAACAGCAATGTTGTCGGCTCCATCACCAACACCGGTTCCATCAACACCACCTCAGAAGCATATTCCGAAGGCCTTACCGTTATAGGCACTGTCGGCGGTTCTATTACCAACACCGGTTCCGTCAACGGCAACACCGTTGGCATCGGAGTTACCGGCATGGTTACCGGAACTGTCAGCAACAGCGGCACTATTAATTCCAGCAACGGTGGGGCCATCGATCTAGTTACCGGTGCCGATTCCGTAATCAATACCGGTACGCTTACCGGTCGCGGGGGGATTGCTGCCGGAACCACTGTAAATGGGATTACCAACAGCGGTACCATTAACACCACAGCCTTCGGTATCCTCAGTCCGGATTCGGACATTACCAATACCGGCACCATTACCGTAACCGGCGAGAATGCGATCGGTGTGTCTACATTTGGTGAAAATGTAATCACCAACTCTGGCACAGTTGCCGTCAGTGGTACGGATAGTGTTGGGATCCTGCTTGCTGCGGGTAATGTAACCTTACAGAATTCCGGGACCATTGTTTCGGATGCAGATGCCATCGCCTCTTCGGGTGGTGATACCATTGCCTTCTCCGGAGCCAGCAACGTAACCGGCAATATAACTAATTATGGCGTTTCGGATAGTGCCCTCGTATTTGGCGCCGTCCTTGACGTGGAAGCAGAAACCTCAACCCAGGACAGCGCCTTTAATATGGCCTACAGCGGTTCGGCAACCGGTTTCGATGCTTTCTTTGCCGGTGGCAATACCACCTTCGATGGAGCCGACGCAACCAGCTCGTTCCGCGATGGTGCTACACAGTATGGTGCTGTCTTCAATGTAAACAGTACGGTTGAATTCTCTGGAGAAGGTTCTCTCATCTCCCAGATGCAGGACCGCGGTATTCTTGACGGTGCTCCCTTAAGCGAAAATACAGTCTTCATCAACATGGGTACCCTCGCTGGGAACGGAACACTTGTTCTGCGTAACTCAACCGAGGGCCTTGGAGAATTACTTTCCTCGGGAACGCTGGCTCCTGAAGACCTCACTGTAGATGGTAACGTTAACATCGACCTCGGCACTCTGGAACTGGGCGTTAGCGCCAACGGCAGTGGTGATCACCTGATGGTAACCAGCACCGTGGACGGCGAAAATGCCACGCTGACCTTCGCCGAAGGCACCTCGATCAACCTCGTTAGCAATGCCACCACAGCTGAATTCCTGCCGGGTAATACCTTCAGTATTATCAGCCTGGAAGACGCCACGCTCGTCGTCGAAGGCACCTCCAGTCAGTTCAACCTGATCGATACCACCGATAATCTCACCGATTATCGTTTCTATACCATCGGCGATGTTGCCCGTATCGAAAACGTTAGCACGGTTTACGCCGTGGCCGCCCGCGACCACGCCTTCGACCGCTTCGCTGAAAACAACAGCCAGTCCGTTGTCGGTGCTTACCTCAACAACCAGGTAAACAACGCCGACTTCGATGAATTGCTCCTGAGCCTGAACCTGATTCCCGGCAACGATGCCTTCAATCACGCTCTGGAACTCATGAGCGGGGAAATCTATCCCTCCCTCGTCGTGCTCGAACAGCAGCGCATCACTGAATTGATGGAAGGCGTGGCTAACAGCCTGCGCCCGATCGACTGCGCCATGCCTCAGGTTGTTCAGCGCAACGCCTGGTATGCCTTCGCTCAGGCCAACAGCTCTACTTCGGATGCCTCCGACGGTAAGGTGGCCGATATCGACAGCGAATACTACGGCATGTTTGCGGGGGTAGGCTGCCGCATCAACAGCACCTGGGATGCGGGCGGTTTCATCAACCTTGCTGAAGGCGAAGCCAGCAACAATCACCCCGATACCGCCGATACCTCCAACTACGACTTCGGCCTGTATGCCCGCTATAATCATGGTGGCGACTACTACTACGGAGCCTTCACCTATGGCGCCGGCGAATATGATGTAGACCGCTTCGCCACCGCAGCTCGCAGCCACCTGCTCGTCTCTCAGGCACAGGAAACGGCCATCGGCAACACCGACAGTACCTACTGGAGCGCTTATCTGGAAAAGGGTTACACCTTCGAAATGGGCGAAAGCGTGCTGCAGCCCTTTGCAGCCTTCCAATACACTCAACTTGAGTTCGACCGCTTCACCGAAACCGGTGCCGGCCTCCTCAACCTGAATGTTGACTTCGACGACTGGACCTCCATGCGCACCCTCCTCGGCGGCAAGTGGGAATACCGCTTCAACAGCACCTACAGCCTGCAGATGCGCGCCGTATGGACTCATGAGTTCGAAGACGAAGCCGCTTACATGAACGCCTCTCTGGCCGGCACCTCCGATTCCTTCTACCTGCAGGGCATCGAGCTGGGCACCGACTGGTTTACCATCAGTCTCGGGGCCAACGCCCGCTTCAACAACAAGTTCTCCGTCTACGCCGCAGGCAACTATACCACCAGCTCCGAACAGGACGTTCAGGCCGCCAATATCGGCCTGCTCTACGAGTGGTAAGCTGTAGACAGACGATCAACTCTTAAAGAAAAAGCCCTGCGGTTACCGCAGGGCTTTTTTATCTGTAAATACATCAATGGAGAGCGTTGCTCCTGTGGCTTGATACCGTTTGAACCGGATACCCCGTCTGTCTGCCCTTTCAGGGCACTTTCTGCAATGCCCTTGCCAGGGCTTCCGCTTTTAATGGTTTGGTCAAACGGATACTCATCCCGGCATTCAGGCAGCGTTCTTCATCTTCCGGTAACGCATGTGCTGTCAGCGCAATAATATATGGAGGATTGGCTACCTCTTCCCGAATGCGTTGCGTCGCTTCCAACCCATCCATTTCAGGCATTTGTACATCCATCAATATGACATCATAGGGCTTGTTTAATGCCTTGTTTAAAGCCTCTCTGCCGTTGAGGGCAAAATCCGCCTGGTAGCCCATCTTTTCCAAAAGTATTCGGATAACTTTCCGGTTAACCGCATTGTCTTCTGCTACAAGTATGTCCAGCGGTTTTGCTCCTTCCACTAGCTGGTTAATCGGCAACGTGGTGACTTCTGTCTCCGCTTCGGCTCCTGTAGTCATTTCCGTGGCAATTTCAAAGCTGAATGTCGATCCCTTCCCGGGAGTGCTTTTCAGCTTTATTTCGCCCCCCATCGATTTCACCAGCTTTCGGCTGATCACCAGTCCCAGTCCTGTTCCACCATATTTTCGACTGTGCGAGGCATCCACCTGCACAAACGGCAGGAACAGCTTCTTCTTTTCTTCTTTTGAAATTCCGATCCCTGTATCACTGATGGAAAAGCGCAGCATTACACGTCTTCCATTCTTACGATACCCTTCCAAATGCAAAGAGACGATCCCTTCCTCCGTAAATTTGATAGCATTGGAAAGTAGGTTCAATAATACCTGTTTCAAACGCTTTTCGTCAAATAATGCATATTCGGGGCATATACCGTGTAACTTTACCTCCAACTGTAATCCCTTCTCCAAGACAGATGGATGCACAATGTTACAGACGTTTTTGATGAATTCCGGTAGCTGGACTACATCATTCTTCAATTGCAAATACCCCGATTCCATCTTCGAGAAATCCAGTATATCGTCGATGATTGTTTGTAGAAGATCACAGGAATCTATGATGGTTCTTACACTGTCGGTCTGTTCTTCATCCAGAGAGCTATTCTGCAGCACTTGGGCCATGCCCACAATCCCATTCATCGGGGTTCGGATTTCATGGCTCATATTCGCCAAAAACAGACTCTTTGCTTCGTTTGCCGCCTGCGCTTCTTCTTTGCGCATCTGCAAATCCCTCATAATCGCTTTTTGCTGCGTAATATCTCGGATCATCCGAAACACTGTTCCATTGGACTTTTCCTGATAAATTTCCAGCTCAATCGTTTCTCCATCCTTTGTCTTTTCCTGAATCTCAACCCAGTTGTTACCATCTTTTTGGCGTGTCTGCAGATCCTCATTTCCAAGGCAAAAACGTTGCTTTATCAACTCATCTCTCTTCAAGTCGCTTTTCGTGTACCCTGTTAATCGGGTAAACTCGCCGTTTACCATCAATATATCATCTTTTTCATCTGCTACAACGATGCCCAAATGGCTGTTTTCCAGCAAAAATTCCATCTGCAGGTCTTTTCCATAAGAGTAATCCTGCGTGTGTTGTAGCTCCTGCAGTAGATTATTGATGTCACTACAAAGCAGCCCAAGTTCATCATTTCTCTGTGTCTTTACACGTCGCCCGCTGTCATGGCTGTAGGCAATATCTCGCAATTGATCTCCGAGGTCAAAAATACGCAACAACACCATTTTGTTAAGTAGGAAAACCAGCAATCCTGAACTGGCCAGAGAAAGGCCAATAATACTGATCAGTAACACCAGTGTGTTCAGTCTTCCCTTCTGGTTGATACTCCGTTCCAGTGTCCCTACCAGACAAAAGAGCGGTCTTCCGTCATGGTCTTGTATTGAGATATGCAACCGGGCATTTCCCGCATCAATAAATTCAATAGAGGTAGCTTCCTGGCGGATATCATCTGTTTCAATGCTAAGCGGAATCCCTGTTAGTTGCTTGTAGTCATCCAGTCTTTCCTGCGTTAGCCACCTGCCCATAACGCCAAGCCCGCGGGGTGGTCCGCTCATATCATTATGCAACACAGGCCTTACCGAATACATCAGGATTCCTTCGGGTAGAGATAGGATACTGCTTTGAGAACTCGCAGGGGTTCCGTTCTTTGGTAAAAACGTTTTTAGGTATTCTTCTAGCGTCGTAGAGAAAGGAACTGCTTTTCCACCCTCAAGACTTCTCTCCAGCAATGCTTCTCCAGCATCATTGTAAATGGCTGCCACATCGACATCAATGTTACTCAACGAATCTGTAGAGAAATTTTCATCGGAAAATGCTTCATCTGGGGTCTCTACAAAGTCATAGCTTGCATCCCAGTTCATGTAGTCGTTTGTCTGCACCTCAAGTCGATCTATATCCCTTTGCAGCGCATGCCGGATACGGTTTGCGCTTTCTTGCATAAATGTAGCCTCCAGTCTGGCAAAAGCACTCCGCTGCAGATGGTGTGCGATAAGTGTTAATACCAGTAACTGTACTGCCAGAGACAGCCCTATAAAAGCAATCGTACGCTGATGAAGGGTCATGCGGGAATAAGGTAAGGAGATTGAAATGGGTTGCAAGGGAGCTTGATTTCAAAATAAGGTTTATCGCTTTTTTTCGCAAGTTACGAGCCGCTTTTACATCTCTTTTTATAACTCTTTAAACGCAATGGGAAAACTCTTATAAGGGTAGGACAAAACTTAGGTTTTACAGAAATATGACGTTTCCTGCTTGAGCAAACACCCGCTTTAAGCATAGTTATTCTTGTTTCTATAGATCTGTGTTTCCTTTTTCAGCTCCTTCACCCAACCATGCCGGTCGAAACCCCTCATAACGACTTGCTGAAATTTCGGCTCAATTTTTCGGAAAGTAACCTTGCCGAAATGCACATGGTTTTGGACGAATCCATCCGCAAAGCCCTCCGTGGATTCCTCAACCTGCGCATTGCCAAGGTTTGCAATACCTTCGAAAAGCATCCCTTGATGCATTATCACTTCACTCCGGAAATCTTTATCCAGCTTCAAGGCACCACAGAATTTATCCTCCCCAAGGAACGCCTGGTCGTCAAACCGGGCGATGTCTGTATCCTTCCCTCAGGGGTTCCTCACAGGGAGAGCATCTACAAAGAGCAGGGCGCCTTCCGCAACATGGTCATTGCCTTTTACCGCAACACTGTGAGTGTGCATTTTGCCTGCGAGGCATCTCCCGGTAAGCCTGATATTGAGGTCATCGAGTTCTTCTATGCCCCCAATATCCTGCAGTTGGAAGACTTGGCCAATACCCTCATCCAAAGCTTCCACTCTATTACCCCGGCTCGCGATACCGCCATCAGAGGCCTCTCCACGGCCTTTTTCTCCTTCATCCGCAACCTTGTCGATACCGGAAACGAGGATTTTAATTCCGAAACCGGTAAAATTTTTCAGGTCAAATGGCTGGTCCGTGAGCAACTTTCCAATCCTGAACTCAGTGTCAAATCCATTGCCACCAAGCTTTCCTGCTCGGCCGATTATCTCTCTCACCTCTTCCATCAGTCTACGGGAGAAAAACTTATCCCTTATATTCAGAGAAAACGTATCGAGAGTGCCAAGCTGGCATTGGAGACCACTCCGCTCTATATCTCGGAAATTGCCTGGTCCAGCGGCTTTGCTGATCCCGCATATTTTGCCCGTATCTTTAAACGCTTTACCGGAAAAACGCCGCAGGCCTATCGTGAGCACCTCGACGAAAAACGCCGGAAACAGGAGGAGACGCCTAAAACCGTATATACCGACCGCGACGTTTTTTCTATGGGGCACCCCATTCGTAAACGTCGTAAAATGCTCTTGTTCTGAGCTTTTGCTGTTCTTTGAGCTTTCCTGATAAGATTTGTCCTTAAAACAGAAGCTCTGTCAGCTTTTTCTCATGAGACACTTCAGCGGGTTTCTGTTTTATCTATTGTATGATACTCCTAAACCCTATGAAACACTCATTTTCATCCTTTCTTTTGGCCCTGCTTCTTTCTGCGCCTATGGCCTCCGCAGAGTCCTCGCTACTCTACGGGACCCCTGCTCAGGGGCTTCCCTCGTGGACACATCAACAGGTCGTCTATGAGATCAATGTGCGCCAGTATTCACCCGAAGGTAATTTTCGCGCCATCGAGGCAGATTTGCCCCGCATCCACGATCTGGGCATCAATACCCTATGGTTCATGCCCATCTATCCCATCGGAGAAACCAACCGCAAGGGGCCTCTCGGCAGCTATTATTCCGTTAAAGACTACAAAGGCGTCAACCCCGAGTTCGGCACTCAGGAAGACTTCCGTTCCCTTATCCAAAAAGCGCATGCCTTGGGAATGCACGTAATCATCGATTGGGTTGGAAACCACAGCGCCTGGGATAATCCACTCCGCCTCGAACACCCCGAGTTTTATATGCACAACGAGCAAGGCGGGTGCATCCCGCCACTCGGCACCGATTGGACCGATGTGATTCAGTTTGATGTCAACAACCCAGGCCTCATCGATTATCAGGCCGAAGCCATGGCTTACTGGATGACGGAATTTGGCGTGGACGGTTTCCGCTGCGATTATGCGGTGGGGCTTCCCGCTTCCGCCTGGGAACGCATCACCGCCCGCCTCAGAGAGATTAACCCCGATGTCTTTATGCTGGCCGAAGCCGAACAGCCCGACCACCAGGTCAAAGCCTTTAACGCCTCTTATGGCTGGGAGCTCATGCACACCTTCAACGCCATTGTCTCTGGAGAGGCCGATGCCAACGATATCGACAACGTGCTCGAACGTTACCGCCTGCGTTTTCCCGGCGATGCCTCTTTTCTTCTCATGACCTCCAACCACGACGAGAACAGTTGGAACGGTACAGTCTTCCAGCGCCTCGGGGGTGGGGTGGAGACTTTTGCCGCGCTAACCCTCACCATGGACGGTATTCCTCTCCTGTATAATGGCCAGGAGGCTTCGCTCGACCGTCGTTTGCTCTTCTTTGAGCGCGATCCTATCGATTGGCAGCAGACCGCTCTGACCGAGGTTTACCGCAAACTGATTCACTTGCGCACGTCCAACACCGCTCTTTCCCCCGCGGCTTCCACTACCCGCATACCCACGACCGATAATAAGCACATCTACGCCTTTCTCAGAAGCGATCCGGATTCCCCGGCGGCCGTTTTGGTCATTGCCAACCTCACCGCCAAAGATCTGTCCTTCGATCTGGCGTCCGAGCTCATCTCCGGTTCATGGACCAACGCCCTTACCGGAGAAGCGCTAAACTTATCCAATAGCGAATCGCTCACTCTCCAAAGCTGGGATTATCTCGTTCTCTATCGTTAATCAGAACAAAGGATATATTCCAGAATAACGCTTTTAAGATTGGTTGAGAAAGAGGTCTTTCGATACATCGGAATACCCCTTACTAAGGGACTGTTGCTCACCGCGCAATTCATGATAAGGGAATCCCGAGCCAGACCTAAGAAACGTCCGCTTCATAGCAGTTTTTTGCAAGGTTCCTTTATAGAGACTTCTGCAAAAGCCGCTTACTGTAAGCTTAATCATTCACTGCCACACCTAATGAACGTGTGACTTCTTTAATCAAGTTACCCCTATATTGATATGAACCCAAAAACTAAGCCATCAAGATTCATGCGCCGCCTTCTTGCGGCCTTTCCCGCGGTTCTTTGTTCTACCGCTTTGGCTCCTCTCCTGCAGGCTCAAGACTATGCAGGATCCGATGAAGATATCTACGTGCTCGATAACTTCGTTGTTACCAGCAGCTTCTCCGGCAGTCTTGCCGATGCTGCCGAAAAGAAACAAAACGCACCCCTCATTGTCGAAGTTATCTCCGCCGAAGATATCGGTAAGTTGCCCGACACCAGTATTGCCGAGTCTCTGGCCCGCCTTCCCGGGATTACAACTCAACGCATCAACGGCCGCGCCCAAATTGTTTCTATCCGCGGTCTCAATGAGGACTTCAGCTCCGCAACCCTTAATGGCCGCGAGCAGGTCACCACAGGGAGTGTGCGTGCAATTGAATTCGACCAGTACCCCGCCGAACTGATGTCCGGTGCTGTGGTCTATAAAACAGGCGATGCCTCCGTGGTCACCCAGGGCATTGCCGGGGTGGTTGATCTGCGCACCGTCCGCCCGCTTTCCTATGGAAAATCCATCACCAATGTCGGGGTCGCTTATGAATGGACAGAATTTGATGCCCTCGTCGGCGGCAGCGACCGTGGCGGTATGCGCTTCAATATGTCCTATATCGATCAGCTCCTCGACGGAAAACTGGGGATTGCCATCGGATATGCCTACAACGACAAAATGGGGCAGGGCAAGCAGTGGAACTCTTGGGGCTATGCCGACTACACTGATGCTGCTACCGACGAGACCAACGCGGTTATTGGCGGAGCCAAGCCTTTTGTCCGCTCCAGCGAACTGGAACGCCATGGCCTCATGGCCACCATCGAATACAAGGTCAGCGACAATATCCGCACCACCATCGACTTGGGTTACACCAAGTTTAAAGAAGACCAGCGCCTCGTGGGCATTGAATTCCCCCTCGCGGTTTGGGGCGATGCCGTTCTCGACGAATATTCTGTAACCGATGGCGTTATCACCTCCGGCACATTCTCCAACGTGCGTGGGGTTATGCGCAACGATATCGTCGAGCGCGATGCCGATATCTATAACATTGGGTGGAATCTGGATATTACAGATGTTGCAGGGTGGAACCTCAACTTCGACTTGAGCTATTCCATGATCGATCGTACCGACCTGGTGCTTGAGACCTACTCGGGCACTTCCGCATCCGGCACTGCTGCACGCGATACATTGGTTTTCTCCATGTCCGAGGAAGGCGCAGTATTTACTCCGGGGATTGATTACAGCGACAGCAGCCTCATCGTTTTGACCAGCCCCGCCGGCTGGGGTAGCGATGTGGTCCCCGGCGGCCAGTTGGGCTATCTCAAGACTCCCGAAAGTAAAGACGAACTCTACCAGGCAAAATTCTTTGCCAAAAAGGACGTCGCCTACTTCTGGGATACCTTCAAAAGTATTGAATTCGGGGCCAACTACACTACCCGCAGCAAATACGAATACGAAAAAGGCTATTATCTGGCAGCCGCCAGCGGAGCTACCGAAGTGGCCATTCCCGTGAGCACTTCCGTTACCGACCTCAGCTTTATCGGTATTCCCGGCATGGTTACCTATGATCCTGTGGAAGTCCTCAACAGCGGCGTTTACGAACGCATCCAAAATCCCAATTCAGACGTGCTTTCCAACGACTGGGATGTCGATGAGGATGTCTTCACCGTCTACTCCAAGATGGGCATCAGCACCCATATGGGCGAGGTTCCTGTCGACGGAGCCCTCGGTTATCAGTTCGTCTATACAGACCAAAGCTCCTCCGGCACCGCCGCAACCGGTTCCGGTGCCGATGGCAGCCTCGTCCGCGAAGCCATTGAGGGCGGAGATGATTACTGGGACTTTGTCCCCAGCTTCAGCCTGAACTTCAACGTTGCCGAAGGGCGCTACATCCGCTTCAGCGCAGCCCGCCAGATGGCCCGCCAGCGCATGGACTATATGCGTGCCGGCACACAGTTCGGTTATGACCAAACCAAAGCCACGTCCACCGACTTGACCGAAAGCCCTTGGAGCGGTAGTGGCGGTAACCCGGAACTCAAGCCTTGGAGAGCCAATGCTCTGGACCTCTCCTTTGAGCAATACTTCAAAGACAACATGGGATACTTCTCCCTCTCCGGATTCTATAAGGACTTGCTTTCCTACACCTATCAGGAAAACACGCTGACAGACTTCACCGCTTTTGCCGATGCTGTTACCGGCACGGAAGACCCGCTCCTCTGGGAGGGTTATGTCAGCCGTTGGACCAATGGCGACGGTGGCGATATCTATGGTGTGGAAGCCACCCTCTCTCTTCCCGGCGAGTTGCTCTCCGACTACCTCAAAGGCTTCGGGGTCATCCTCAGCGGTTCTTATACCGAAAGTAACGTCAGCTACAACGACGGCGACGATACTCCGCTGCCCGGCCTCTCCGACAAAGTCTTCAACAGCACGGTTTATTATGAAAGAGGCGGCTTCAGTGCCCGCATGAGTGCTACTTACCGTTCCGAATATCTGGCCACTGTCAGCACCTTCGGCCCGCGTTCACGCACCTTCCGCACGGCCGATGCCGAAACCGTTATTGATGCCCAGATCGGCTATTCCTTTAACACTGGAATGCTCGAAGGCACCAATATCTTCTTCCAGGCTTACAACATCACCAACGAGCCGCTCTCTACCTATGTGGACGGCGATAGCCTCAGAGTGATCGACTACCAGGAATACGGAAGATCTTACGCAGTAGGTGTATCTTATAAGTTCTAAGGTATACACAGACATAGACTGGCCACTGCCGCTTTATGCGGCAGTGGCTCTCTGCTCGCTTTTCTTTTAATCCTTTACTAATCTGCCGCTTATGAAACTCCTTTCCAAGACTGTCCTTTGTCTCTTTAGCCTTTCCCTTTCCCTCCATGCCGAAGATATTACTTCGCCTGACGGTTCCATTACCCTTTCCTGCAACCTCAACGAAAACGGCAGTGCCGTTTACCAGGTCGATTTCCACGGAAAAACCGTGATCGCTCCCTCCGCTTTGGGGTTTACCTTTCTGGATGCGGCTCCACTTTCACAACACCTGAGAGTGGCCGGCAGCCGTGTTGCGTCTGAGGACGATACCTGGGAGCTTCCCTGGGGCGAAAAACAGTTTGTGCAGAACCGATACAACGAACTGCAGATGGATTTTGTGGAAACAGGCGATGCTCCCCGATCTTTCTCCGTTATCTTTCGTGTGTTCGACGACGGAATCGGCTTCCGTTACCGCTTACCCGAGCAACCAAACCTTGCCGAAGCACAGATTACCGACGAGCTGACCCAATTCCGTATGACATCCGATCCCGATTGCTGGTGGATTCCCGGAGACTGGGACAGCTACGAACACCTTTACAACCATACCAAGCTGAGCCAGGTCAACGCCCTTAAAGAAACCGTGGGCACTCCGCTCAGTTCCTCCATTCTCGAGAATGCCGTCAACACCCCCGTTACCATGAAAACGGACGATGGCATCTACCTCAGCTTTCACGAAGCCAACCTCACCGATTACGCGGGCATGACCCTCAAGGTGGATACACAAAACCTTTCTCTAAGTAGCAGTCTGGTCGGCTCCCGCAATACAGCGTATAAAGTCAAGCGCGAGCTGCCTTTCAGCACCCCGTGGAGAACGGTGCAGATCTCCGATAATGCTCCCGCCTTGATCGATTCCGACCTCATCCTCAACCTCAACGAACCCAACAAAATTGGCGATGTCAGTACCTACTTCACTCCCATGAAGTATGTCGGCATCTGGTGGGATATGCACGTGCGCACCAAAACTTGGCAGTACGAGGGCGGGCAGCACGGTGCCACCACCGAATACGCTAAGGAACTCATTGATTTTGCTGCGCAAAACAACCTTGGCGGCATTCTTGTCGAAGGCTGGAACACCGGTTGGGAACATTGGATCGGTTTTGACGACCGCGAAGGCGTCTTCGACTTTGTCACTCCGTATCCCGACTACGATTTGGCCGAGGTGGTGCGTTATGGGAAGTCTAAAGGCGTGGAACTCATTATGCATCACGAGACTTCTGCCGCCGTTACCACTTACGACGAGTGTATGGACAATGCCTTTACCCTTATGGAGTGCCTTGGGGTGCATGCGGTCAAAACCGGCTATGTCGGCGATGTCATACCCCGCGGAGAATACCACCACGGTCAGTGGATGGTAAACCACTACCGCAGAGTCATTGAAAAAGCGGCCCTCTACAACATTGCCGTCAATGCCCACGAACCGATCAAAGATACCGGCATCCGTCGTACCTACCCTAATGCCATTGCCCGCGAAGGACTCCGGGGGCAGGAATACAACGCCTGGTCTCCCGGCGGTAACCCTCCCGCTCATCTGCCCACCGTGGCTTTTACCCGCATGCTTTCCGGGCCTATCGACTTTACCCCCGGGGTTTTCAATATCAAACTTGATCCCTATACCGACGAATATCAGGTCAATACCACACTGGCTAAACAGTTGGCCCTCTACGTGGTGATCCTCAGCCCCATTCAAATGGTTCCCGACCTCATCGAGAACTATCAGGGCGAACCAGCCATGCAGTTTATTCGCGATGTTGCCGTCGACTGGCAGGAGAGCCACACCCTTAACGGTGAAGTCGGCCAGTATGTGACCATTGCCCGCAAAGAGCGCAACGGCGACCGTTGGTTCCTCGGCAGCATCACCGATGAGCAGCCCCGCGATATGGAGGTGGCCCTCGACTTCCTCGATCCCGACACCCTTTACAAAGTGGTTATCTATGCCGATGCTCCCGATGCTCATTGGGACGATAACCCCTGCAGCTACACCATCACCCGCAAAACCATGCGCAAGGGCGATGCCCTCAAGCTCCATCTGGCTCCCGGTGGCGGTGTTGCCGTCAGCCTGACTCCTTTTCGGAAATAGAGACATAGACATCATCAGGCAACAATAAGATTGGTGCCGGCGGGGGCTTCCCTGCGTCATCCGGAGCCTCCGCCGGTCCACCGCTCTCCATCCTTTTCATGAAGATTCTCTTTCGCACCCTTCTCCTCTTTATCTCCACCTCCGCCTTTGCGGCGGTCGATCGGGTAGAGCCCGCCTTCTGGTGGACTCAAATGCACGAGCCCTCCCTGCAGCTTCTGCTTCACGGAGAGAATATTGCTGCAACCACTCCCCGCCTGGAATATCCGGGGCTAACACTCGAGCAGACCGTTCGCGTGGAAAATCCCAATTACCTTTTCCTCTACCTCCATATGGCTCCGGATACGCTTCCGGGATCGTTTAACATCGAATTGATCAACCACGGAACGGTTTCCGAAACCATTCCCTACACCCTTCGTGAGAGAGCCGCCGGCTCGGCCCAGCGTGCCGGGTTTGATAACTCCGACGTCATCTATCTGCTCATGCCCGATCGCTTTGCCGATGGCAATACGGCCAATAATTCCGTTCCCGGCCTGCTCGAGCAGGAGGTCGATCGCGGTAATCCCTACGGGCGTCACGGCGGAGACCTCAAGGGCATCACCGACCACCTGGATTACCTCGCCGATATGGGCTTTACCGCCCTCTGGCTTAATCCCGTGCTGGAGAACAATCAGCCACAGCACTCCTACCACGGATATGCCATCACCGACTTTTATTCCGTAGATCCGCGTTACGGCACATTGCAGGACTACACAGAGCTCTCCCGCCGGGCTTCAGAGAAGGGCATCAAGCTCATTATGGATATGATCTTCAACCACTGCGGCTCGGAGCATTGGTGGATCAAAGACCTACCCATGCAGAGTTGGATCAACTATCCGCAAACGCGCCTGCACACCAACCACCGCCGCTCTACCAACCTCGATCCGCACGCCTCTAAAATCGATTCTGAGCGGATGACCCGTGGCTGGTTCGTCGATTCCATGCCCGACCTCAATGTGGATAATCCGCTCCTTGCAGATTACCTCATCCAAAACTCCATCTGGTGGGTGGAAGTGGCCAATCTTGGAGGCATTCGTATCGATACCTATCCCTATCCCGGAAAACAGTTCATGGCTCGCTGGTGCACGCGTGTCCTTCAGGAATACCCAAACCTCAATCTGGTGGGCGAGGAGTGGACAGGGAACCCCGTTTTTGTCTCCTATTGGCAGCGTGGTAAAGCCAATAAAGATGGCTACAGCGGCAACCTGCCGTCTCTTTTCGATTTTCCCAATCAAATTCTCCTCGCTTCTTCTTTTACCGACGAGGAAACCTTCAGCACGGGGTTCATTCGCCTGTATGAGATGCTCGCCAACGACTTTCTCTATGCCGATCCCGATAACCTTGTGGTCTTCCTCGGCAATCACGATACGCCCCGCTTCTTTACCGCTATCAGTGAAAATATCCCCATGGCCCGCAACGCCATGGTCTGGTTGGCTACCATGCGCGGCATTCCCCAGTTCTACTATGGCGATGAAATCCTTATGAGCCAACCGGAGGATTTGGGCGATGGTTATAAACGCAAAGATTTTCCTGGCGGTTGGGCCGGCGATGCCTCCAACGCCTTTACCGGGGAGCACCTGACACCTGCTCAGTTCGATTTTCAACAATTTGTCCGCAAGCTCTTTCAGTGGCGCAAAACGGCCGCTGCTGTGCAGAACGGAAAGCTCATCCACTTTGCTCCGGAGGATGGCATTTACGTCTATTTCCGCTGCAGCGAAGCACAAACCGTTATGGTTGTCCTCAATAAGCAAAAGCAGCCATACGAGCTTTCTACAGAACGTTTTTCTGAACTGCTCGGCTCCTTTACAGAGGCCCGCGATATCCTTTCTCAAAAAGACTTTTCTCTGGATAAACCGCTCCTCCTTGAGCCGGAAACGCCTCTCCTCCTTGAGCTGCGATAACTTTTAACCGTCATCTTTCCATCTATGAATGCCCAGAAACAAAGCTGGCTGACGCACCGCCAATCCGGTGTGCTGGCTCATATTTCATCTCTCCCGGGCGCCTTTGGAATCGGTAACATCGGGGCAGCTTCTGCCCGCTTTGTCGATTTCCTTGCCGACTGTGGCTTTCACTACTGGCAGATTTGCCCCGCCGGCCCCACCGGCTACGGCGATTCTCCATACCAGTCTTTTTCTTCTCATGCAGGAAATCCCTACTTTATCGACCTCTCTAAGCTCGTGGCTTGTGGGCTGTTGACAGAGGCGGAAGTGGAACCACTCAGGGCATTGTCTACCGAATCTGCCGATTATGGCGGCCTCTACGGCCTCTTCGAGGAGATCCTTGGCAGGGCCTGCGAGCGTTTTGATCCGCAGATGGGCATTCCCGGGTTTTCCCTCTCCTGGGAGGATTTTGTCCGCCAAAACAATTCCTGGCTCAAGCCCTATGCCTTGTTTATGGGACTTAAAAAACTCCATGCGGGCAAGGCATGGCACCAGTGGGCCCCCGGGTTTCGCAATTTTGCCGAAATCAACCCGCGCAGTCTGCCCGCGGAAGTGCTCCAGGAGCAGCAGCGTCATATGGTGTTCCAGTACCTCTTCTTCAACCAGTGGAAGGTGCTCCGCGACTACGCCCATTCCAAAGGCATCCAGATTATCGGAGATGTCCCCATCTTTGTGGCCCACGACAGTGCCGATGTCTGGCAGCACCCCGAGGTGTTCCGCATCCGCAAAGACGGCTCCCTCATCGTCTCTGCCGGCGTCCCCCCCGATTATTTTTCGGAGAGTGGTCAATACTGGGGCAATCCGCTCTATGACTGGCACTACCTGCGCCAAACCGGCTACCTCTGGTGGCTGGACCGCCTCGAAGGCGCTTTCGCCCTCTACGATGTTGTCCGTCTCGACCACTTCCGCGCCTTTTCTTCCTACTGGGAGATTCCCGGCGGTGCCCCCGATGCCAAATCCGGCCAGTGGCTCAAAGGCCCCGGTATGGACTTTTTCAATGCCGTGTTCAGCCGCTTCCCCGAACTGCGCATCATTGCCGAAGACCTCGGCTACATCGATCAGGATGTCTACGATCTGCGCCTGCAAAGCGGACTTCCCGGCATGAAGGTGCTTCAGTTCGGCTTCGGGCACGATACCAACAACGTCAACCTGCCGCATTTTTACCGCCGCAACAGCGTTGTCTACACCGGCACGCACGATAACGACACCACCTTCGGCTGGCTCCGCAAGCTCGACGACCACACCTCCGCCCAAATCAACGACTATTTCGGCGCCGGCGAGTCCTGCAACGTTCGCACCCTCATCCGTGCCGCCTTCCTTTCCGTTTCCTACCTCGCGGTGATTCCCATGCAGGATCTCCTTGGGCTCGATTCAGCTGCCCGTATGAACACCCCCGGCACCTCTCAGGGCAACTGGCAGTGGCGCTTTACCCAACAGCAGCTCGATGCCATCAGAGACGAGGCCGTGGCCTATTTCCAACGCCTCCACCGCATCAGCGACCGTTGCGAAAACGGCTCGCAGCACGAGTTCAGCGCCTCACCATAGGCGCTTGCCCTTTGCCCCTTTTTCGCCAGTCTCTTCATCCATAACCCCGACTTTTCGCATGACTCCTGACAACCCTCCCAAAATGTCCTTCTGGCAGATCTGGAACATGAGTTTCGGATTTTTTGGTATCCAGTTCGGCTGGGGCCTGCAGATGGCCAACATGAGCGCCATCTACCAGTACCTCGGCGCCGACGAAAGCCAGATTCCTCTGCTCTGGTTGGCGGCCCCCGTCACCGGCCTGCTCGTTCAACCCATCCTCGGCTATTACAGCGACCGCACCTGGTGCTTCCTCGGGCGTCGCCGTCCCTATTTTCTCATTGGAGCCATCCTCGCCAGTATCGCCCTCATCTTCATGCCCAATGCCTCGTCCGTCTGGATGGCTGCTGGCTTGCTCTGGATTCTCGATGCCTCCGTCAATGTCAGCATGGAACCTTTCCGTGCTTTTGTCGGCGACCTCCTGCCTCCTGATCAGCGCAAACAGGGCTTTGCCATGCAGAGTCTGCTCATCGGTTTGGGTGCGGTGCTATCCTCATCGCTCCCCTGGGTCCTCACCAATGTCTTTGGCGTTACTTCGCACGGCGATACGCAAACCATCCCCTGGACCATTCACATCGCTTTTTACATCGGCTCCTTTGTCTTCTTTTGTGCGGTGCTCTATACGATCCTCACCACCAAGGAGATTCCGCCGGCCGACATGGAAACCTTCCGCTGCGAGAAAGCCGAATCCGCCGGAGTTACCCATGCCTTTAAAGAAATCTTCCGCGGTATCTTTCAGATGCCCAAAACCATGCAGCAGTTGGCCCTCGTTCAGTTTTTTACCTGGTTTGGCCTCTACTGCCTCTGGATCTATTTTGCGCCTTCCATCGCCCGCCACATCTTCCACGGAACCCCCGGTACCCCGGAATATCAGGCCGGAGTCGAGTGGGGCGGTGTCTGCTTCTCCGTTTACAACGGCGTGGCTTTCTTCTTTGCTTTTCTCCTGCTCGCTCTGGTTAAAAAGTTTTCCGCAAAAGCCATCCACACCGTGTGTCTCATCATTGCCGGCCTCGGCTTCCTCAGCGTGCTCGTCATCCGCGATCAACACCTCCTCATTGCCTCCATGATCGCGGTGGGTATTGGCTGGGCCAGTATCCTTTCCATGCCCTACGCCATTCTCTCCAATGCCATTCCGTCTCAGAAAATGGGCTTTTACATGGGCGTCTTTAATTTCTTCATCGTCCTCCCCCAAATCATTGCTTCCGTGGTGCTCGGCTACATCGTCAAGTCCCTCCTCGACGGCAATGCCTTGGCCGTTCTCGGCTTCGGGGGCGTCTCCCTCCTTATTGCATCCTTCCTCCTCCGTTTTGTACAGGACGATCACTGATTTCGATCACAATCCATCGCGCTATACAGGGCAGGCACATACGCCTGCCTTGCGTATGTACCGCAATGGTTTCATACTCGTTTTTCCTGGTTCTCGCTTAATGTGAATAACTCGGTGAATAAGCGTGAGTAAGTCCGGCTTGCCAGCCTCCGCTGCATCTTGCAGTCTGGCTACGATGTCTGACGAGAAGCCCTTTGTCCACCTGCACTGCCATACCGATTACAGCCTTTTGGATGGATGTGCCCGTGTAGACCGCTATGTCCAGCGCTGCCAGGAACTCAATATGCCGGCCATTGCCATGACCGACCACGGGAACCTCTTCGGGGCTATGGAGTTCTACAAGAAAATGACCAAGGCCGGCATCAAACCGCTCATCGGCTGCGAGATTTACCTCGTTCACGACCACCTCCAGCACGAGCGCCCCAAGCGTGACCGCAAACGCTCCGACGATATCGACGATATTAAGGAGGACGCTATCCGCCCGGAGGATTTTCCCCGCAACCAGATCCACCACAAAACCCTCATTGCCCAGAATTTCGAAGGGTACCAAAACCTTGTGCGTCTGGTTTCCGATGCCCACGTCAACGGGGTCTACTATCGCCCCCGCACTGATATGGAGAAGCTGGCTCAGTTTTCCAAGGGCATTATCGGGTTGAGCGGGTGTGTCAACGGGGTGGCCTCGCAATACCTCATTTACAATGACTACGAAAACGCCCGCAAAGCCACGGCTCAGTTCGTTGATATCTTCGGCAAAGAGAATTACTTCATAGAGATTCAGGATCACGGCCTGAGCTTCCAAAAACGCATTATTCCCGGATTGCTCAAGCTGGCCAAAGAGTTCGACCTCAAAGTTGTGTGTGCCAACGACGTGCACTACGTTTACCGCGAGGATTCTCAGCCTCACGACGCCCTCCTGTGCATTCAGACCGGTCGCCTCATCAAGGATGAGGACCGCATGAAGTATCCCTGCAACGAGTTTTACCTCAAGTCGCACTCCGAGATGGCAAAGATTTTCCACGAGGTTCCCGAATCGCTGGAAAACACCCTCCATGTGGCCGAAATGGTCGATATCAAGATTAAGTTTGGAGAGAATCATTATCCCGTCTACGAGCGGGCTGTTGAAATCACCTACGAGGTCGATATCGACACCTTTGATCACATCCTCAATCGCTATGTGGTGGAGAAAAATGCCGTATTGACCCGTGACGGCAAGGAACCCATATCCCTCTCCGAAGAGGACCGCTCCTATTTCCGCAAAAACGGCACCTACCTGCTCGACCTTTGCAAAAAAGGCCTCATTGAACGCTACAACATCGATTACGATACAGCCGAACGGAGTGATAATATCGATGGTAAGGGGCCCCCGCCCAAACCGGGTACCCCCGAATACGTACCCTACATCTGCGCCAAACTCGAATACGAGCTTTCCATCATTATCGGCGCCGGGTTCGTGGACTACTTCCTCATCACCTGGGACTTTATCAACTGGGCCCGCAGCAAAGATATTCCCGTGGGCCCGGGGCGTGGTTCCGGTGCCGGCAGTCTCATTGCCTACCTCCTCAAGATTACCGACATCGAACCCCTGCGTTTCGGTCTGCTCTTCGAGCGTATGCTTTCCCTCGAACGCGTCAGCCCTCCTGACTTCGACGTGGACTTCTGCATGCGCCGCCGCGATGAAGTGGTGGAATATGTGCGCAACAAATACGGGCGCGACTGTGTGGCCAACATCATCACGTTTGGTACTTTCGGGGCCAAGATGATTATGCGCGACCTTGCCCGTGTGCACGATTTGCCCTATGTCGAGGCAGACCGCATTGCCAAAATGATTCCCGACGAGCTCAACATCTCGCTCGAAGATGCGGTGGCCAAATCGGAGGAACTACAGGGAGAATTACGCGTCAATCCCGTGGCCAAAACCATCATTGCCGAAGGTAAGGTCATCGAGGGCATGGTTCGCAACACGGGTAAGCATGCCTGCGGGATTATTGTCTGCGACGAACCGCTGACCAACCTCGTTCCGGTAACCCTGCAGGAAGGAGCCCTGACCACACAATATCCCAAAGGTCCGTCGGAAGATTTGGGCCTGCTCAAGTGCGACTTTCTCGGTCTGAAAACGCTGACGGTTATTTCCGATGCCCAGAGCAACGTGCGCCGCACCACCGAGCATAAGCAGTTCGATATCGAGAAAATTTCTCTGGAGGATAACAACACCTACGACCTCCTCAACGCCGGTAAAACCATTGGGGTGTTTCAGTTGGAATCTGGAGGCATGCAAAACCTCTGCCGCCGCCTCGGCCTCAGCACCTTTGAGGAAATTATCGCTCTGATCGCTCTCTACCGCCCCGGTCCGATGCAGTTCATCGACCAGTACATCGAGGGCAAAAAGGACCCCTCCACGGTGCAGGTGCCGCACTCCAGCGTTAAAGAACTGGTCAGCGAAACCTATGGCGTGCTCGTCTATCAGGAGCAGGTCATGCAGGTGGCTCAGATCGTTGCCGGTTATACCCTTGGCGGTGCCGACTTGCTCCGCCGCGCTATGGGTAAGAAGATTAAGGCGATCATGGACGCCCAGCAGGAGGTCTTTGTTCAGGGCGCTCAAAAAACCCACAATTTGGCCCGCAGCGAGGCCGAACGCATCTTTGCCATTTTGCAGAAGTTTGCCGAATACGGATTCAACAAATCCCACTCTGCAGCCTATGCCATGCTCAGCTACCGCACGGCCTTTCTCAAAGCCAACTTCCCTGTGCAGTTTATGGCCGCCGTGCTTGGGTGCGAATTGGGCAATGCCGATAAGGTGGAGCACTTCATCGAAGAGTGTGGCTCTATGGGCATTCGTGTCAGCGGTCCCGACATCAACCGCTCCCGCGAAACCTTTACTCCGGTATTCAACGGTCTATCCGAAGGGCCTGAGTCTATACGCTATGGAACCATTCTTTTCGGTATGGCTGCCATCAAAGGGGTGGGGGAATCCGCTGCTCTGAGTATTATGGCCGAGCGCGAAGCCAACGGCCCTTACCGCGATTTCGAGGATTTTGCTGCCCGTGTGGACTCCAAGGCCGTCAACCGCAGAGTTGTGGAAAACCTGGTTAAAACCGGGGCTTTTGACTCCCTGGGTGAGGATCGTGCCGCTCTTCTCGAAGATATGGATGCCGTCTTTAAAAACGTTTCCGATCTGCAGAAGGACCGCGAAGCGGGTCAGATTAACATGTTTGACATGTTTGCCGATGCTGCTCCCAAGGCCGGGACCACAGGCAGTGTGCGTCGCAGCAAGGCACAGATGCCTATGGCGGAAAAGCTCCTGTTGGAAAAAGACCTCCTCGGGTTCTATGTTTCCGGCCATCCGCTCAATCCCTTCAAGGCGCTTTGCGAGAAAATGGATACGTTCTCCGGCGAGGGCTATACAGAATTGCCTGACCGCACTCCATACCGCCTCTGCGGAGTCATCAACAGCGTCACCAAAAAACTCTCCCGCAAAGACAACCGCCCCTGGGCCATCCTTTCCATCGGTACCCGTACGGGCACTTATCAGGTAAATCTTTATCCGGAGGCTTATCAAACCATCAACGGCCCCTACTTGGAACGTCTCGAAGAGTATAAGCGGGCTCTGGCCGATGATAATATTGACAACGACCGCCTCTATGAACCGCGAGATCCGCTCATTGGAGGGCGACTCATCATGATCGAGGGCTCCGTCAGTCAACGCAACGGAGAATCCATGCTGACGGCCGACAAGCTCTTTCCCCTCAAGAAAACCCTCCAGTCGCTCATCAGTCAGGTGCTCTTTGTCATTCGTCCCGATGCCTCGGCAGAGGATTTTGTCCGGCAGTCCCGTCGTCTTTTGGAACGTTCCTTTGGGCAGACTGAGGTGCAGTTGGGCTTCCTCGTTGAAGAAGATGTCATGGCTATTGCCGGTATTGCCGGCTCCCTCACCTGGTGTGTGGACGAAGGCGATTTTATGGAACTGGCCGCTCACCCCTCAGTGGTCGATGTGCAGTTGAAAATACCTCCGGTTACCCCACCCGAGCCACGCTGGCGCAGGGCATCGAAAAACTGAGCCGAATGCTTCTCTCTTTTCTGTAGATAAGCGTTTCCATTGGAAGAGGTTGAGTGTAGGGTATTTATATTCCCGGATTATAAATGGTGTTGATTCCTTAGCCCGTCTAAGCTATTTTTCCCTACACCATGTTGTCACATACCCCTAAACTACTTGTATCGTCTCTTCTTTTGGCTTCATCTTTCTCTCTGGGCCTTCTCGCAGAAGAACATTCTGCCGATTACTTCATTCAGCCGCTTCAATGTAAGCAGGTTACGTTCAGTCCGGATTCCTCCAAAATTGCTTATCTGCGCCCCTTCTCCAACGAAGCCGAAGGTTATTGGGGTGTTTTTTCCGAAGAACTGGATGGCGAAGGCAAATCCGGGTGGTTGCCTGCCGGCAAGGGCGACGATGTTGATACCTACTCCTGGATTGATGGCGAGCACATCGTTTTCCAAAACTGGTCCTCATCCCATGGCACTCAGCAAGCCAGCGTCGGCACTTTTGGCAAAACCAATACCCCCGCCAAAGAAATCCATGTCGGCTCCTTTACAATCTTTAACGGAGCTCAAAACCAGCCCTATTTTTACGCCCGCAGCGATGATGCCGAAGGAACTTCCATTGTCCAGTATTCCCCCACGGAGGAAATTGCTAAAGTCTATACCGTTGCCAAACCGGGCAGTGTAGACAACATCATCTGCGACAACACCGGAACGGTGCGTCTGGTCAACGGCAAAAATACCTCCGAGCAGCAGGTTTGGCTCTACCGGGCCTCTCCCAATGCCGCGTGGGAACAGCTTCCCCTTCAGGGCTATACCGGTATCCTTGGCTTTACTGCCGACAACCAAAAGCTGATTGTGGCTACAGCCATGAACACCGAAACCCAGGGACTCTACCTTTACGATCCCTCTTCCAAGTCGTTTGAAACCCCACTGCTCACCGATAAAGTGGCGGATTTGAATACAGCACAACTCATCTGCGACAAATCCACCGGGGATGTTCTTGGCGTGAATTACCAAAGCCTCTTCCCGAAAACCCAGTGGTTTGTTCAGGATATGGCCGATGTTCAAAAGGTGATCGACCAAAACATTCCCCAATCGATCAATCGGGTGATTGAAGCCGATTTGTCTAAGCAACGCTTCCTCATCGAGTCCATCAGCGACCACCGACCGGCCTCCTATTTTATCTTGGATCTGACTCAAGGGAAGCTTGAGGAGCGGCTCAACGCAGCCCCCTGGGTAAACCCCGATGAGATGGCTTCCATGAGTGTGGTTCAATTTGCCAACCGCGACGGTATGAAGCTTTTCGGGTATTTTACTAAAGCTACGAAAAAAGCATCCGATGGCCCCAACCCGACCATCCTTTATGTCAAGGATCAACTCTGGCAGCGTTCCTATTTCTGGGGCTGGGATCCCATGGTGCAATACCTGGCCAACCACGGATACAATGTTTTTATGGTCTGTCACCGCTCCACACCGGGCATGGGCTGGCGTATCTCCGGAGGTCAGGGCGATATGGAAATGGTTGCTGTAGACCTTGAGGACGCTACCCGCTGGGCCATCGAAAAGGGCCTCGCAGCTGAAGGTCAAATAGGGATTATGGGCGAATCGCTCAACGCCTTTGCCGCTGCTTATAACGCCGCAAAACACCCCGAACTCTATTCCTGCGCCATTGTTTCCAACGGGGTTTACGACCTCGCCAAGTATGCCGATGCCGGCAAGGGCTTCAGTGGCAATGTGACGAATGCCTACCGGCAGAAAAAAGGGGCATCTTTCAAGGCTTATCTCGAAAGCATTTCTCCCGTTAACCTAGAGCTTTCTGTTCCTTTCCATGTCAGCCACGGTTGTAAACAAGCTCAGGGAGATGAGTTTCAGGCGGCCGATCTCATCCGTCGCGTCAAAAAGAGCAAATCTCCGGTGCAAACCTATGAAAGCGTCTATTGGAAGATGGGGTCTTGGTCTGGAGAACAGGGTATCGAGTATTATGATTCTATTATGAAATTCCTCGATAGCTACCTTCCGGTGAAGTAATATACAGGGAATTCTTTATTTTTTACCTTATCATGCCTGCTTGTGGCTGAAAATAGCCACAGTTAGGCATGATTTGCTTGCTGAGTTTACAATTTGTATGCCACAATGCCCTCGTGAAGTTGAAGGTACGAGCTTGGGCATCATCGTGCGTAAAACTCACGGTTGCCTCCTTTCTCCTTAGTGCTGCATCTCCGCTCCTTGCTCAGAAGGAGGATGCTCAGTACTATTTTTCTGTGCCCGACTGCCGCGATTTGCAGCTTAGCCCCGACGCCAGCTTTATCAGCTTCCTGCATTCTTTTGAAAAAGTACCAAAAATTCGTTGGGAAATTTGCATCCTCAATCCCTATAAAGGAAACGCCATCAAAAAGGTTTCCGAGAGTGAGGACGATGATATTTCCACATACTTTTGGGCTAATTCTTTCTATCTGGGGATGATCGACAGCGCAAACCAGCTCAAGGTTATCAACCACCGCTTCCACGATCCGCATACCATGTGTTCTAGGGTCAAGCAGGTGGATTTTCTGGGAATGCTTCCCGGCACCAGCGATTTTAAAGCATTTGTCCACGACCGCGATTACCGTGTGCTTACCTTTAATGCCCAGCGTTCCAAAGAGTTGGAGTCTGAGTTGGTCTTTGATCAGAAGGATGTTGTGATCCTCAAATACCTTGCCGACTTCGATCGCAATATTCGCCTGATTCTCATTGAAAACAAGCAGGGTGAACGCATCTGGTTTTACCGCATTTCGGTCAAGGCAGACTGGACGCCTCTCATGCTCGACCCCAACATGCCGGTGCTCGGCCTTACCGACGATAGCACCCGCATTCTCGTGGCCTCCCGCATGCTGGGGGAGACCAAAGGCATCTACTATTACAATCCCCTGACCAATGAGCTGGGACCTGCTTTTTATGTGGATCCAGCCTTCGATTTGGACCGGGCTGAACTTATTGTGGATGCTGCCGGCAGAAGCGTTTGCGGAGTCCGCTATCAAGGCTATAAACCCACCACCCACTGGTTTGTTGATCAATTTGAGCAGGTGCAGGGAATGGCCGATGGCCTGCTCCCCGATACCGTGAACGAGATCGTAGCCTTTAACCGAGAGAGAGAACGCTACATTATTCGGGCTGTCAGCGACAGGCTTCCTGTCCGCTACTATTATTTGGACTACAGCGCTCCCTACTATGGAGAAGTGCTTAGCGAACAGGCTAATGTTAAGCAGGAGCACACACTGCCCGTAGAATCCTTTGAGTTTATGACGCGCGATGGCCTCTTCCTGCACAGCTATGTGGTCGGTGCCGGAGGTCAACCCAAGCCTGCTGTTGTTTTGCTCCACGACGGTCCCGAAGAACGCTTCTCCTGGGGATGGGCTCCTCAGGCGCAGTTCCTCGCCAACCTCGGTTACGTGGTCATTATGCCCAACTACCGTGGCTCTTCCGGTTATGGGCAAAGTATTTCCGAATCGGGTAGGGTGGATGTTGCCTCCATGCTTACGGATATTGAGGACGCCGTGCAGTGGGCGGTCGACGAAGGCTATGTGCAGCCGCAGCAGGTAGCCCTGCTCGGAGAGGGCTTTGGTGGCTATCTCGCAGCGCAGGCACTTTTAAGTGCCCCTTATTCCTATAGTTGCGGTGCTGCATATGGCGGCATTTATGATTTGCCCAATTATATTGATGCGATACCGCAGCGCAACCAGGAGGATATTCCTTACTGGGCGCAGATGCGGTCCACCGCTTTGCCGCCTTTGCCTGTGCTTGCCGAAGGCTTGCAAAAGCCCTTCCTGGTGGCCTATGGAACGGAAGACAAGGTGGTTGATCCACGCCAGTCGCGTTCTATGATTGATCGCCTGGATGATTACGATAAGGTGTATCGTGAATTAAGCCTGCGCGGGGCTCCCCACAGCCTTGGTGGTGGCGCTTACGCTGTCGAATACTACCGGCAGGTTGAAAGCTTCCTTGCGGAGCACCTGCCCCTTCCCTGACCCCTCTCAATTCTCTTTCTTATGGATAACTCCGACCGCTGGAACCGGTTGCGTCTGAAGACTGCGCTCTGTGTTGTCTCTGTGGCGCTCTCTCTGGTGCTCTTTTTGCTCCCGGGCCTGCGTCTCGGCTTTGTCGATGAGCCAACCGATGCCTATTTCAACGAGGCCCTCCTCAAGGCCGGTGCGGCTTATGGAACGGCCCGTGTTATCAATGCTTCGGCTTCTGTTATCAAGGATTCCGAACTTCAGGTAGAGCCTGCCGGCTTGGGAGTCACCATTGCCGCCGGAGAAATTGTCGACCCTATCGACGATCTTGTGGAACGCCTTTCCGATGTGCTCATCACCGCCATCGCTTCGCTGGGAGTTCAGAAAATTCTCTACGAGATCGCTGTCTCTCTCTTTCCTGTGCTTATGGCCAGTGTCCTGCTCGCCTTTTCCGGGCTTGTCTGGTGCCCCTGGCCGCTCGCTGAACGCCTCCAGCTCCTTTGTTTACGGTTTGGGCTGCTCCTCTTGATTGGGCGATTTTTTCTGCCCATGTCAGCCTTCATCAATGCCGGGCTCGATGCCGCATATTTTGCCCCGCGCATTTCTGAAACGCGCACCGAGCTGGAAGTCTTCTCCAGCCAGATGGATGCTTTCCGAGATACTCAGTTGCCCGAGGTCGACGGTTTTTTCAAAACCATCGAAAACAGCGCCGATTTCGTTAAAAAGCAGGCTTCCGAATTTCGCGCCATGCTTCGCCTGATTGCCGACAATCTAACCTCTATTACGGCCAACCTGCTTGAGCTCACCTGGCTCTATGTGGGCACCTTCATTATTCAGGTTATCCTTTTACCCATTGGCTGTTTCGCGCTGCTTATCCGCTGCTTTAATGCCCTCTTCGGTAAAGAGCTTCCGGTGCTTTTACGCCATTCATGATAAATGAAAATGGTTTTTTGTATTGATGTATTAAGCCTTTCTATGTAGAGACTTATATATGTCATCTATTAAAACCCCTATTTGGAAGGCTGAAGATCATACTATTGCAAAACTAGAAATACTGAGATCCTACATGCTTGCATGGGTTCCTATTCTTGCAAGAAATTCAAGGGTTCCGTTGATGTATATTGATGGCTTTTCTGGGCCAGGGGAGTATTCAAATGGAGTGGATGGTTCTCCTATTGTAGTTAGTAAGGCTATCCATGAGTCACTGTCTAATTGCTTGGATAAAGTTTCTTGTTCGAAAGTGATCTGTCTTTTTATCGAGGCTGATAAGCGTCGATATTGTTCATTATTGGAAAAAGTAAATCAGCTGAGTGACTCTTCGATTTCCTGCCGTTGTATTTATGGTAAGTTTGAAGATAAAATCAAAGAGCTTCGTCTGCTGTATTCGTCTCATATTGGTGGTGATTCGCCGTTGTTTGTTTTTGTAGATCCATTTGGAGTGAAGGGAATTCCTCTTGATGTTTTGAAGTTATGTATGGAAGGAAAAAGGAGTGAGCTTCTAATTAATCTAGATGTTGATGGTATTGCTCGAGTGTATGCTGCTAACTATAAACAACAGCTATCTCAGATTTTTGGAGATGACTCTTGTGTTGAAGAATTAGATATTGATACATTTTCGAGTATGTCAGATAAAGGACTTAGAATCCTCGAACTGTATAAAAGACAATTAAGGCAATTGGTTGGTGTAAAATATACTTACCAGTTTGAGATGAGGGGGAATAGTGATAGAATTAATTACTATCTTGTGTTTGCTTCAAATCACAAAAAAGGACTGATTCGAATGAAGGAAGCAATGAAGAAGGTCGATCAATATGGTGATTTTTGCTTTTCGGATGCCAACAGTCATCAAAGGCTGCTTTTTGAGAAAAATTCCTTAGAAGATAATATCTTAAAGATTAAGAACCGATTTATGGACAGGGAAGTGTCTCTGGGCGAGGTGGAAGACTTTGCTCTATGCGAAACAACACTCTCAAGTATTAGTCGTGCTCTTAAATCAATGGAAGCAAGTGGTGCTATTCATGTTAATGTTCGTGGAGGTGTTAAGAGAAGAAGAGGTTCTTTTTTAGATGAACAAATTTCCAGTATTCGTTTTACAAAAGAGACAACTCAGCCTATGCTCTTTTAATGCGTGGCAAATCACACATAGAATGGACTGAGTCAACATGGAACCCCGTTACTGGTTGCACAAAGGTAAGTAGCGGGTGTAAGAATTGTTACGCCGAGAGGATGGCTTTGCGCTTAAAGTCGATGGGGAGCATTCGATATCAAAATGGTTTTGATGTATCCCTCCATAACGATTTAATAGATTTGCCAAAAAAGTGGAAATCATCGCGAGTGATTTTTGTGAATTCAATGAGTGATTTGTTTCACGACAGTGTTCCTGGCTCTTTCATTCAAGCTGTTTTTCAGACGATGAACCAATGCCCACAACATACTTTCCAAATTCTCACAAAAAGAAGTGCTCGACTGAAAGAAATGGCTTCAGAACTAAGTTGGACTTCCAATATATGGATGGGGGTTAGTGTTGAGGATGATCGTGTTTATCAGCGTATACTAGACCTGCAAGCAGTTCCTTCTGCAGTTCGCTTTCTATCTTGTGAACCACTGATTGGACCATGTGAGAGTATGCCGCTTGCAGGTATTCATTGGGTAATCGTTGGAGGAGAATCTGGCCCAAGGGCAAGGCCGATGAAGAAGGAGTGGGTAAAATCAATACAGGTTCAGTGTAGCGATGCTGGCAGTGCCTTTTATTTTAAACAGTGGGGTGGAGTTCGTAAGGATCTTACTGGGCGAGAGCTTGATGGGCGTACGTATGATGATATGCCGGATATTGCTCTTGTCTGAATTCCGGACACAAAAAAACGTTCAACACGATGATGTGGAACGTTTTCGATGCCAAATAAAAAAATGGCATCCCGTAGGGGATTCGAACCCCTGTCGCCAGGATGAAAACCTGGTGTCCTAGGCCGGGCTAGACGAACGGGACGCT
>JAFGCZ010000007.1 GCA_016932335.1 Opitutales bacterium | reverse complement strand
CGCCCGTGCCGGTGAGGCCGGAGCCGGTTTTGCCGTGGTGGCCGAAGAAGTGCGCGCACTGGCCCAGCGTTCCGCCGAAGCTGCCCGCAATACTTCAGCTCTGTTGACACAGGCCCAGGCCAAGGCGGAGCACGGGACCAATATTACCAGTAAAGTGAACGAGTCTATGCAGGAAAACGTGCGGCTGACAACGGAAGTGAGCGATATCATCAACGAGATCAATATGGCCAGCCAACAGCAGGCAGAAGGTATTCGCCAGGTAACCATTGCGGTATCGCAAATGGAACAAGTAACGCAACAAAATGCCGCAGGAGCTGAAGAATCGGCCAGTGCCAGCCAGGAATTAAACAGCCAGGCAGAGAGTTTAAACGGTATCGTGAGAGAATTGGGCCACATTGTCTATGGACGAAAGGCGGATGAACAAACCACCAAGCGCAAAGGCGAGAGTAATGTGAGCGTAGGCGGAGGCAGTGGCGGGCGCTATGTAGTCCACAAACCCAAGGCACATGACAATGATGACGAACCACTTTCTGGATTTTTGAGTGACTAAAGACAAAAGCTACCCTTCTAGGGTAGCTTTTTTGTGTTAAAACATAAAAGACCCAAGCAGGCAAAGGGCAAGGAACAGGCACACTGCGGCCAGCGCCTGACGCTCCCGAGGAGTGAGTTCAAACATACCACCTGTTTTAAGACACAGATATCAGAAGATCAAGAAATCAATCCTGCAGGGATTCGATTTCCTCAGTTAATGCCTCCCAATCAGCCATGAGAGTTTCCAAAGAGTGTTTCTTGTCTTCATAATCCCGAATCTGCTCGGTAGTTTCCGCTCCGCGTTTGAAAAAGTCGGGATCAACCATGCGGACTTCGTAGTCAGCAATGGCTGTTTCGGTAGATGCGATCCGAGTTTCCAGATCTTCCAGTTTTCGGCGCAGGGGAGCCAGGCGCTGGCGCTTTTCGGCCTCCATCTGACGGCGCAAGCGCGGGTTCAACTGGTCTACGGGGGCTGCGGCCGCGACAGTCCTAGAGACGCCGGAAGCGGAGGGAGCCACAGCGGCCCGTTCGGCATCGATTTTAGCCACGTAATCGGTAATGTTGCCAAGGAATGTGCGGATGCCGGACCGGCTGACCTCGAGCACCTTATCGACGATGGAATCGAGGAAGTCGCGGTCGTGGGAAACGATGATAAAGGTGCCCTCGTAGGCGGCCAATGCTCGCTTGAGCATGTCCTTGGACTGCATGTCCAAGTGGTTGGTCGGTTCGTCGAGAATCAGACAGTTGCCCGGGCGCAAGAGCATTTTTGCGAGGGCCAGGCGGTTGCGCTCGCCCCCGGAAAGCACTTTGGCTTTTTTGAAGACGGCGTCGCCTTTGAAGAGAAAGGAACCAAGCAAGGAGCGCAGGCGAGGGCGCATCTCGGGAAGAGCGGCATCGTAGGCAATGTCGTAAACGCTTTTCTCGGGGTCGAGCTCATCGGCCTGATGCTGGGCAAAGAAGGATACTTCGACGTTGTGCCCAAGGGTATATGAGCCGCTGTCGTAAGCTTCGGAGCGAGAGAGAATGCGGGTCAGGGTGGACTTACCGGCACCGTTGACACCGACAATGGCCACACGGTCTCCACGGACGATTTCCAAGTCGATATTTCTGAGCACGTGCAGTTGTCCGTAGCTTTTGCAGACAGACTCCAGCTTGATGATGGAGTGGCCGCTGCGCTGCGGGGCCGGAAACTTAAACCCGATGCTGCCCTCTTTATCTTCAATTTCCAGACGTTCCACTTTATCCAGTGCCTTGATACGGCTCTGCACCTGCTTGGCTTTGCTGGCTTTGTAGCGGAAACGTTCGATAAACTGCTCTGTTTTCTCAATCTGTTTCTGCTGGAGCAAATAGGCTTTCTCCTGCTGCTCTTTACGGCGGGCGCTCTCCACCTCGAAATAGCTGTAGTTGCCGGTATACGTATCCAAACGACCATGCGTCAGGGCAAAGACACGCGTAGTAAGGGCATCGAGAAAGGCACGGTCGTGGGAAACCAGGAGGATGGCGCCATCGTATTGGCGGAGGTATTGCTCCAGCCAGCGTAGAGAATCAAGGTCGAGGTGGTTGGTCGGCTCGTCGAGCAGGAGCAGCGAAGGTTCGCGCAGGAGCAACTTGGCCAGAGCGATACGCATCTGCCAGCCCCCGCTGAACTCACGGCAGGAACGCTCCATATCGGACATGGAAAAGCCAAGTCCGAGCAGCACCGTCTCGATTTTGGACTTAAGCTTATGGGCTTCCAGTTCCTCCAGGCGGTGTTGTAGTTCTCCAAGCAGACTTAGGGCATCCTCATACAACGGGTCGGAAACCTCGAGCTGCCCCAGCGAATGCTGTGCATCGTCGTAACGTTTGCGAACGGTAAGGATATCCTCAAACGCGGTTTCCACTTCGGCGTAGAGGCATTTATCGGAATCGACACCGCCGTCCTGCGCCAAATAGCCCAGCGTTACGTAGCTGGCTTTTTCGATGGAACCGGAATCCACCTCCTGCAGGCCGACAAGGATTTTGAGCAAAGTGGACTTACCGGAGCCGTTGGCGCCGACCAGGCCAATGCGGTCTTTGGAACCGATCAGGGCTGTAATCTCGTTGTAGAGGACCTGTTTCCCGTAGCTCAGGCTGATGTGATCTAATGCAATCATGGAAAAAATTACCTGACGACACTTGATGGATAAGGAGAAGGGGTGTCAATAGCGCGTAGTGCCTCTATATGACTCAAGCGACCACGAATGGACACGAATTCACACAAATGGAAGCGGGTGAGGGCTGGCCCGGAATGCACAGGGACGAGGCTTGAGGATGAGCACTTTGCGTATTCTTGTTAAATGGAATATTTTTTCTTTTTAACATTTGATTTTTCTCCAAAAATTCACATGTAATTAATCCATGCGTAATATAATCTGCTTTGCATGTCTTTCGCCGTTACTGTCTATTGCGGCTCAGGGACAAGAAACCGTTGCCAGTGGTGATGTGGTTTTGCTGGATCCTTACCTGGTCTCCGAGACCCGGGTAGCCAACACTCAATCCGCGGCAGCCTTCACCCAACCGGTAACCGGTTTAAGGTATGAACCGTCAGTAGATTTACAGACCCGCAACATGGCCGAGGGCCAGGGGGATGTAAGCATCCGTGGTGGTATTTTTGAGAACACGGCTTTCAGCGTGGGTTCCGTAACGGTTTACGATCCACAGACTGGCCACTACTCTGCCGAGCTGCCGATACCGCCGGCCATGCTTTCCAATGCGCGTGTAGCCACGGGAACCGAAAACAGCCTGAAGGGATTCAATGCTTCGGTGGGCACCATTTACTACAACTGGATGCCGATCACCAATGCGGGCAGCGTTTCCTTTGGAATGGGTGATGATGATTATCTTTACGGAAGTGTTTTTGCCGGAGAGACCACTCAGGTGGGAGCCGGAACGCTGGGCGTTCAGGTGAGTGCAGCCCACTCCGAGAGCGACGGTGCCATTATCGGCGGCGACCACAATATGGAGCGCTACGCCGCCCGCGCGCAACTAATATCAGCCTACGGGCAAACCGACTTCTTTGCCGGTTATCAGGATAAGTTTTTCGGTTGGCCAAACATGTATACACCGTTTGGTAGCTTTGAAACCGAAGACATCCAGACCAGCCTTTTCATGCTAAACCACCGTTTAGTGCTGAGTGAAAAGGATTATCTGCAGGTGAGCAGCTACTACCGCAAAAACAACGACCATTACATTTACAATCGCTATGCGCCCAACAATGCCTATGTGCATGAGACCAACGTTTATTCGCTGGGCGGCGACGGGCATTTGAGCAACGATCAGTATGGGGTCAGTTTCTCTGCTCAGGTTTTGACCGATGAAATCGAATCCACGAGCCTGATCCACGGTGATTTCGACTCCCGCGCCTATGCCACGGTAACCGTACTGCCGGAATACTACCTGAGCCGCGAATGGACGGTTGCCGCCGGAGCCACAGTTACCACCAGCGACCGCGACAGCAGCAAAGGCTCTCCGGTGGCAAAAATCACCTACGACAGCAAGGACCTGCCTCTGAGCGTTTACGCCGGATATTCGCAGACCACACAGCTGCCCGGGTACACAGCGCTGAGCTCCAGCATGACCAGTGGTCTTTTCCGCGGAAATCCGAATCTGGGACGCGAAACCAGCGATAATTACGAGCTGGGCATCAACTGGGATATTCAGGGCTGGATAGTGAATGCCGTGGTCTTCTACCGTGAGGACAGAGATCTGGTGGACTGGACATACAGCAGCTCCTACTATGCCCGTTTTGCCAATGCAGTGGACATCGACACCCGCGGGTTCGAGGCCTCTGTGAGCCGTAAATGGAAGCATTTTGAAGCCCTGCTCGGCTATACCTACCTGGACAAGTCTGAAGACTACCGCGACGCAACCGTGGACGCCAGTTTCTATGCGTTGAACTATGCCCGCAACCGGGTAACGCTGGCATTGGTCTGGGAACCGATCAAGGGAGTCTTCATCCGCAGCGACAATGAATACCGCGATCAGGAACCGAACCGTCTACGCCAGAGCGACGACGATGCCTTTATCTCCAGCCTGGGAATCACGTGGGAAGTACCTTACATGGAAGGCCTGGAGCTGAATGCCGTAATGGATAATCTTTGGGATGACGACTTCGAGGAAGTGCCCGGAACACCGGCCTCCCCGCGTCAGTACAGCGCAGGCTTTACCTACCACTGGTAAGGCACCCAAGCGCAAGTTTATTTATACCGCAGAGCGGGGTCAGTTATCCTGATCCCGCTCTTTTGCTGCGCGCTCTTTGATTTCCTCTACTTTGGCGAGGTAGGCAATGCGGATATTATCGAGCAGGCCGAGAACCCAGGCGTCCACCCTGTCGGAAAACTTGGTATTGGTCTGGTATCGCTCGTTAAGCTCAGAAAGGAACATGGCCACGCTGAGAATAATGGAGCCACAGAAAAGGCGATAGTAATTGGTGCTCTCGCCGAAAACGGTGAGCGAAATGAGCATGGCAATGGGAATCTTGAGGTTGTTGAAAACCGCCAGTGTTCCGATACTGACCATAGTGGCGCCCTTGTTCCAGAAAAAGAAGCAGAGCCCGGAGGCAATAACGCCCATATAAAGGAGGGTCAGCACCTGATCCCATTCGACCTTTGCCAGATCGCCCCAGGTACCCTGATAGGATGTAGCCACCGCGGTTACAATGGAGGCGCCGATGAAGAGGATACATTGCAGGGAAAAGTCGCTGTGTTCTTTGGGAATCTGTCTGCGAACGTGGCGGTAGGCCACTTGGCCAAAGGCAAAACAGACATTACTCATCTGCATGTAGAGCACACCGGTAAGGATGGACTCGGTGATTTTCTCATCGTAGTGAATAACGGCAGCACCGATGATGGCGACCAGGGCCATGAGCAAGCCGAAGGGGTGAAAACGGTCCTCCCAAATACCGTCGATGACACTGAGGTAGAGCGGGGTAAAGATCGTAAAGAGAGCAATTTGCCAACTTTCCAGAAACTGATAGGAAAGGTTGAGGAAGACATACATAGCCCCGAATTGAATTCCCCCTATACAGCCCAAATAGAGCAGGTGCTTATAGGAAATGCCTTTGGGACGGAAAAACGGAGCAAAAAAAGGAACAGCCAAAAACAGGCGTAGAAAAGCCACCAGAGTGGGGTCCAGCGTTTTCAGCTGACCTGAAAAAAGCCCAAAAGAAAAGCCCCAGGCAATGGATACGATAAGCAAATACAGCATAACAACGGGTATGAAAATGAGGGTGGAACTGCCTCCCCTATATAGACCTGAGAAAAGGGAGCAAGCGCGATTTTCCGGATAAAGAAAGCGACGAATCAGTCTTACGGATTGCCAGAAGGCAAAAATAATCTATTCTGGGCGGTTATAAATGAAATTACCACGTCGCACAGAAAATCTGATAGCGGAGTTCCGGGGCCTGCCTCTGAACTATTCGAGATCGATAGACCGTGCTTCAGTGCCCTTGGACAGCCTGATTGAAGTGCTGACCGAACGGTATCAGATAGGGAAACTGACCCCGGAGGAAACACTGATGAGTAACTGGAAAAACATTTTAGGGGATAATGCGCACCGTTGCAGTCCGATCAGGATAGACAACAACGGGGTGCTCGTGGTGTCGGTGGGAAACCCAATTGTAAAACGTGAACTCTTATTTCAGCAGAAGCGGTATCTGGAAGCAATTCGCGCCCTAGAAGGGTGTGGACATATCCAGGAGATTCGCTTTATTGCCGGTTGATCCTCTCTCTGTAACCCTCCCCCACTCTGATATGAATGTTTCTGTTATTATCCCTGTCTACAACGAAGTAGACACCGTAATGACTGTGCTCGAACGCGTGCAGGCTGCCCAAATTCCCCTGAAAGAGATTATTCTGGTGGACGACTGCTCGCAGGATGGAACCCCGGACATCCTGAAAAAGCTGGATAGCCCTCTGATCAAGGTTTTCTACCACGAAGTCAACCAGGGCAAGGGTGCTGCGTTGAGAACCGGTTTTGCCCAAGCCACGGGAGATATTGTGGCAATTCAAGATGCCGACTTGGAGTACAATCCGGCAGAGTTGCCCAAGCTGATTCAACCCATACTGGAAGGGCACGCCGATGTCGTCTTCGGCTCGCGCTTTATCGGGAGCGAATTGCACCGTGTGGTCTACTACTGGCATATGCTGGGAAACCAATTCCTGACCATGCTCTCCAACATGCTGACCAATCTGAATCTAACAGACATGGAATGCTGCTATAAGATTTTCAAAAAGGAAATACTGGACAAGATCCAACTGGAAGAGAACCGTTTCGGTATAGAACCGGAGCTGACGGCGAAGGTAGCCCGGTTGAACTGCTGCATTTTTGAGGGCAGTGTCAGCTACTACGGAAGAACCTATGCCGAGGGGAAAAAGATTACGTGGAAGGATGGGGTCCGTGCCATCTATGCCATCCTCAAGTATAACCTCTTTCGCCGCTGATCCATGTATAAAATACTTCGCTTACTGGTTGTTGCCGGAGCTCTGTTCTATGGGTTTGCCTATCTGGACTGGTATTGGGGCACGGCCCTTGGACAGTCGCCCCATCTAGACGGGGAGGAAACACTGGTGTTGGCCGGACAAATTGTAGATGGAGGATTCAGCAATGAACCCTTCTACCGGGCGATGCTCTATCAAGGGGTGCTGGCCGGGTTTCGAGTGGCGGGAGTACCCCAAAGCGAGCTGGCTCACGTGGCCGGATTGTTCGGATTGCTATGCCACGCTCTGTCTGCTTTTCTGGTAGGCAACATTGCCAAGCGGCTTTGGGACAACGAGGGAGCTGCGGTGCTGGCTTCTCTGCTCTATGCACTCTATCCGGTAAGCATCTATTTTATGGCAGATCCGCTGGACACGACGTTCTCAATTACGCTGTGTCTACTGGGGATAGACCGGCTGATGGCCAAAGAAAAAGCTTACAATTATTTGCTGGGAGGGATCTTCCTGGGGTTGGCCATCTGCGCGCGCCCGCATTTTCTTACGGTACTGGTGGTAGCGCCCATTGCTCTGCTCTTTACCGCCGAGCACTTCCACAAGGGAGTTGTGCATGCCTCCCTGCTGTGTCTGGGGGCTCTAATGATTCTGGGCAGTTACGGAATGGTCAATTATCTCTACAGTGGAAGCTTTAAGGTGCTACCCTGGCAGGGGGATTTTAATTTCTACGCGGCCAATAAACACGGATCGAACGGAAAGTACTACAAGCAGGATTACTTTATCACACAACTGAACCCCGGAGAAAACCCGGCACGAAAAGCATCGGAACTGCAATACGAGGAAGAAACAGGGAAAAAGCCCCCCTACTCCGTGGAGCAGATTACCGATTACTTTAAGCGTAAGGGGCGCAACGAAGTCAAAGGCGACCCGGCCCATTTCATCCGTTTAATGAGCAAAAAGACGGTATATTTGTTCAACAACTTTGAGCAGTACAACAACAAAACCTACAGTTTCCACAAGGCCATGAGTCCTCTGTTGAAACCGAACGTGCTGTGTTGGTCTCTGATTCTGGGATTTGCCGTCTGCGGGCTGGCGGTGGGCCGAGAACAGTTTTCCCGAAAGCATGCTGCGCTGATTTTGATGATCTGTGCCTATTCCGGTGGAATGCTCTTGTACTATGCCAGTGCCCGATTCCGGCTGCCCCTGGTGCCCATGCTTTGTGTTTTCAGTGGTGGCGTATTACTGGTGGAAGTGGAAAAACTTTGGACAAATATCGGCCTGGGGGTGCTGGGCATCGGCCTGACTTGGTTTGTTTCGGCGCCGAACTGGGCGGAAGCCCAAGACCGTAAAACAGAAGCTCAGGATATTTATCTGGTGGCCAATGCCTATGCCAAACTGGGCAACGACGCAGAAGCCCTGGAATGGTCGCTGAAAGCTCTGGAACCTCGACCGGAGCGCATGGATGCGCGCCGGGTGGCCACCATCAGTTTTTATAACCTGCAGATGCTCCACGCCTTGAAAAAGGAGCCGCTGCTGCCCTGGAGCAAACTGCTCACCTACCTGTATCCACTTTCGGACAAAGACTCCGCGGTGATGTCCGCACAGGGGTTAATTCTCTGGAATTCGGGCAAACAAGGGGATGCGCTGGTGCTCTGGAATAAGAGCCTGGCGGTAAACCAAAGCGAAGGAGCCACCTCTCTGGCCTTCCTGCTGGTGCTGGAAAAAGATCCGCTCAACGCTCTGCCCTTTGCCCTGAATGTGCAACAGATGTCGGGCAACAAACTACTGGATGCCGCCATCCACGGACGCATTGGCGATGCCACACCTGACCAGAAGCTTCTTTTCGATGCCATTACCTACCTGTTATCCACCGATGTACAGCATATTTCCGGAGCAACAGAACTGGAAAGCGAAACGATAGCAGAGCCGGATGCAGACAAACATTGACCTTTGCGCAAAGAGATATGTAAAATAAGTGTCATAAATTACGCGTGAACCCAGTGAAGCATATCATTTTTGCAGTCAACAAGACCAAGCCCGGAGCGTTGGAGCTGGCGGAGCATTTGAAAAAAGAATGCCTTAAGCAAGGTTGCACGGTAGACATTTGCACAGAGTATCCACTGGCAGAAGACAGGCTTTTGGGTTGCGATCTGTGCTGCGTGGTTGGCGGAGACGGGACCCTACTCTCGGTGGTCACTGCGGCTGTAAGGAGCAGAACCCCTGTGTGGGGCATCAATCTGGGCAAGCTTGGCTTTATGGCTTCGGAGGCCCGCGAGGCCGAAGAACTGCTGCCGGATGTGTTGAGCGGAAATTGCTGCGTTTCGGAGCGCAGGCTGCTGGAATGCCGTTGCACCAACGGCGAATCTCGCCTGGCATTGAATGATTTTGTTATTAAGAAACTCTCAACCCGGTTGACCCGCCTAAGGGTGAACGCAAACGGAAAACCGGTGAATGAATATTATTCGGATGGGCTTATCTTTGCGACACCCACAGGATCGACTGCCTACAATCTTTCGGCAGGCGGTCCGATCATCCACCCCTCTGCACCGGTGATGGCAATGACACCGATTTGCCCTCATACACTAAGCAACCGCAGCCTGATCTTTTCGGAATGCACAGAGCTGAACATCGAATGCTGTGATGTGGATAAAGACCTTATTGTTTCAGGAGACGGTGGAATCTGCTTCACCTCGGCGGAGGTCTTTCCTCTGGAAATTCGTATCGCGGAAAAAGCGCGTTTCAACCTGATCGTAAATCCCAAGTACTCTCACTTCCGCCTGGTGCACGAAAAGCTCGGCTGGGGCAAGGAGAATTGACTTGCATAACCACTGAATGCCCATTCATTACACTTAAGCATCATTTACCATGTCAAAGGAATATTATCTGCGCGAAATCGAATCGGAAAAGGCTATCGGGCCTTATTCCCTGGAGCAAGTACAGTCGTTGGCTGAAGCCGGCCAAATCAGCCCCAAGACACTTTATTTTGACCACGAGAAAGAAGTGTGGATTTCGATCAAGGCCAACATGGAGCTAAACTTGCAGGTATTTCCGCAAAAGAAGAGCCTGAGCCTGCGCAAGCCGGAAGATCCACTGCTGGACGGTCCAACTGATAACGAAGAAGACGATCCCGGGCAGGAGTTGAAGATTGAGGACATGCTGGCGGCCGCGGAAGGCAAATCGGCCGACACCAAGCACCTGAAAAAGCAGATCGACAAGCGGGAAACCTCCGCCAGCATCCTGCTGCCGGCCCTTTCACTTTCTTTCATTCTGAGCAGTGTAGCCTTTGTCTTGCCGCACTATCCGGAAATTGCTGACCTGATGAAAGGGCACAAATTCACCTACGCCAGCATTCTGGAATTCCCCAGTCTGATCATGGCATTTGTGGACCTGATGCTGGCCCTGGCCATGCTGTTGCATGCCACCTCCCTGTTCCCGATTGTGCGCGTGCGTGCATTGGTAGGCCTAGGTTACTTTGGCTATGTAGGCTTTGCCATGCTGGAGTTCAGCCCGCTGTATGGAATGATTACACTGGTGGCCATGATCTGCCTGCATGTGGGAATTCTGCTCAATACCATGACCTTGAAACTGGGTGCCGTGCTACTGGCTTCCGCGCTTTCCATCTGCGGTGGTCTGGCACTTTTGTGGCCCATCATCGCACAGACTTTTTTGAGTAACCAGTGATTTCGAACCTGAGGGGCCTTTACCGTAAGTCTATACGCCTGATATCGTATGATATCTGGGATCATTACCTGTTGCAGGATCGTTCGCTCAAGGGGCATCTGTATGCCATTTTGCGCGTAGCCTCGATTACTTACAACGGGATGGTGAAAAACAATCTGTTCAGCAAGGCGGCGTCCCTCAGTTATTCTTCTCTGCTGGCCCTGGGGCCTTTACTGGTGGTTGCGGTATTAGTCTCCGGAGCCTTTTTCAAAGACGATCAGGAGGAATACATCAAGCGAGTGCTTCTGTTTATTGCCCCTACGCTGGAACAGTATCAGGCAGTGGAAGGAACGCCTCCGCCGGACGATATCTCCGCAGAAGAGGAAGCCATGTCGGATGCGGTGGACGATCTGATCAGCCAGATCACAGAAGGGGCGCAGAAAATGGCGGGATCTATCAACCGGAGCGGTGGCGGCATCGCCGGGATCGTCGGCTTGGCAACGATTATTTTTATCGGGATCCAGCTGATTACGTCGATTGAGACCACGTTCAACCAAATCTGGGGAGCCAACCGGGGCCGCAGCTGGTGGTTGAGAATTGTGCTCTACTGGACGTTTATGAGCCTGGGAACCCTGCTGGGATTGGGTGCATTTACGTTGTTTTCGGCAACGACCATTGTCGGCTACTTTAATTTTCTGCCCTTCGGAGAGTCGCTGACCCATCTTTTTGTTGTGGGCAGCCCGGTGCTTTCGTTCCTGATGCTGGCCATTCTCCTGACGGTGTTCTACCAGTTTTTCCCCAACGTGAAAGTGCGTATCGGGGTGGCTTTTACGGGAGCGTTACTGGTGGCGGCTTGTCTGGTAATCAACAATTTGGCGTCGATCCTCTACATCAACATCGTAATTCGCACGCAGAGTATTTACGGATCGGTGGCCATTGTGCCTGTATTGATGGTCGGGCTTTACTTTTTCTGGGTATTCATACTGCTCGGCGGACAGATTACGTTTGCGCTGCAGAATGCCAATTTCCTGGTGCACCAGCAGATGTGGAACAATATCAGCCTGAAAACCAGAGAAACCTTAACGCTTTCCACTTTATTGCTGATCTGCCGCAATTTTGCCCGGTGCCAACCACCCATTACGGCGACTGCCCTAGGCTCCAAACTGCGCGTTCCGGGCAACGTGTTGAACGAATCGCTGAGCCGACTGGAAGACATGCATCTGATACAGAGCATACCGGTGAGGGAAGGCGACAATGCCGACGACCTTTCATATGCTCCCGGAAAACCGTTGGGCAAGATGAACTTAAACAGTCTCATGGTAGCTTACGCAGAACACGGAAACAGCGAGGGAACAGAAATCCTGCGCAAGGTGGATCCCCTGATTAATCGGTTTCGGGAATTGCTCGATGCCCCGAATGCGGAAAGGGCCGCCAAAGAAAGTCTGGAAACACTGCTGGAAGAAACGGAAGAAGATCGCTAAAGCAAACGAGAAGCCTGTTGACAGGCAAGGCTGCTGTTGTTTTGCTCCGCTATTTAACCCCCCTTAATTCTACTCAATGATTACGTGGATTCAGACCGTTCTGCAAAAGCACAATAAGGTATTGTTCTCAGCGCTGCTGATTATTGTAACCGTTACCTTCGTGCTGACCATTGGTAACCAAAGCTTTTTTGGCTCAGGCACACCGCAACAGTATCGCCGGATGGACTTTTTCGGGTTCAATCTGAAGAACAGCGGTGAAGTCAACTACATACAGTTAACAGCCGAGGTAAGCAGCATTCTGCACCCGGAGCGCCAGGTGAGCCGTCAGCGCCTGAACAATTACGGTTACGACCGCATTGCCGCCCTGTCCACCGCCCGCCAGTTGGGCATTCAAGAGCCGGGAGAGCAGGAAGTGGAAGCCTACATCAAGAGCCTGTCCGTTTTTCAGGATGAAAACGGCAAGTTCGATGCCGACGGTTACAGCTCTTTTATTGCCAGCCTGGACCGCAATGCGCGCTACAGCAAAAACATGGTGGTACAGACACTGAAGGATGATTACCGCATTGACAAGGTGCTGGATCTGCTGGGGGGTGCCGGCTACGTGCTTCCTTATGAAGCCAAGCAGCAGTATCTGGAAACAGAAACGGAATGGACGATCTCCACTGCTGCTTTCTCCGCCGAAGATTTTAACCCGGAAATTACCGTAGACGAAGCCACCCTGAAAGCCTTCTACGACAACGCTCCCTCAGTTTACCAGGAACCGCAGAAGATGCAGGCCAAGGCTGTTCTCTTTAAGACAGCATCCTTCATTGAGGTAGGTGCTGAAGCAGATGAAGCCGCACTGGCAGCCGCCAAAGAAGCAGCCACGGCTCACGCCGACGACTTTACCGTAGCCCTGTGGCGCCGCAACATTGAGAAGGACTCCGAAGCCTTTAACAAGGCGGTTGCTGAATTCGGCGGCGAAATCGTAAACGTGCCTGCCTTCAGTGCCAGCGCCGCTCCCGCAGGAACCGTGCTGCCGGCTACCCTTTTTGCCAATGCCTGGAGTGTAATGGATGAAACCCGTTACTATTCTGACTTGGGTGTTTATGCCGACGGAGCCGCCGTGCTCATTCGTGAAGGCATGATCGAAGCCAACATTCCTCCGTTTGAAGCTGTTCGTGATGCCGTATTGGCCCGCTACAGCGCACAGGAAAAACATCGTCTCTTCCTTGAAAAAGGCAACCAGTTGCAGGAAGAACTGCAGGCTGCTGTAATGAGCGGCAAGGAGTTCAAGACCGCCGCTGAATCGCTGGGAATGAAGGCCGAAGATTATCCCGCCTTTACCCAGAAGGATATGCCGCCGGTAATTCTCTACACCCTGTATGACGTGCTGAACAACACGAGTGCCGGAGATGTTTCCGAGATGACTTTCCGCGGCAATGCCGGAATTTTAGTCTACGTGAAGAGCAAGCAACAGCCAACGCTGGCCGGCAAGGATGCCGAAATTGCCGCTTACACCAAGGACTACAGCAAGAGCTTGAAAGAAGCCGGTGCCTGGCTGCTCATCGAAGAAGTCAGCAATAAAGCACTGGCTCAGTATAACGAAAACCAGGGGGATGCTGAATAAGCACCATCAGATCGAATCCACTTTAAAAAGATGAACACTCCGGTGTTCATCTTTTTTTATGGCTGAGGAAAGAGCTCTTCCGGTTGGCCACATTCGCCCTCGGCCATCTCATAGAGCCAGTCGGCAGTCAATTGATTGCGGAACCAGGAAATTTGTTTTTTAATGAGCTTGTTGGTATTGAGGGCAATTTCCGCGGCAAGGGAATCCATATCGGCATCGGGATGATCCAGCCAGGCAAGCACCTCGCGGTAGCCTATGGCAGATGCCGCAGATACGTTTTGCTCCAGCCCTTCCGCACGGAGTTGCCGGACTTCCTCAATGAGACCGTCGGCAAGCATTTTACGGGCACGCACCGCGGCGCGTGCGCGGAGTTCATCGCGGTTGCGCATGAGCACGCAGAGCCGGCGCGGATAGGCATCAAAAGGGGTGGGCATAGTCGCAAAACGGGCTTCCAATTGCGCGACAGAGAGCCCGGAAGCCAGACAACGCTCCAAGGCCCGGGATACGCGCCGGGGATTGAGCAGATCGACATTGCCCATGCCCTGCGGACTACAGGCCCGCAACGCGTGCACCATACCGGAAAGTCCTTCTGCGGTTTCCAGATCGCGAACCGTTTGGCGAATCTCCGGGGGGACGGAAACATTGTCGACCACGGGAGCAAAAAAGCTTTTCAGATAAAATCCGCTGCCACCGCTGATGAGCACGCGGTTTCCCCGGGCATGAATAGCTCGGATGGTATCTGCGGCATAGGCCATATAATCGGCCACGGTAAAGGGTTCGGAGGCCGGGGAAAGGTCCAGCCCATGGTGGGGAACACGGGCCTGCTCTTCCGCGGTGGGTTTGGCGGCGCCGATATCCATTCCACGATACATACTGACCGCATCGCAATAGAGAATCTCAGCGCGGTAGAGCTCCGCCCAGCGCAGGGAAAGCTCCGTCTTCCCCACGGCAGTAGGGCCGGCCAAACAATAAAGCGTGTTATCCATAAAAACTTTTATTTATTAATACGGTCTAAATAATTGTTTGTTAGGATGAGGACAGGCTAACCCAAGGGCAAAATGAAAATCTGCATCATCACAGAAACTTTTCCTCCAGAGGTAAACGGCGTGGCTATGACTTTAAGCCGTTTAGCAGACGGCCTGACCTCCCGGGGGCACAAAGTGCAGATCATCCGCCCGAGGCAACACCGAAAGGACCAAACCGTGGCTGTAAACGGGCGTCTGGAGGTGCCTGTGCGGGGTTTGCCGATGCCGGGGTATGACGGACTGCATTTCGGCCTCCCCTGCCCCATACGCCTGCGGCAACTGTGGAAACGCGACCGCCCGGATCTGGTACACGTTGCCACTGAAGGACCACTGGGCTGGAACGCCGTAGAAGTGGCCCGACGCCTGAAACTTCCGGTCGTCTCCAGCTACCACACTAATTTTCACAGCTATGGAAAACACTACGGTTACGGAAAACTGATGCAAACAGCGCTGAAATGGCTTCGCTATGTGCACAACAAAACCAGAGCCACGTTTGTTCCATCGGACGATGTGCTGAAAATGCTCAATGAGGCCAAATTCCAGAACCTGAAAATACTGGGGCGCGGAGTCGACACACAACTGTTCAGCCCGGAACGGCGGAACAAAGCATTGAGAGCACAATGGGGAGTCGATGAGGAGACTCCTGTGGCCCTTTTTGTAGGACGGCTGGCCAATGAGAAGAACCTCCCGCTGACCATAGAGGCCTATGAGCGGATGAAGGTGATTCAGCCCAAACTGAAACTCGTACTGGTAGGAGACGGACCGGTGCGCAAGGAATTAGAGGCCAGGCATCCTGAGATTATTTTTGCGGGCATGCGGCGTGGGGAAGATCTGGCCGAGCATTATGCCAGTGCGGATTTATTCCTTTTTGCCAGCGAAACGGAGACCTTCGGAAATGTGGTGACAGAAGCCATGGCCAGTGGTCTGGCAGTGCTGACCTACAATTATGCCGCGGCGTTGAAATACATACACAACGGAGAAAACGGGTTGGCAGTCCCTTACAAAGACTCCAACGCCTATTTGCGCCAGGCAGAGCTTCTGATCACTGATACGGCCTTGCAAAAACGCCTGAAAGAGGCCTCCAGAGCCAGCACTTTGGATATCTCCTGGGAAAAAGTAACGGACACTTACGTAGACGATTTAACTGCTTTGTTGCAGTAAATTTTACCGTTAAGGTATTTTTTTTGAACCTTACGGGAATTTAATCGTCAGTAATACATACGTGTTCTGTCCGCAAAGTCAGAAATCGCAGTCAGTTCTGCGGCTTTTTCCTTTGCAATAACCCTCTATTTATTCAAATTCATTGTTTCAAATGGGAGAAACATTCAATCTCACGGCTGTGAATGCAAAGGTAAAGGAAGCTTCGGCTTGGGTACCGGCGCTGCAAAACGAGATCGGCAAAGTAATTGTCGGTCAGAAATACCTGATAGACCGCCTGATTATAGGGCTCCTGGGGAACGGGCACATCCTTTTGGAAGGGGTACCCGGCATCGCCAAGACGCTTTCTGTAAGCACGCTGGCCAAGACCATTAAAGCAGACTTCCAACGCATTCAATTTACCCCCGATCTGTTACCGGCAGATATCGTCGGAACCCTCATTTATAACCCCAAAGAAGCCAACTTTCTGATTAAAAAGGGCCCGGTGTTTGCCAATCTGGTATTGGCCGACGAAATCAACCGCGCCCCAGCCAAGGTACAGAGCGCGCTGCTCGAAGCCATGCAGGAGCACCAGGTAACCATTGGGGACGAAACCTTTAAGCTGCCCAAGCCCTTTCTGGTATTGGCCACGGAGAATCCCATCGACCAGGAGGGAACCTATACCCTTCCAGAAGCACAGGTGGACCGTTTCATGCTTAAGGTAAACGTAGGGTATCCAAGCAAGGAAGAAGAGCGCCATATTCTGGATGCCATGGCCTCCACGGCGCCGAACCTGGAAGTCAACCCGGTGATTACGCCGGACGACATTCTCAAGGCCCGCGAAGTCATCAACGAAATTTATGTGGATGACAAGGTGAAGGACTACATTGTGGACATTGTATTTGCCACGCGTTATCCGGAAAAGCACGGCTTGGGAGAATTGAAAGACTTTATCCAGTTCGGGGGCAGCCCGCGTGCCACCATTGCGCTGACCCTGGCCGCCAAAGCCTGGGCATTTCTGCAGGGGCGTGGTTATGTAACCCCGCAGGACGTCAAGAGCATCGGCATGGATGTGCTGCGCCACCGCGTGATCGTAACTTACGAGGCTGAAGCAGAAGAGCTGACTTCGGAGTCCATCATTACGAAAATCTTTGAGACCGTTCCGGTACCCTGATGCAGGCCACTGCAGCAACCGAAGGTAACTCCGGAAATCTGAGCATCTGATGAGTGCACTCACTTCATCTCACGGGACTCGGGATATCCTCAAAAAAGTCCGCACGATCGAGATCAAGACCCGGCGTCTGATCTCTGAGACGATGCTGGGCGCGTATCACTCGGCGTTCAAAGGCCAGGGGATCGATTTTGAGGAAGTGCGCGAGTACATGCCCGGCGACGACGTGCGTTCCATCGACTGGAACGTAACGGCCAAGATGGATAAACCGTTTATCAAGCGCTATCGGGAAGAGCGAGAGCTCTCGATCGTGCTGGCGGTGGACTTATCGGCCTCGAACAGTTTCGGATCCACCGATCAGAGCAAGCGCGAGCTGTCGGCAGAACTGGCCGCGGTACTGGCATTTTCGGCCACGCGCAACAATGACAAAGTAGGCTTGCTGCTGTTTACCGATACGGTGGAAAAGTATGTGCCGCCGAACAAAGGTCGGCAGCATGTGCTGCGGGTAATCCGCGACATTCTTTTCTATGAACCGAAACAGCGCGGGACTGATATTGTTGGAGCCCTAGGCTACCTGAACCGCCTGCAAAAGCGTAAGGCGGTGGTGTTTCTGCTTTCGGACTTTATTACGGAAGAGTCATTGGCCTGGATTCGCCCTTCGACCAGCACCAAGGGAGACCTGATGAAATCGCTGACGTTGACCAATCAGCGACACGATTTGATCTGCGTAGACATCAGTGACCCGCGTGAAACGGAACTGCCCAATGTGGGCGTAGTGACGTTGGAAGATGCGGAAACCGGAGAACTGGTGGAAATCGATACGGGAAACCGCAAGCTGCGCCAGCTCTACACCTACCAGAACCAGAAGCGGGTGGAACGCATTATCCACGGCTTCCGCCAGGCAGGAGTCGACCGCATCGCCATCACCACCGATCAGCCCTACATCAACTCCCTGAGGAGTTTCTTCCAAAAACGGGAGCATCGCCGATGAATGCACTGATTCCATGCCTGATAGCTTCCGCTGACTTTGAACTGCCCGACGGAGGTTTGCGGGATATTGCCGAACCAATCTATATCATCAACTGGTGGTATGTTGCGGGAATTGCCATCGCCGCCTTTCTGGCAGTGGTATTGGCCGACCGACTGATCCGCAAACTGGTATGGCATCCTCGCAAAGCGCGGGAAGAGGCGGCCAAAATTATTCCGCCTTATGAGGAAGCCATGCAACAACTCAGTGCGGTGAAACCGCTGATGGCCGCCCATAACGATGAAGCCTTCTCCGTGGCGGTATCTCTGGTATTACGCCGCTATATTGAGCGACAGTTCGAGATTCGGGCCAACGAGATGACCACGGAAGAATTCCTCCCCATTGCCACCGGCCACAACGCTTTTTCCGGAGAGCTGTCCACCTTGTTGACGGATTTCCTGGGGCATGTGGACCTGGTAAAGTTTGCCCAACACAATTTAGACGAAGCCTCCATGAATGAGCTGTTTCTTTCTGCAGAACGCTTCATTCGCGAGAGTTACACAAAGTCCTTCCTGACGGAGGAAGGGACCAAGGAATAGCATTTACCGATGTATCGCTTTGAACAACCTGAATTACTCTGGCTTCTGTTGCTGATTCCGCTGTTTGCGCTGATGCGCGGGCGCAAAGGAAAGCGCCCCTCCATCAGTTTTCCGGCCGTGGGGTTGGCCAAACAAGTGGCGGCGTTTGTCAGGAGCCGCCCGGGCCGTTTCCGCGTGAGCTGGCGCCTGTTGGTGCTGGCTTTTCTGGTGCTGGCTCTGGCCCGCCCGCAACGAGGAAACCAGACAACAGAGATCGAGACCAGCGGCATTGATATCGTTCTGGCGGTGGACCTTTCGGGCTCCATGGACGCCCATGATTTTGAGCTGAAAGGCAAGCGCACCAACCGACTGGAAGTGGCTAAAACGGTGATTGCGGAGTTTATCGAAAAACGCCCCAACGACCGCATCGGTATGATTGCCTTTGCCAAAGATTCCTACCTGATTTCGCCGTTGACGTTGAATCATGAGTGGTTGAACCGTAACTTGAAGCGGCTCGACCTCGGGCTGATCGACGGCTCCCAGACGGCTATCGGGGACGCGCTGGCCATGTCGGCCAACCGCCTGCGTCAACAAAAGGCTAAAAGCCGGATTGTGGTGCTGTTGACCGACGGTGCCAGCAACGCCGGAAAACTGAGCCCGGAACAGGCTGCGGAAGCGGCCAAGGCCTACGGCATCAAGATTTACACCATCGGGGCGGCGGTCAAAGGAGAAGCCCCCTACCCGGCCAGAGACCGCTACGGTAATCTAGTTAAGGACAGCTTCGGGCGCCAGCGCTGGGTGTCACGCCCCTCCGATCTGGACATGGAGACACTGGAAAAGGTATCCAAAGTAACCGGGGGCAAAAGTTACCGGGCCACGAGCACTAAAGAGCTGGAGAAAATTTACGAGGACATCGACCGTCTGGAAAAGACGGAAATCAAGCTGAAATACAATGCTCTATGGAAGGATTTGTTTTACATCCCGCTGTTGATCGGGCTGGGAATTCTTTTGTTGGAGCAACTCATCGTGACGCTGATTCACCGCAGACTGCCTTAAGACCATGTCATTTGCCGAACCCAACTATTTATTTGCCATTCCCGGAGTAATCCTCCTGTTTGCCCTTATTTACTGGGGTGGAGAGCGCCGCATGCAAAGCAAACTGACCCGTTTTATATCGGGCAAACTGATGGGGCACCTGATGCACAGCTATTCGCTGCGCCGGCAGATCATCAAGGGCGTGTTGGCCACGCTGGCGGTCGTCTGCTTTGTACTTGCACTGGCCCGACCTCAATGGGGCAACACCTGGGAGGAAGTAAAGGTCAAGGGTATTGATGTGTTGATTGCCCTGGATACCTCTAAGTCCATGCTGGCCGAGGACATGGCTCCGAATCGTCTGGAACGTGCCAAACTGGCCATTCAGGATCTGCTCCCGCAGGTAGAAGGCAACCGTGTGGGTCTGATTACCTTTGCCGGACAGTCCTTTCTGCAGTGCCCGCTGACCCTGGATTATGATGCCATCCGGCAGACTCTGCTGACAGTGGACACCAACAGTGTGCCGGTAGGCGGCACCGATATAGCCGCCGCCATTGAGGATGCCGAACTGACCTTCGGAGAAAACCGTAACCACAAATTTCTCGTCATCATAACCGACGGGGAAGACCTGGAAGCCGCGGGAATTCAGGCGGCCAGAGATGCCGAGAAAAAGGGAATTATTATTTACACCGTGGGAGTGGGCTCGGCCAACGGGGAGTTGATCCCCATTAGCGATGCCAACGGGAACCGCGGTTATTTGAAAGATGCCAATGGCGACTACGTGAAGACAGCGATTGATGAAATGACGCTGACCACCATCTCCCGCCTAACGCAGGGTATGTATACCCGGCTGGGGGCCACCGGTCTGGATGAAGTCTACCAGAAAGCGTTGGAAACGATTCCCCCGGAAGAACGTGAGGAACAACTGCGAAAGATCCCCATTGAACGTTTCCAATGGCCTCTGGGCACCGGCTTGCTCATTTTGTTTTTAGAAGGACTAATCGGAGTGCGCAGGCGAAACAGAGTAATCAGAGTGCTGACGATGGGGCTGCTCTGTCTTGGACTGTTTGGTGCCGGTGAAACACCGGTAAATGCTGAAATAACGGAGAGCACGCCCGTTGTGGAAGCCACCGTGGAACAGCCGACTCCACATAAGGCTTACCGCAGTTACAAGGACGAAGCCTACCAGCAATCGGCCACACAGTATGGACAACTGGCGTCAAACGATCCTGAAGATTCAAGGCTTTGGTTTAATGAGGGCGATGCCCTCTACCGTGACGGTCGCTACGACGAAGCGGTAAAATCCTATATGGAAGCATTGAAATCTGAAAACTTGGAGCTTCAGGCCGACACCTTTTACAACCTGGGCAATACTTACCACAAGCTGGGAGAGGCCCGGTTTAAAGAATCGCCCAAAGATACCCGCCTGCTCTGGGGCAAGGGAATTCAATACTTTAAAAATGCCACACTACTAGACGAAAAGCACGAAGATGCTGACTACAATCTGGAAAAGCTCTCGGCTCTGCTGGAAAGCATTCTGCGGGATCTGACGGTTGAGGCTCTGCCGGAACAGGGCGGCAGTGTGGAAGGCAGCGGCCGCTTTGCCGTTGGCGAAACCACCGTAGTAAAGGCAAAACCCAATGAAAAGGATGGGTGGCGTTTTGACGGATGGCGCGGGGAAGGCCTGAGCACACCGGAAAAGGCCACATCGATCGTCAAAGTCAGCGATAACATGAGTGTGGGCGCAGTTTTTATCAAAACCTGGCAACTGACGGTGCAGGTAAACGATCCTCAGGCGGGCAGCGCGGAAAAGAGCGGGCGCTACGATGACGGAACAGATACCCCCATCAAGGCAACCAGCAACGACCACTACACGTTTGACCATTGGGAAGGCGACGGGATTGCCGATGCCTCCAAAGCGGAGAGCACCGTGCACATGGATGCCGACAAAACGGTGACGGCAGTTTTTGTGCCGGCATATGAGCTGAAGCTGAAAGTTACCCCGGAACTGGCCGGCATGGCCCGCACAGAAGGCTGGTATGCCCAGGGAAGCAACACCCCGATCGAGTATATGGCGCATGACGGCTGGGAACTCGATCACTGGGAAGGCACCGGCATCAGCGACAAGGAAAGCCCGCAGAGCAGCGTGCTGATGGATGCCGACAAAACGGTGACAGTGGTGGCCAAACGCGTGAAAAAAGTAATTTTGTATGCCACTCCCGATCAGGGAGGAACGGTATTGGGCAGCTGCAATGCCGACGACGGAACCTATGTGGACATCGAAGCCATACCGGAACAGGGGTATAAATTTACCGGCTGGGAAGGTGCGGGCGTAGAAGATCCCACCGAGCTGAAAACGCGCTATCTGGTGAATGGAGAAGCTGATCTGTTTGCTCATTTTGAGTCGGAAAACGACGATCAGAACAACCAGAATCAAAATCAGAACAACGATCAGAATCAGGATAACAACCAGGACCAGAACGACAAGCAGCAAAACAACAATCAGAACCAGAGCAGCGATCAAAACCAGCAGGATAATTCGTCGAAAAATAACGAGCAACAGGAAAACAACTCCGACAATCAGGACCAGCAGGAGCAACCTCAGGATCAAAATCAGGAGCAACAGGACAAATCTGACTCCAAGGAACAAAGCGGAGGGCAGGACCAGGGCAGTGACCAACAGCAGCCTCAGGACCAGCAACCCGGCGAAGAGCCGCAGCAGGCAGAGGAGCAGCAGGGTCAGGATGGCCAGGAACAGGAACAGCCTAACCAGCCCGAATCATCGCCCGCCAATGAACAGCCGGGGCAGGGAGCACCGGAAGAGCCACAAGGTGGCAGCGAGGGTCAGGAAGGCGAAGGCAGCCCTATGGAAATGACTCCGGGAGCAATGACGCCAACCGAGGCCGGACAGTTGCTGGAATCGATGAAAGACGACGAAAAGAAGCTTCCCATATCCATCCTCATGGGAGTAGAAAAGAAAGAGAACACCAAAGGAAGAGACTGGTAACCATGCACCGGCGACTTACACAGTATCTGACACTTTTCTGGGCATTTCTGGCCATCAGCCTGAATGCAGCCGAGGAAATCTCTGTTAACGCACGCTTTGAACCTGCGGTTATAGCCGAAGGCGGACATACTTTTTTTGTGGTGGAAACGGTGAACACGGGAAAACCGCTGGAAAAGAGCACCTTGAGACTCCCTCAGGGAATTGAACTGGCGGGAAATCCACGGCAGCAAAGAGAAACCAAAATAATCAACGGTGACTACCGTTATACCGCATCGCTGGCCTACCCGGTTAATTACAGCAGTGTCGGCGAATACACTGTTCCCGAGTGGAAAGCAGAAATAGATGGAAAGATCTATACCGTAGCAGCGACCACGCTGAAAGTGGTTCCTGCCGGAGAGGAAATGAAGGATGCCCTGATGCTGAAACTGGAGGGACTGGATGGCCCCTTTTATGTGGGTGAAGTGCGCCGCGGTCAGTTGAACCTTTATATTCGCAACGATACCGATATAGGTAATATAGAACCATTTCAAACCACCGGGGACGGTTTTCTGGAACAAATATCGACAGAAGAGCCCAAAATGTCCCGCATTCGACTGAACAATCAGTTCTATCGGGTAGCAAGCTGGGATATCATCCTGACGGCCATCAGCACAGGATCTCAGGAAATTTCCTGGAGCAGCAACATGATGATTGCGATAGCCTCGCAAAAGCCGCGCCCGATGCTTTCGAATGATCCCTTTGACCGTATGATGAGCTCCTTCATGATGGATAATCAGCCCGACTACCGAAAAGTAAAGTTGGGAACAGAGCCTTATACCTTTGATGTGAAAGCCCTGCCGGAGGAAGGCAAACCGGAAGGCTTCAGTGGAGCGATCGGCAAATTTACGGTGGAAGACACGGTCAAGAAAACCAAAGTGGCTGCGGGAGAGCCTATTGAAGTTACGCTAACGGTCAGCGGAACGGGTAATTTTGAGCGCATCACCGCACCGAAGATTGATCTTGGAGAAGGTTGGAAAGCATACCCGCCTAAGGCTACCTTTGAAGCAGACAAAAGTGATCCGATGCAAATCAGCGGAAAGAAGATTTTTGAATATATCTTTATTCCCATCGACGAGAGCATACGCACTCTACCCTCCATTCCCTTCAGTTATTTTGATCCGATTACCGAAAAGTACTATACACTGAACCACGATGCCACAGAGATTGAAGTGACTCCGGCAGTGGCTTCGAAATCGGTTATCGCGGAAACACAACCGACAGACAACCAACAAAGCAACAGGCCGCAAATCAGGGAACGCAAAGAACTCTTCCCCATTCAACTGCTTTCAGACGGCTGGACAAATGGAATTGCTCCGATTTTTTACAACCGCAACTTCCTCCTGCTGCAAGGTATTCCGGCCATTGCCCTGCTGGGAATTGCCCTGGTGCGCAAACGCCAGTTGAAGTTGCGCGAAGACGCCGGTTACGCCCGCATGGTCAGCGCCAACCGCAACTTGAAGAACAGCAGCAAGGAACTGGCACAGGCGCAGGGCAAGGGCGATACGCAAGCGTTTTTTGCCGCCGCCCGGAGAATGGTTCAGGAGGCCTCCACCAAGCATTTCAAGCGCGGAGTCAAGGCAGAGAGTCTGACTTGCGAAGAGATCTGCAGCGTGCTGGAGAGCAGCGGAACCGAAGCATCGGTAACGGCAGAAATCAGAGCCATATTTGAACAGTGCGACGCCCTGCACTTTGCCGGAAACCTACAGGGCACGGAAGATCTGCCGCAGTGGCGCAAGCGAATCGAAACCCTGATTCATCAGATATAATCATGAGACGCTTTATCACATTGCTTTTCTTTTGCTTTCTGAGCATCGGAGTAAATGCCGAGGAAACCGCCGAATCCCTTTTCGGAGAGGCCAACAAGGCATATGCGCAGGGAGACTTTGCCAACGCGGCAACGCTTTACGAACAAGTATTGGGCCAAGGGCAGGAGTCCTCGGCGCTGCACTACAATCTGGGCTGCTGCTACTATCAGTTGAGCGATACAGGCAAGGCCGTGCTGCATCTGGAAAAAGCGCTGGCCCTGAATCCCTACAATCACGACGCTCAGGCAAACCTTATTTTTGTCCGCAAGCAGGCGGAACTGGATCCAGAGGTATCCGGTTTTCTACAGCGTTTTGCCATGCAACTGCCCATCAACTACTGGGCAATCGGTGGTTGTGTGTTGTTCTGGATGCTGGTTTTTGCCGTGGTGCTTCCCCGTTACTTCAAAAGCCCGGCGATTATTCTAGTGCTGATGCGGGGTTGCCTCGGGATATTGCTGCTGGTTTGCCTGACCGGTTTGGGTGGTTACCACCTGCTGGCCAAACGAGGCATTACCCTGAAAGTAGAAGCACCCCTAAGCATTGCCCCGGCTCCAGAGAGCCCGGCAGGCGGTTATCTGAACGCCGGAGAAAGTGCCCGCGTTATTAAACAAAACGGCGATTATTACTTTGTGCGGACTGAAAACGGGAAAAGCGGTTGGATACATCAGGAATGTTTTGAAAAAATCTGGGATTGATTTACTATATATATTACTCAACGTAAATATATAGATTCATCCATCAAACATGTCCAATCATCCAACCTATCAAAAACTATTTCAAGAACTGCGCCGTCAGGATAAACTGGCCGCCATCGAGGGAATCCTGGGCTGGGATCACCAGGTAAATCTTCCCCGAGGGAGTGTTGAATTTCGAGCGGAAACAAGCGCCGTGTATTCCGAGTTGGTACACCGGGAAAGCAGCCGTCCGGAAATCGGTGAGTGGCTGGCCGAATTGGCCGAAGCCAAAGATCTGAGTGACGATGAACGCTGCGTGGTTGCCGATGCGGCCAAAGACTACGCGCTGAAAACCAAGCTACCGGCAGACTTTATCAACCGACAGAGCATAGCACAGAACAAGGGCTACCATGCCTGGGTTGACGCCCGTGCGCAAAATGATTTTGCGGCATATGCTCCGCATCTGGAAAACCACATCGCACTGTGCCGCGAAATGGCTGGATATATGGGCCGAGAAGCGGATGCCTATGACTTTTTAGTGGATCTTTATGATCCCGGAATGAACTGTGAAAAAATCGACAAACTGTTTACTCCACTGAAAGCGGAGCTGGTGCCCCTGGTGGAAAGCATCGTGAACAGCCCGGTAAAGCCAGATATGACGTTCCTGAAAGGATTTCCCGAGGACAAACAGGAAGTCTTTCTGAACGAAGTGGTGCTGGCTTTGGGGCTGGATATGAGTCGGGCCAAGATCGACCGTTCGATCCACCCCTTCTGCGGCGGGCACACCTGCGATACTCGGCTGACCACGCGCTACGATGAAAACAATCCTCTGGATTCCCTTTCCAGCGTTATTCACGAGTCCGGGCATGCACTCTACCAACAGGGACTTCCCGAAGACTTGACCGGAACCGCACTGGGAGAGCCTGCAGGCATGGCTGCCCATGAGTCGCAGAGCCGCACCTGGGAGAACCAAATCAGCCGCTCCCGCGGATTCTGGGAGTATTGGGAGCCGAAATACCGGAAACTTTTTGGAGAACAGTTAACGGGTGTAAGCAGCGAGCAACTCTACCTGGCGATAAACCGGGTGGCGCTGACTCCCATTCGCGTGGACGCCGACGAAGTAACCTACAACCTGCACATTATGCTGCGCTATCAGCTGGAGAAAGAGCTATTCTCCGGGGATCTGAAGGTTAAGGACTTGCCGGAACGCTGGAATGTGCTCTTTGAGGAAAGCTTCGGCTACCGCCCCAAAGATGATAGCGAAGGCGTCTTGCAGGACGTGCACTGGTCCGAAGGTATGTTCGGCTATTTTCCAAGTTACTGCCTGGGCAATCTGTTGTCGGCACAACTCTGGTATGCCTTGTTGAAAGATCATCCCAATATTGAAGCACTCTTTGCCAAGGGCGATTTTAGCACTGTTTTAAAATGGATGCGGACGCACGTGCATTGTCACGGAAAACGCTATCAGACGGAACAGCTCTGCGAAATAGCCACAGGCGAAGCGTTTACCCACCGTTACCTGATCCGCTATTTGAAAGAGCGCTACCTGCCTCTTTATCGTTAAACCGGACCTTTACTTACAGAAAACCCCGGCTTGGGAAAGCCGGGGCTACCTGTATAGGTGCGGGTGTGATGAGGGTGGTTTGGATGGGAAATTCTAGTTAAATAGTCGTAAAACGCTGACATCTATGCAAGGAAAAAATAAACCTGTTTTATACTATTTTTACAGGAAAACGAATAAATACGCATATCACTGCAGGTATGAATCACTTATAAAAGCAAGTGGCTGCTATGCATAAACATGAAAGATAATTAAATCTGAATAGCCGTGCATAAAAGAGCCTAAAAAGCCACCCTATCGAGGCATTTTCTTGTTTTCAATTGAAGTACAAGGTGGCGGGAATGGGTATGTAAAAGACCTTAAAATGCGTTCAGTTATGACGTGGAGAAATCAAACGACGCTGGATCAATAGACATCCAGTTGATAGCGACGTGACTTTTTAAGGTCGCGAATCCAGGCATTGGTGGCATCGGGATCATCCGCTACAGCACCTTTAGAAACGGCGATGCGGACAAAGGTTTCTTCCACATCGCGGGCCATGCCGGATTTGTCGCCACAGAGATAGAGGGATGCTCCGTTGGAGAACCATTCCCAAAAGCGATCTCTCTGCTGCCAGAGCAAGTGTTGCACATAGACACGTTTGTCTGAGTCGCGACTCCAAGCGAGGCTTAATTCGGAAAGCGTGCCGTCTTCCTGCCAGCGAAGGAGTTCATCTTTATAGATAAAGTCGGTGGCGACATGGCGATCTCCAAAAAAGAGCCAGTTGCGCCCCGGAGCCTTGAGCGCCTGACGCTCCTGAAGAAATCCGCGGAAAGGAGCGATTCCGGTACCCGGTCCGATCATAATCATATCGGTTTCCGATGAGGGCAGCCCAAAGTGTGATTTGGCGACAAAGACCGGGAGAACAGGTTCATTGAGGGGGACGCGGTCCACTGCGTAAGTGGAGGCAACCCCTACCCGCTGACGATTGAGGGTTTCGTAGCGGACCACCCCGATGGTCAGGTGTATCTCGTCCGGGTAGGCCGCCGGACCGGAGGCAATGGAATAGAGACGCGGGGAAAGGCGACGGAAGAGACCGGGCACCTCCTCGGGAGTAAAGGCTGCAGAGGAAAAGTCGCGGAGGACATCGTCGTGGTGGTGGTTTTCGATGTAATCGGAGAGTTCCAGAGCATTGGCTGTGTCGAGCAGGTGGTCGAGGCGGGCCTGTTCGGAAGGATCGGAAACTTTCTCGCGCACTTTGGCGAGAAAACCGCGGGTAACCCCGGAAAGGTAATAGAAGCGAGAGCGGAGAGCCTCGTGTAAACTGACCGGCTCCGCCTCATTGGGCAGCTGCAAAAGTGCCTCCGGAGAAAGTTTTAGAGCGGAAAGCATTGACTCGACGTCCTCCGGTCGATTGTGAGGAAAGATTCCAAGCGAATCACCACAGGAATAGCTCAGACCACTTCCTCTGATATCAATGACCAAATGGTGGGTTTCCTTAGAGGAGTCGGGCGCGTTGAGGCGGCGGTTTTCTATAATCCGTGCCAAAAAAGGATTTTGACGACTATAAAGAGACGGGGACGTTGCAGACATGGTGATTTTAGCTTTAACTTTACGATTAAAGGTGTAGGTTGTGTGGTTTGACCTATTGCTTCCTATTTCAGGCAATATACTAATGAAAGATCTCAAAGAATCAATTCGGCTGCAAAAATATATCGCAGATCAAGGTGTGTGCTCCCGCCGTCAGGCAGAGGCACTCATCGAAGAAGGACGTGTACAGGTAAACGGCCAACTGGCTCATCTGGGACAAAAAATCCTCCCCGGAGAAGACCGGGTGCATGTGCGTGGACGCAATCTGGGGACATCACCACAGCGAACAGTGGTCCTGGCCATGAACAAACCCAAGGGGTATATATCATCGAACAGCGATCCCCACCATGACCGCACAGTCTTTGATCTGGTGCCCCCGCCGTGGAACCGTGAACGCCTGTTCTGCGCCGGCCGCCTGGACAAGGACAGTGACGGCCTTTTGATTTTGACCAATGACGGAGAGCTGGCCCAGCGCCTGCAACATCCTTCGAATGAGATCATCAAGCGCTATAAAGTAACGCTGACCAAACCCTTTCAGGAAGCTCACATAAAAATCATGCTGAACGGAGTAATGGTGGATGGGGAACGCCTGAAAGCAGAAAAGATTGTGCAAATCAAAAAAGGCCCGTTGGGCGATCGAACTCTGGAAATCCATTTGGGGCATGGAAAAAAGCGTGAAATCCGCCGCATGGTGGAAGCGTTGGGTTACTATGTGAAGCGCCTGCAGCGTTTCCAGATTGGAGATCTGAGGATGCGGGGCATTTCCAGCGGTCGCGTGAGAGAGTTGAGCAAGAAGGAAGTTGAGTTATTATTCAGTTGAGTCTTACGAATTAAATCCTATAGATAGTATACTTCATGAAAGCAGTGAACCGATTCCTAGTGATTTGTGGGTTGTTGGGGGGATCTCTCGGAGTTGTTGCGCAGGAACAGGATAAAGTACCTCTTTTTCTGACTGCCGACTCGGCAACTCCCGTAATCATGTCTGTATACAAAGACGATCCGATGCTGAAAACCGCAGCGCCGGATGAAGCCAACCCTCTTTTTTACCGACTGGAGTATACCAAGGATTATACCGGGTATATAGAAGGCAGCACAGTTGGCTTCGGGAACAAGCCTGAGGAAGGTACGCCCGTGTATATGGAGCCCAACACCGAATCTGCCGTATTGACCACGATTGAGGCGGTAGATGAAGTGAGCTTTACAGAACTTTCGGATTGGACGGAAATCACCATCCGCAAGCCACTGCCGTTGTATTTTCAAGCCTCTTGGCTTAGAGAAACCGCCCCTCCTCCGCCACCCGCAGTGGACATTGCCCGCTATTACGAAGGCTGGATTGTGAAGTCCACCGGTTTTTTCTCTGCACCACCCTACGAGTATGAGCTACGCGACCACCGGGGCAACCGTATAGCTTATCTTGACGTATCGGCACTGGTGCTGCACTATCCGCTGGAGCAAAAGCTCAAGCAGCACGTGCGCATTTACGGAGTCTGCACCCCCCTGGGCAAAGAGCTTGTGATCCAAGCCAGAACACTCCAGTAAGTAAACGAATTTATGGAATTAATTGACGGAAACGCCATTGCGAAAGCTATTATCGAAGAACTCGGAGAAGCTGTAAGCCAGTTGAACGGCAGCCTTCCCTGTATTGCCGTAATCCGGGTGGGAGAAGATCCCGCATCGGTTTCCTATGTGCGCAAGAAGGTAAAAACAGCGGAAAAGATCGGTATGCGCAGCAGGCTGCACGTAATTCCCGAGGGAACCACCCGGGACGAGCTCTTTGCCGTGATCGACCAATTGAATGCCGACCCCGAGGTACATGGCATTCTGGTTCAGGCACCCCTGCCCGGAGATCTGGACGAGGTGGAAGCCTTCAATCGAGTAGCTCCCGAAAAAGATGTGGACGGGCTTGGTGTCGTCAACATGGGCAAACTGGTACAGGAAGATCCCGCCGGATTTGCCGCCTGCACACCCTCTGGAGTGATTGAGCTGATTACCCGCAGCGGGGTTGAGATCGGCGGCAAGCATGTGGTGATCGTCGGCCGCAGCCTGTTGGTAGGCAAGTCGGCCGCATTGCTGTTCCTGCGCAAAGGCAAAGAAGGCAATGCCACGGTAACCGTCTGCCACTCACGAACGAAGGACCTGCCTTCAATTACCCGGCAGGCAGATATCCTGGTAGCCGCTATCGGAAAACCCAATTTTGTGACGAAGGATATGGTAAAGCCCGGAGCCGTGGTTCTGGACGTTGGAATCAACCGAGTGGACGATGCCACAGCCAAAAACGGCTATCGCCTGGTCGGTGACGTGGAATTCAGCAGTGTAGCCGAAATCAGCAGCCACATTACCCCCGTTCCCGGAGGTGTTGGCCCGATGACCGTTGCTATGCTCATGAAGAACACCCTGAAAGCTTATCGACAGCTCAACAACCCCTCATAAGGATTTCTCCAATTGAAAAAACAACCCCACATTCTCGTTGTCGATGACCAGCCCATCAACGTAAAGCTGTTGCAGCGCAAGCTGGAAAAAGAAGAAATGCTTGTAACGACAGCTTACAGCGGCAGGGAATGTCTGGATTGTGTAAAAGCCAACCGCCCGGACGTTATTTTGATGGACGTAATGATGCCGGAGATGGACGGATTGGAGGCCTGCCAGCACCTGAAAGCAAATCCGGATACGAAAGATATACCGGTGCTCTTTATTACGGCGAAAACAGGCCGCGGGGAAAAGATCGAAGGCCTCAAGGCCGGAGCCGCCGACTACATCACCAAGCCGATTGATTTGGATGAAACCATGGCCCGCGTAAACACGCAGCTGCGGATTCAGGAAAACCATCAGGAAAACATTGATTTGCGGGACCGCCTGGCGGATATGCGCCACGGGGCTGCGGTCGGCGCCATTACCCAGGGGATTGCCCACAACCTGAACAATCTGCTGGGAGTTGTGGTCGGTTATCTGGACCTGCTCAAAGCAGCGCCCGACAATGCCGCCATGGTGAGCCGTGCCGGTGACCATATCGACAAAGCCGTCAAGCGCATGGTTACTATAGTGCGCCAACTGACTCAGCTGGCCATAGAAGAACATCTGGGGCGGAGCATAGTGAAGCTCCCGGAAATCATTGAGGACACCATTCAGCGCTATCTGAGAGACTACAGTAAGGAAAATACGGTAGTGATCGTGGGAGAGATTCCGCCCGTTGAGTTTGAGACCAATATTGAAACTTTCGAAGACATGGTGGGACGAGTGCTCATCAATGCCTGGGAGAGTTATGCGCTGGAAAATGAAGCAGTGGAAGTTCCCCGGACGGTGGAACTGGAGTGCAGTTACAGCGAGGAAGATGAAGCCATCCGCATCCGCATCCGCGATGCCGGCAAGGGCATCAACGAAGAAGTCGGAGACCACATGTTCGAGCCCTTTATTTCGGGGCATTCCGGCGTTGGCCGCGGCATGGGGTTGACAGTAGCCCGCCACGGAGCGCGCGCACTGGGCGGCGATCTGGTGTTGAAGCCACGGGAAGGCCAGGGCGTGGAAGCCACGTTTACCCATCCGCTGAAAATGGGACAGTTCTCCCTGTAAACCCTTTATGTCTAAAATTGCATTTATCGGTGCCGGAAACATGGCCTCTGCCATTGTCGAAGGAATCATCAAGAGCAGCGTTTTTGCACCGGCAGAGATTGCCTGCACCAGTGCCCCCGACGGATCGGGAGAACGGTTGGCAGGTAAAACGGGCATTACCTACACCGGAAATCTGGCCGAACTGATTCCCGCAGTGGAAACCGGCGGCTATATTGTGCTGGCCATCAAACCACAGCAACTGGCCCAGATGCCGGCAGAAGTCGCCGACTGGGCAGCCGGAAAAACAGTGATTTCCATCCTCGCAGGAACACCGCTGAGCAAATTGTGCGGGGTGTTCAATAAGTCGCCCTATGTGGTGCGTGTAATGCCCAACACTCCCGGGCAAATCGGGGCAGGAGTCAGCTGCTATGCCGGGAACACGACTCTACCGGAAGCCGTAGGAGCTCAGGTGGAAGCCATTCTTGGAGCACTGGGCTGCGTGTTTGCCGTAAGCGAAGACAAGCTGGACGCCGTAACAGCCGTTTCCGGCAGCGGCCCCGCCTATGTTTTTGAATTTATTGCCGCTTTGGAAGAAGCCGCTGAAAAGGTGGGTTTGGAAAAAGATCTGGCCCGCGCGCTGGCTCTGCAAACGGTATTAGGCTCGGCCAAACTGGTTGAACAAACCGGAGAAGATCCCGTGGCACTGCGCATTAAAGTGACCAGCCCCAACGGCACGACTCAAGCCGCCCTGGAGAGCATGGAGGCCGACGGATTCCGCCCGCTGGTAGCCAAGGCCGTAAAGGCTGCCGCTGATCGCTCGGTAGAGCTAGGCAAAGGTTGAACCTGCGTTCCTTTTTTAAGCGAAAAACCCTGCGTCGAAAGATGCAGGGGTTTCTTTTGCACCCGATTGAGTGGATACAACTTTATTTGAAATAAGAGAAAGCCCCGAACCTTCTGGTTCGGGGCTTTTTTGAACAGGCCATATGGCCGATGTCTGATAAATCAGTTTAGCTGCAACCTTGAATATAGATAGTAAAAACATACTTGTGTGTGTTAGCAGCTGATTTTTAGCTATTTGTGTGAGTATGTCATACCTTTCTGAGCGCATATTCTCAAAATTTGAGAGGAGAAATTTCGTAAATAAGCTTAACTGCGTTTCATCCGATAACAAAGCAATTGCTTCGCTATGATCGCCATACATGGACTCATGACAGTAGCGATAGAGCGTTGCCACCCCAATGCCCAATTGGTCCGCTACCTTTTGCCGAGTCATTCCGCTGGCGAGTAGCGTTTTGGCTGATTGAACAATCTCGGGGTCTATCCTCTTCCGACCTTGGTACTTTCCTTCTGCTTTGGCCCTGGATATTCCCACCCTCTGGCGCTCAAGCATCATTTCGCGTTCGAGTTCGGCTAATCCCGAAAGCATGGTAAAGAGCAGCTTGCCCACGCCGCTGGTTATATCGACCCCCTCAAGCTGGTCCACAACCACGGATACACTCTTGGAAAGTAATAATTCTACCGTCTCCAGGACTTCGCTCGTTTTTCGGCCTAACCGCGACACATGATACACGATAATGGTGTCACCGCGTTTTACCTCCTTGAGTAGCTTTCGGAACTTCGGGCGCTCGGTGGTCGTTCCGGTGAAGGTTTCGGACACAACAGCATCATGTTCGTACTTATCAGCCAAGTACTGTACCTGTTGCTTTACGTTCTGCTCCTCGGTGCTGACTCGGGCGTATATGTATTTCATATCACTGGGATTTAAGACTTAGTGATAGTCTATCATTAGGGTGTGTCAACGCATACATATTGATAGGTTTTGGAGACGGGTTGAAATCTATCTCTAGGGGATGGCCTAAAGAGAATACCTGAAAGGCTTCCAATCTGTTGCTAAATGGGATCTGACTTTCGCTTTTCCCATTATTATCCACGGGAAGGAAATCTACGCATAACACTGTAATCGCCAAACATGAGACGACGGTGGAAATCTATCCTCTTCCTGTCTATTATGTTATTCTTCAGATGGTTAAAACAGCATCACTCAAACAAACAGGAATCCAGTCCTCTCCTCATTCAAGAAAAAAGCGTCACTCAAAGGCCCTGAATCGCCTCCTTTGCTCCAGTTTTTTCCGATGTTATGCGCTACTCGTATAAAATAAACTCAACAACTTTCGCTTTTTCAGAAATCGTAGATCCTGCTTCGACAGCTTCTTTGATCCGCATGGCATAACCCTTACTGTTTCTTTGCTTTTTCTTCCTTTTATAGGTCATAGTCTTATGAATTGCCTTGATACCCCTTAGGCCGCTTCTAGTATCCATTCTGTCCATGCACCCTCAACTTAACCCCCACATGTTATGCGCTACTGAGTTACGCATAATAACACTGTTCGCCAATAAAATAATGCTACTTATAGTCTGTAGATATATAGTCATCATTTGTGGTATCCTGAAATGAGTGAATCAGGAATCAAATCTCCTCAAAATCGTCGGATCACGGGTTCGCGATCTCAGAAAAAAGAAAGGCTACTCGCAAGAAGCTTTCGCTGAGCTTTGTGATCTGCACAGAACATACATTGGCGCAATCGAAAGAGGAGAACGAAACATAACTCTACAATCGCTTGAGGCAATTTCAAGTGCCCTTGAAGTGGAACCTACTGAGCTACTTCAAGATGTTTGAGGAACATTCTAAAACTCAGTTTGAACTCTACAACAAAGCTAGAGATTCATTTATAGAGCAGCCCAATCTCCTAATTGAGCTAGAGAAGAAGATTACAACTTTCTTGTTTAGAAGTATAAGCAGTGATCTGGAGGAGATAACCAGAAACTATAACGAAGCGAGTTTCCTGTATCCATTTTGGAAAAATTACCCTCCTGATGAAAGAGGTAGATCACCGAGGGGCGATCAATTTCCGTGGATTGAGGTTGGAGAGCACGCATTAGGAACTCGGCTCTATCACTACTTCCAAAAATTTAATGCTAAGGATGTAGGTTTGCCAACTGGGGCGGATCAAAGATTTGTAATCAAATCAGACTTTATCCGAGATATTACACACGGGCTGACCAACTCTGCTTGGGTTTTTATAGATATTAAATCAGTTGGCCCAAGAGATGACTTTGATCACGCGGTTATGAGTCATAATCAAATTTCAGGTGATGGAGTATGGGACAATGAGTTTATCGGTTTGAGGAATAAGATTCTCACAGCAACAGGGAAGAGAACTTCTCATCCATTCCACTGCTCTGTTCCACCAATTTACATTCTAAGTGACGGGAGTATCCTTCCCGTGGTTATGCTTATCGCAAAACCAGTCTACAAGATGTTGAGTTTGGACGATCATGAATTACGAGGCCAGCCCCTAAATAAAATTACCGTGGCAGCAATACCGAATGGCCTTCTTCTTACCGAGAACCCCAACTATTTAGAAAGTTTTCCTGAATTGCTTTATCCAGGAAAGGACGACAAAGGAAAGAACCCATTAAAAGTTCGAGCTAGAATCTCATTTCCTATTTTACAGCAGATAGATCAGTGGCGTGTTCAGACTTTAGATCAAATGCCATCTGTTGTGTAGCTATTTCTATGTTTCTCCTAGCCAAGGACACGTATTTTTTCTCTTTATCTATACCAATGTAATTCCGTTGCAGTTCCGTCGCAGCTATGGCTGTTGTCCCTGAACCAACAAATGGATCGAGTATTAGATCTCCCTTGTCTGAGTATAACCTGATTACTCTTCTAGCTAGATCTATAGGAAACTTCGCTTCGTGATCATCATTTTTCCTCACCGAGTCGATAAACCAAGTCTGCCGACTGCCCCATTCTTTCCACTCAGAATCCGAGAGTTTTCGTCTATCTATAGTATATTCACCGGGCTTCCAAAATATGTAGAGATCCTCGGTTTCTGATACTGCTTTTAGGGTATTAGATACCCATCTAGAGTTTGCCCATGCCGGATCTTTAATCCAAATACGTTTGTCATATAGATATAGACCTGCGTTCAGCGCATATTTTTCTAGGTTCCCACCTACCAACTTAACGCGGGTTTGCGTTTGGTATTTTCCCCCTCTTATGTTATTCCCGTTAAGTCGCCTGTCGATTGTCTGCTCAGAGCATCCCAACAGTTCAGCCAGTTGATTTCGGTTGTATGATGGATTTTCCTTCTTTGCCTCAATCACCATCTCTCTCGTTACCTTACATTTCTGTTTGCTAATGTTGAGAGCTTGGATTTTAGGCATCTGAGGATCTGCAAAGCATAAGATGTCAGCGATATTTACTACTAGAAAGCCGCCCGGTTTAAGGACTTTCATGTGGAGAGTAATAGTTTCCTCGAGGAGATTCTGCCATGACTCATAGCTTTCGCCTGCTTCGTATTCTTTTCCCAGAAAATAAGGCGGAGACCAGAAAGACAGAGCAACAGATGAGTCCGCAATCCGCTTCATGATTGCGCGTGTATCACCTTCCTGTATAGTATTGTGAGGAATAAAATTCATCTGATGACTATAAGTAGCATCCATTCACCTCATGTCAACTCATAAAAAACAGGGCGAACAAGGCGGAGCAGGCAACGACTAACGCCGCACCTGTCCTCGACGTTCTAAAAAAAGTTCTTACTCCACCGTTATACTAGGTTATTCCAGGGCGGGATTCAGTGGAGGTGTTTCAGGTTTGTTGCCACTCTCACTAGGGCATGCCCTAGTGAGAATCCCTGAGACTCAGGATGCCAAGTAACATATGAGAGGGATATTCGATTAGCGGTCTATTCAGCTTCGAAAGCCTCTTTTATTGCCTGTTTAACATCCTCTTGCGTGAAGTTTTTCTTTAGATACTTCTTAAGCGAATCAAGGCGATGAGCCTTCGTGAATTCATCGACCTTCCCCATCTCTTCAGACATCTTCTGCGCCTTGAGCGTCGCATTCCTTATATCGTCTTTTTTTTTGGGGGAGAGTCTTTTGAAAGGATTTGAACCGAGCGGAGTTCCAGCCGAGGAGCATTGATGACGCGACACGTATTCACAGAGACCAACCATCTTATTATACTTCTTGGTGATTGAGGAAACGGGCATTCCCGTAGCTTTTGACATGGAAGGCAAAGAACTCCTCCTGTGATACCTTGTGCCCGGCAGTACCTTTATACATACTTACGACATCCGAAGCATAGAGTGCGTGAGTATTCAGATATTGAATTAAAGCATAGCCTGAGCGGAAACAGAGCATGGCTTTCAAAAATCGTACCCCTCTGGCTGGAATAAAATTAGGCAAACCACTTACTTATCCGTCTGTTTTATTATCCCCACCCCCCGAAACAAAATATCACATCTATCTGGATATCAAGGTATTTTGAAAACAAGGTTCGATTTTCAGGAATTCTCTACAGGGAAGGACTCTTTTCAGATTGCTTACCCTTGATGCGGCATAAAGGGGTCATTTCGGTCAAATGAAAGAGAGGGAGGGTCTCTAGGAAGTGCAAGACTATAGCTCGCCCCGCAGCTGAAGCGACATTACTTAATGCGAGACAACACCTTACCGAACGAATGACCACTCATGTATTTCCGCACAGAATAGACTCCTTTCAGAAATCGTACCCTTGATGGGGAAATGTATAGTATAGAGGGGGGCGAGGAGACATCCTTGAGGAATGCTAATTATATAGCCTTTTCCACGCCTTTTGCTTTCATACGCCAGTTGTTCAATGCCATCGGCAGTGAGGCGCCCTGCATGCAATACAACTGGTGCTACATCCCCCCGGCAATCCCGTCAGCCTTCCATGACTAACATCAATTGCTTTAGCAATGCGGCTCAGGTCCACCTTTGTTATAAAGACCTTATTGTTACGTTCGGGAGAAACCACCCGACCTTTGACTACCTCAAAACCGAAATCCTCAAGATTGCCTAGATCAAGAATGCGCTCAATCGTTTGTAAGGCCTCGTGATAAATCGGTGTATTGTCTGGGGCATTACTTTTGGATAAGACAAGATGACCGCAATCCATTGATTTTTTCAGTTCATATTCCCCAGCGTTCTCAATAGCACTTTTTAGTTGTTGAAACTCTTTTTGATAATCCGCAACGATACCTCAAGCATCTCGATCTCCGCATCCACTTGAGGATCACCTGTTCGCAAAGGCGCATGTCTTGCAACATGCGCCTCGTATAAGTATGTAAAAGTAACTAACTGCAACCGAGAGAGGTGCCGCAGTTGAGGCAGCAGGCACAGGTGCCAGTGACTTTTACCTTGCTGCTGCCGCATTCCGGGCAAGTCAGGTTGCCTTCGGACTCGACGAGCATTTCCAACTGTGCCTGGGTGTAGGTCTCTTTGTCCTCGCGGTCGATAACGACGGAGGTAGGTGCGTTGTCCTCGATGCTTTCGGATTCCATCTTGGCAGCGGGGCTCATCTGCTCACGGTAGCCATTGATGAATTCCATACCGAGCCAGCGGGCAAGGTAGTCCATGACGCTCTTGGCCATGGGAATATCACGGTTGCGGGTAAGGCCTTCCGGCTCGAAGCGCACGTGAGAGAACTTTTTGACGAGGGTATCCAGAGGCACCCCATACTGGAGGCAGAGGCTGAGGAGCGTGCCGATGGTGTCCATAAGGCCATTGATCGTGCTACCGGCCTTGGCCATCTGGATAAAGACTTCGCCTGCGCCGCCGTCTTCGTATTTACCGACGGTGAGGTAACCTTCGCTGCCACCGATAGAGAATTTGTGGGTGATAGATTCACGGGTATCGGGCATCTTACGGCGAATAGGTTCGTAAACAATCTGAACCTCTTTCTCGGCCGGTTTGCCTTCCTTGCCTTCGTCCTTCTTGGTGGAAACGGGGGCGGAGCGTTTGGAGCCGTCGCGGTAGATGGCAACACCTTTAATACCAGATCTCCAGGACTTGATGTATGCCTGCTTGATGTCCTCAACCGTAGCCTCGTGAGGCATGTTGATGGTCTTGGAAATCCCACCGGAAAGGAAGGGCTGCACGGCGGCCATCATGTCGATATGAGCATGGTAAGAAAGCACGCGCTTACCGGCGCCGGAATTGAAGGCGGTATCGAAAACTGGCAGGTGCTCGGGCTTGAGACCGGAGGCCACAAGCTGGCCCTTGACGGTGATATCCTCAAGGGTTCCGTGGTCCTGCAGGTGTTTGCAGATCTGCTGAATCTGGCCGGAAGAATAGCCGAGGTATTGCAGCGACAGGGGAACGGTGTTCATGGGCAGGGTGAGGAAACCGCCGCCGGCAAGCTGCTTGTAGGCAACCAGACCGATGGCCGGCTCGATACCGGTGGTATCGCAGTCCATGAGGAAACCGATGGTGCCGGTGGGGGCAAGAACGGTGACCTGGGCATTGCGGTAGCCATGCTTTTCCCCAAGGGTGGCGGCTTCGCGCCATGTCTGCAGGGCGTAGTCGCTGAGGTCCCTCGGGCAGAGGGAATTGATCTTGCGGACACTGTCGACGTGCAGGTTGATGACCTCGCGCATGCTCTCCACATTGTCGGCCGCAGGGGTCTGCTCGTGGCCGAACCAGCGGGCATCGCGGTATGCGGGGAAGGGCCCCATAACAGAAGCAATTTCGGCGGAAGCCTTGTAGGCGGCACCAGTCATGACAGCGGTGATTCCGGCGGATAAAGCGCGGCCTGCATCGGAGTCGTAGCTGAGTCCATAGCTCATGAGCAAGGAGCCAAGGTTGGCATAGCCAAGGCCAAGGGTGCGGAAAATGTGCGAATTGTAGGTAATGCCTTCCGTGGGATAGGAAGAGCGGTCGACAATAATCTCCTGAGCAATGATGAAGGTGCGGCAGGCTTCGGCAAAGCGTTTGTAATCGAACCCTTTGGGGTTGCGGAACTTCATCAGGTTGATGGAGGCCAAATTACATGCGGAATTGTCGAGGAAGAGGTATTCCGAGCAGGGGTTGGTGCAGTTCTGGCGGCCGGAACCCTTACAGGTGTGCCACTTGTGGATGTTATCGTCGAACTGCATGCCAGGGTCGCCACAGAGGTGGGTGCCTTCGGCGATCAGAGTAAGCAGCTTACCGGCGTTCTTCTTTTCACAGGGTTCGTTGCTGACAACGCTACGCGTCCACCACTCGCGACCCTCGATTGCTGCCTGCATAAAGTCGTCGGAAGCACGGATGGAGAGGTTTTCGTTTTGGAATTTGATGGAACCGTAAGCGTCTCCATTAAAGGAAGGGTTGTATCCCTGCTCAATCAAGGCCCAGGCTTTTTTCTCCTCGGTAGTCTTGGCCATGATGAATTCCTCGATGTCGGGATGGAAATCCTTGAGCACATTCATTTTGGCAGCGCGGCGGGTTTTGCCGCCACTCTTAACCACTCCGGCAATGGAGTCATACACAGCGAGGAAACTGAGCGGGCCAGAGGGTTTGCCACCACCGGAAAGCTTTTCGCGGGAGGAGCGCAGAGAGCTGAGGTCGGTACCGCTGCCGCTGCCAAACTTGAAGAGCATGGCTTCGGAGTTGGCCAACTGCATGATGGACTCCATATTGTCGTCCACACTCTGAATAAAGCAGGCAGAGCATTGAGGATACTCGTATTGGGTACGGGCACGCTCTACGGCTTCGGAAAGAGGATTCCAGAAATAGTTGCCAAGATCGCTGTTTTTGCCAGTTTCGTATTCAGCAAAAAGGCCGAGGTTGAACCATACGGGAGAATTGAAGGCACCGTATTGGTTCACGAGCAACCAAGTGAGCTCGTCTTCGAAAATGGCACTTTCTTCTTCGCTGCGGAAGTAATTATCCTTGAGCCCCCAAGTGGCGAGGGTTTTGGCAATACGGGTGACTACCTGACGGAAGGAGTGCTCGCGACCGCCGTTTTTAGGGTCTGCCCCGAGGTCGATGTCGCCGTAAAAATATTTGGAAGCCAGAATCTTGGTGGCAAGGTCGGAGAAGGCTTTGGGTACTTCAATATTAGTCTGTTTGAAGATGGCATTTCCCTTATCGTCCATAATCTCCGCAGAGCGCAACTCCCACTCGATATCGTCGAATGGTTTAACGTCGGAACGGCTGAAAGTACGGGTGATGGGCAGCGAGCGCGGTGACTCTGTTTTAGAGTTCTTTTTTTGGGCAATCTGATCTTCCATGACAAAAATATTCCTGATGAACGTGGTCTATAATGCAGTTAATACAAGGTACAGCACAAAAAGTAGTTCAAGGATAATGACTTGAATAAAAACACTACATCTTGTGATCGAGGAAGGTAAACCCACAATATATGGTGGTCAACTCCATTTGAGAGAAAAAATACGGAGCCCATTCAGGTTGCTGAAAATCAGTTGTTTAGCGAATGTTAACGATTAACGGTTCTAATACTGAACATTAGGAAATCAGCCTATTTAAAAAGCGTTAGTCGAAGCTAAAACGGCTTATTCAGAGGGATTGGCAAGTTGCGCCCAACCCGCGGAGGAAATCTCCCGCAAAACACCGTTTTCCTGAAAAAGAATAGTCGCCTGATACCCCTCGGGAAGCAAGGCCAAGCCTTCCTCACCAAGAACGGAAAGCGCTGTCGCCCAGGTATCGGCCACCATAGCGGAAGGGCCGGCCACGGTAACGCTTTTGGCAACATGGGCGGGGATACCACTGCGGGGATCCATAATGTGGCTGAAACGCTGATCCTGAATAGTGGTGTAGCGCTCGTAGTCCCCACTGGTGCAAACAGCCATATCTGTCAGGTGGAGGTGGGTAATACTGCCGTTTGCGGTAGGATTTTTCAGTTCCACGGGCCAAAGGAGGGTGTCGGTATATGGACCACTCACACGGAGATCGCCTCCGACATCGACGAGCACGGACGTAACCGGTTGTGCCTGGAGCATAAGGAAGGTGGAGTCGATGGAATAGCCCTTGGCAATGCCTCCGAGATCGATTCGGGCCGTGGCCTTGAGCTTGCGGATGCCATCGGAAAGCAGCTCGAAGTCGCTCCAGGAGGAAGCCTCCCGGGCCAGACGAATATCTTCCGCAGAAGGAATCCTCCCCTCTTTACCGGCGTTGCGCCAAAGTTGAATCAGGGGATAGCAGGTAACATCAAAAGCTCCGGCCGACTGCTCCCAGGCAGTTCTGGCCGAATGCAAGACCTCCAGGACCTCCGGTGAAAGTGGAACAACCTCTCCGGCACCGGCCTGATTGATGCGCGAGACCTCCGAAACATTTATATAGGTAGAGAAAAGGGTTTCCAGGTGCCTGAGGTTAGCTTCGGCCTCCTGAAGCATCTGAGGAGCCGCGTCGCAGGCCTGAGGGTCTGCAGCCAAAACAACCAGCTGACAGGAGGTGCCCATGATGCGTTCGGGTTGCAGTTGAAAGGGTGTCAGAGCCGGTGTGCGTGCCTCCAGAGCACGAGTCTGGTGGCGGGCATAAAAAACGGCAAAGGCGAGCAGGAGGACAACAGCAAAAAGAGATTGGTTGCGTTTGGGCATGGGCCGTATTTTCTCCGCGAACACGCGCAAGGCAACGGAAAAGACTACTGATGTGCCCTCAATTGTGACTCTGAATACTGGGGCGGTTTTCCGTAAAACTCCTCATTGCAGTAATTGAGCAGCTTGGCGAGGCGAGCATTGCCGACATAGCGCAGAGACGGCGAATGCATTTTTTTAGCGGCAGAGCCGGCATCGGGATCGAGCGGGGGCATGAGGTAATCCAGAAGCGCGGCCCCACCCTGCCGCATAATGGCGGAATCGACCAGAGAAGATTCCAACAACGGGCCATGACAACGCTGACAATGATCCGAGTAGATTTTATCGGCGCTGTCGTAGACGCGGGTATTGCCATCTTTATCGACAGGGACGAGAGAGACCGTTGGAGCATCGTCGCATCCGGAAAAGAGGGAGGCCACTACAGTTAGAGCAAAAAGAAGAATAGCTAAACGCCAGCGCATGAAGCAATAATGGCTGAAAGAGGAGTATGGAGCAAGTATTTCTGCGCAGAACGGGATTCTTTAAAGATACGTAAAAAAGGATGCGGGGAAGGGGGTTGCCCAAATAAATATTGTCACATGAGTTGAAAACGATAGAAGTAAGGTATTGATTAGGAAAGACCTCAAACCAAGGCACACGATATGGCAGAAGTAAAAGAAGTATCCAAAAAAGAGAAGCATGCTTTTGCAGCGGGCAAATTTCTAACTTTCGCATTGGGAGAAGAATCCTACGGGGTTGCCGTGTTGAAAATCCGTGAAATTATCCGCATGCAGAAGATTACCCCGGTTCCGCAAATGCCGAAATACGTCAAAGGAGTGATCAACCTGCGCGGCAAGGTAATCCCGGTGATAGATATGCGGCTGAAGTTTGAGGTGGGAGAAGACAAAGTAACCGAACGCACCTGCATTGTAGTGGTACAAATCAACAATGTGGAAGGAATGCAGACATCGGTTGGCTTGATTGTCGACGCAGTTGAGGAAGTCGTTAATATCAGCGAAGATGAGGTGGAAGATCCACCGGAAATCGGCAACCAGTTTGAAAACGAGTACATCCTTGGAATTGCAAAAATTAAGGGAGAAGTGAAGACCTTGCTTGACATCGACCGCGTAATCCTTGAGGAAATCAAGCGTTTTTAGATAGACTTTTCTAGGGTATATCCATTCAGAGAGACGCATATACCAATGCACAATTAGCGCGTGTCAGGGCAAGTGACACGCGCTACTCTTGTACGAACGTTCAATCAGGGAATCTAACAAGGAATGGCACGGGGCGTGCTGAACATAGGTAGACGAAGGCCCGCAGAAGCGCCGCCGGAAAGAGGCAAAGCCCAAAAAAAAGCATCGAAACCATTCCTATTCAAAGCATTAAATGAATCCATTGATTGCATCCGGCTTACTATCTCTGGGACGCAGTGTTGTAAACGGGGTATTTTCTTCCTCGTCCAACACCAGCGCAACGGCAAACAGTTCCGATTTTGGCACTCTCTTGAGCAGCGAAGACGGGAAAATCCGCCTGAAGCAACTGCAACAGGAAATGCAGGCCTTAAAACAAAGCCTGAACAATCTGCCCGAAGTGCAGGCATTTTTGGCCGATGCTCCGGCTGCGGCGAACACGGAACTGGTGTGCAGCGATGAGGGCAGCTATAAGCTGGTGCGCAGCGACGGTGCCGAGCTGGATCTGGAAAGTGGAAGCATGAGTGAGCAGTTAGCCATGCAGATAGACCATATGGCCCAGGAAAAGGAAGCATTGAAGAAAGAACTTACGTTGCCAAGCACAGGCGAGCGGCGGGTGCCGCTGATGATGGCAGGCTAAGCAATGCCCAAAGAAAATGCTCCGCTGATTTTAAATACTTAATTCGGCTTGCCAAAAAGGGGTCTTCTAGGTTATTTATAGGGGCAGAGTTACTGAGCAGTAACCTGCTCTAACACTCGCTACTTTATCCCCTTACTATATTATTCTTAAGCATGGGCGGAGCACCAACAATCGGAAGTATATTTGCAGAACGAGTAGTCGTCGGCGTCGGCGATATGGCCGTATCCAATAATGCAAATGTAGTGATTAGCACATATGCTCTGGGGTCCTGTGTCGGCATTGTCGCACTGGATTCCGCAGCGAAAGTAGGCGGGATGCTGCATATAATGCTCCCCGACTCTACGCTTACTCCGGAAAAGGCCCAACGGCAACCGGCAATGTTTGCAGACACGGGTTTGCGGGCTTTTCTAAAGGGGCTTTACGGGCTGAATGCCAATCCCCGCAGATTGAAGATATTCCTAGCCGGCGGGGCAAATGTGCTGTCGGGAAGCGACTTTTTCAAGATCGGTGAACGCAATATTATTGCGGTAAAGAAAATACTGCAGCGCGAACGCCTCAACATAATGGGTGAAGACCTTGCCGGGCTAAACAACAGAACCCTGCATTTCAAGATCAACACAGGTGTTGTCGACATCAAACTTCCAAGCGAAACCAAGCGCTTTACACTGGTATGAATGTACAAACAGTTTTAGAAAAGGTCGAAAAACTACCCCCAGCTCCGGCCGTCCTTCCAATGCTTTTGCGTCTTCTTTCGGACACGGATTCCGATCCGGGAGAAATTGTCGGCTACATAAAAGTGGATCCGTCTCTGATGGCCCAGGTGTTGAAACTGGCCAACAGTGCTTATTTTGGCGGCAGCCATGTCTATGATTTGGACGACGCCGTGGGCCGGATCGGTTACCGCGAGGTCTACAAGCTGGTAGCGATGGTCTGCGGGCGCGAAATGCTGGGCGACAAGTTGCCCGACCTGTGCATTGAAGAAGGTCAGCTCTGGGAATATTCACTGGCTACCGGTTATGTGATGGAGTTGCTGGCCGGGCATATTGGCACAGACATTTCTGCCGCCTACACCGTGGGGATCCTCCACTCTCTGGGTAAAGTAGTACTGAGCACCTACCGCGAATTTGACTATACCCGGGTAATGGACTTGGTCGAAAACCGCCATTTGCCGCTGGCTCAGGCAGAACGCGCCATTTACGGAGTAACCAATGCACAGGTAGCCTCGACCCTGCTGCGCAAGTGGAAGTTTGACGACGAAGTAACGGTGCCCATTGAATACCAGAGCAATCCCATGGGAGCCAACGAGGAATTCCGCAAAATGGCCTGCATGTTGAACCTTTCCATCTGGACGGTTTCGAGTCTGGGGCACAACCACGGAAAAGATTCCTGGGCATTTGAAGTTTCGGAAAGCACTGTGGAAGCGATCGGTATCGACGACGTGCGCCTGCAGAAGTTCATCATCGAAGCGCACGAAAAGCTCGAAGAAATCAAAGATTTGCTGGATCAAAAACAGCCTGTTTAAACAAACAGACGGACAGAGGTTACTCTGCTTTCCGGTAACGGGACATGAAGAATTACTACCACATCCTGAATATCCCGAGAACGGCAGAAAAAAACGATATTCGGAGAGCATTCCGCGAGCTGGCGTTGGTATTGCATCCAGATGTGGCGGATGAAAGCCACACGGAGGCGTTTATACAGGCGCGTGAAGCGTATGAGGTGCTGATGGATGATTTGCGCAGACAGGCCTACGATGTAGAACTTGATGCGCGGGCAAATATGTCGCAACGGGTGGAACGCAGCCCCTTCAGCAAGCGAAGCGGAACGTCCTCGCCTTCGGATCAACACAAGGTTTTCTCCAAGAAGAAAGCGACCACTGCGCACCAGTTTTCACCGAAGTTCACCCAGCAACCAATTCGCCAGCATTATGAAGCGCAATTGATTGCCGCAGAGGAATCGGCTTGCCGCCCTATCGATATACCGGGGCTTTTGGAGATCTCTCTGGAGGACACGTTAAAGACCTCCATTTACACAGTAACGCTGGCCCACAATAGCCAGAACCCGGAGGCGACCCGAAAGTACAAGGTGCAGATCCCAGGCAAGCTGTATGAAGGAGCTTTTCTGAGAGTCAAAGGCCTTGGCTACAACACTGCCGGTGGTATAGGCGATTTGATCATTGAAGTAAACCTAGCCAAACACCCCGTGCTGCGCGTTTGCGGTGATTCCATTTTCTACGATGTAACGCTCTCTCCCTGGCATGCCGCACTGGGGCATGACCTGACCATCCACACCCTGGAAGGCCCTCTGAAAGTAACGGCGCCCCCCATTCTGTGCCCTCCGCAAATGAAACGACTACAGGGGCACGGAATCTACAACGCACAGGGTAAACGGGGTGATTTATGGATCAATTTTAAGATAGAGATAGATCCGCCAACCTCTTTTCGCGCTCGAAGACTTTGGGCAGAACTGGCGGAAGAGTATAAACGCATCCACCAGAGCGGCTCCTAACGAGAAACCGCTCCCGCTGGGGCGCGTAGCAAACTCGTTGACTGGCAAAAAGAAGAACCAAGGCGATGGCTCGCAAGAAGCACGGGGAGCCATAAGCAGGCACATCTATTGTTCATTAGTAAAGATAATACGCATTAACTTTTTCATAAGCAATGCTTGACGACTGAGGAGTCAGTTTAGACAATCAGCTTGGAAGTATTTGCATATGAAAGAGAAGACCCAAGCTATCATGGATGGTAACGAGGCTACAAGTTCTGTAGCCTTTCGCTTAAGCGAAACGATTGCTATCTATCCGATTACCCCGTCTTCCACGATGGCAGAATTTGCTGACGAATGGGCCGCCAAAGGCCAGAAAAACATTTGGGGCAGTGTTCCGGAAATCGTGGAGATGCAGTCCGAAGGTGGAGCCAGTGCCGCAGTGCACGGCGCCCTTCAAGCGGGTTCGCTCACGACGACTTTTACGGCATCGCAGGGCTTGCTCCTGATGATTCCGAACATGTACAAGATCGCCGGTGAGTTAACCCCGATGTGTATGCATGTGAGTGCCCGAGCATTGGCCACCCATGCATTGTCCATTTTCGGTGACCATGCCGACGTAATGGCCTGCCGCCAAACCGGATTTGCCATGCTGGCCTCGAACAGCGTGCAGGAAGCCCATGATATGGCCTGTATTGGCCATGCCGCAGCGCTGGAAAGCCGCGTATCCTTCCTGCACTTCTTTGAAGGGTTCCGCACCTCCCACGAAATCAACACGTTGGAAGTTATCAGCGATGAGATTTTGGGAGACATGGTCAACGAGGAGATGATCAGCGAACACCGCAAGCGTGCGCTGACCCCGGACAGACCGATCATTCGTGGAACAGCCCAGAACCCGGACGTGTTCTTCCAGTGCAACGAGGCCCGCAACAGTTACTACGACGCCACCCCCGGAATCGTCCAGAAGATGATGGACAAGTTTGCCGGGCTGACAGGCCGCCAGTACAAGCTGTATTCTTACGAAGGTCCGGCCGATGCCGACCGCGTAGTAATCTGCATGGGCTCTGCCTGTGAAACACTGAAGCAGGCACAGGATTACCTGAACGCCAACGGCGAAAAGGTAGGTCTGGTAAAGATTCACCTGTTCCGCCCCTTCTCCATCAAGGATTTTGTCAGCGTATTGCCGAAGACAGTAAAGAAGATTGCCGTATTGGACCGCACCAAGGAATTGGGCGCCACCGGTGAACCTTTGCTGCAGGATGTGCGCACCGCACTGGCCGACGCCCGCGAAGAAGGCCTGGTCGCCGAAGACTTCCTGCCGGTAGTCAGCGGTGGCCGTTATGGTCTGGGCTCCAAGGAGTTTACACCGGCCATGGCCAAAGCCGTTTACGACGAGCTGAAACAGGACAAGCCGAAGAAGCGCTTCACTGTTGGTATTATCGACGACGTAACCCACCTGAGCCTGGATGTTGATGACTCTTTCGACGTAGAGCACAGCAATGTAAAGCGTGCCATTTTCTGGGGTTTGGGAGCCGACGGTACTGTTGGAGCCAACAAGAACTCGGTAAAGATCATCGGTAACGAAACGGACAACTACGCACAGGCTTACTTTGTATACGACTCCAAGAAGTCGGGCGGTATCACCACCAGCCACCTGCGTTTTGGCCCTGAACCGATCCGTGCACCGTATCTGATTCAGAACGCCCAGTTTGTGGCCTGCCACCAGTTCTCCTTCGTAGAGAAATACGATGTGCTGGATTGTGCCGCTGAAGGTGGCGTATTCCTGCTGAATTCGATTTTCGACCAGGACAAAGTCTGGGACCACCTGCCGGTGGAAATGCAGGAACAGATCATCAGCAAAAAGCTGAAGTTCTATGTAATCGACGCCTATAAGGTAGCCCGCGAAAATGGGATGGGCGGCCGCATCAACACAGTGATGCAGACCTGCTATTTTGCCATTTCCGGTGTATTGCCCCGCGACGAGGCCATTGCCAAGATCAAGGCTGCCATCAAAAAGACCTATGGCAAGAAGGGCGAGGCAGTTGTACAGAAGAACTTTGCTGCGGTTGACGCCTCTGTAGCCAACCTCTTTGAAGTCAGTGTTCCTGCCGAAGTAACGGCAGACGCCAAGCGTCCGCCGATTGTTTCGGACAAGGCTCCCGATTTTGTGCGCAATGTAATGAGCCAGATGATGCTGAACAAGGGCGACGATTTGCCCGTTTCCGCATTCCCGGTAGACGGAACCTGGCCGACCGCCACGACTCAGTGGGAAAAGCGCAACATTGGTATGGAAATCCCGGAATGGGACGAAGGCACCTGTATTCAGTGTAACAAGTGCGCTTTTGTTTGCCCGCACGCCGCCATCCGCGCCAAATACTATGATCCGCAGTATGCGGAAAGCGCACCGGAAGGCTGGCAGAGCAAGGAATTCCGCAGCCGCGCAGTTCCCGGCAAGCTCTTCACCATTCAGGTTGCACCTGAGGATTGCACCGGTTGTGGTCTGTGTGTGCAGGTTTGCCCGGCCAAGAACAAGGCTGAGCCGAACAAGAAGGCCATTAATATGGTGATGCAGGAGCCGATCCGCGAGCGTGAGCGCGCCAAGTTCGAGCACTTCCTGAGCATTCCCGACCCGGACAAGAACGAGCTGGAAGGCAACGTTAAGGGAACCCAGTTCCGCCGCCCGTTGTTTGAATTCTCCGGGGCCTGTGCCGGTTGTGGTGAAACAGCTTATGTAAAGCTGCTGACCCAACTCTTCGGCGACCGTGCCCTGATTGCCAACGCCACCGGCTGTTCCTCCATTTACGGCGGTAACCTGCCCACCACTCCTTATGCGGTTGATACTTGCGGACGTGGCCCGGCATGGTCCAACAGTTTGTTCGAAGACAATGCTGAATTTGGTTTCGGTATGCGCTTCGGTGTAGACATGCACAGCAAGATGGCCGCACAGATGCTCAAGGGAGCTGCCTCCAAACTGGGAGACGACTTTGTTGAGAGCATCCTCAACGCCAGCCAGACAAGTGACGCAGAAATCGACGCACAGCGTGCCCGTGTAGCCGAGCTTAAGGTAAAGCTGGCTGAATGCGATTGCCCAAGCAGCAAACGCCTGCTGGATCTGTCTGACTACCTCGTAAAGAAGAGCGTTTGGATTCTGGGCGGTGACGGCTGGGCCTATGACATTGGTTACGGCGGTCTCGACCACGTGCTGGCCTCCGGACGCAATGTTAATGTTCTGGTTATGGACACCGGGGTATACTCCAACACAGGTGGTCAGTCCTCCAAGGCAACGCCGATGGGTGCCGTAGCCAAGTTTGCCGCTGCCGGTAAGGCTTCTCCAAAGAAGGACTTGGGCATGATGGCCATGATGTATGGCAATGTTTACGTTGCTCAGATCGCCATGGGGTCCAGCGATGCACAGACGGTAAAGGCCTTTATGGAAGCGGAGAGCTACGATGGTCCTTCTTTGATCATTGCCTACTCGCACTGTATTGCCCACGGCTTCAACCTGCAGTATGGTCTGGAGCAACAGAAGCTGGCCGTGAACAGCGGTATCTTCCCACTGTATCGTTTTGACCCGCGCCGCGTAGCTGCCGGAGAAGCCGGTATGGTAATGGACAGCAAGCAGCCGAGTGTTCCGCTGGAAGAATACATGCAGAACGAAGCCCGCTTCCGCATGTTGCAGATCAGCAATCCGGAGCGCGCCAAAGAGCTGGCTCAAATCAGCCAGAAACAGGTCTCCAGCCACTTCAAACTCTTCGAGCACATTGCCGGGCACGGTCCGGATGCGGCCACCGAAGAAAACTAAGAAGTTGCCAGCAGATTACTTCTCGAACGGGAGCCTTTCAGGCTCCCGTTTTTTTGCTCTAAATACAGTGATTGCTTAGGATAAAAAATGGAGCCCTCCTGTGTTCGGCAGGAGGGCTCTTACTCGTGTCTGCGGTATGCTCAATCCCAAGAGGGATTTATTAGCGTATGTTCCTGTGTCCTTGCATTCAATGGGTATTCCCCATCAAAAAGTGTGATCTGCAGACACAGCAAATCGTTCAGAAACGGAAAAGTGGACAAGACTCGAGATACATAAAGGAGAGATGCATTCGGGATAGAAAGCAGATTTTTTGCAGCATCTAAAGACTGATATACTTTTATCCTTTTTGCAACTGCTTTTTTCGTTTTTTTATAAATTTTATGTTAAACCTATGTTTAAAAGAAGGCCCTTCATATGGATACTAAGTAAACAATAGAATCATATGTTCGATGATTTGGGTTTGAAATCGCAGGGAAATCAGGTTAAATAATAGGTGCGCAAGCGTATTTTTTACGCGTTCGAGAAAAGCGCTGTTCACATTTGAAGAAAATACCCATGGATCTGAAAACAAAATACCTAGGCTTTGAACTCCCACATCCCTTCATAGCAGGGGCCTCACCGATGATCTACAATCTGGACACGGTGAAAAAGCTAGAAGACGGCGGTGCCGCCGCCATCGTTATGCACTCTCTGTTTGAAGAACAGATACTACAGCAGCAGTCAGGCATGGAAGAGCACCTGGAACGTTACGGTGACAGCTCCCCCGAAGCTTCCAGCTATTTTCCTCAGGCATCCAACTTTCAACTGGGGCCGGAAAAGTATCTGGAACAGATTCAGGCGATTAAGAAAACCGTAGGTGTGCCTGTAATCGCCTCCCTGAACGGTTTGAATGAAGGCACCTGGGTTGAGTATGCCAAACTGATCGAACAGGCCGGAGCGGATGCTTTGGAGCTTAATTTGTATTATCTACCGCGCAGTGATGACGAATCGAGCAGCATTATTGAGCAGCGCGCCTTTCAGGTAGTACGCATGGTAAAGCAGTTTGCGTCGATCCCCGTGGCCGTAAAAATCAGCCCGTATTTCACCAGCATTCCTCATTTTGCTCATCGCATGGAAGAAGCCGGAGCAGAGGCGCTGGTTATCTTTAACCGTTTCTTCCAGCCTGATATTGACATTGAGGAGCTGGAAACCGTTGCCAGCCTGAAGCTTTCCACCAGCGATGAGTTGTTGCTGCGCCTGCGCTGGCTGGCCGTGCTGCATTCCCGTTTCCGTCTGAATCTGGCGGTAACCGGAGGTGTGCACACCGCGGAAGACGCAGTGAAGAGCCTGATGGCCGGAGCCGACTGCGTGCAGATGGTCAGTGCCTTACTGAAGAACGGCCCGGGATACATTGGAACCATTCGCGACAAGGTAGCAGCCTGGATGGAAGCCCATGAATACGAGAGCCTGGATCAGATGAAGGGATCCATGAGTTATCTACACTCACCGAACCCGGATGTAGTTGGCCGCGCCAACTACATGAAAATCATCCAGAGCTGGAAGTAATTTTCAAAACCCAAAAGAAAAAAGCCGATCCTTTCGAGGATCGGCTTTTTTGTGCTTGGAGGCAAAGACACAGCCTCGTTGAACATCGCTGAAAGGGATCAAATCTCGTATGCCTGTTCTTCGTGTTCGTTGAGGTCGAGGCCCTGAAGCTCGACATCGCGGGAAACGCGCAGACCAATCAGTATATCCAGCAGCTTGAGCACCACAATGGAGACCAAAGCACTCCAGACAATGGTGACCACAACGGAAAGGGCCTGTGCCCCCATCTGCTGGAGAATGGTCACATCTTTAGCCAAGCCTGAGCCTCCCATGGAGGTAGCGGCCGTCAAACCGGTCAACACAGCACCGATCATTCCCCCCACCCCGTGCACGCCGAAAACATCGAGGCTGTCGTCGTAGCCGAGCTTGTGCTTGAGTGTTGTGGCTGTAAAGAAGCAGACTGTTGCGGAAAGGAAACCGAGAAGAATAGCTCCCAGAGGCCCGGCAGTACCACAGGCCGGTGTGATGGCCACGAGGCCGGCAACCGCGCCGGTAACGATACCGAGAACGCTGGGCTTGCCATGAAGGAGCCATTCAATAGCAAACCAGGTAAAGGCGGCTGTGGCCGTGGCAATGTGAGTTGTCAAGATTGCCATACCGGCCGTGCCGTCGGCAGCCAGTTCGCTCCCCCCGTTGAAGCCGAACCAGCCAACCCAGAGCAAACAACCACCGATAACGGTAAAGGGCAGGTTGTGGGGGCGAATCGGCTCCTTGGGATAGCCGATACGTTTACCAAGTAAAATACAGGAAACCAAACCGGCGATACCGGCATTGATGTGGACAACGGTGCCACCGGCAAAATCGAGCACCCCCCATTCGTGAAAAAGCCCGCCACCCCATGCCATATGGCAGATGGGAAGGTAGGAGAAAATGGACCAGAGAATGGTAAACCAGAACATTGCCTTGAACTTCATGCGCTCAGCAAAGGCACCTACGATCAAAGCCGGTGTAATGATGATGAACGTCATCTGAAAAAAGACGAAGATAGACTCGGGGATAGATCCGCTGACAGAGGAGGCATCCATGTGCAGGAGGAAGCTGTAATCCAAGCCTCCAATGAAGCGATGGAGTGATCCGCCTTCGGAAAAAGCCAGCGAATAGCCGAAGGCAACCCAAATGAGCGACATAACAGAAGCCAAAACAAAGCAGTGCATGAGCACGGAGAGCACATTTTTGGCGCGAACCAGGCCACTGTAAAAGAGGGAGAGGCCCGGGAGAGTCATCATCAAGACAAGGGCGCAGGCCACAATCATCCAGGCGGTATGGCCGGCATCGGCCACGGCAACGGCTTCCGCTTCCTGTGCAGACAGGAGAAGGGGAGCTACCGCCAGTGAGGCAAGCGAGATGTTTCTAATGAAGCGAATGAGATTCATTGCACGGTGATAATACAGGGGTTAAACGAAGTCCGTGCCTGCACGTGCGCAACAAAAGAAAGCCTCCAGATCACGAAGAAAAGGCAATAGCCCACTGCGCACACACAGCAGAGGGACCTGCTTCTCCATGAAGAGGTTCAAAAGTCAACAGCACCGCTAAGCACACACACTTAGATGGTCATTTTTGATAGAGCATCTTTGATGCCATTGACTTTCTATGAAAACATTTTGCCTATAAAGAAGCAAAAACCATTAAGCGATCACAGAGAGAGGAATATCCACATAAAATGTAGTGCCGCCATCTTTGGTAGAAGAGAACCCCTCCTGACCGCCAAGATAACGGCGGGTGAGCAAACGAATACTGTAAGTGCCCAAACCGCGGCATTCGCCCTTTGTGGAAAAAGACCGGTTGAATAACTGCAACTGAATATCTCTGGGAATGTAGCCCGGATTGTTTACCCAAAAGCGCAGGGTAACGGAATCCATCAGCTTAGCGCCCAGAGTGATGGTTTCGCCTTCCGCAGTCGCCTCGCAGGCATTTTTCAACATATTGCCCAGAACCCGCAACAGCAACAGGCGATCAGCCGTAAAGGGAATGGCTTCAGAGGGCTCGGCCACGACAATCCATTTGCCTTTGGCAACATTGTATTCCAGATAAGCATCTCTAAGGTCATTGAGAATGGCATCTGCAGTCAGTTGAGAGGGAAACACGCCCAGATCATTATTTTCTGCCGCCAGCAGCATTTGCTGGCTTTTAATTTCTTCGACCAATTGATTGCTGAGGCCTCCGAGAGACCGGATAAAGCGATCCCGGCGCTCGTCATTTACATGATTGATAAGCTCTGTGTAGTTGAGCACACCTCCTGCGGTATTGAGGATATCGTGGAAAAAGATGCGTTCGAGGTAGCGGCGGCGTTTTTGATCGGAGACGTCTCTGACGGTAAAGAAGGTGTATGTTTTCCCCTGAAAATCGTAAGAACTGGCGTAAACTTCGAGGTCAAGGGAATTGCCATCTTTTTGAGTCATACGGCACTCTTTAATGATGACGCCGTCTTTGCGGCGACTTTCCAGGATACCGTTAACGGCACCGCAAACACGGCAAAATTCGCTGGTACCGCACCCCCCTTGCTCATCATGCGAATGCATACAACGAAAGGCTTCGCCGGGTCTGGCGCCAACGATGTCATAAAGAGACTTAAGGTTGAGGTATTCGAGGAGGATGGAATTTGCGTAGACAATTTGTCGCTCGGTGTTGAGGACAAGCGTCATATCCGGTATGGCATTGACCATAGCAGCAAAGTCTGCCTCTTTTAAAAAAGCATCCGCTTCTTCGCACAGAGGCTCTTTTTCGATGCGCTCAGCAGGAGCAAATTTCGTGGGTTGCGAATTCTGCATTGTTCTATTACTCTAATCTTTCTTTCTGAAGAAGCAACATTGATATAAACCATGATGGGATTGCGCAGAATAAGGGTACTGGTATAAATGAGCTTTATGCCAATTGATGCGCACAACCACTTGCAAGAGATGACGCACAGTGTTGACGTAGAAGCATTGCTCTGCGTTTGCGAAGAAGCAGGCGTAACCCTGATGGCAGTCAACGGAACCAGCGAGGAGGATTGGCCGCGCGTATTGGAGCTTGCCGGAAGGCGATCTTGGATTCAAGCGGCATTGGGATTGCACCCCTGGAAGTTGCACGGGCGAAGCGACACCTGGAAGCTACAGCTGAAGAAATGGCTGGAACAAAGTAATGCGGCTGTCGGGGAAATCGGGATAGACCATTGGAAACTGGACAAAAAAGATAGCGAACAGGAAGGCATTTTTCTGGAGCAACTGGATTTGGCCCATGAGCTGAAGCGGCCAGCGGTAATCCATTGTATCCGCGCCTGGGGGCGGCTCTACGAGTTGCTTAAAAGCTATGGTCCGAAGGTGCCGTTGCAACTGCATGGCTACAGTGGATCCGCCGAAGAAATCCGCCGATTTGAACCATTGGGCTGCTATTTTTCGTTTGGGTTTACGGTGATGCACAGCCCCCGGGAAAAGCTGAGAACGGCCTTGAAAGCGGTGCCACAGGAACGTCTGCTGCTGGAAACGGATGCCCCGGCCGGTAGCGAATCTACGGCTGAGGCTATATGGGGAGTGCAAGGTAATTTGGGTAGACTCTATAGCTATGCGGCAGAGCTGCTAAACGTGACGGTCAGTCAACTGGAAGCTCGCTGCTCTGAGAATGCAGCCAGACTGTTTGGGCGTTTCTGAAAGAAGCAAAGGCTTCCCAAATTTGATCGGCGACAATGGCATGCCCGTAATGCGAGAGCCCACTACAAGGATCAATCACCTGGCGCTGACGCAGGTTATCCAACGCTATAGAGTCCCGCCAGAGGGCATATAAATCGATAAAAGGGACTGCATGGCCATGGGCAATTTCCCGAATGGCGGCAATGAGCTCCGCCTGCCATAAATTACTAGAGGAAAAACTAAATTCATTTGTAGGCATTCGGACAACAGGAGGCGGGGTCAAAAGAATGACATCCCGGCGCAACTGTTTTAATTTCCGCACCAGTCGGTGGAGACGGTCTTCCAACTGGTATGGGGAGAAGCTGCTGAGGTCGTGAAAGCCCGGCCCGAGAATACAGAGGTCGGAGCAGGCCGAGGAGACAGGCATACTCTCCAAAAGCGAAGCAATGGCCTCGAAATCTTTGACCAGAGGAATCGGGTGTAAATCGATGGAGGCATGAGGAAAGCTTCGCTGCAAGCGCTCCTGCAATTGCCTAGGCCAGGGAGCATGCAAGGGAATCAGGGGTTTCCTGAGCACAGAAGCATGCACGGCAAAGATGCGTACCTTAGCCCCGTTTTTGAGGCTTTCAACGGTGGCATGTAATTGCTCGAGATTGGCGTATTCCATTGGAACAGGGTAATCGAAAAGCGAAAGCGAGTATCAGGAATCGGAATTTAGATTATTGTAAAAAAAAAGCCACAGCAAAAGCTGCGGCTGATAAAAAAAGTTAGGGAAGAAGCATTACATGGAACGATCCTGAATGGTATCCAGCAATTTCTTTCCTGCAGAGGGGAATTTGACTCTCTTGTTGAGGACGATATCGCGCACAGTGATATCCTCAATGCCATAGAGCAATTCGTTGGCTGAATCGTCGGGGAAAATCCAGCCACCTTTGAATGTAGCACCGGCATAAAGGCCGCCTGTTTTATGATAATAAAACACTGGGGTTTCGCTAAAATCGTCTTCCGTACGGACTACGCGGGGACCGGCAACAGCACCGGCATCGACGCCAACCTGAAAGCGGCTTCCGTCAATAATGCCGAGGCTCTCACGAGTCATAAAAACGAGAACGGTATCAGATGTTTCCACCCCGATCTGCAATCCGGCACTGCCTTCGCCGACATTGAGGAATGCGGGAGCACTCCAGCGGCGGGAAAGTGTATCGCGGACAAGAAGGACTCCTTCGCCACCTTTCCCACCAATGAGAAAGCCTGCTTTAACCTGATGCAGGATAAGGATTCCTTCAGCACGGCTGAGAATTTCCGGGGGAATCTGTTGGGAGGCAGCCACAGCATCCAGGCGGACAGCAGCTTCATCCAGTTTAATTTCCATATCCTCCAGAGTGGAGGCGGCGGTCAGCGTATGGATCAGCAGTCCGAAGGACAGCACTGAAAGAGCTATTTGGAGGAGTCTTTTCATGGGTCTAGATTTTTTTACAAATTTTTATATACCACTACTCTACTCTTTAGGAAAAGACAATAGATTATCTTGCTTGTTCCACGACTCTGCATTCGCGTATGACGGTAATTTTAATCGTGCCGGGGTATTGAAGTTCGTCCTCGATTTTTCTGCGCAGGGCACGGGCCATTTGGCGGGTACCGGTATCGTCCAGTTCATCGGGCTTAACAATGACACGGATTTCGCGACCGGCCTGGATGGCGTAAGCTTCCTGAACCCCATCCATAGAGCAGGCGAGTTCTTCCAGATTGCGGACGCGCTGGATGTAGGAATCGATGCTTTCGGCACGGGCTCCCGGGCGAACGGCACTGATGGTATCGGCAATTTTCACGAGAGCGGCATAGGGGCTCTCTTCGGGAATTTCCTCGTGGTGAGCGGCCACGGCATTGACAACGACGGTACTTTCCCCGAGGCGTTTCAAGACGTTGGCCCCGGCCACAGCGTGGCTTCCCTCGTATTCATCCTCCAGAGACTTCCCGATATCGTGGAAGAGGCCGGCTCGCTTGGCGGGCTCGATTTCCAGACGAAGTTCAGCAGCAAGGAGGGCACACAGGTTGGCTACTTCGATGGAGTGGTCGAGAGAGTTCTGATTATTGGAAAGGCGGTAGCGGAGCTTACCGAGCAGGGCTACGATCTCGGGGTGCACGTGGTTGAGGCGAACACGGCGGAGGGCCTCACTGCCAAACCCGGTAACACTGCTTTTAACCTCGCCGGTGGCCCGCTCGACTGCTTCTTCAATGGATGCGGGGTGAATACGCCCGTCGCGAATAAGGTATTCCAAGGCAACTTTGGCGATTTCTCTGCGCACCGGGTCGAAACAGGAGATGAGTACACTATCGGGGGTTTCATCGATGAGCAGTGTGGTTCCTGTAGTGGATTCAAAGCTTTTAATATTGCGCCCTTCCCTACCGATAATGCGCCCTTTCATATCTTCGCCGGGCAGCTGCACGATGGTGGCATTGGTATCGTGCTGGGGATAGGTGGAAATGCGCTGCATGGTAGCGATGAGGATTTTCCGGGCTTCTGCCTGAACTTCTGATTCGCCCTTGCAGATCATTTGGCTGCGGTAGTCACGGATTTCATCTTCACACTCACGGCTGACCTCTTCGAGGAGGGATTGCTTGACCTGCTCGCAGGAGAGTTTGGAAACATCCTCGATGCGCTTGAGGTAATCACGGGTGAGCACTTCCAGCTTATCGCGTTCGGAATCGAGGGATTTGGAACGCTCCTTAAGTTCGGCCTGCTCTTTGGCGAGGGTTTCCTGCTGTTGTTGTAAGGTGGCTTCGGAGCGGTAGAACTCGCGCTGGAGCATTTCCACTTCAAGCTGCTTGCGGGAGGCTTCTTTTTCGGCATTCTGAAGAATTTGAGCTGCTTTGTGCTCTGCATTGGCGATGACCTGCGCTGCCGATACATCGGCTTTTTGGCGAGCCAGTTCCATTTCTTTGGCCAAACCTTGGCGAGAGAGCTTTAACCAACGCCTAAAAAACAGCCATACGAAAAGAATGGCCACCAGCATCCCTGCCACAAACGGCAGCAAAATATTGAAATCTGTTACCCTCATTGGAAAAAAAACAGAAGCTCGCCATGAAACTTCTGCAGGTTGATTCCATAAATACCAATCACAGCAAAAATGTAGCTGATGAATGGAACAAAAGTCAAGGCAAGCGTTTAGTCTTTCGGTGGGTGTAGCAGAGAAAAGCAAAGCCGGCCAGCAACATAGCCAGGGAATAGAAGGTGCCACGGCTTAAGCCGAGAATGAGAGCGGCATCGGGCTCGCGAAACTGCTCGGAAATGATACGAGCAAGGGCATAACCAATGAGGAACTCTGCAGAAAGTGCGGCTTTTACTTGATGGCGGGCCTGTTTCCAGAGGCGGAACTGCAGCCAGGAGAAAAGAAGCACCCCTTCCAAGAGGGCCTCATAGAGCTGAGAAGGATGGCGAGGATTCACGTAATTGCCCAAGTATTCGCTAAAAACAGAAAAGGCATGCGGATCCCAGGGGGCTTTGGGAAAAATAACAGCCCAGGCAACCTCTGCCGGTTTCCCCCAAAGCTCTCCGTTGATAAAGTTGGCCAAACGCCCAAAGAAGAGCCCGGGAATGACCGCTGTGGCGGCCAGATCGCTGACCTCAAAGAGGCTAATCCCCCGTTTTCGGGTGACAAAAAACATGGCCGCGATCACCCCAAGCAAGCCCCCATGGAAAGACATGCCACCGGCGGTGACATTAAAGACCGAAAGAGGGTGATCAAGGTAATAAGGCAAATCGTAGAAGAGAACAAATCCGAGGCGGCCACCGACCAGCACTCCGACAATTCCCCAGTTAAAAAGCGACTCGGTATCGGCAGGCGTTAGCGCAGTGATGCCTTTTTTTTGGTAATAGCGAAAGAGCAGCCAAAAGGCAATGAAACCACTGACATAGGCGACGCCATACCAACGCAGAGCAAGCGGTCCCCATACCTGTAGGATAACAGGGTTAACGTCATGAACCCAATAGGCCAGTGGAAGCATCATTGCGGGGGCGGAATATCCGAAGGTATGTTTTTACGTGAACGGGAAAGCCGTTGTGCTTTGCGGCGGGCCAGATCGCGCATGTCGATGGCCACATCTGTTTCATCATAGATTTCCCGCCCGAGGATATGTTCCATAACGTCTTCCATGGTAATAACTCCGGCGGTAGAGCCAAACTCGTCGACGACGAGGGCCAGCTGGGTGTGTTTTTTCAGAAAGAGTTGGAGGGCATCGTCTCCCGAGGCCGTTTCCGGAATGTAAGCGATTTCCACCATGAGGGATTCGATGGTGGTTTCGGGTTTGTTTTCGGAATAGGCCTGCATGATGTCGCGGCGTCTCACCATACCGATAATATCATCTATGCTTTCTCGGTAGACAGGAATACGGGCAAAAGGAATGAGCTTAAAATCGCGCATAACTTCTTCCACAGTCAATGAGCCATCCAAAAAAGTAACCACGGTACGGGGTGTCAGGATATCGGTGAGGAGGACATCATCAAGGCTGAGGGTATTGGAAATCATATCGCGCTCGACGGTGCTGAGCGATCCCTCTTTGGCGCTTTTTTCTGCCAAGAGAAGAATTTCGCGTTCGTCCTCATCAACGATCTGCCGACGGGGCAGAAAAGGTTTTACCGCAAGATGAGCAACAAAGGAAAAAGGCCACATGACCACACGCACAAGTGTAAGCGGACAAACCAGATAGAAACACAGTGTTCTGCGGTAGGCAACGCCGAGGTTTTTGGGAATAATCTCGGAAAAGACGAGAATGGCCAGCGTAAGGATACCGGAGATGATGCCGATGTGGATACTCTGAAAGAGATCACTGGCAATGGCCCCCACTAAAGATGCCCCTGCGGTATTGGCCATGGTGTTGAGGGTGAGGATGGCGGAGCTGGTCTGGTTGATCGTCTTTTTATAGAGGTCCAGACGTGTTCCGAGGCGGGGGTGCTGCTGCCGAAAATCTTCGATTTCGGCGGTGGAAAGACTGAGAACAAAGGCCTCCAATAAAGAACAAAAGCCCGAAACTCCCAGCGTAAACGCAACAGAGAGAACGAGCGTAATCATAGAGGGTAAAGGATGTGCAGCTGCCGGGCAGCGCGACTACTCCCAGGATCGGAATCTTCCGGTTCGGCAAGTATATTCATTCGTTATCGATTGTTCAGAAAAAGAGAATGCCACCCTTTATGAGGGTGGCATTCGCAGGGAAAGATCTAGTAGCGACCACCACGATCATTTCCGCGAGAACGGAATCCACCGCGATCGCCACCACGGTCATTGCCGCGTGGACGGAAACCACCACGATCGCCGCCGGGACGGAAACCACCGCGATCGCCACCTGTACGGGGACGTTCTTCACGGGGACGTGCTTCATTGATCTTAACAGCACGACCTGCGATTTCTGCACCATTGAGGGCTTCGATAGCTGCATTTCCTTCGTCAGCGTCGGACATTTCAACAAAGGCGAAGCCCTTGGAGCGACCGGTTTCATGGTCGCGAACGATTTTAGCAGAGTCAACTGCACCGTATGCCTCAAATGCGGAGCGAATGTCTGCTTCGTTCGCATCATAAGAGAGATTACCAATATAGATATTCATTCGATTTCGAAAAATGCGCTATTCGGGAAAAGACAATCTACCCATAGCGCGAGATAGAGAGTCTGTAGGAATGGACTGCAGGGACCCCGACCAAGTCGGCCAGCCTCCACCAATCCGTAAGGTTGCTTTTGCGCTGTCTTGCGATAAAAAGGAATCATCAAATCTTGTCGACTCTAGAAATACTCTATCTCTCATAGAAAAACGCAGGTAAGTAAAGCTAAAGGTAAAAAAGCGATTCGCAAGACCAAAATAACAAAATATAAGAGTTTTTGTGATTGGTTGACTTGAGGAGAAATAATTAAATAGTTGCGGGCAACAAAAGACATTCATGAACGATTTGAAAAAGACTCCTCTGTATGCCCTGCACTGCGAACTGGGTGCACGCATGGTACCATTTGGCGGATGGGATATGCCAGTACAATATTCAGGCATTATTGCCGAGCACAAAGCCGTAAGGGAAAGTGCCGGACTGTTTGATGTGAGCCACATGGGTGAGTTGCTGGTCAGCGGGGCGGGAGCGCGCAGATTCCTCAACGGGCTGGTGACCAATGACGTTGAAAAGCTGGAACCGGGCAAAGCACTCTACACAATTCTCTGTCAACCGGATGGAGGCTGCGTAGACGACATCATCATTTATCAAACAGGCGATGATACATACTTTATCTGTATCAATGCAGGAAATGCGGACAAAGATGCCGCCTGGGTGAGTGAAAAATCGGCAGGGCATGACTGCAGCGTGGTCAACCTTTCCGCGCAATACGGGCAGTTGGCACTACAGGGCCCCAAAGCCGTGGAAATCCTAAGCCACTGCGATGTGGATACGGATGTGACCACCATTGGACGTTTCTGCTGCAGGGAAACCGTGCTCAACGGAGCAGAAGTGCTCCTGAGCCGCACAGGCTATACCGGAGAAGACGGTTTTGAAATTTACTGCAGCAGCGGGGTCACAGAAAAAGTTGCCCGACATCTACTGGAGAAGGGAGCTGCATACGGGTTGGTACCGGCAGGGCTGGGTGCCCGCGACTCTCTTCGGCTGGAGGCCGGCTATCCGCTTTACGGGCATGAAATCAGCGAGGTGATTACTCCGCTGCAAGCGAAACTGGGCTGGGCAGTCAAGCTGAACAAAGGCTGCGATTTTATAGGCCGCGAGGCATTGCAACAGGAAAAGGACACAGGCATCGCCAAGACAGTGGTGTTCTTTACACTGAACGACAAACGCATTGCCCGCCAGGGAACCGAAGTGTATGCCGAGGGCACGGTGATTGGCACAGTGCTTTCGGGGACACAAAGCCCGGTCTTGGGAAAACCCATCGGCAGTGCGCTGGTAGAGAGCAATGCGGCCAAGAGCGGCGGCTTGTATGTGGATTTACGCGGAAATAAAATAAACCTTGATGTCAAGAAACCGCCACTGCATAAGTGAGGTATCTCAACATTCCATTTTTCTAATAATGAGCAATATTCCCTCAGATCTGAAATACACGAAAGACCACGAATGGCTGCGCGATGAAGGCGACGGCACCGCAACCGTCGGGATTACCGATTATGCGCAAAGCAGCCTGGGAGACGTAACCTTTGTGGAACTGCCGGAAGTGGGCGCCGTTTACGGAGCCGGAGATGCTTTCGGTGTCGTAGAATCGGTGAAAGCCGCCAGTGACCTCTATATGCCCGTCGCAGGTGAAATCGTGGAAATCAACAGCGACTTGGAAGAGAGTCCGGAAAGCGTCAACACCGATCCTTACGCCGGCGCCTGGATTGTAAAAGTCAAGCTGAGCAACCCTGAAGAAGTATCCGAACTGCTGGACGCAGCGGCCTACGAGGAACTCGTTTAAGTTTTTCAGCAAAAGCCTCACCAAGCAAGGTGAGGCTTTTCTTTTGGATCTGCCACGGAAGGAAAAGAGAGGGAAAGCCCTGTAAGAGGGGGTAAAACTGCTTGCTTTTTCGCTCTGCGCTGGCAGATTGGTTCTTTTTCTCAGCCAGAAATCATTATGTACGAAAATATGCTCTCGCACTCAACTTTCTTAGCCCAGGCTGCTGCCCCCAAAGGAGACGGAATGTTCTCCCTCCTGATCATGGCACTGCTCTTCATTGGAATGATGTTCATTCTTAACTCCTCCCAGCGCAAGCGCCAGAAGGAGCACAAAACGATGATGGACTCGCTCAAGAACGGAGATGAAGTGCTGACCGCCGGCGGATTGTATGCCACCATTGTGAAGATCAAGGACGACCAGCGCGTAGAAGTAAGATTGAGCGACGACACCCGCGTGCAGCTGAACAAGAGCTTTATCCAAAGCAAAGTCAGCAAAGACTGATCTCTTTTATCAGCGGAAGATTTCTACCCCACTTAACCTATTAAGCATTTGCTTTCCCGGCAAACCCCTCGCGTAACATGAACGGAAGTACGTTTTGGAAAATCGTCCTCTCAATGCTTTTGAGCATTTGGGCAGTGAGCAATATCATCCCTGTAAAGGATACACCTTTTGAAGTCTATGCCGCATCGCAGGTAAAAGCGGAAAAGGAAGCGTTTGACGCATTATCCGCCCGAGTGGATGCCGCGGTAGAAGCCGGAGCATATCCGACTTACTATGTAGCGCTTTCAAAGATCGTGGAAAAAGACCAGATCGACCTGAGCCGCTACTACCCGGAAATCGACCTGAGCGACGTCAAGAATCTGGACAAGCGCAACGACATTTTGCTGAAATACCTTCTGAACAAATCTCAAGGTAAGGTAAAGCTGGGGTTGGACCTCAAGGGTGGTGTTTCTTTTACCTTTAAGGTAGATGAAGGCGACCTTTCCCAACAGGAAACACGCCGCACGGAAGAGCTGGAACAGGCCAAAGGCATTATTGCCCAACGTATCGACGGTCTGGGCGTAGCGGAACCCATTGTGCGCATCAAGGGGAACAACCGCATCGAAGTGCAGATGCCGGGAATTTCCACCAAGGATAATCCTGAAGCTATCGACTCGATCAGCGCCCCTGCCCTGCTGGAATTCAGCATGGTACACCGCACGGTAAAGCCTTGGACTACCCCAAGCGCACCGGCCGGTTACACGTTGAAGGTGGAAGAGACGATTAACCCGAAAACCGGTGAAATCGAAAAACGCCCGGAATACGTAAAGAAGATTCCTCTGCTGACCGGTGACATTATCGACAAAGCCTACGCCACCCAGAACCCTTACGGCGGTTACGAGATCATCCTGAACTTCACCAAGGAAGGCCAGGACAAGTTCACCAAGGTAACAGGACAAATTGCCGAGGAGAATGAAAAGACCAACACCATCGGTCAGTTGGCCATTATTTTGGACGGGAAACTTTACAGTGCGCCAACAGTGCGGAACGAAATTCGCGGCAATGCTTCCATATCCGGCAGTTTTGACCAGCGCGAAGCCATCGAACTAGCCAACATTTTGAACAACCCGCTGTCCGTAGGACTGGAAGTCGAGCAAGTCTACGAAGTAGGCCCGACACTGGCCTCCGGCGCACGCGACGCCTCCCTTAAAGCCGGCATGATCGGCGCACTGCTGGTCATCGTCTTTATGACGGCTTACTATGGAGTCTTCGGCGGTATTGCCATGCTGACGGTATTCGTCAACGTGCTGCTGGTCTTCGGAAGCCTTTCCTACCTTGGTTCGACGCTGAGTCTGCCCGGTGTAGCGGCGCTGGTATTGACCATCGGTATGGCGGTTGACGCCAACATTTTGATTCTGGAACGTATGCGAGAAGAGCTCCAGGCAGGCAAGTCCATCCAGACAGCACTGGTCAACGGCTACGACAAGGTATTCTCCACGATTGTGGACGCCAACGTAACGACCATGATCACCGCGGTTATTCTGATCTTCCTGGGAACCGGTCCAGTAAAGGGCTTTGGTGTAACGCTGGCCATCGGTATTGTGGCCACGGTATTCTGTGCGTTGATTGTAAACCGCTGGCTGCTGGATCTTCTCATCGGCTACAACTTCATCAAAAAAGGTTTTTACTGCCAAATGCTGGGCCGCCAGAATCTGCAGTTCTTGAACCATGCGAAGAAGGCCTTTACGTGCTCTTGGTGCATCGTGCTACTTGGGGTCATCTCCATTATTGCCCACCGCGATAATCTGTTGGGGATCGACTTTAAGGGCGGCGACGAATTGTCCATCAGCTACACCTCCGAATTGAGTATTGCGGAGATCAAGCAGGCCGCCGCCTTGGATATGGACAGCATTGCCCATTATGCCTCAGAAGTCAGTGCTTCGGACAGCGAACTGGCTGAAGCCTACCAGCTGGTGCTGAGCGATAACGGATTCGGCGAAGTCAATGCCGTGTTCCCCAAGCCCATCGGCGAAGGGGTTGAACGTTTAGCGGTGCAAACCGAACTGGGCAAGGGTGTGGCGTTCTATGACACCCTGCAAAAAATCTTCCCGGACAACGGGTTGGACCTTCTGGGTGAAACAACCGTGGGATCCAGTGTGGGTGCCGATGTAACCCGTGGGGCCTTCATTTCCATATTCCTTTCTCTGGGAGGTATTCTGCTCTACGTGGCATTGCGCTTTGAATTCGGATACGGTATCGGTGCCATCACCGCCACCGTGCACGATATTCTGATGACAATCGGTCTGTATGTAACGCTGGGCGAGTTTTTAGGAATCGGCAGCGGTCAATTCACAGCGCCGATGATTGCCTCGATTCTCATGACGGTCGGTTACTCCATCAACGATACTATTGTTGTGTTTGACCGTATCCGTGAAGAGTTGGATCTGAACCCAGATATGAGCCTGAAAGAAGTGGTGCATTTGGCCATCAACCGCACGCTCTCCCGAACCATCCTGACCAGTTTGACGACCCTTTTGGCAACATTGGCATTGTATATCTGGGGTTCCGGAATTATCGTCGACTTCTCTCTGGTTTTCCTGCTGGGTATTCTGACAGGAACCTTCTCCTCCATCTTCATTGCCAGCCCTGTTTTCTACTGGTATCACAAGGGTGACCGCCGCAAGGTGGAAGAGCACCATGTGTTGCCCACGTATGACTGGCACACTGATGAAATGGATTCGGCCCAGTAATCGATCGATTATTGACAACAAAGACTTTTGTAATGTCTGTGGCCGGAGTAGCTTGCTACTCCGGCTTTTTACTCTACCACACGAATGAATTGGATTTATAACGCAGTCAATGGAGCACCGGTAGCCGCCCTGAGCCGCAGCATGGGCATCAGCAAAATAGCGGCTACCCTTCTGGTTAAGCTGGGGATCACAGATCGCCGGGAGGCCCAGGAATTCCTGAACCCTTTACTGCGTATGCTGCAAGATCCCTTTGCACTTAAGAATATGGATCTGGCAGTGGCTCGCATCCGCAAGGCCATGCGCAAAGGTGAGTCGATCATGGTTTTTGGAGACTATGATGTAGACGGGGTGACCAGCACCACCTTTCTTTCCAGTGTGCTGCGGCGTTTCGGCATTCGCCCGAATTACATCGTGCCACTGCGCCAGGAGGAAGGCTACGGTTTATCCATAGCCGCCCTGGAGCGTGCCCTGAAAGACGGCACGCCGAATTTGCTGATTGCCGTAGATTGCGGGACAAACAGCAAAACAGAGGTTGCCTACCTGAGAGAACGCGGTGTGGATGTGGTGATTCTGGACCACCATACCTCCAAAGAAGATCTTCCGGAAGACTGTGTGATTGTGAATCCGCACGTCTACGACGGAGAAGACCAGAAATGGTCGCAGCTCTGTGCCGTGGGAATCGTTTTTAAATGTGTGCATGCGCTGTTGAAAGCCCTGCGTGAGGAAGGCGACGAGCTGGCGCATCAGATTAAGCTGAAGGACTATCTGGATTTGGTAGCGATGGGAACCATTGCTGATTTAGTACCGCTGCGGGGAGAAAACCGTATTCTGGCCAAGACGGGACTGGTTAAGCTGAAAGAGACGCCCCGGGCCGGATTGAATGCGCTGTTTGAGGTGTGCAACATGCAACTGGGTGACGAAGTCAGCCCTTACGATATTTCTTTTAAACTCGGGCCGAGGATCAATGCCTGCGGCCGTCTGGCCGATGCCACCAACCCAATTGAGCTGCTCTTGAGTGAGGATTGGAGCGAGTGCCGGACACGGGCCAATGAGTTGAACGATTTGAACCGGCAGCGCCAGGAGATCGAACGTAGTATTGCGGAGGAAGCTGAACAGATGGTTAACGACCACTACAGCAACCGGGCGGGACTGGTGCTCTATAATGAAGACTGGCATTCAGGAGTGGTGGGCATTGTGGCCAGCCGTATCTCCCACCTGTTCCACCGCCCGACCATTGTGCTGGGGCGCGAGGGAGTGGCCGCCAAGGGTTCGGGGAGAAGCATCCGAGGAATCAATCTGGTGGATGCACTGAACCGTTGTACTCACTTGCTGGAAAACTGGGGCGGCCATCCTATGGCTGTGGGCGTGGGCTTGAATCTGGAGCATCTGGAAGCCTTCCGCGACGCCTTTAACGATGCCGTGCTACACTCTGTGGACAATGAGATGCCGGAGCCGGAGCTGGACATTACCTGCCGCATTCAAGTAGAGGATCTGGGAGAGCACCTGTTGCAGGAACTGGATCAACTGGCCCCCTTTGGGCAGGGCAACCCGGAACCGGTGTTTGAGATTCAGGCAACAGCGCTGGTGCAGCCGCCGGTCAGGTTCGGGCAGGGGCATTTCCGCTTTTTCCTGGAAACGGCGTTCGGGCGCATGAATGGTGTGGCGTGGAAAATGGAGGAGCGCATTCCCCAAGTCGGCCAACTAATTGATATGGCGGTGCGCCTGCAGTGGAATGTGTGGAACGACCAACGCTACCCGCAGGTAACCCTGGTGGACTGGAAACCCGCTAAACTTTAAAAAAGAAAAGCCCTTCCGTTGTGGAAGGGCTTTTTCGTAAACTGTTTTTCAAGAGCGGCCTTAGAAGCCCAGTTTGGCGGAGAGGTATGCCTCGAGTTCAGCCACGGGCACGCGCTCCTGCTGGGTGGTATCGCGATCGCGGACGGTAACGCAGTTGTCCTTCTCGATGGTGTCAAAGTCCACGGTAACGCAGTAAGGGGTGCCGATCTCGTCCTGGCGGCGGTAACGGCGGCCAATGGCTCCGGCAACGTCCCAGAACACATTCCAGCGACTGAGGAGTTGATCATAAATACCACGGGCTTTTTCCACGAGCTCCGGCTTGTTTTTGACCAAGGGGAAGATGGCTACCTTGTAAGGAGCAATGCGCGGGTGGAAGCGCATGAGCACGCGTTCCTCGGGCTGGCCTTTGTCGTTGGGCACCTCGTCCACCGTATAGGCGGCGGTAAGGAGGGCGAGTACGGCGCGGTCGAGGCCGAAGGAAGGCTCGATAACGTGCGGGAGGTAGCGCTCCTTGGTGGCTTCGTCAAAGTATTCGAGATTCTTTTTGGAATGCTCCTGGTGCTGGGTAAGATCGAAGTTACCACGAACGGCAATGCCCTCAAGCTCCTGTTTCCCGTGAGGGAACAGGAAGGTAAGGTCCGTACAGGCTTTGGCGTAGTGGGCCAGCTTTTCGTCGGGGTGGACATCCTCGCCGATCATGTCGCGGGGCAGGCCGATGGAGACGTACCAGTTAATGCAGTAGTCGATCCATTCGCGGTGGAGCTGTTTCCAATCGGCGTCCGGAGCAATAAAGTATTCAATTTCCATCTGCTCGAACTCGCGGCAACGGAAAACGAAGTTACGCGGGGTAATCTCGTTGCGGAAAGCTTTACCGATTTGAGCGATACCGAAGGGCACTTTAACGCGGGAGGTATCAAGCACGTTTTTGTAGTTGGCAAAGATCCCCTGAGCGGTTTCCGGGCGAAGGTAGGCCACGGCGGATTCGTCGCGAAGGGCACCCACATGGGTTTCAAACATGAGCTTGAATTCGCGAGGTTCCGTCAACGTGCCGCCTTTGGTGGCGTCGGGCCCCCAGACCAAGCTGCGTTCTTCTTCGGTCGCCTCGGTGTATTCGCGGGTTTGTGCGAGGAGGGCTTCATCAACCTTGTAGCTTTTCTTATCGAGGGCCTTCTTGATGGCAGAAGCACGCTTGGGCAAGGTATCCAACTGGTCTTCCAGGACACAGGCATAGGCCACCACGCCAAGGTCTTCGCCTGTTTCGGGGTGGCGCAAACTGACGGGAGCCATAAAGAGCTGGTCTGCACGGTAGCGGTATTTGCTCTCCTTACAGTCCACCATGGGATCGGAAAAGCCGTCTACGTGACCACTGGCTTTCCAGATGCGCGGGTGCATGATAATGGAGGAGTCCAAACCGACGATGTCTTCGCGGCGGTGCACAAAATCGCGCCACCATGCCTGCTTGACGTTGTTTTTGATTTCTACGCCAAGAGGGCCGTAATCAAAGAATCCGGCGTAACCGCCATAGATGTCACTGGACGGAAAGATAATTCCGCGGCGTTTACAAAGCGTAACGAGGTTCTCGAGGGTGGTCTGGGTCGGTAAACTCATGATGTAAAAGGGATCACAAAAGGCTGAAACTGCCTCAGGCAAGGGGCAGCGTCAAGTCCTTATCACTGTGGCGAAGGCGGCAGAAAGCTTACACCTGCTCGTTGGCGATGCGCTTGATCTCGCGGAGGTCGAGCTTGCCGGAGGCCAGAGCGGGGATTTTATCCACCTTCTTGATCACACGGGGTATCCAGAGATTTGGCATACCTTCTTCGGTGAGCTTTTCGCGAAGCACCTGAGAGCTGATTTCCATAGCGCTGAGGAGCACCAAGGATTCTCCTTTGGAAGGATCGGTAACACCGGTAACGGCAAAAACGGGTTCTTCCGTATCCTCGAGATGGAAAGCTTTGAGGATCTGTTGCTCTACAGTGCCGTGGGGGACCATTTCTCCGGCAATCTTGGAAAAGCGGCTGACGCGGCCTTCGATGTAGAGGTAGCCATTTTCGTCGAAACGGGCCAAATCTCCGGAAATGAACCAACCATCGCGCAGGACACGTTTGTTGGTTTCCGGTTCATCAAGATATCCGTTAAAAACATTTACGCCCTTGAGGGCGAGAATACCACGTTGCAGCAAAGGCTTGGGCTGAAGGGTAACTTCGTCGAGAATTTGAGCCGCCATACCGGGGAAGAGGGGGCCGACAGAACCGAGGCGGTAACGCTCTGTAAAGTGGTGGTCTTCAAAATCAAATTTAGGGATATTGACTGAAACCACCGGTGTTGTTTCGGTGAGGCCATAGCCCTCCAAATAACGGCTGCCAAAGCGTTTTTCCCAGAGTTCGTGGAATCCGGCCGGAGTTTTCTCGGCCCCGCCAACCACGGCACGTAGGCTAGCTATTTGTTTGGGTTCCACGCGCTTAAAATAGGGGCGGAAAAAGGTGGGAGTGCCAATCATGATGGTGACCCTTTCCTTTTCGATAACCTGGGCCACCCGTTTTGTTTCCAGAGGGCTGGGCAGGGTGACCATGACTACCCGGCAGATCATGGAAAACCAAAGTGTAATCGTGAACCCGAAACTGTGAAAAATGGGCAAATTGGCCATGACCACATCATAGCCGGAAACGAGAATACCGCTTTGCTCAATCTGCAGGGAATTGCCGATGATGTTGCGGTGGGAAAGGGGTACACCTTTGGGATCGCCGGTGGAACCGCTGGAAAAAAGCAATCCGGCCTCGCGGTCGCCACCTTCGGTAGGGATTTTATAAAGTTTGCGCAGAACAAAGGCTGGAAGAGCAATCCCCGCGAGCATCTTGCGGACGACGGAAAACTTGCTGAGGGTTTTCTTTTCTTCTACCAAATCGATGATGCGGTCCGTCCACGGAAAATCGGTCAGTTTTTCGATCACGGGGGCTGCGGTGATGATGATTTCCACGCCTGCTTTGCTGATGCTGCTTTCCAGTGCCTTACGACCGGCGGTAAAGTTGAGGTTGACCGGAACAATGTCCAGACACATGAGGGCCAGGTTGGTGATCATGCCGGCGGCCCCGGAGGGGAAGACCACCCCTACTCTCTTTTGCCCCTGCAGGGTTTTGCTCCATTTTTCGGCAAAGGCGAGGGATACGGCGAGCATTTTGCAGCCTTTGAGCTCGGCACGTTTGGCGGAGTGGTCGATAACGACACTGCGGAAGGGTTTGGCGGCAAGCCCACTGACACACAAATCGGCAAGATGGCGATCGAGAAGCGGGTTCTTGAGGAAGGCATCAACTCCGTTGTCCAGCAGGGTTTGGTCTGGCTTGATCATAGAAAAGGCAAAAAATTAGGAGCAAACGGGAGATCCCGGCTCGAATAAGCTGTATTGAAGAGGCAAGTGAAACACTTCTGAAGGGAGAGTCAAGAATGGGCAAGTGGATTCTGACATGAGCGTCAATTTTCACATTCTATTAAAATTCAAGTGTTTAGAGGAAGAAAAAGAGCAGTGTACAAGAAGACACAAAGGGATTGCACAAAATTCTACAGGAATTGCAAAAAAAGCATAAAAAAGCGGTCGAAAAAGAGGGCTTTGGGCAGAGGGAATACGAACTGCTAAAAGGGAGGCAGACTTACAGAAAAAGGATATGCTCACAAAACTGCTTAGAAAACCGAGGAAAGACCTGCCCGTCTCTCCCCGACCTAGTTATAACGCGGCTCCTGGTGTACTGATCAATGAACGGGTGAACCAGCCGAAGTATGATGAAAAGCTGGTAACCATTGCACGTGCCTCTATTGCCTTATCTCAGCTGGCGCCAAAACTGGAGGAGCTGGCGCAGTCGCTGCTGACAGGTGCGCACCAGCAGTCGCAGCAGTCTCTGGCTCTGGCGGAGGCCACCGAGGGGATGACAGATGAGCTGAAAACAGCCATCCATAGTCTTTCCAACTCATCGAGCCAGGTAAACCGGATTGTGGACACGATTAAGGGTGTGGCCGACCAGACGAAGATTATTGCCATTAATGCCAGCATTGAAGCAGCACGGGCTGGCGTTTATGGACAGGCTTTCGGCGTGGTGGCCAAAGAAGTTGGCTTGCTGGCAGACAAAACGCAGGATGCCACCGGCGGAATTCACAACAGTATTGAGGGGATGAAAAAAGACATTGCCCAGGCTGTTGAAGCTACGGGGATTCATGCCAACGATGAGAATCTGCCGCTGAAGAATAAGGAAAGCAATTTCAGCGTCTACCGATTGAATGAGGAAATGCACCAGATTTCGGACATTGCCCACTCACACCTAAGCTCGGCGGACGATATTACCAAGACCAGCGGGGAAATCCGCAACCTCTGCGAAGAACTGCTTCTGAGCGTGGGGCGCTACCGCCTGGCGGCGCACGAGGAAGCCAAAGAGCTTTTCAGCCCGCTGTTGCGGAACCCTGACATCATCTCAGGCGATCCCATGCGACAGGCCAACGAGTTGCGCCGGTTAATTGCCCAGAACACAATTTTTGAACTGTTCTACACCACCGATGAGCACGGTATCCAGCGGATAGACAACATCTGGGAAGATCCCTTAAAAGATGGTTCCGCCGCCAAAGGAAGTAACTGGACAACGCGCCCGTGGTATCAGAAAACGCTGCACAGCAACACCATCACCGTTTCGGATATTTACCGTTCGCGGGCTACCGATAATTTTTGTTTTACCCTTTCGGCACGGCTGCACGATGCAAGCGGCAACTTTGCAGGGGTACTGGCGGCCGATGTAAACTTTGAGCGGCTGCTCTGAGTTACTTGAGGACGAGCCAGGCGCACCCGTAGGGCGGAAGTGTAAGGTAGCGGCGCGGGCCGGTTTTGACGGTGGTTGAGTTGAGGATGTCGCGCACAGAGGAGTCTTTAACCTCCAGAGCCGGATCGAAATCGGCAAGGCGCAGCTTAAACGGTTCGGCAGAAAGGTTGTGCAGGCAGACAATGCGCTCGGAGGCATCCACCGCTTCGCGCTTAAAGGCGAAGAGCCGTGGCTCTGTTTCGCAGATCTGCATGGCGGCATCGGGATGGAATGCAGGGTGGCCTTTGCGGCGGCGCAAATAAGCGGTATAGCGTTTGAAGATGCGGCTCTGCGGGTTGTTCTCGTCGGCAAGGGCGGATTCCAGCTCGGCGAGCTCCCATTTGCGGCGGTTGATGCTGCGGTTTTCTCCGGTGCGGGCCATGCCTTCGAGGTCATTGGGGGTGCCGAGGAGGCTCTGGATGTAGACGGCAGGAACGCCACGGAAGGCCAGTTGAACGGCCTGCGAGCAGAGGAAACGGGCTTCGCCAAGGGCCGGATCGGCGGGATCGGAAAGGGCGCTGACGTAGGTGATGTTGAGCTCGTAGGGGCACTCTGAGCCGTCGGGCATGCGGCGCATGTTGACTTTGCCGCCGAGGGAGCGCATGCGCTCGACCAGGCCGGTTAGTTCGGAATCGTCGAGAATGCCCTGCAGGGGGCGGACGCCGATGCCGTCGTGCGAGGCAGTAAAATTGAGGAAGGTGCAGCCTTCGGGGAGTTGGCCCAGACTGCGGGCCCAGCGCTGCAGGTGGCTGCCGTTGCCGGTGAGCAATGCGTGGAGGAGCAGCGGGGGCAGGCTGAAGTTGTAGACCATGTGGGCTTCGTCGCCTTTGCCAAAGTAGCTGATATTCTCCTCGTGGGGGACGTTGGTTTCGGTGAGGAGGATGACCTGCGGGGCGACCATGTCGAGGATGTCGCGGAAGAGTTTGACGACTTCGTGGGTTTCGGGGAGGTGGAGACAGTTGGTGCCGATTTTCTTCCAGAGGAAAGCCACGGCATCGAGGCGGACAATGCGCATGCCTTTGGAGATGTAGAGGAAGAGGATGTCGAGAAACTCGAAGAGGAGGTCGGAGTTGCTCCAGTTGAGGTCGATCTGATCGCTGCTGAAGGTCGTCCAGACCCATTCGTTGCCGCGGAGGGTGGATACTTTGGTGAGCAGGGGCCAGGGGCGCGGCCTTACGACCTGAGAGAGGTCGGTTTCTTTATCTACAGAGTGGAAATAGCCGGAGGCCGGCGCTGTGCCGGATACGTAGTCGGCAAACCACTCGCTGCGGGAGGAGCAGTGGTTGAGGACAAGGTCGAACATGAGGGAGTATTCGAAGGCCATAGCCTCTACATTCTCCCAACGGCCGTAGGTGGGTTCTACCTCGCGGTAGTCGATGACGCTGAAGCCGTCGTCGGAGGACCAGGGGAAAAAGGGCAGCAGGTGGACACAGGAAATGGAATTTTTCAGGTAGGTATGGCAGAAACGGCGGAAGGTCCCGATGGGAGCGGTTTCGGTAGACTCGCGGATGGTGTCGGCATAGGTGATGAGGACGACATCGTTCTCGTTGTAACGGGTGGCCGGGGCCTGCGGGTTACTGCCCACACCGTAGCGGCCCACGAGCATAGCGAGGCGCTCGATGAGGCGCGGGGTTTCGGCTTCTCCATAGAGGCGGATGAAGCGCTGCTCAATCCGTTGCATGTGTTCTCGGCTGAGGATTTTCATAGGTGTCAGGAGAGGCAGTCGGGCGTCCACCCGGTCAACTGGTTGAGGATGGTGCGGAGGGTGCGGTTGACAACGCCGTAGCTGTAGAAGGTGCGGGCGATGTTGAAATTGTGATCGACCATCTGGGCGCGGTATTCGGGATCGTCGAGGCAGTGCTGCACCATATTAACAGTGGATTTGGTGATGAAGCCGTCGATTTGGGCCAGGCGGAAGCCTTTGGGCTCGATGTCCTGAATAAAGATGGAGTAGCGGTTGATGACCACGGGCTTTTTGAAGTAAAAGGCTTCGAGGAGGGCGTTGCCGAAACCTTCGTAGGTGCTGGGATAGGTAACGAGGTCGGCGTGGGGATAGAGGTCCCAGAGGGTGTAGATTTTGCGGTCCTGAGCATCGCGCTGGCGCACTTCGCCGATGCGGTCGGAAATGAAGCGGATGTCCACGTTTTCCTCTCGGGCAAGCTCCTGGAGCATGTGTTTGTATTCAAAGCCTTCGTCGCCGGCATCGTGGGAGATGACGAGTTTGCAGCGGGGGTTTTTAAGCATGCCGACGAGTTTGATGGCGTGCTCGATACCTTTGCGGGGCACGATGCGGGTGGGCTGGAGGATGAAAATATCGTCGGGGGCGAGGCCGATCTCCTGCCTGACGTCGGCGGAATAGGCATCGGGCTCGGGGGCGGGGTTATCGAAGTCGAAAACGTTGGGGATGAGGTAACTGCCGACGCCTTTACGCAGGGAGAGCTGCTCCTGCGCGGCACGGTTGATGACGGTGTGGACGATATTGGGGAGGCGTGCGGGAAAGGCTTTGTCGAGGTAGTCGTTGACGGCGTTGATGGAGAAGCGGGTGCGCTCCCAGTAAAAGTCGTGGTGGTGGGCAATGGCGGGCATGCGGGTTTCGGCGAGAAACTCGGTGATGGCAATGCCCAGGGGAATGTGCATGGGGATGGTGAGCGCATTTTCGGGCACGAGCACTTCTATCCCAAAGCGGCAGACAAACTGGTAGAGGGTGCTTTTGAGGTATTCGGCAAGCTCGCGGATGCGCTCGGTGACGTTGCGGTCGCGGCCGGTACGGTTCCAGATGCGCTGATTGATCCAAACGTTCTCGGGGTGGTTGAAGTGGGCCTCGGGAATGCACATGGATATGCCGGTATCGCGATCGGAGAGGCCGCTGTACCAATGACTGACGTGGCGATCGCGCCAGAGCACGTCTGCCCACTTGGCGCTTTCCAGACTGACTCCGTCGGTGCCGGCAAAGCGGGTGGAAACAAAACCGATATTTTTAGGCATGCGCTTGAACAATAACGCAAGGGGGCGTGTATGTCCAAAAAAAAGGGATTTTTCTGCCCTGCGGGGAGAGGGTGCTACTCGACAATGGCCTGGTAGTGGAGGGTATGGAAACGCTCAAAGATGTGGTAGGGGTCGTAGGGCATGTGCTGGAGAAAGATAAGTTCCACGGTCTGCTCCTGCGGATCGACACGGAAGTAGGTGGAGGCGGCGCCGTCCCACCCGTAGCTGCCGATGGAGCCGATGCGGCCGGAGGTGGCAAGGGTGAGCTGCACTTCCACTCCAAGGCCAAAGCCTTCGTAATCGCTCCACATATGGGTTTTGCGGGGGAGGTTTTCCAGATGGTTGGCGGTCATGAGCTCAACCGTTTTGGGGCTGAGGAGGCGGGCGCCGTTGTATTCGCCCCCGTAGAGGAGCATTTGGGCAAATTTGGCGTAGTCGAAAATGGTGGAGTAGAGGCCGGCCCCACCGCTCTCGAAACCGCAGATGAGGGAGCCGTCCACCTCGGGGGCGGAGATGGGGTCACGACCGGGGACCATGGCGCGGAGGCCGTCGGCATTGTGCGTGTAGAGGCCGCTGAGGCGGCTGCGCTTTTCCTCGGGCACAGAGAAGCCGGTATCGTCCATATGGAGGGGATCAAAGATTTGCTCGCGCAGGTACTGGCCGAGGGACTGGCCGGTGATGCGCTCGATGACCACGCCAAGGACATCCACCCCCATGCCGTAGCGCATTTCTGTGCCGGGCTGGAAAACGAGGGGGCATTTAACGAGCTCGCGGATAAAGGTATCGCCGTCGTGGGCCGCAAGCATGGGGTTGCCGGCATAGTAGGGGGCAAGGGCCTCGCCAGCGGAAAAGTCGTAGGGTATGCCGGAGGTGTGGCAGAGGAGCATGCGGATGGTAAGGGGACGCTCCTGGGGCACCAGTTGAATGGCGTCCCCTGCCCCACCGGCCCAGACCTGCATTTGGTCGATTTCCGGGATGAATTTGGAGACGGGGTCGTTGAGGTCGAGTTGGCCCTGTTCGTAGAGCATGAGGATACCTACGGAGGTGACGACTTTGGTCATGGAAAAGATGCGGAAGATATCGTCCGGTTGCTGGGGCACGGCGTTCTCGAGGTCGCGGTAGCCATAGGCGCGGACATCGGCGATGTTGCCGTAGCGGGCCACCAGGGTAACGGCACCGGCATAGCTTCCGTTGTCGATAAACTGCTGTATGCCGCTGTGCAGGCGCTCAAGGCGTTGGCTGCTGTAGCCGAGAATTTCCGGCTCCACGGCCGGGAGGGCGGTTTGTGTTTGAGCAGGCGCAGCGAGGGAAAAGAGGCACAGTGCGGTCAGGGTAAGCAACAGGCGTTTGTACATGATTAGATAATTAACAAACTTAAGCGGTTTTGGCAAACGTAAGTGGCAACCTGAGGGAATGAAAAAGCCTCCCGAAGGAGGCTTTTCAAAATGCTGTCTTTCGCCGACGTGCATGGCAGTGGTCAGAGGCTCGCATTATTAACTTTGTCTTGATTCGCTGAAAACGATAAGTAATAATCCTATAAAGTGTCAACCTCATTTAATTAAAGAAATACAAAATGAATACTCTTCCCCAGATTTCCACTGCATTTGATATCGGTTATAATTCTATTGGATGGGCAGTGCTAAGCCATGATAAAGATGGTGTAGCTCAAGAGCTATCGGGCTGCGGGACCTTGATTTTTCCGAAAGAAGATAACCAAAGTAAGCAGAGGGCGTTGTTCCGGCGCCAACGCAGAAATATTGCGGCTCGGAGAAACCGTATCAGTCGTATCCGGCGCTTTATAGTGGAATCCGGCCTGATGAATCAATCGCAAATGGATTCCTTGAACCGAATGGGAGGGGGACATGCCGCACCGTGGATTTTGGCAGCACAGGCATTAAACGGCGTTATCTTGAACGCAAGTGAATTGACTCACGTGTTGATATGGTATGCCCACAATAGGGGTTACGACGGCAATGCCAAATGGAGCCGAAGCGAGGAAGACGGAGAAGACACGGAAAAGGTGAATAAAGCCCGTGGGCTGATGGAACAAAAGGGTACTCAAACGATGGCGGAAACCTGGGTAAAACTGGCCGATGTTGAACTGCACCACAAAGGAAGAAAATCTTCGACTTACTACCTGAAGGGAGAGTCAGTGGCTTTTCCGAGAAAAACAGTAGAAGCAGAAGTTGAGCGCATTCTGGAATCCCATATCGGGAAAATACCGGGAGTGGATACCGGATTCATAACGGCGCTGATGAGAACCTTGACCGAGGAACAGAGAAGCCACTTCAAACTGCCCAAGCGTTATGACGGCGGCCTTCTCTTTGGACAAATGATTCCACGGTTCGACAACCGCATAATTCCCACCTGCCCTATTTCCGGAGAAAAAACACCTCTGAAATTCTGCCCGGAATTTTTTGCATTCCGCTGGGGGATGCTCTTGGCCAATATGCGCGTGCTTGATGCAGCAGAGAAAAGCCGACCTTTAACCGTAGACGAACGCCATCGGCTTCATGCACGTGTTTCCAAGAAAGGGTTTACGACTAAGGGTGAGCTGAAAAAACTCGTAGCAGAAATTACGGGAGCCAATACAAAGCCTCTGGATGATCTCTTTTTTACTGCTGAGTCGGAGGATGCACTGGTGCTGGATCCGACCCAAAAAGCACTGGATCTGAAGGGCGTTGCCGAGGTTATACCGGAGAACACGTTAAAAGCCCTGCAAAAGACGGCCTGGATAAAAAAAGGCTTTTCGCTCAAGGAGGTTTCCGACATTGCGCAAGCAACAGGTGCTCATATGGAGACACTGAACAAGGCGGTACAGGAACAGTTCGAGAAGCAGCAGAAGAAGAAAAGGAGAAAGGATGCAGAAATCTCCTTTGAGCAGTATGTGGGGGAATGGGTTGACTTAAAGAAATACGCTTCGGGCCGTGCCCCTTATGCCAGACCTTTGCTGCAACAGGCTTTTGATCAGGCATTAAAGGGCCTACATCCAAGTGCTCAGGCAGCACAACAGGCCCCGTGGTTGAATGGACAAACGGAGGATGGATGCCTGGTAAGAACGGTTAGCATCATCGAGAAGGAGCTGGAAAAATCCATCGACGAGATGACAAACAACCACCTGGTGCGACACCGCATAAAGCTGTTTGAACGCCTCTACGAAGATATTATCCGTGAGTATGCCGGAGGCGACTGCAGCCGCATCTGCAATACAACCATTGAGGTGGCCGACGACATCAAGGAATTCTCGGGAATGACAGCCAAAGAGAAGGCTGCCCATTTTTCCGCAAAAACAAAACCCTTCCGTGATGCCGAAAAATATATAAAAGATATCCTTGAAGAGGAAGGGGGCACCTTTGACCAAACCTACGCCAATATCCGCAAAGTACGGCTGGCCATAGCACAAAACTGGGAATGCGCTTACACCGGTAAAAAGTTTGACCTGAGCGACATCCAACATCAACGGGTAGAACGCGAGCATATCATCCCCCGCTCCAAGCGCACCTCCGACTCACTGGACAGCCTGGTGCTGGTCTTTGCCGAAGTAAACCGTAAGAAAAGCGATCTGACTGCTTACGAGTTTATCGAACAATACGAGGGGCAAGCAATTGGCTCCTACCGCATTAGAAGCCTGGATAACTACATTAAGTGGGTGCTGAGCCTGCCGCCCAGAGGTGGAAAACAAAGCCTGAGCGACGAAGATAAGATCGGCAAGCGGAGGAAGCAGAAACTGTTGCTGCAACATTACGATGAAAAGGAAGAAGATTTTCTCCCACGAATGCTGACCGCAACGAGCCATCTGAATAAGGTGGCGGCACTCAAAGCCAAAAATTTATTGAAGCTGGATGAGGAAAACTATGACGGCTTGATGCTCCCGCAAAACCGCACAGGCCATATTCCCGGAAGCATTACTTCCCGATTCCGGGCGGCGTGGAATGTGCTACACCTTTTGGGCGAAGTTTGCCCGGAAATCATCACCCCGGCGGGAGAATTGCGTAAAAAAGGAGATATCCGAGATATTACCCACATGCACCATGCCATCGATGCGATTACGCTGGCATTGATACGCCATAAACTACCCAACGGGGACAGGGCTCTGTATGAGGCGATTCTCAAGCGCAGCCCTTCGCCACAGGATAAAGAAAAAGTGCTGAAAACGGATCTATTTCTACAGAACCTCGACGGCACGCTGTTTATCAGAGATTTGCCTGATTCGTTGAAAGAGAGCATCGTTGAAGCACTAAAAGAAAAACGCGTAGTACAGCATGTTCCGGCAACCATGGATGGCTTGAAAGCAGAACAGACTACCTGGGGTATTAAAGAAATAGATGAAACAACAGGAAAGGCCACGATCACACAACGCAAGGCACTGACAACGCCCAAAGGCCCGCAACGCCGCGAACTCAAGGAAGCACAGGAATCTGTAAGCAAACTGCTGGGGGTCCGCGAAGGCACCGGCGGTAAACTCCAAGCGGTAAAAGGAGCCGTGGTGATCAGCGATAACTATGGAGTGGCCCTGAGCAACCCGCCGAAGGTTATCCGCTATTGCAATGTTTATAAACAACTGGAAGCACTCGAATTCCCGCAGGTGTTGCGCATTGGTAACATAATTGAGGTTCCCGAAGGCCGTTACAAAGGGCGTTGGATGATCCGCTCTGTTAAGGAAAACAAATCAGCAGTTGCGGTTGATATGGCAACACCTGAAATGGTTCAGGTAGTAAATAAATCATCCAACTCAAAGATTAATGTTAATCTAAATACCCTGATTTCCTCTAAAATGAGAATTTTAAAAGGAAGTTTGGTGGGATAATGTCCTACCACATTGTCAACATCGACAGCCCACAGGCAGACATCAGTTGCCGTAAAGGGCAACTGAGCTGCCGGGTTGACGGTGTGGAGCGTCAGCTTCCGCTGGAAGACGTTGCCGCAATTGTAATTACGAGTTTTTCTGCACGCATCCACAGCCACCTGCTGTTGGAAGCCGCCAAAAATGGAGTGGCCCTGATTATTTGCGAAGACTTCAAACCGGTATCGCTGATGCTGCCGGCCAACCGCTCCAGCGATACCCTGCTAACCAAGGCGGCTCTGAGTATAGAAAAGCGACAGGTGGAAACTCTCTGGAGAAAAACCATAGATGCCAAATGCCACAATCAATGGGTTTGTGCACAAGCCCTGAACCCAGCCGCAGTAAATCTGAAACGGCTGGAAAAAACCGCAGAGGGGCGCTCACAACACAAAGAATCCACCTGCAGCAGACTGTATTGGGATATTTACAGAGAGACACTGGCTGATTCCAGTTTTAACCGCAAACGAGATGCAGGCGGTCTCAACGACTTACTGAACTACGGCTATGCGGTACTGCTTTCCACCGTATTACAAAAGTTGTTTGCGGTTGGCCTGGACCCTACACTGGGCATTGGACATGAAATCAGAGAGCGCAGCTCCCCTCTGGCTTACGATTTGATGGAGCCTTTTCGCCCCTGTGTAGACTGGAGGGTAGCTGCATGGGTGCTGCAACAGGCAGAATTCCATGATTACCGAATAACAGGTGCCTTCCGCAGGTACATCACAGGATTTACAGTGGAGAAAGTGGGCTATTTTGGACTGGAACTGAGCATACAAAACTGCATTGAGAGCGTAGTGAGGAGCTTTCGCAAGGCAGTGCTGCACAAGGAGGTGCGACATTACAAACCATGGACACAGAAAAATTTAAGATGGGATGGATGATAGTAGCCTTTGACCTGCCGGTAATGAGCAAAGATCAGCGCAAGGCAGCAACCGATTTCCGCAATTACCTGCTGAATGATGGCTTTTTGATGCTGCAATGGAGTGTGTATGCCAGATCGATGGTAAGCCATGCCCGTATGCAGACCCATTTCCGACGCTTGGAGCAACAAATTCCCGCCGAGGGCAGCATCCGTGCCTTTTATGTAACTCAGGCACAATGGAGCCGAAGCATTGTTATATCCGGAAAACCGGCAAAGAAGTGCAAAGCCGAAGGCCAGCCGGATCAAATGCAATTCTGGTAACCTCCTTTTTTAGAGGAGGTTACCGAATCGTATTATGCAGTACCTAAAAGGTGAATCAAGGCAAAGCCCGAAACTCAACGCACCGGAGCCTAAAAGAATTATGCAGTACCTAAAAGGTGAATCAAGGCAAAGCTATCACCTTCTATATTGGGAAATGTTTATGATTATGCAGTACCTAAAAGGTGAATCAAGGCAAAGCTTTCCACTAACTGGTATTTTGACAATGATGATTATGCAGTACCTAAAAGGTGAATCAAGGCAAAGCCAGCCGTGCCAATCCCTGTGACGGGACTGAATTATGCAGTACCTAAAAGGTGAATCAAGGCAAAGCTAGATACCGCTGTGGGAGCTGACAAAGCCGATTATGCAGTACCTAAAAGGTGAATCAAGGCAAAGCTGAAAATTGATTTTATTGTTTTCATAAGTAATTATGCAGTACCTAAAAGGTGAATCAAGGCAAAGCGTCAGCTAAAGTCACGTGTCTAGGATCAGTATTATGCAGTACCTAAAAGGTGAATCAAGGCAAAGCAGGTATATCGACGGGTTTGTGTCTGAAAACATTATGCAGTACCTAAAAGGTGAATCAAGGCAAAGCATCGACGAGGTCCACGACATTTACGGAGCGATTATGCAGTACCTAAAAGGTGAATCAAGGCAAAGCCATCAATATACTTTTTCGTGCTATCGTTAAATTATGCAGTACCTAAAAGGTGAATCAAGGCAAAGCTGCGGCCAAGTCGCCATGCCTTGACCTCATATTATGCAGTACCTAAAAGGTGAATCAAGGCAAAGCCCTATGGAAGAAAGCGTCCATAATAAAAGATTATGCAGTACCTAAAAGGTGAATCAAGGCAAAGCCGAAGTGCATGATATTTACGGTGCCCGTCAATTATGCAGTACCTAAAAGGTGAATCAAGGCAAAGCGATATGTGACATTGAGAGTTTGGCAAGGCGATTATGCAGTACCTAAAAGGTGAATCAAGGCAAAGCCCAATAGGGCAGGCCGCATGTGTGTGCGCTATTATGCAGTACCTAAAAGGT
>JAFGCZ010000006.1 GCA_016932335.1 Opitutales bacterium | reverse complement strand
TATGCTATACTCGTTTTATTTTTTCTTAAAGGGTTTGACTGACAGAACCTGTCAATCGCACAAAGTAAACTTTCAAAGAACTTTCAACTTCGCTCGATGAATCGAGCGGAAGCGTTGAAGAAAGACAGAAGCAAAAACATCAGTCAAGCATTTTTCTAAAAACTTTTCAGAAAAACAAACGACTGAGTTTTAAAGACGGTGGCCTAGTAAAGGCAACCGCACACAACCGAAAAGCTGTGCTGCATTGTGTTTCTTCTCAACTTAAGAGTTGTCATAAAAGAACCGTGCAGTGATGCGCAATCTCTCTTAGGAGAACTCTTGTTTGTTTTGCTTTTAAAGAACAGACCCGTTGTTTCGGGAGGAGCAATAAGTTACTTTTTAAAAAGCATTGCAAGCATTTTTTGTAACTTTTTTGAAGCAAATTTGAAACTCGAAGTAATGAAACGTAACACAAGGCAAACTCATGTCTGAACTGTCAAAAGAACGATTCACGGCTAAGTGAAAGGTTGCTCAGAAAAGCGTTTTTTTAAGGAGCGTCAAGCATGTATTTGAAGAATTTTGAACTTTCTGCAAATGACCTGCAAGCGGCTTAAAATGTGGCTTTTCAAAGAACGCTCTCCGTATTGGAGAAGTCGCAAACCCTGTTCTTTTTTCACCCTTGCGCAAGCTTTTTTATGAACTTTTTTATGAGGTTTCCATTACTGCATGATCATCAGCAAAATCGAGAACTCATATTTTTCAAACTGAGCGCCGGAACCCCACAAAAATCCCTACGGAGATGGCTAAACCTTGAAAAGAATCGCATTTTCCGGGCGTCACTTTATATATAAAGCATATATGACATACACTCCTTCTCCCGAACGCTACGAGAATAACACCTTTTATAAACGCTGCGGCAACAGCGGGCTACTACTGCCCCGGCTTTCTCTTGGTTTATGGCATAACTTTGGAGATACTGCGGATGGCGCCACGAGCAGTAAGCTGATAACGGGAGCGTTTGACCGCGGGATTACGCATTTCGACCTGGCCAACAACTATGGGCCGCCTCCCGGATCGGCAGAAAAGCGCATGGGCCATATTCTGAACCAAGAATTGAAGGCTTACCGGGATGAATTGATTATTTCGACAAAGGCCGGTTATGATATGTGGGAAGGCCCATACGGCAATTTCGGATCGCGTAAGTATTTGACAGCCAGCCTGGACCAGAGCCTGAAGCGCCTGGGGCTGGAGTATGTAGACATTTTCTACCACCATCGGCCGGACCCGGAAACGCCTCTGGAAGAAACCATGGGAGCACTGGCCCACGCTGTTAAATCCGGGAAAGCGCTTTATGTGGGCATCTCCAATTATAGGGCCGAAGATGCCAGAAAAGCTATTCATATACTAAAGGAGCTGGGTACTCCCTGCCTGATCAACCAACCCCGCTATAATATGCTGGACCGCTGGGTGGAAGATGGTTTGCTGGATCTCTTGAGCGAAGAAGGAGTCGGCTGCATTCCCTTCAGCCCATTGGCGCAAGGGATACTGACGGGCCGCTATCTGCAGGGAATTCCTGCGGATTCGCGCGCTGCCGGCACCTCCCATTTCCTGAATACCGGTGATATTACGGCTGAGCGTATCCGCATGCTGCAGACATTGAATGCCCTTGCCACCAAGCGCGGGCAAAGCCTAGCACAAATGGCTCTGGCCTGGATCTTGAGACGACCGGAAGTAACAACCGTGCTGATTGGAGCGAGCAAACTGAGCCAGATTGATGACAACCTTGGTGCATTAAATAACGGCTCTTTCAGCCCGGAAGAATTAAAACAGATAGATCTGGCAATCAGACAGCAATAAACTCCAGAAAAATCAGTAAAGCGCTTACCGCAAAGAGAAAAAAAGCCACTCCATAAATGCTGAGGTACAGCATAGATTTGGAGCGCTGGGGACCTTTGCGTTCACGGAAGACTTGATAAAGGCTGCTGAGGGGTTTTTCCAGATTAGCTGACGGAACTTCTTTGCGCAGAAAGGCCAGCGCATATTTAGTGACAGTCAAAGCAAGCCCCAAGGCGAGGGCCAGCAATGCACAGGGGATATATTCTTTCATTTACAATATCGGGGAAATAGCAGAAGGCGCTGCGGAACTAGCCAGCAGCATTGGATAAAGGAATGATATTGTTATACAGAATGCGCTGGAGAACGTCAAGCAAGGGATTAACAAATCAAGGTAAGCGCAAGGGGTGATCATCCTCGTCCAAATTATCCATAATGCGATGCGGTTTCTTACCGGAACCATCCAGCAAGTTTTTAATCTCCTGAACCAGCTCATTAAGCATTTCTGCCTGTGCCGCCAACTCTTCGCCGGCAGAAGCCGACTCTTCTGCATTGGCGGCAGTATTTTGGCTAATTTGATCCATATGAGAGGCGGCAATACTGATCTGCTTAAGCCCTTCGGACTGTTCCTGAGAAGCTGCAGTAACCTCGCCAATGATTCCGGCAACGGAGACCACGTCCTCATAGATAGTCAACAAGATCCTGGCAACATCCTTACTGGAATTAACACCGTCCGAAGTATGGTGCTGTGATTCTTCAATCATTTGAGAGGTATTCTTAGCGGCCTCGGCGCTACGCTGGGCCAAACTGCGGACCTCGTCAGCGACAACGGCAAAGCCGGCACCGGCCTCCCCTGCTCTGGCCGCCTCTACGGCCGCATTCAAGGCGAGAATATTGGTCTGGAAGGCAATTTCGTCGATCGTTTTGATAATTTTGGCCATTTCATCGGAAGAAGACTTAATCCGCTCCATAACATTGGCCATACGCTCCATCGCCAAACGGCCTTTTTCGGCCTCGCTTTTAGAATGCTCGGCATTTTTGTTGGCTTTACCGGCATTATCCGCGTTTTGCTTGGTCATGGAAGAAAGCTCTTCAATGGATGCAAATGTCTCCTCAAGGGTAGAAGCTTGCTGATTGGCACTGTGTGCCAGATTTTGGCTGCTGTCGGAAAGTTGCGAGGACGCCGAGGTAACTTCTCTACTGCTTTGCGTAAGCCCCTGTATGGCGTCGGAAAGAACTTTGAGAATATTCCTAGAAAGGAGGAGAAGCGCAACGACAGTAATGACCGCAACAATAATCCCAATTCCATAGAAAAAGAATAATCGCCGGGTAGAATCCTGCTTAAACTTCTCATTTCCCGCCTCAGCCTCTGCAGCTGCAGCGTTAACACCCTGGATTTTAACTTCAACCTGTTTTTCGAGAGCCTCAGTAATATTATCAAGGAGTCCACGCATGGTGGAAAAGTGACTGAGACTTTGAGAGAGGGCCTGCTCTCTTGCAGTAACATCGGCAATAATATTTTGGGAAAGGTCAAAGATACTTCTGGTATGATTCTTCCAAACATCCAGCAATTGGAGCGTATTTTCGTAAACCTCCTGCTCCGCAGCGTTGAAGGATGCAGAGGCCTGTAAGAGCCGATCTTCCACCTGCTGAATATTCTCGCGGTTCTCTTTATCAAGGAGACTCAACTGATCTACGGTTTGTCTGCGGGACAAATTTCTTTCGGCAACAAAAGCCTGATAAGCATCTCTATCGGCATTCAAAACCAAGGTTAAGGCATGCCCCACCACAAAATCAGAATCAGACCGCTCGGCCAGCAAATCGCCCAAGGTGTTGAGCTGCGCTCTAAAGGCTTCGAAAAGCCCCGGAGACTGCGTTAACTTTTCACTGAGGGAGAGTTCGGCCGGCAGTGTTATGCGAGTGATGCGGATAACATCACTCGAGGAAGTAGTCCATAAAGTATACTCACCCAAGAACTTATTATAAAAAGCCTTGGCATCGGATCCATATGCAGCAGTGGATTTTGCCATACGGTCGCTTACCTGGGCATGATTTTCCTCGAAGTCACCAATTTCCTGATCCAATTGCTCTATAGAGACCACATCAATCATGGCATTGATCGCCACCAGCGCCTGATAGGCGTCTCTATCGGCGTTAAGAATCAACGCCATACTACCGTTCAGTTCAGTGAGATCAGGAATATCTCGTTCAACAATGGGCAGGAAAGATTCGTCCACCAAGTGTTCCGAGGTATCAACCGCATTGATGATACTTGAACGACCGATAAGGAGAAGCACGCCCAAGGCACATACCGTTAACAGGGTAAGAAAAAAGAATTTTTGTTTCAGGCTCATAACAGGGAGAGGGAGAGAGAGGAGAATTACAGCAAAATGCTTACTGCAAGGGATATATATCACTGAATAATCCAGAAGACAACCCATTCTCAGATTTTTAAAAATCTATTACGACTGTGTCGAAGAAGAGGCTACGTTCAACATTCGACAATCCGCAAATGCCTGGAATTCGCAGAAGCAGCTCTAAAAAAAAGCTCAAACGAACGCGATGTTCTGTTTGAGCTCTTTTGAAAGGGTTAAAAAATTGCTTAGAGAGCAAGGGCCTCTGCAACAGAGGTAATGACATACGCCTGCTGCTCTGCGGACAGCTCCGGGTATACCGGTATGCTGAGCGTTTGTGTGGTGAAGGCATGGGCCACCTCAAGCGAATCGGAGCCTTTACCGATACTACGGAAACATTCCTGCTGATCCATCGTTACCGGGTAGTAAGTTTCGCAGCCAATGTTCTTGGAACGGAGAAAATCTCGAACAGCATCTCTGCGCCCATCACCGAGGATGCGGACGGTAAACTGATTCCAGGTGTGGTAGCGACCGGAAAGCTCTATAGGCAACACCATTTTAATACCGGCGGATTGCTCACGGGCAGCAAGATCTGAATAAGGGGTGGTTACATCTGCTTCAGAAGCAATAACCACGCCGGGAAGTTTACTCAATTCCTGCAGGTAGGTTTGGGCATGCGCACGGCGGCGTTCCACGTAGCTTGCGAAATACGGTAGCTTAACACGTAGAAGTGCAGCTTGCAGGGCGTCCAAGCGGAAGTTACCGCCGACGTAGGTATGCACATAACGGGCAACATCACCATGGTTGCGCAACCAGCGGGCCTTTTGGGCGAGATCGGTATCGTTGGCCGTAAGGAGTCCGGCATCCCCAAAGGCGCCCAAATTTTTGGTGGGATAGAAACTGATGGTGCCAAAATCACCCATACCTCCTACCCATTTGCCCTTGTATCCGGCGTGGATGGCCTGGGCAGTATCTTCAATAACCTTAAGGCTGTATTTGGCCGCCAATGCCATAACCGCATCCATATCAGCAGCCTGTCCATAGAGGTGTACAGGAATAATGGCCTTGGTTCGATCTGTTATTTTGGCCTCGGCCTTAGTGACATCAATATTAAAGCTGACGGGATCGATATCAACCCAAACCGGAGTGGCCCCGGTGCGGGCAATACAACCGGCCGTGGCGAAAAAGGTAAACGTCGGGCAAAGCACTTCATCTCCAGGGCCAATCTCCAGGGCCATAAGGGCCAGAAGAATAGCATCCGTTCCACTGGAAACGCCAATGCCGTAAGTGGCGCCGCTGAGTGCTGCAATGGAGGCTTCCAAGGCTTCCACTTCCGGGCCAAGAATAAAACGCCCTGACCGGAGGACGGAGTCGAACACGGCTTTAAGCTCGGGTTCGAGCGGTTGATTCTGAGCCTGAAGGTCAAGAAGCGGAACGTTCATGGAATGTATGTTCTTTAAAAGGATGAATAAAAAAGGAAGGAATCAGCCATCGGGTAAAGAAAGTCAACCACAGAGCATAAAGCTCATCCCCAGTATTTTTCTATCCAGGAACAGGGGCGCATAGGGCGGAACCATTTGCCGCTGTGGCCGAGGATGGCCTGGTCGGGGTCGGGTTTTCCGTGGAAAATAACCGCTTTGGCTTTTGCGGGGAACTTTGGCTTGAGAAAAAGTCCCAAGGGCCAGCGGCGCATACATTGGCGCTTAAAGCTGATACACCATTCATCCGGCCAGTAGGAAAGGATGCCTTTATCGAACATGGCTTGGGAGAGATAAGCTTGCTCATTGCGAAAACGTTCCCGGACCTCGTCCTGATGGTGGATAAAATAGTCGAGCACATCGGCATGCTCATTGACCTTGAAGCGGTAGATGGAGGAGTTGCCGGTAACACGGTTGGGATAGAGCCAATCGTTGATGATGAGGAATTCTCCGGGGGCTTCAAAGAAACAGTTAATATTGCCGAGGATGAGCAGGTCCAAATCCAAAAAAAGCGCCTCTCCCTGAAGGTCGTCCAAAGGAGCTTTTAAGGTAGTCAACTTATTCCAGCCCCGCTCGGGGAGGTTTTTGGGCAAGTCGAGTGCCGGAAGCGGCCTGGCCTCAATGCCCTCCATCAGGCCCTGTGCATCGTCGGTAAAGCAGATAAAACGATGGGGCAAAGTAAGGTGTCGCTGCACCATAGAGTAAAGGCGGTTGACATAGAGGGCATCGTATTTGGTGCCCCATTTCATACAAATGATGTTGCGATCCATAACTGAGAAACAAGTGAGGGGTTCAAGGCAAAGCTGACGTATAAAACGGCGCAAATCAACCTCAATCCCCTCCTTCTTTAGGAGAGAAGATCACTTGAGTTTAGGCATTCCTTAAAAGCGCCTAAAGCAACACGCCCAAACGGTTCGTAAAAATTGCCTCAAAAATTGGAAAAAACTCCGCTTATAAATTTATTCGTACCGCTCATAACTATTCATTTGTCGACCATAGACTCAATGATATGAATAACGGCATTAGACAACAGCAGGCCTGAAAAAGTATACCCGGGTTTGCTGAATGAATTCTTGTTAATAGGGAAATATAACAACATACGGCAGAATCCAATTCTGCTCTCGTGATCCAAAAATTGCGGGCAAGCGATCCTCTTGCCCGCATTTTTGTGTAAAGAATTCGGGCATCAGAGCTTTTGCAACACAAGCAGAGGTAACCAACCGAGGAGCTGAGGCTCATTCTGAAGGTATCCCCAAGCCCAACCGTTGAGTTCTTTCTCCGCAACAAAAACCTGACCCGCACGCACATTCAATTCCCGGGCGCAGTAATCCTCAAGGAGATATCCTTCGGCTTCACCATTGAGCTTGATGAGCACATCAGGAACCCAGCCGCATTGATCACCCGAGCGGCATTTAGTCCATCCCTGCCATTCCGGAATATCGCACTGCTGCACAAGCTGCAGAGAGCATCCCTTCTCAAGATGCAAAGGATTGGGATAATTGGAACGATGCTGCTGAAGAACCCGGTAACGCATCTTCAGCAGCTTTCAACGAAGGAACAGAGAAACTCGGCAAAGGATGTTTTCACTTTCGCGGCCTCGCGGGCCACCTCTTCGTGGCTGAGTTCTCCACTACCCAGGCCTGCAGCCTTGTTGGTGATACAGGAAACCGCCGCAACGCGCAAACCGGCGTGACGGGCGATGATGGCCTCCGGAACCGTAGACATGCCCACAGCATCGGCCCCTAATGTACGAAAGGCGCGAATCTCGGCCGGTGTCTCAAAACTTGGGCCGCTGACGGCAATGTAAACCCCTTCCGAGAGAAGGAGCCCCTGTTTCTCGGCAATCGCTTTGGCTTTAGTGCGCAATTCCGGGCAATATGTATAGGTCATGTCGCAGAAACGATCGCCAAAGCGGTCATCATTGGGGCCGATCAACGGGTTGTCGCCCATCATATTGATGTGGTCGCTGATGAGCATGAGGCGCCCGGGTACCAGATCATCGCGAATCCCCCCAGCGGCATTAGTGAGGATCAGCGTTTGTATGCCTACTTGAGTCATCAGGCGAACCGGCTCGGTGATCTGCTGCATGGAGTAACCCTCGTAGTAGTGCAGACGCCCCTGCATACAAAGCACAGAAGCATGCCCCACCCGCCCCCAGAGAAAACGGCCCTTATGGCCATTGACGGTGGGATGGGACATTCCCGGAATCCCGGAATAGGGCAACTCTCCGAGGACCTCCATATGCTCTTCGGCAAAAAAGCCGAGCCCGGAGCCGAGCACAACGCCCACTCGCGGAGTAAAGCCGTTGAGGTGTAATTCGAGAGTGCTCAGTGCTGCTTTCATAACGATAGAGAATGATCCGATTGGAAAACTTCTTCAAGCCTTTAGGGAAGGCAAAAAAAAGCCACCTCAGTGCTGAGGTGGCTTTGAAATAGAGGAGCGGCAAAACTTACCAGAAGATTCCGTAAAGGACCAAGGTAAGCACCACAACAATGATACCGCCGATCTTGGCACTGGCGGAAGAATCCATGGCAATGGTTGCGCGGTCGGGCAGCTCGAAAGGTTCCTTAAGGGGCTTAACCAAGGTAAGCACCAGAAGGATGAGGAGAACGGCGCCGAAGGTGATGGCCATGCGGTCGAGGAAAGCCACGCCGGGAAGGAGCGCCATAAGGCTTCCGTAGAGAACGGGGCTGGCAATGAGACCGACAACACCGCAGATGCGGGGAGCCTTTTTCACAGCAAAGGCAAAGACAAAGATGGCCAGAATGCCGGGAGAAATGAACCCCTGGAACTCTTGGATGAAGGTGAAAACACCACCAAATTTGGGGTCGGCCAGCACCGGAGTAAGCAAACAGCCAATCGCCACAAAGATCCCCACACAGAAACGCCCGATGAGGACGAGTTTCTTTTCGGCAGCATCCTTGGCGATGAAGCGCTTGTAGATATCCATGGTGAAGATGGTGGAAGCCGCGTTGAGCATGGAGGCCAGAGAACTGACCACAGCACCGAGGATGGCCGCCAGGATAAAGCCCTGCACGCCTTTGCCTCCTGGAATCAGCTTACCTATGAGCAACCCGAAAGCACTGTCGTATTTATAACCGGCCAGAGCAATGGATTTGGTAGCAATACCCTTTTCTGCGGCAAGCGCCTCAGCGTTGGCATTGTAGGCAGCGATTTCCGCATAGCGGGCGGATTCATTGACCTGGAAAGCCTTATCGACGGAGAAGATCAAAATATCTTCGCCGGCGCCGAGGTTGACTTTAGCATCTTCATACATAGCCCAGTTACCCTGGATCTTAACATCTTTGGAAGCGATTTCGGCAAGGTCATCACTGTAAATATTAAAGGCGATGATCCCGGGGAAAACGATAACAAAGGGAACAATCAGCTTAAGAGCGGCAGCGAAGACGATGCCCTTCTGCCCTTCGGCGAGGGAGTGGGAACCAAGGGTTCTCTGGGTGATGTACTGATTGAGCCCCCAGTAGTAGAAGTTGGGAATCCAGAGCCCCACCATCAAAGCGGTGCAGGGCAAAATCAGATCGTTTGCGGGGAGCACCATGTGGAGCTTGTCGCTGTTGAGGGCAAAGAATTTTTCAACACCACCGGACGCATCGGTCAGGCCTTCGAGGCCTTCCGTGGCCGTGTAAGCCAACTGGTCCAGAGGAGTGCTGCCCAAGGTGTGGAAAGCAAACCAGGTGATGATGGCTCCACCGAGGATGAGCGCGGAACCCTGAAGCAAGTCGGCCCAGGCACAGGCCTTGAGTCCACCGGTAACTACGTAAACAGCTGCAATCAAAGCAATGAGAACGGCACCGCCGATGAGGCTGATATTTGGGAAAAGGGTGTGAATGGTAAGGGCACCGGAGTAGATAACGGCAGTGATGGTAACGATGACATAAGTGATCATCGTCAACCCGGCCATAACGGTACGGGCATGCCAGGTGTAGCGGTGCTCAAGGAATTCGGGCACGGTATAAATACCGGTGCGAAGGAATTTGGGAAGGAAGAAGAAGGCGACAACGACCAGTGTGATGGCAGCCATCCATTCATAACTGGCAATGGCCAAACCGAGGTAATCGGCAGCCTGACCGGACATTCCCACAAACTGTTCTGTGGAAATATTGGCAGCGATCAGAGAAAAGCCGATCAACCACCAGGAAAGACCACGACCTGCAAGGAAATAGTCTTCACTACCGCCTTTGCTTCTGCCTTTAATCATACCAACGCCGACAACGGCGATGACGAACAGAGCAAATACGGCAATGTCGATAGCGGTTAAATGAATCATAGCATATTCTATTAGGAGTTTTTCAAACGCGGACACACATCGAACCGTGAGAAACGTAATTCCCTATGATCCAGAGGATTATAGCAATTGGGTTTTAGGAGCTTCTGTCTGGGTATTCAATGGGGGTGAACCGAGGGCACATCCTGTAACACAAGTGGGGGCTATAGGATGGGGGTGAGGATTAACAAGTTGCGTTGAAAAGGTCAATCCACGTTTACAGGAAGCACAGACACATTTTGCCGCGGTGAGGGTCTAAAGAGGAAAATGTGAAAAAAACACGTTGGTATCTAAAAAAAAAGCCGATATAAGGGCTTAGAAATCATGATATTAGTGGCGGGCAGTATATCCATGGAGTTGGAACACCTGTGCAACGTCTTCCCGGAAGACGGTGGCAGCGAGTGTGCCAGAATCCACCGACGCCTGGGTGGCAAAGGGGCCCTGCAGGCCATTGCGGCCATGCGTTGTGGGAGCGATGTTTGTTTTGCCGGAGCCACGGGTGAAGATGCCATGGGCAAAGAAATCCGCCTGTGGATGAAAAACCAGTTGCCCCAGAGCCATTTGGCGATTTATGAAGGCTCGCCCAGCGGATGTTGCAGCGTCTGGCAGGACAGCCGGGGAGAACGGCGCAGACTGGTGGCCCACGGGGCAAACCAGTTGCTTAACCTTTCCGATATTCCTGCACTGCTGCGGGAAAGTTGCGCGGTGCTTCTGCTGCAACTGGAAGGCAACCGCCAAACAATCGTGGAGTTGTTGAAAAAAGCGCTGAACACCGAGTGTTGCCGTATTCTCAATGTGACTCCGATGACCCCAGAATATTCCACCGAAGGGGTACACCTGGCCAACGTTGTGCTGTGCAACCAGAAGGCTTTTTCCGGCTTGGTGCAGCAACTGCACCCGGGTGGCTATGGAGACTTTACGGAGAACCAGATCCATGCTCTGAGCGATGGTAAGCTCCACGCCATGTGCCGGAGCTGCTTTGAGCAGAGTGTGGTGCTGACCCTGGGAGCCAGAGGGTGTTTTGTCTCTACACGGGAAGCGCACAAACTGTTACCGGCGGTGGCGCACCCGGATATCGTAGACTGCTACGGGGCGGGCGATGTGTTTGCCGGAGCCCTGGCCGCAGGGCTGGAGAAATGCGCCGGAGATCTCTTTGCGGCCGCGGCCTATGCCAACGCCGTGGCCACCCTGAGCTGTACCCGCCGGGGCAGCGTTGAAGCCATTCCCCATAAAAGCGAAATCCTTACGTTTCTGGCCCGGGAAGCCGGCTGAGACCTGAATCAAGTAACGCTTGAAACAAACAAGCCTCCCGACACAGAGCACGAGCGGATGTATCGGAAGGCCGTATGTATCGAGAAAATCAGGCAACCGAGCAGGCTTGTTCGCGCTGCAGGCGCTTGAGGAGGGCTTCCTCGGTGCAGCAAACCTTGCCTTTGAAGGTAAAGCAGAAGGATAGATCATCGGGCGAACCGGAGGCCTCTGCAGCCAAAGGAGCAATCTCCTGCATGAGCAGGTCGCTGTATGCTTTGTAGGAGCTGACTGCGTCCATAGAAAGGATGGGATAGCATTGGCGAAAATCGGCCTGAACGCTCAGGGCAACCAGATCGATATGGTTCTCCAAATCGCACTGAACGAGCTCCAGGGGTTCGGACCACTCGGGGCAGGCCAGCTCTTTAACGATGAAAAAGTGCATGAGGCAGGCAGCTGCTTTGCACTCTTTAGGCAACAGTTTTCTCAACGTGTGGAGGCTACAGCGGAGTTTGCGGTGTTCAGGGTCAACGGCCTGAAACATGGCATCGACAGCCAAAAGCATCTGTTCCGAAATCATGGTTTCCTTTATTTGAGGGCAGCAAAAAAGCGTTCACTCCAGGCGGCGTAGTCGGCATCGAAGTCATAATCGCAGTCTACCCGGGGGACGAGGGCAGAGGCACCCATGCGGGCCAATTGCTCATCCACAAATTTGCCGAAAGCGCAGAAGAACTCTCCATATCCGGTGTCCCCCAGAGCAACCACTCCATACTTGAGGGCACTCAAATCGAAATCAGCGTCTTTGAGGGCATCGTGAAACTCCCAGGCAGAAGAAGGAGGCTCGCCTTCGCCCTGAGTGGAGCCGATGAAGAGGAGCGCCTGTGTTGCCGGGAGCTGTTCTGCGGAATAGTCTTCCACCGCGGTAAGGGTGGCCTCCAGTCCGTTTTCTTTAGCTGTAACAAGGGCTTTTCGGGCAAGCTCTTCGGAGTTTCCGGTTTCGGTGGCATAAACAATGGTGAGTTGGGCCATGGTCTTTTTCAAGTTGAAGTGATGCGGCAAAACACCTCCGGAGAGGAGGTTTATTCTTTTACTATTAGAACACATTAAAGGGTTTAAAAACTACCCCGTAAGGGATAAATATGGCTCCGAAACGGAGTGGATGGGCTGGAGATGCCGAGAAAGGCTCATATGGGAAAGAAATTTTATTTTCCTCTTGATTCCCGACTTATTCAATGTAGTATTACTGACTCGACGATGAAATTATCGAAAAAAGGAGAGTATGCGCTGCGCGCACTAATCAACATAGGAATTGCCCATGAAATGGGAAAACCGTTGGTACAGTTGAGCGAGCTGGTGGCACAGGAACAAATTCCGCACAACTTTCTGGAACAGATACTGATTCAGTTGAAGAATGAAGGGTATCTGGAAAGCAAGCGTGGGAAATTCGGCGGCTACTCTCTGGCCATTCCGGCAGAAAAAATCATTATCGGGAATGTGATCCGCCGCATAGACGGGCCGATAGCCCCGATCGGATGTGTCAGCCAAACAGCCTATGAGCCCTGTTCCTGCCCGGACGAAGCGCATTGCGGTTTGCGGATGCTGATGCTGGATGTGCGCAATGCCGTAGCGAATATCGTAGACCGCTATTCGCTAGCGCAAATCGTGGAGGTGACCCTGAGGAAAATGCGCCGAGACAAGGTTATTCCTCCATTTTCCGGGAAAAGACCCGGACTTTAACTACCCCACAGTCCTGACCAGGACGTCATCCATTCCGGTCGAAGTAGCGACCGGATCCTAACTTACTTATTGGAAATGACTATAAGACGAAAGTTATTCGTTCTTTGCGTACTGATAGCAGGGAGCACCTGCCTGTTTGCCAAAGAAAAGAAAGCGACGCTGCGCATCGGCTTCTTTCCCAACCTGACTCACGCTCAAGGCGTGATCGGAGCCTACACAGATAAACAAGCCGATCTGGAAAGCTGGTTCGGTTCCCGACTGGGGGACGAAGTCGAGTTGCAGTGGTATTGCTTCAACGCCGGCCCAAGTGCCATGGAAGCGCTCTTTGCGGGATCCATCGACATTACCTATGTGGGCCCCAACCCTTCGTTGAATGCCTACATGCGCTCCGAGGGAGAGGAAATCCGCATCTTAAGCGGATCCTGCCGCGGAGGCGCGGCCCTGCTAGTGCACCCCGAGAGCGGGATTGAGATCCCCGAAGATTTTAAGGGCAAGAAAATTGCCACACCTCAGCTGGGAAACACTCAGGACATAGCCTGCCGCTACTGGCTCATGGAGCACGGCCTGCGTATCTCGCAAATCGGTGGAGATGCCTTTGTTATTCCGACAAAGAACCCGGACCAACTGAACCTTTTCGAGCAGAAGAAGCTGGATGCAGTCTATACGGTGGAACCCTGGGTTTCTGTGCTGGAAGTCAAGGGCGGAGCCAAATGCTTTTATGAAGAGAGCGACAGTCTGGTAACGGTTTTGGCCTGTGGAAGCAAAGCATTGGAAGAGAGGAAGGCTCTTGTTGAAAGCTTCCTGCAGGCACATAAGGAGCTGACGCAATGGATTATAGAGCATCCCGAGGAGGCCAAAGAGTTGGTCAGCGCCGGGATCGCCGCAGAAGTGCACCGCCCGCTGGATCCGGAGATTGTGGAAAACGCCTGGAAGCGACTCCACTTTGGGACGGAGGTCAGCGTGGAAGATTACGAGCAAATTGCCGATGCTGCAGAAAAGGCCGGCTTCCTGAAGAAGCACATTTCACTGGATAGGCTGATTGCACCGATAATGGAGTAATGACAATGGAAACATGTGTTGCAGAAGCACCGGCGAAACTTTCCGTCCACAATATAGAGAAGGAGTTCGTGCTCCAGGGGCATAAAATCCATGCGCTGGAAGACATCCATCTGGATATTGAAGAAGGCGAGTTTGTTTGCCTGGTAGGCCCCAGCGGTTGCGGCAAATCCACCCTGCTGAATATCATGGCAGGGTTGAGCAAGGCCGACCGGGGAGATCTGAGGCTCGACGGAAACCCGATCGACCATCCCGGGCCGCATTGTCTGGTTATGTTTCAGGAACACGCTCTGTTTCCATGGTTGAACGTTTTGGGCAACGTGCTTTTCGGCTTAAAGCTGAAACCGCACCTGAGCCCTAAAGAACGGCTGGAAGTGGCCCGCTACTATCTGGATCTGGTAGGGTTGAGCAACTTTGAGAAAGCCTATATCCATGAACTTTCCGGGGGAATGCGTCAGCGCGTGGCACTGGCCCGCGCGCTGGCGCCCAACCCGCGGGTGTTACTGATGGATGAACCGTTTGCGGCATTGGATGCGCTGACCCGAGAACAGCTTTACGGAGATTTGCAGCGCATCTGGATGCAGCGCAAAAAGACCATTGTGTTTGTCACCCACAACGTGCGCGAAGCCGTCTGCCTGGGAGACCGGGTGGTGCTGTTTTCGCCGCGCCCCGGGCGCATACGGCAAATTTATGATGTGGATCTGCCACGCCCGCGCGACATCAACAGCATCAATCTGGCGGTACACGCCACCGAAATCACCACCGCCCTGAAGGGCTATCTCAAAGAAGCAGGAGCCGTAGCAGAATGATCCGCAGAGTTTCCATTGCAGTTTGTTTTTTTATCGGTCTGCTCCTGATCTGGGAAGGGCTTTTCCGGCTGAGGATCTGGTCTCCGGTGTTACTCCCCTCGCCTGTTGCGGTGGGCGCTTACCTTTGGGAGATTGCCTGCGACGGCATCCTCTGGAGTGCGGCAGCAGTCACCCTGCGGCGCATCATTCTCGGTTACGGCTGTGGGCTGATGCTGGGGCTGCCTCTGGGATTACTGTGCTCGCGCCTGAATTTCTTTAGAGACACTCTGGGACTGATCGCCCTGGGGTTGCAAACGCTGCCCAGTGTCTGCTGGGTACCGCTGGCTCTGCTCTGGTTCGGACAGACAGAATCGGCCATGTTCTTCATTGTCATCATGGGTTCCCTGTGGTCGGTAATCATTGCCATCAATACGGGCGTTCGGCAGGTGCCACCCATCTACGTGCGGGCAGCCCGCACCATGGGATCGCGAGGCATGCACACCTGGCTGAAAGTCTTTTTGCCGGCGGCACTGCCTTTTATTGTCAGCGGGATGAAACAAGGCTGGGCCTTTGCCTGGCGTTCACTGATGGCCGCCGAAATTTATGTTACGATTCTTACCGGATTCGGGCTGGGACACATTCTACACTATGGGCGTGAACTCAATGCCATGGAACAGGTAATCGGAATTATGGGCGTAATTCTGGTGATCGGACTGCTGGTGGATAAGCTCTTTTTTTCTCCGGTGGAAAGTATACTACACCGTCGCTGGGGCACAGGAAGCGCAGATTGATAATGCAGCGTAACTAACGCAAAAGATGAAATTAAACAGGGTTTCTTGCGAATTTTGCGCAAATTACTTGATTTAATTGCAGTGCAACTGCACTTTGCGGGATATGATCATTGATTTCAGCGTACGCAACTTCCGCTCATTCCGGGAAGAACAAAAAGTCAGCTTTGTGGCCAGCAACTATGAAAAAACATTGCCGCAAAATCTGATTGATCCGCAACTCAGCGGGCGCGGTTACTCTGATATGCGCCTGTTGAAGGTGTTGGTGATGTATGGAGCCAATGCCGCAGGGAAAACCAATGTGCTGCACGCTTTGCGCTATCTGGTACACATGGTGGAAAACTCAGCCACCCACCTGGACGAAGGGGATCCCACCGGTGCCGAACCGTTTCGCCTGGACGACGACACACAGGATCAGCCCTCGAGCTTTGTGTTGCGATTTGTGGTGGATGGGGTGCGCTACCACTTCACTCTGGTGCTCAATGAAGAGCGTATTCTCTTTGAATCAATCGCCGCATACCCCAAGGGGCGCAAACAGCTTTGGTATGAGCGCAAGTGGGATGCGGTGCAGCATTGTTATGAGTGGGGCCCGGCAAGACCGGTTGATTATAAACGGGACAGTTCGCTGTTCAAATATACCCGGGCCAATGCACTGTATCTTTCCACCGCAGTAAAATTCAACGATGAGCAGTTGAAGCCGCTTTATCTGTGGTTCAAAGATAAAGTGCGCATGCTGAGTCTGAATGCTGATTTTCCTCCACTTTCCCCGTTGTTTACTGCGCGGACCATGATGAGCGATGCCAACCGCAGGGCTGAGATCATGCGGATGCTGCAGCATGCCGATTTCGGAATTCTTTCTGCTCGGGCCACAGAGCGAGATATCCAGCGCAGCGATTTGCCCAAGGATATGCCCGATGTGATTGCCGAACGCATTCTCAAGGAAAAACATCTGGAAATCGAACTGGGACACAAAGGTAAAGACGGCAAAGAATACACTCTGGACTGGAACGAAGAATCCAGCGGGACCAAAAAGTTTTTTGCGCTGGCCGGCCCCTGGCTGGACATCCTGCGCAAGGGCTTTCTTGCGGGACTGGACGAAATCGAGTCGAGCATGCATCCGGCCATGGTGGATGCGCTGTTGAAGCTGGTACAAAGCGAACGGACGAACCCGCTGGGCGCACAGTTAATTTGCACCACCCACAATCCGGCACTGCTGGATGGTGAGTTGATGAGGCGCGACCAGATCTGGCTAGTGGAAAAGGATGAAGAGGGAGCCTCGCACGTTTATCCGTTGACCAAGTACAAGCCACGTAAAAAGGAGTCGCTGATCCGTGGCTACCTGACGGGCCGCTACGGGGCCACTCCCTTTATCCCCGGAGACTTACTGAACACACCAGATCCTGAATAAATCTGCATATATGTCTTTGAAGTAATTGACCGGAACTAGATTGGGAGGTATGAAGTGAGCTTCACTTAAGCACCCCACCTTTATGCAATACTTGAAACGTTTTTTCTGTACTGCGGCAGCTGTGCCTGCAGTGCTCACAGTCAATCTTTGCGCAGACACGTCTGCGGCTGTAAATGCTCTGGTTGAGCAAATGAGTCTGGAACAGAAGATAGACTTTATCGGCGGCCACGAAGCCTTTTATATACGCGGCTACGCCGATTGTGGTATTCCGGAAATACACATGGCTGACGGGCCTGTGGGAGTCAGGGAAAACGGAGCATCCATGGCTTATCCGGCCGCGATCAATCTTGCTGCCACGTGGGACAGAGATTTGGCTTATGCCACAGGAAAAGCCATCGCCAGCGAAGCTCGCTCGAAAAACATCCATATGATGCTGGGGCCAGGCATGAATATTTATCGTATGCCGGTATGTGGGCGCAATTTTGAATACCTCGGCGAAGATCCTTATCTGGCAGGACAACAAGCGGTGTCCTATATACACGGGATGCAGAATGAAGGGGTGATTGCCTGTGCCAAACATTTTGTGGCCAATAACCAGGAGTTTGAGCGAAACCACTGCTCCTCCGATATGGATGAGCGTACGCTGCATGAGATCTACCTGCCGGCGTTTAAGGCTTCGGTAATCGAAGGCGGCGTGGGCTCCGTAATGACCAGCTATAACCTCATCAACGGAGTACATGCCTCGCAGAATGCATACCTGATTCAGGATGTGCTGAAAGGCGAATGGGGATTCGATGGATTTGCCGTATCCGATTGGGTCTCAACCTATGACGGGTTGGCCTGTGCGCAAAACGGTTTGGACCTGGAGATGCCGTCCGCCGAAATGATGAACAGAGATACCATTTTAAGTGCCCTGGAGAACGGCACGCTGACGGAGTCGGTTCTGAACGACAAAATTGAACGCATCCTAAGCGTCTATGAACGTTTTGGGCTGCTGGAACACCCGGACATCAGCAAGGGTTATACGCTGGACAACGAATTTGTGACAGAAACCGCGCTACAGGCTGCCCGTGAAGGCATTGTGCTACTAAAGAACGAAGGGCAGCTGCTACCGCTGAAGGCTGATAAAATCCATAAGATAGCTGTAATCGGCCCCAATGGATCACCGGCGATAACCGGAGGCGGCGGAAGTTCTCTGGTTGAAACAAGCACCCCCATTTCCGTGGTGGACGCCATCCGCAAACTCGCGGGGAATGGAATTGAAGTCACCTATAACCCGGGGGTATTCGGTGAAACCATACTGCCTGCCGGCATCTTCGAAGGAGCAAAGTTCTACCATTACGAAAATGGTGTGCAAAAGCCCGGAGTTGAGGCAGCGTATTATGCCGGGAAGGAACTGAGCGGTGAACCCACCGGCTACAAGGTTTACACAAACCTGAACCTGAGAGATGCAGACATCTGGGGGGCAGAACTGCCCGAAAAAGATATCTCTGCTCGCTACAAGTGCTGTTTTACACCGGAAGCGTCCGGGAACTATGTGATCGGTGTTTCCGGAGATGACGGCTACCGACTCTTTGTTGATGGAGTACAGGCCCTTGAGGAATGGCGCAACCAATCCGAGCGCGAGGCTAAATACGAAGCTTATCTGGAAGCCGGAAGAGAATACCACTTTGAACTGGAGTATTATCAAGCAGGCGGCGGAGCCTCCATTCGCATGGGAACCATGCAAAAGCCCAAGGGAATGAGCAATGAAGATTGCTTGCAGGAGGCACTGGCCGCAGCAAAAGCCGCAGACATCGTGGTTCTGGCAGTCGGTTTTAATCCAAAAACCGAAGGAGAAGGATTTGACCGCAGTTACGAATTGCCCTACGGGCAGGGGCAACTGATTGAGGCCGTGGCTAAAGAGAACCCCAATTGTGTGGTTGTGCTCAACGCGGGCGGCAATGTGGCCATGGAGGGCTGGATTGACGGCTGCAAAGGCTTGCTCCACGCATGGTATCCGGGCTCAGTGGGAAATCAGGCATTGGCTGAGATACTCTTCGGGAAAACCAATCCATCGGGAAAACTACCGGTATCCTTTGCCTATACCATGGAAGAGAATCCCTGTTACGCTTCCTATTTCGACACAGACAACGACCTGAAAGTATTCTACCGCGAAGGTATTTTTGTGGGGTACCGCTATTGGGATGAAAGTGAAACCACTCCCCGTTACCCCTTTGGTTACGGGCTGTCCTATACCAGCTTCGATTACGCTGCATTGCAGACAGACAAAACCGAATATTCCATCGGAGAACCGGTTGAGGTTAGTCTGACGGTGAGCAACAGCGGTGCAGTGAACGGTGCTGAAGTGGTGGAAATCTACGTCGGCGATACCGTAAGCAGCCTGCCACGGCCTGTAAAAGAGCTGAAAGGTTATGATCGCGTAGAGTTGAACCCTGGAGAAACAAAAACCGTACATGTTACGCTGGTCCCGGAAGCCTTTGCCTTCTACAACCCGGAAACGCATGCGTGGGAAACCGAACCGGGCGAATTTGTAATCTACGCCGCGGCATCGTCTCAGGACATTCGCGGACAGAAAATCATTCACCTGAATTAGTAATCCAGTGCAGTTTTGGACGAAATTGCCCGCGTGAATACATCGGGTATGTCTCATGCTTACGTAAAAGCTATGAAGCCAGAACCAATTCCCTACCGACCTCTCGGCCTGGTTGCCAACGCCTTGGAAGACTGTGGTTTGAGCGTGAGCTATGCTTATGAGGACCTGATCTTTGTGGAGAGCACTGTTGCTCTGATCAAAATGTGCGAAAAGCCTGAAGAGATCATTCTTTACATCAATAGTGAGTGCTCCGAACAGGAAGCCGGTTCTCTTGAAGCTCGACTGACCACCGCCGCACGGCGCCAAGGCCTTAGTCTGAGCACAGGAGGCCGTTTTAAGTTGAATCAAAAAGCGGAAAAGGAATTGGACATTACTTTTTGCTGAAACGCTGGAAGCCGGCACCATCCTGGATGCCGGCTTTTTTTGTGCTTGTATTTCAAGCGTATTTATTATTGAATTTTTATTCAATATTAAAAGATTCATGGCCCGAGACGAAAACACCAACGAACGCTTAAAGGCGGAGCGCAAAGAGAAGATCCTCAATGGATCGCTCAAGCTGTTTGCCACGCGCGGCCTTGCTGCGACGAAAATCAGTGACATTGCCGATGCATGCGAGATGTCTCAGGGTCTGGTCTACCATTACTACAAAAACAAAGAAGCGATCTTTAACGAACTGATAGCACATGCCCTGAATAAGATGATTGAGGCCTGCCTATGGTTGGAAGCGCAGGAACTGCCGGTGGCACAAAAAATCCACATGGCTGTAGACGGACTACTCACCCTGATGCAGCAAAAGCCGGAAAACGCTTATAATTATCTGTTGATAGCACAAGCCAGTCTTTCCGAAGCCATTCCCGAAGAAGCGCAGCAACTGCTTCAGGAAAAAACGCCCCTACCCCATGAAATAATGGGGCGCATTTTTGCCCTGGGACAGGAAGAAGGAAGCATTAAACCCTTTCCGCCTCAAGAACAGGCACTGCTCTTTTGGACAACCCTGAAAGGCTTGGCCCTGCAGAAAGCCATTCACGGAGCAACACTCCAACTACCGCAAACCTCACTCATCACAGGCATGTTTCTGAAAGAAACCTATGAACCTAAACCTGACTCAAACTAAACTGTGTAAGACTCCCACAGGGCCGCTGGAATATACCGACAGCGGCTCCGGGGAGCCACTACTGGCTCTCCACGGAGCGATGGGAGGCCACGATCAATCAGCCATACTGGCGCAAACGATTGCCCCGGAATCCTTCCGCATCCTTGCGGTTTCCCGCCCGGGTTATCTGGGCACGCCAATCTCCACGGGAAAAACACCGGAGGAGCAGGCCGATTGCTATGCGGCACTGCTCGATCATCTGGGAATCGAGAAAGTGACGGTTGCAGCCATCTCCGGAGGTGGTTACAGTGCCCTTTATTTTGCACACCGCCACCCGGGGCGTTGCAAAGCGCTGATCTTGTGTTCAACCACAGGAGGGCCGATGGAGCAAAAACCACCTCGCTCCTTTAAATTGAAGACGGTGCTGCTGCGCTTTGATTTTCTAACCCGGCGCATGAAGCAAAAAGTAGCCAATAATCTGGAAAGCACTCTGAAACGATCCATACGTTTTCCCGAGGTGCGCCAGGCTTTGCTCAAAGATAAAATCGCCATGGATCTCTACAGGAAGCTGACGCTGGGCATGTTTGACGGCGTCCGTAATCGGCTTGAGGGAACTTTTAACGACATTCTGATTACGCAAAAACAGACGTATCCGCTGTCGGAACTAAAGCCTCCGACTCTGATTATCCACGGTGACAGTGATTCTTTGCTGCCGCTGGAAAACCACGGAGCCAAGCTGGCACTGAAAATCCCCAACGCCACTATTTATGTGGCGCCCAAAGGCGAGCATGTGACGCTATTTACCCACCGGACTATGATCAGGGAACGCGTAGCCGACTTTCTCCACACGCAGGGACTTTGCTGAATTGCCCGGGCGATACCTTCAGCAAAGGTATCGCCCGATCCCCCAAAAAAGTTATTTAAAGCGCCGGGTATCAATGGCGTATTTCTTAATACGCAGCCCCATGATGCGTTCGGTCAGGCCCAATTCACGGGAAGCCTTGCTAATATTACCCTTGGTTTGCTTGAGCGCATCAAAAATAAGCTCCTGCTCAAGGGCATCCACAGCCGACTGGAGCGTCCCGCGAGGCTTATCCGATTCATCTTTCACCTGGAGAGTCGGCGGCAGGTGATGGGCCTCTATAGCGCTGCCGTTGCAGAGGAGCACCGCACGCTCGATACAGTTCTCCAACTCGCGGACGTTGCCGGGCCAATAATACTGAACAAGCATATCGATGGCCACACTGGAAATGCGGCGCACCTTTTTGCCCATGTCTCGGCTGAATTTTTCCACAAAGTGATCGGCCAACAGAAGAATGTCGGTTTTACGGTCTCGCAGAGCAGGCATGTAAATGGGAAAGACATTGAGGCGGTAATACAAGTCCTCGCGAAACTTTCCGGTGCTAATCATTTCTTCCAAATTGCGGCTGGTGGCCGCGATAACCCGCACATCGCAGTGAATGGTTTCGTGGCTTCCCACACGCTCGATACACTTCTCCTGCAACACGCGCAGCAATTTTACCTGAGTGGAGGGAGTGATATCTCCGATTTCGTCGAGGAAGATGGTTCCACCGTCGGCTATTTCAAAACGCCCTTTGCGCATAGCCAACGCACCGGTAAAGGCACCTTTCTCGTGCCCGAAAAGCTCACTCTCGATAATGGACTCGGGCAACGCCGCACAGTTAAATTTGAGGAATGTTTTATTTCTGCGCCGGCTGGCTATATGAATAGCGAAGGCCGCCAGTTCTTTACCGGTACCACTTTCTCCACGCAACAAAACAGTGGTGTTGCTGTCGGCCACCTGCTCAATATGGCCATAGACCATACGCATGACGTTGGAGCTGCCGACCATATTATCCGGCTTGTAACGATTTTCGATATGCTCCTGCAGCTTTTTGTTTTCCTCTTCTAGCAGTTCGTAACGCTCCTGAGCCTGACGACGCAGCTCAATGGCACGGGCAATAACAGAGCCCATGAGCAAGAGCAGGCGCAAATCGGCGTCAAACCCACGAGAAACAGGAGCTAAACGCTCGATGCTGATACAGCCAACGACTTTATCCTCCATACGAATGGGAGCGGAAATGAAGGAGACCTGTTTTCCGTCGATCAATTCAGGGTATTCAGAGGCCCGAGGAGCCAATTCGGCATCCTTGCGGATATCGGGAACAATCAACGGTTTTCCGGTATCCACCGCGGTTTGAGTATAGTGCAGGATACGTTCAAAGCTTTTGGTATTCTGCTCATCTTTGCTCAGTCCATAGGTGTACTGAGGCAAAAGCGCATTGGTTTTTCCATTCAGGATAGAGACAATGCCTCTGCGCATGCCAAAGAGCCCGGCCATCTTTTCGAGAACTGGAGCCATCACATCGGAAAGGTCGAGGCTACGCTCCAAAGTCTGGCTAATCTCCAAAAGAAGGCTCAATTCGTCGTACAAGCGACACGAATTACCAATCATCCCAGCCTGCAGTTCTTTGGGCTCCGCCTCAAAATAGATGCAGCCGGCATCTTTACGACATCCTTCCATGACACAGGTGAAGCACTCGGGATACCAATCACGCTGTACGGTGAAAAATGGTAAATAATTTACTATTTACTCATTTGCACAGAAGCATATATAGACCGCTATTTAGCGGGCAGCTCTTCAATAATCGGAGAACGTGCCGGGTATATAAAAAAGCACCCGTTTGTTTTCACATCAGCATAGGAATAAAGATGCGAGTCCTTGCTCTTATCAAACTGAGGAAAACCGTTATCAAATTTCTCAAACCATTCTATCAGCAATACGGTATCGTTGGTTAATTTGGTTGATAAACTGGATATCGTTAGTTTCGGGCTGGTCACATATTCAATCCAGTATGGTTTCCAAGAACTGAAGTTTTTTTCGGCGACCGCCATTGCTTCGCTAACAGACGCTCCTTTGGGGATTTTGTAGTATTTCATCCCATGGAGTAATGTAAAGCCGCAGACATTCGCTGCGTTGAGCGGTGCAACAGCTTTTCGTATATCCAGAAGAGGCGTTTTCGTATCCTTACCGGTTGTTTTGTCCAGAGAGGAAAAGACATCACACCCTTCAAAACATATCGTGGCATAGACTCTGGCAATCGGTTTTCCGTTTTCCATGGCTTTGCCGGCGACGACCGCAGCATCCCATGAATCATCACTTGAATCCAGCCAAAAAGCACCTGAAGAGCCGTGACAAAAAATAGTCAAGTTTCCGATTTCAGGATACTTTTTCAGACATTTGGTATAATCACTCCAACCGGAAACCCTCTCAAAAATATATCCTGAATATCTGACATCTTTTAGAACCGAAGCATTCGCAGGGCTCAAATCCGATGCGTATAAGAATAAGTTAACTTTCTTGGGTTTCTTCTTGTTCGCCTGATTGGAGAGAAGGCTGGATTTATCTGAAAGGGTAATCATTGATTCATTTGCCGTCTCCAAAATGTCTAAAAGACCCTTTCGATCGACTAATGGATCACACATCTTTTTCAATGATTCTGGTTAGAGGAGGATTAAAGAGCTGAGCTGCCATTTCGGCTCTTTTCAACGGATCCGCAATCTCCTGAAGCGTCGTCAGGAGCAATGTCTCGCGCTCATTCGCCAGAGATTTTTCACGCGCCGCAGCATTCTGAACCTCCATTGCAAACTCGTCCAGAGCGTCATTCTCACCTAAGAGAGATTCAACAAGAACGCTGTCAGTGCGCATTACCACTTTATTCTCAGAGATGAGAACACCATCCACCGGATGATCGGCTACCGCTTCCTGAGCTAATGGTCCGCGCTTAAACCGGTAGAAAACATTGGAAAAAGGTACGGCATATTCTCCCTGCGAATCCGGCAACACCTCCTCTACACGAACAGAACGACCATGGTTTTCCAGATAGACTTTTTCCAGAAGATCTACCGGGAGATCGTTTTTATCAACAGCAGTAGCTATCAGTCGAAGGATTTGCCTGGCTATGGTTTCCCGGTATTTCTCGGTAACAACATCCTCTAAAAACTGTTGCAGTTGAGCGACAGAGACTTCTCTCCAGGAATCACTTCTCCCATTACTGTATGCAATCCGAATATCCTTCAGGTGCAATTTGGTGATGTATTCCTGATTCAATTCCTTGAAGAGGAAATTTAAGGTCCTGCGCTTGTTTAAATTGGTTATCTGTCGCTCAATGATCGTTTCATCTGTGCTGGTCGTCGTTTTCTCAGAACTGGAAGTCACGGTCAGATCACGCTTACCAGACGCCTCCTTGGCATGTTCAGAAACAGATTCAGAAGCCGCTTTGGCAAAAGACTCCTGTCCGGACTTGTATTCTCCGCTGGCGGAGGCTTTCATGGAAGCCTTTCCCCACCCCCAACTAGCTGAGGCGCTCGCTGAAGCACTCCACGTATGCATAGTCGACTCAGTGCTCTTGTCCGTCGTCTCGTTTTGTATTTTGTCCGAAAAGCGCTCTTTAGCTGATTCAGAATGAGAGTCGATGATACTGGAGGATTCTTTGATACTCTCAGTCGTCGATTGCCACGTTTTGATGTGAATATTGGTCGTTTCTCCAGGGAATAAAGAGAATGTTCTCACCGTTTTTCCGATACCATAATCCCCCAGAAATGAACTGATTCCGTAGACTTCAATAATAAAGATCTTTGGTTGAGGATCATCTTCAAAAGGAACAGGAACCAGTTTTACGCTCCCCGACCAATCCAGAGTTGGCACCATCAGTTGCTTCTGTTCTGTCGAGGCGTCGACCTTATCGACAATATCCGCGATAGCCGCCTGAATATCCGAATAAAAGCTATAGGTGGTAATCCCAGAACTCGAAGTATCGGTCGTTTTCTGCAGGGTTGAATCTGACACTTTCACCTGCAATCGGTCGATGATGTAGCGCTGCACCAGAGACTTATCAAGCACCAGAGACCCTTTCGAGGATTCTCTTATACCAAACACATCTTTCCAGGAACGCCCTAAATCTTTGGCATTTGCAGTAAACGCCGCAGATGGCACATCTTCCAGAGCAATTAAGCGACGCCCTGTATGCGAGCCAGGCATAGGAATATTTTTGTTTATGACTTCCGTACTATTATTGGTATTTCCCACAGCAATCCTTTGTTTGAATATAATTGGGCATCATATATCAAACCAGACTGACAGCGAGTTGTATTTACCAGTTTTTTACTTCAAAAGCGTTTTACATATAACGCGTTTTCAAATAACAGCCTTAAGCCTTACTGCAATCCGGAGGTTAATTCGGCCGTTTTGGCAGCGAGGTCGGAAATGATTTTGCTTTTGTCGTCGAGGTTTCGGGCAATGCAGTTCACGAGGGCGCTGCCCACGACTACTCCATCGGCGGCCTGAGCGACTTCAGCCACGTGAGCCGCAGTAGAAATACCGAACCCAACAACTACGGGGCAATTTGCATGCTTTTTGATTTCGGTAACCGACTGGGCAATGTCGTCGGCCAGGCTGGCCCGCTCTCCGGTAACCCCGAGACGGGAAACGTAGTAAATAAATCCGGAAGTAACCCCGGCAATCAATTCGATTCGCTCCGGAGGAGTGGTAGGGGCCACAATAAAGACGGTTTTGACATCGTATCGACTACAGGCTTCGAGCATCTCGCCAGCTTCCTCGGGAGGAAGGTCCAGAGTGAGGATACCATCAACACCGGCTTCTTTGGCCCGCTTGACATAGGCATCCACTCCCTGCGAATACACCAGATTGTAATAGGTGTAGAAAATGATGGGGATTTCGGAAATTTTGCGCACCTCGCGCACCAGGTTAAAGACAGCGTCCTGATTGGCTCCGGCCTCCAGCGCGCGTTGAGCAGCCAGCTGATTGGTCAGTCCATCGGCCAAAGGATCGGAAAAAGGCACACCAATTTCCAACACATCGATGCCACCCTCGACAAGGGTGCGGCAAACCTTGACGGAAGTCTCGTAGTCGGGATCTCCGGCACAGATATAAGCGACAAAGCATGCTTTGTGACCATTTCCGGGGTGAGCAAACTGATGGGCAATACGATCCATAGGTTATGTTTATGCGAATTTACCGACATCTCACAAGCAAGAAGATTGAGGATCTATAAAAGCAACAAGCCCCTGCCACAACGGCAGAGGCTTGTGAAAAGACAAAGCATATAAGCGCTTATTGAGCTGATTGTGGAAGTACGGCAAACTCTGCAGCCTGTTCCACATCGAGGTATTTCTTAGCCGCTTCGTTGATCTCTTCCAGAGTAATGGCAGCATAGTCGGCTTCCATCTCGCGGGCCCAATCCAGGTGCCAGGGCATCTGCTGAGACCCGGAAAGCACACTGCCCAGCCAATACTCGTTGGTGCGGCGCTGCTGGGCGATGGAGTTGAGGACCGGCTTGAGGGCACGGGTGAACTCATCCTCGTTGGCCCCATTGGTGTATACGTCCTGAGCAATGGAGCGGAGCACTTCGTTAATGCCTTTAGCCTGATCGGGCTGGCAAATCACGAGGTTGTAGAGGCAACCGTAATCCGTATAAACATTGCTGCTGATATTAAAAGCCATGGGGCTGTAAGATTCACCAATCTCCTCGCGGATTTTGATGCGCATACGGTCCCCAACAACAGAAGCCAAAACACCGATTCTGCGGTTTGCTTTAACATCCTTGATCATGTCGGTGGTCTTGAAGCCCAGGCCGGCGATGGCTTTGGGAAGCTCGCTGGCGTAGAGGAAGTCCTGCGCCTGACCAAAGGGGAAGCCCATGCGGCGCTGTTCCACATATTCCGGCTCCGAAGTCTTGCGTTCGGACAATGCACCAAATGTTGACTCAACCGCCTGTAACACAGTATCCGGGTCAATATCGCCAACTACAGAAATCTCGATGCGGCTGTTCTGTAAGGCCTGAACCAGCCAAGCGTTGGCAGCATCGGCATCAATGGCATCGAGAACAGAACGCTCCGGATAGCCCAAGCGATAGTCGCCGTTGCCCATAAAGCGGAACACATTCTTCTGGAAAGCACCGATAACATCGTGCTCCAGCTGATTATAGAGCGGGTCAAGGCTCTTGGAAAGCTGGCGATATGCCTCCGGACGGAATCCCGGAGCGGTGAAATAGGCAGCCATAAGTTGCATCTGCAAGGCAAAATTATCGGAATTGGTTTTGCCGCCGAGGACGAAGGAATCCGGTTGAACAGAGAAGTTAACTTCCACCGTTTTTCCGGCGAGAATTTGTTTCATCTCATCCCAGGAGTGCGCCTGAAGCCCACCCTCGACAAAAGTGCTCCCAAGAATCAGAGAGTAGCCCTCCTGAGCAGGAGTAGAGTCCAACATGCCGGAACCGAAACGAATATCCACCAGAACCTGATCCGCAACATAATCCGTCTTCTTTACGTTGAGGAAGACATTGTTGGAAAGCTGGTACTGGTGCAGGTCAAGGTCTTCCACATAAGACTGAGAGGCCACGGCTCCTGGCGTTCCAAAATCGGAATATGCCCAATCGGCGACTTTAATTTCCGCAGGTGGAGCGACTTCTTCGGACATGCTCTTGAGGAAGACCTGAGTTACTTCGGCCTCGCGCACGCCTTCTAGAGGAAGGTTGCCAGAGACAAAGAGGAGGCGGTCTCCATTACCCCACTCAGCGTTAAGCGCCGCCACGAGATCTTCATTGGTGATGGACTCAATTACAGGGGCCATGGTTTGCAAATCCTGAACCGGAGATGTGAACACCCGGTTGTTACTGAAAGCCTCTACCATCTGAGAGCTGAGATCGCGACTGAGGCGCGTAGAGGCACTCTTGGCAGCCTGTTGGATAGCATTCAGGGTATTGGACTTAATCTCGGTAATTTCCGCATCGGTAAAGCCATACATGAGCGCCTTGCGAAGCTCTTTTTCGATGATGGTCATTCCATCAGCCCAGTTTTCCGGAGCACAGGAAAGCTGGATTCCGGCGTTGTGGGCAAAATTGAGGAAGTCGCTGCCGTAGACATATGCCTGAATAATGGGTGAACCTTCTTCCTGAGAAAGTTTCACCAGACGACGAGTGATGATAGCCTGGGCGAGACTTTGCTTAAGATCCTGGCAACGCCCTTCAAAGGTATCCGCCTGCTGAGCCACGGGAGCAATGTTTTCGATGGCGACCGTGGTGGTACTCAGCTCAGGATCGATAAAGACGCGGGCTTCGAGGCCACGGGGAATGAGCAAGCCCATATCGGGATCGGGAAGCGGGTTCTCGTTGGCGGGAATATCGGCAAAGTATTTTTCAACGTAGGCTTTGAAGTCGTCCACAGAAAGGTCTCCGGCGCCGACGACATAGAAGCGGTCGGGAGTGTACCATTTGCTGTAAAAATCGTCGAACACCTGCTTGGGCGCGTTGGCAATGACATTCTCCAACCCGATAGTAATGCGTGTGGGAATAATGGAATGTGGGAAGAGGAAATTTAGCTCATCAACATAGGCGCGATAATCGGCAGAATCACGGGAATTCTTTTCGCTGAGAATAACGCCGCGCTCCTTGTCGATTTCTTTGTCCATAATGAGCATACCTACGCCGTAATCGCGCAGTAGCAAAAAGGAATCGTTGAGGACATTTTCCTCCGTGTTGGGCAATTCCAGCTTATAAACCGTTTCCTTCCACCAGGTATGGGCGTTGGTGTCTCCACCGAAACTCATTCCCAAGTGTTGAAAATACTCGACCATGTGGTCGGGAGCATAGTGTTCGGTTCCGTTAAAGCCAAGGTGCTCCATAAAGTGAGCTAAACCACGCTGATCTTCCCGTTCCATCAAGGAACCGGCTTTGACAAACATGCGTAGACTGAGACGGCCGGGAGGTTCTGTATTGGGCAGAAAAGCCCAACGGACGCCGTTATCCAACTGCCCGAAAGTAACCTGTGGATCCGGAGCAAGGTCGGAAGAATCTTGAGGCCAAGTGGCGGATTGCGCCAAGGCAGAAACCGACAACAGAAAGAAGAGGAATGTAATGCGTAGTAATCGATTCATTATTTAGATATAAGCTGTGAATTAAAACAGAGACATAGTCTCGGGTGCGTGCACTTATAGAATTATATACCCACAAATGCAATTCCTGTTTCAAAAAAAAAGATCAGCAGAGAGGCATTTTCTAAACTTGTCTGAGAGAGTCGGGGCATCTAATGTGCGGGAAAATGATTTGGGGCTACAGACTGATTTTTCTGCCGGCATTTGTGCTGGCGTTTCCCTATTACCTGCGACGCATGCTGCGTCGCGGAGGCTACGGGCAGGACATGCAACACCGCTGGGGTTGCATGCCGGCAGTACCACCGAAAGGCCCCCGAAAGCGCGTATGGGCGCATGCTGTATCCGTAGGCGAACTAAACGCCATCCGCCCGCTGCTGGAAGCAATGAAAGCGGAAATGGATGTGGAAATCGTCCTGAGCACCACGACAAGCACGGGGTATGCGCTGGCACAATCCAAGATGAAGGAGTTATGTCTGGCGATCAGCTACTTTCCCATTGATTTTGTGCTTTTTTCCCGGCGGGCATGGAAGCAGTATGATCCGGATATGGTGGTATTGATGGAAGCCGAGCTGTGGCCGGAGCACCTGCATCAGGCCAAACGCAGAGGAGTACCGGTGTATATGATCAATGCCCGTTTGAGTGACAAATCCTACCGGCGCTATGCCAAATTTGGGGCGATCAGCCGCCGCCTGCTGAACAAACCGGATCTGATTCTCCCCTCTTCCGAACACGATCTGGAACGCTTTGCCGCACTGGGAATCAACCGAAAGAAACTGAGCTGCACCGGAAATCTGAAATGCGACAGTCCACTCCCGGAATTACCGGAAGCAGAAAAAAGCCAGCTGAGAAAGGAACTCTTCGGGAAAAGCGCAAAGGAGGCCTTGATATTGATGGGATCGTCCACGTGGCCGGGAGAAGAAGTCTTTTTGGCTGACCTGCGCCAAAAGGCAGAGGCTGACGGCATGGACATTCGCCTACTGTTGGTGCCCCGACATGCGGAGCGCCGGGAGGAATTAAAAACCTACCTGCAAAGGCGGAATGAGGCGTTCCAGTTCCGCACGGAAAAACCGGCAACTGTGTCCGAGCCATTGATCTATGTCGCTGATACAACCGGAGAATTGAGCCGGCTGACCAGTATTGCCGATGTTGTCTTTATCGGTAAGAGCCTTCCTCCGAACAAAGGAGGACAGACTCCGATTGAAGCCGTAGGCATGGGAATCCCCAGTGTAATGGGGCCGGAGATGAGCAATTTTAAGCAGATTACGCAGGAAATGCTACTATCCAAAGCAGCCCTGCAGGCAAAAACACAAGGTGAAGCGGAATTACTCCTCTTTAAACTCCTGAAGGATAAGACACTACGCAAGAAATTGGGAGATGCCGGAAAAGAGTGGCATGAGCGCCAGCGTGGAGCGATCGGCCGCACTCTGGAAAATATTCGCCGGCACTTAAACCGCCTATAGGCCGTAATCGTATTTGATGTGGTTTTCCGGAGCCAAAACCATGCGGAAGCCCACGTGGTCGTTACGCGTGGTGCGCCCCATACGGTCGCGAAAGGCACTGCGACAAAGCTCCACGTGACTCATCCATGAACCACCGCGGATGGGGGCCAGGCGCCCATTGACAGAGCCCTGCCAGTCCACCTGTTTTTCTCCGGGGTACTGTGAGTTAAAGGGATCCAGGCAATATTCGGCAACATTTCCGTGCATATCGAAAAAGCCCCAGGCATTGGGGGCATAGCTGCCCACTTCCACTGGACCGTAGAGAGCGGTATTTTCGTCTTCACCTTCGTAACGTTCATAACGCGGGTAGTGCCCGGAGAAGCGTCCCTGAGTGATATTTGCAGTATCGCCAAAATGAAAGGGAGACTGTGTGCCGGCGCGGCAGGCGTATTCCCACTCTGCCTGAGTAGGCAGGCGGTATTCATAACCTTCGGGCAGGCGACCGGCAGAGCGCTCCTGCTCTGTGAGCAGCTGGCAGAAATAGACTGCTTCCTTCCAGCTTACGGATTCAACGGGAAGGTTTGCTTTTTCGAAGCTGTTTTTATGCTTTGGCATAAGCATGAGGAATTCCTGTAGGCGAACTTCGAACTGCCCCATCCAAAAGCCTTTGGTCAGGGTAATTTCGGTAACCGGGCCTTCCTGAGGACGACGGCCTGCTTCCTCCAGCGGGCTGCCCATATTGTATGTGCCGGGGTTTAACCACAGCATGGAAACCCCGATGTAAGGTACTTCCCAATTTTCTCCAAAGGTTGGCGGAGGCAATTGCTTGAGGCTTACATTCCAAGCAAGCTGCTCGTTGGGCTGCGGTGTCCACTGGCGGTACATATTGTAGTAATCGTGCGCCTCCACACGCAGATCATAATCCTTACCGGCCTCGAAAATCATACGGTGGGGATCGTAGCGATAACCGTTGACGGTTAGCTCGTAATTAACCCCCGTCTGCACAGCAACATCCAGATGGGCGGGCTTTGGCTTTAAGACGACCTCCTGATTGAGTTCCTCTCTATCCTGAACAGCTACCTTGATTTTAGCTTCCTCATAATCGGGGTGAGAGACGAGCAGCTCCACTGTTTCGGCAGGGAACTCTGTAGGCAAAGAATAAAGGGAGTATGTTTGATCTTTCAGGAGAATCCGAACAGCGTTCAAATCTGAATGAAACTGGTTGTTTTCGCCAAAGGAAACTTGGAGACGAAGCTTGCCGACACACGGTTCCAACGCCGGAAAAGCCCAGGAGACTTCGGTGCCCGAAGCCAAATCAAATTTCTTTTCGATGGAACGGAAGCCATCTTTACGCAGGCTGACGGTAGCCTCTTTAGAGGGAACGACCGGAGCATCGAGCGGGGTGGTTCCCACGTAGTTATCGTTGACATACACACGGACCCCTTCATCCGGGCCGGAAACACTGAGTGTACATTCCAGAGGCTGCTGGACGGGAACCCACTCGGTAAGCTTGGAAGAACGCAGGCGAAATGATTCCTGCTGGGCAGCGCAGGCCGGATGTGTCAGTCTTAACGTAATTTCTCCAGGAATAAAACGATCTTCAAGCTTCAACGTGCCATCTTCCCCAACCGTGCCAACCCAGACCACAGAACCATTACCGGCAACGGCTTCGACAATGGACCCGGGAAGTGCGGTAATATCCATACCGGCCCAATTGGCTTGAGCCACCACCTGATTATCCGGGGAATCAGAGGAAGCAAAAGAGTCGGAAAGCACCTTAAGCCCGATTAATCCGATAAGGGCACTGGCAGAAATGAGGGCCACCTTACGATTTCGAGACAGAGTCTTCTTAATTTTACTTAATGAGAAGGAGCTGCCGTGGTGCTGTCGAACCCCACTGATACGGTCGATGGAGCGCAGATCTCCCTCAAGCAAAGTCATGTTGAGGTATTGAATCTGCGGCTCTGTACTGAGGCATTTTTTGGCAAAAATCGTCCATCCCTTGCCCAAGGTTGACCGCATATTGAAGGGGAAGGAGGTATCGCGCAGTTTACACCCGGTCAGCAAATTAACGGCCAACAAGCCAAACTGGTAGATATCCGAAGAGTAGGTCATGGGCGCTCCTGAGCGCCACTCGGGTGAGCGCATATCCAGCGTATCATAAACTTTTGGAGAGGCGGAGTTCTGCAAAGGCAGCGTATAGGCGGAAACAATTTGGCGCAGGCGGGCAGGATCAATGGCCTCAAAGAAACCTACAGCCGTCAGTAAGGGCGAACCATCTGGCTTGCGATAAAGGTTGTAGGGGCTGAGATCAAGGTGGAGAATGCTCAGCTCATGAATTTTGGCGAGCAGGTTAGCCAGGTTTGCCAGAAAAACTTCTGCCTGAGGCGGGTTTAGCAGAGCCCCCAGCGGAGGGTTCAGATCCGGGGCCTCCAGCCCGCCACTGTTTTCGTGGATTTGCTGCATTTGAACACCGAGCGAATCTCCGGGGAGGTCTTCAAAAACAATACCTTCCCTCCCCTGCTCTTTGAAGAGTTCAAGGGGTTTATGCAAAGCAGGGTGCTTACAGAGTTTAAGACTGGCGACCAACTGCTCCAAGCACCAAGAAAAGTGCGGATCGGAGCTGGCAAGCACTGGAAACACAGCAAGAGCGCGGGTATGCCCTTCCGCATGTTTAACCTGGTACATACCATGAGTCAGGCCAAAGTGATAGACTTTCAGCACAGTCCACTTGCCAAGGAGATCACCAACTTTGAGTTGGTCCAAAGCCAGTGTATCGCCGACGGTAGGAGAAGAATCAGACATTCGAAAAGCAGAACGAAATAATAAAGGTTAACACACCAGCAATAACAGATTTCCCTTATATTTGAAACTCCACATTTGTAAAATAGTATCTTGTCCGCAATAAAAAAAAACCGGCCTCGAATGAGGCCGGTTTATAAGATTCCTTAAAAAGAGGAAAAATCAGACAGTGCCATAGATGGACTTGCCGGAGCTAAGGAGCTGATCGCAAGCCTTCTTGACGCGGTCGCACATACCCTGTTCGGCCTTCTTCATGTAGGCGCGTGGGTCGTAAGCTTTTTTGTTGCCGATTTCGCCGTCGACCATGAGAACTCCATCGTAGTTCTTAAACATATGCTCAGCGATGGGACGGGTGAAGGCATACTGAGTGTCGGTGTCGACGTTCATCTTAACAACGCCGTAGCCGAGGGTTTCGCGGATGTCTTCGAGGGAGGAGCCGGAACCGCCGTGGAAAACGAGGTCCATTTCAGCTTCTTTACCGTATTTAGCCATAACAACCTTCTGGCCCTCGTCGAGGATCTTGGGCTGGAGTTTAACGGCACCGGGTTTGTAGTGGCCGTGAACATTACCGAAAGTGGCAGCGAAGGAGAAACGACCGAGCGGGTGAAGCTCTTCGTAAACCTTGAGCATGTCTTCCGGTGTGGTGTAAAGCTTTTCAGCAGGGGTGTCTTCGGTACCGGCAGCACCGTCTTCTTCGCCACCAACAACACCGGCTTCAACTTCAAGGATGATACCGAGAGGGGCGCAGTAGCCCATGTATTCCTTGGAGATGGCCATATTTTCGTCGAGAGGCAAACCGGAAGCATCGAGCATATGGTTCTGGAAAAGTGTGTTCTTGCCTTCGGCAACACGCTTTTTGCTCTCTTCGATGAGGGGCTTGAGGAAGGTAGCGGCCTTCTCGGGCTGGCAGTGGTCAGTATTCAACGCGATGAGTACGTCGTATTGTTCAGCGAGGCGGTGAGCAGCTTCGGCCAGAACGATGGTACCGTAGGTGGCATCGTTGTTGTTGAGGCCGGAAGCCCACTGGCCGGCGCCTGTGGAAAATTGGATGATACCGTCGGATTTGGACTCTGCAAAGGCCTTCATCACGCCGTTCAAAGAAGCGATGCTGGTGCAGTTAATAGCCGGGTAGGCATAGCTGCCTGCTTGGGCTGCATCCAACATAGCCGCGAATTGTTTTGGTGTTGCGATGGGCATAATCTTAAGTTATTTCGTGTTCAAGTTCGAGAGAAAATCAGGACACTAAAAAGAAGTGCGAACGTCTGTTTTTTGCCCTTGAGAGGGAATAGTCAAGCTAATCCCATAGAGAATCTAACAGAAGCAATGATTTTCCGAAATTAACTGCGCAAGCGTTATTTAAATCGGATGGGCACGACAACAGCTACAGGAACGGCTTTCCCATCTTTTAAGGCAGGCATGAAACGCCACTGACTGACGCAGAAGAGGGCAAATTCATCCATTTCCGCAACAGTGCTTTCATGAATACTTGGAGTAATCACTTTACCCTCTTCATTGATAACGATGCGAATGCGCACAGTCCCCTTGTATTTATTGAGGTAATCAGGAATCGGTGGATTCTCCTGATTGATGGGTTTGGGCGGAGTATCCACATCCTTAAGGTAGAAGAGATCCTCCGCAGACAGAGAACTAAAGACTCCCAGGCAGAGCATCACACAGAGCAGTGAGAAGACACGAGCGATAGGTTTACTTACAGGCATTGTTTGTATTGATAAATGGTTTGAGACAGCTCTTCCCAAATGAGCTAATTTTAGTAAGCAAACTTTCTTCCAATCTATAACAAAGAGCCTGAATGCTTCTTTTTTTCCAGATTTTTACTCGTTCTGTACAAAAGACGAGTATTTGCTAACGTTCTCGCAGGAGGGTCTATAAACGCGCAAAGACCGCCTAACCCAAGGCAGTCTTTGCAATAATAATAGGAATGCTGCTTAGATATGTATCTTACTTAAAGCGGAGGGGCACAACGACCATAACGGGAACGTTGGCACCGGCTTTTTGAGCCGGATTGAAGCGCCATTCGGAAACACACTCCAGAGCAACAGCATTGAGTTCGTCTGCCGTTGTTTTTACGATGGCGGCATCACGGACATTGCCGTTTTCATCAATGACCATGCTGACCTGAATGGTACCTTTAATATTGCGCAGCGAAGCGGGAACTTTGGGCTGCCCCTGTTCAATAGGACTGGGAGGCGTATCGACTTCTTTAATCGAGAGAGCCTCGGCGCCAGAAAGCGAAAGAGTGGCAAAGAATAATGCAGAGAATGCAATAAGCGTTTTCATGATTAATGACTTTTATTGGTATTAAGGATAAAAGCGGATGAGAGATCCGTTTCAGAGAAAGAAACTAAAAGAACGGGTGGTTTTGTAAAAAAGCTCCAAAGAATCAACCCTATACATGACCACTACTTAATTTTAACAACTTTTTATCCAACAAGCCAAAAGAACCTCCCAAAAACAAAAGAGAGAAGACCCTATATTAAAAGAAATACAGACAATGATCTATTCTGTTCTTTTCGTGGAGCGAATCTTGCTTATGAGTGAGGAATGAGCCATTCATCAGAAATCACTCAAGAGGAAATAAAAAGCCTGCGCAAGAGCTTTGAAAACCAGCCATTGAACCGGCTGATGCAGAATGCAGTAGGCAGAACCAGCATCCATGAAATTGCCCTAAACCGCGAGGTTATGGCCAATACACCGGATGCCTTTTCTGTAAAGTTGGATGAGTGGAAAGTAACGGACCAAAAGCGATCAGGCCGTTGCTGGTGCTTTGCCGGAATGAATATGCTACGCGCCGGGGTAATGAAACGGCTGAATATCAGCAATTTTGAATTCTCCCAGAATTACATATTATTTTGGGATAAATTCGAACGAGCCAACTTTTTCCTGAATGCTATCCAGCAAACCAGCGACCAGCCTCTGGACGACCGTGAAGTCGCATTTCTCCTGGATCATCCTCTGGATGACGGAGGCCAGTGGAATATGTTTGTGAGCATTGTAGAAAAGCATGGCCTGATACCTCAATACGCCATGCGCGAATCAGAAAGTTCCTCCAGCACCGCCCTGATGAACCGTGTGCTTCTGAGCACATTAAGAGAGGCCGCCAAAGACATTCGTAAACACTACAGCGACGAGGCCAAAACAGAACAGACTCACAAAGAAACGCTGAAAACCATCTGGCGCATTCTCTGCATCCATTTGGGCACACCACCGGAAGAATTCACCTGGCAATACGAGGACAAGGACAACGTGTTCCACCGCGGTGGAGTGATGACGCCACAGGAATTCGCCAGAGAAGTGGTTAAAGTTGACCTCAAAGATTTTGTCTGCCTAGTCAATGATCCACGCAATCCTACGGGACAAACCTACACCGTAAAATTTCTCGGAAATGTGGTGGGAGGCTCCAGTGTGGTCTACCTGAATGTGGATATCGAAACCTTGAAAAAGGTAACGATGAATTCACTGAAGAACGGTATGCCAGTTTGGATGGGTTGCGATGTAGGCAAGCACATGGAGCGCACCTATGGCATCTGGGATGCCCAACTGTATGACTACAAGGGAGTTTACTCTCATGAGTTCTCACTGAACAAGGAAGATCGCCTAAACTACCACGAAACACAAATGACACACGCGATGCTCTTTACCGGAGTGGACATCTCCGAGGGATCCCCTCAACGTTGGCGTGTGGAAAATTCGTGGGGAGAAAAAATCGGGCAAAAAGGCTTTTTTACCATGAACGATAACTGGTTTGACGAGTATATGTTTGAGGTGGCTGCAGATAAAGAAATGCTCAGCGAGGAGCTGCAGGAAGCACTGACAAAAGCACCTGTTGAGCTGGAGCCTTGGGATCCAATGGGTGCTCTCGCGCGTCAGGATTGATGCTGAGGGGGAAAGGCTGGACTTCATACATAAAACGCCTTTTAAATTAGCATTTTTCTATGATAATGAATGCTACATTGAAAAAATTTATTTACTGTTTAAGCGTTTTACATAGTATAAGATCGTTAGCGTATTAGTTTCCAATGCTCTGTATGGAGTCCATCCTCACCCAACTATCCTCCCTCCGGTTTCAAGTTGAAGAACTCTGGAAGCGTGGTAATAACCCCCTGAAAACCTATGAATCGGCAGACAAGATTCACAGGGAGGCATTGGCGTTGGCTCACAGGGTGGCGTTGACGGAGGAAAAGCGGATCTGCGATTATCTGATGGCGGAAGTGTCCATGCTGCTGGCACGCTGTTGCTGGCAACTGTGCCGCTACGAAGACGCGCTGAAATGCGCATACAGTGCATCCAGCGGATTTCGCCGCCTGGGAGATTCCGAATATCTTGCTAAATCAACAAATATCATAGCTGTTGTTTACGCGGAACTGGGAGACCACTTGAAGGCACTGGAATACTTCCACAGCTGCCTGAGCCTTTCGCAAACCAGCGGAGATGTGTTTTACAAGGCGTTAACCCTCGGAAATATTGGAAACATCTATTACCAACTTGAGGATTTTGACTCTGCTCTGGGCTACTATGAGCGCAGCCTGAAACTGCGTCATGAAGTAAAAGATCAGCGAGGTGTATCCGTTTGCCTGAACAATATCGGCTCTGTGTATGTACAACAGCAAAGATACCCGCAGGCCCTGAAAGTCTATGAAGAGAGCATTGCTCTCAAGGAAGAGATGGGCGACACAGCCGGAGTCGCCGGAACGCTCTCCAATATCGGATCTATTTACGAAAAACAGGGTGCCGTAAAAACATCCATCGGCTATCAGAAAAAAGCATTGGAACAAGCTTGCCTGCTGGGCTTGAAAAACGCGGAAGTCATTGCTCTGGCCAGCCTGGGCAGACTTTACACCATGCCCGGCAAAGAGCACCATGCCGAAAAGGCAACCTCTTATCTACAGGAGGCTATTGCCACAGGAAACCAGCTAAACATCCCCAGAGAGATCAAAGAAGCGCACCGTCTGCTCTCAGATATTTATGAGAGCACAAATGAGCCTGAGCTGGCTCTCAGCCATTATAAGGAATACATGCGGCTGAGCGAACAGCTCTTTACCTCGGGAACCCTAAGAAAAGTGGAAAACCTGCGTATCAGCTATGAGGTTGAGCAAAAAATGACTGAGGATGAGCTACAACAACTCAAAGAAGTAACCTTACTCAACGCGCAACGGAAGAGCGAAGCATTAGAGGATGAGCTAACGCAAAAGGATGCCCTGCTGAAAACACTACTGGAGACGGATGCTGCGGGCATCATCCAAATATCCAGCGAAGGTGTTGTCTGTGACTCTAATGAAAAAGCCCTGGAGCTCTACGGGCTTCAGAGGGAAGATTTTGTGGGCAAGAGCATTTATGATCTGGCTACAGTCAACGAGTCCTACTCGGTAAAGAGCAACTGGACTCAGATCAAAGAGGGAAACATCAACGCCTATGATGAAACCTTTTACCATGAGACACCGGACGGAACACGGAGGCGTTTACATGCCTATATCCGCGCCATTCGTGATGCCTCAGGCAATTTAACGGGAGTAACCAGCATTCTCCTAAATGAAAGTCCGAACGAGCTGCGGCCTTGAGGGATCAGCGACAAGCATGTACCAGCTGGAGCAATTCTTCGGCATGTGATGCAGGAGAGAGTTTTTCGATAACGCCGAGCACAGTGCCGTCTGTATGGATGAAGTAGGCAGAACGACTCGGAGCCAGGTATTTTTTCCCGTACATCGACTTCTCCACAAGAGAATCTGTAGCCTCGGCAAATTTTTTATCAGGATCACTGGCCAGCGTATAGCGAATGCCCAGCTTGTCTGCATACTTTTTATGAGAGCCGCAGGAATCCTTACTCAGGGCAATCAGATTAACGCCCTCGGAAAGCAACTGCTCAAAAAGCGGAACGAGACTCTTATTCTGAAGATCACAGGCTGAAGTATTATTGCGCATGTAGACAGAAACAATCGTTGGCCGATCAAGCAGGTCGGCCAGAACACATTCGACAACGTCTCCGTTGCGGACAACTTTCAGGGAAATGGAGGTATCTATTTTTTGGCCTACAGAAATCATACCCTACAGGTAAAGAAAAAGCGGGGAAGTTCAACTGCAATACTGCATTGAACGTCCCCGCCATCAATCATCAATCAAATTGGAATTACTCAGGATCACCGATCTCCATAAGCAGATCGTCTTTGGCGACAATGATGCCTTCGCGGACACAGATGCGTTTTACCACACCAGTTTTGGGGGCAAGGATTTCGTTCTCCATCTTCATTGCTTCAAGGATGAGTAAGGGCTGGCCTGCCTCAACGGTATCGCCCTCGCCGCAGAAGTATTTGATGACCTGACCGGGAAGCGCCGCATGAATATCTCCACTGACGGATCGCTCGGGCTGATCCGGTTTGTAGCGAGTGGATTCAACACTCTCGATATTCACATCAAAGGGAACGCCCTTAAGAAAGATACGGCTAGGAAAACCGTCTCCACGGCGTTGCACTTCCACCGGATAAACCCGGTTGTTGATGAGGAGGGATTTAATCCGCCCATCGGAGTGAGTTTTGCGGATAGCCACCGAGTAATCACGATCGTTCACACGGATGGTAAACGGAGCGGAAAAATCCGTACTGCGGTCAATATTGATCGAGTGGGTTTTGCCACTGCGAACGGTGTAATTCATAGCTGATACACTCATGAGAAAAAGCTGAAAAGGTTAGACTTGCGGGGTGCTACGGCGACGATTCATCCAACGGGAGGCCGCACTGATATCGGCTGCATTGGATTCACCGGCAAGAACCGGGGATTCTTCAATACCATCGCGGTGCAGCGACAAGGCGGCAACAAGGGCGGCAATTTCCTGCTCCTGCGCTGTTTTGATCTGTTCGACCAGATGGCGGCGCTGCTCAGGTCGATCCAAATAAGTGGGCGTAACATCGCCTTTGGCATATTCCTCGCTACTGATTAAAGCGCGCATGAGTGGAATATTAGTTTTTACGCCCTCGACAAAGAACTCGCGAAGGGCAATTTCCAGCTTTTTAAGGGCCTCTTTGCGAGTCAGCCCACGCACCATGAGTTTGGCCACCATGGAATCGTAAAGCGGGGAAACAACCGCACCGCTGAAAATATTGCTCTGCACATAGACCTCCTCACCAAAAGGCAGGTGAAGGCGTTCCACCACCCCGGGAGAAGGGGCAAAATCTGCATCGGGATCCTCGGCATAGATAAACGAGCCGACCACATGACCGTGGCGATTGATCAGCCCCGGGTCGATTTCCAGATCTCCACCGGAAAGAATATTGATCTGTTCTTTAACCAAATCCACACCGGTCAGCAAAGTTGTGGCAGTGTGGGAAGGTTGAATGTAGCCGTTGATTTCCAGGAAATAGGCATGACCGTCTTTGATGAGGAATTCCACAGTGGCAAAGCCAAAGACTTCCAGACGATTGACCAACACGCGAATTTCGGACTCGAGTCGGCTGCGCATCTGCGGGGAGAGGCGTGGGGAAGGAGTTTCCACGACCAGTTTCTGGAAGCGGCGCTGAACAGAACATTCCTGCTCAGGAAGAACAATGGTTACCCCCTTGGCGTCACGTAAAACGGGAAATTCGACATGCTGTGCGCCGGGCAGGTATTTTTCCAGAAAGACATCGGGGCTGCACTTGAGGTGACGGTCGCAGAGGTGGCGCACTTCATTAAAACCGGCCTCCAGTTCTTCCTCGCTATGAATGACTTTCATCCCTACCCCGCCATATCCGTAAACGCTTTTAATAACCAGAGGGTACTGAATAGCGTTGGCAAAGCGAAAAAGCCATTCGCGCTCCACAAAGGACTCTGAGCCGGGTAAAATAGGAAGCCCGGCACGAGCGGCATAGGCTTTGACAACGTGCTTGTTGGCAAAGTCAAAAACACCTTCGCTCTTAGGAGCGATAAAGGCAATACCGCGATCCTTGAGGGCCTGGGCAAATTCCATATTCTGAGCGAGGAATCCATAGCCCGGATGCACCGCATCCACCTTTAATTCAGAGGCTAGGTCAACAATTTGATTAACATCTAGGTAAGGGCGAGAATAATCGGGGGTGGGCCTGAGAACGTAAGCGGCATCTGCATTACGCACGGCCGCACTTTCGGCATCTTCCTGATCGTAGGCAATGATAGCCTTCATCCCGAGTTCTTTCACGGCACGCACGCAGTTGGCTGCAATGAGGCCGCGATTGGCAATAAGCACAGTGTTAAACATGGTATCTGTTTCCGGGCTGAAGATTAAAGAGGAATGTTCCCGTGCTTGCGCTTGGGCCGCGGAGCCTGTTTATCACTAAGACTCCAGAGGTAACGACGGATAATGGTCGGTGTTTCGTCGGGCTCAACCACATCATCGATATATCCCAGAGATGCGGCGAGGCGTGGGTTGGCAAATTTATCGGTGTATTCCTGCTGGCATTTTTCTGCCTCTGCGGCGGAATCTTCGGCCGCCATAATTTGCTTGCGGAAGATAACATTGGCCGCGCCCTTGGGCCCCATAACAGCGATTTCTGCACCGGGCCAGGCCAGATTCATATCCGAACCGAGGTGCTTGGAACACATGCAAATATAAGCTCCACCATAAGCTTTACGCAGGGTAACAGTCAGTTTCGGAACGGTAGCTTCGCTATAGGCATAAAGGAGTTTGGCTCCGTGGCGGATAATGCCGGCATATTCCTGATCCACACCGGGGAGGAATCCAGGCACATCCACGAGCGTAAGCAACGGGATATTGAAGGCATCGCAGAAGCGGACAAAGCGGGCGGCTTTATCTGAGGCATTCACGTCGAGGCAACCGGCAAGGTGCTTGGGGTTGTTGGCGATAATACCGGTGGAAATACCATCGATACGGGCAAAGCCGATGATGATGTTTGCTGCAAAATTGGGCTGAAGTTCGAAGAAGCTGTAGGGATCGACCATGCAGTCGATGACTTCGAGCATATTGTAAGCTTTGTTGGCATTGGAAGGAACAATGTCGGCCAAGCTCTTCTGCCCCTGACGAATCCCCTGAGCGGGAACCGGAAGCACGGGGGCATGTTCCTCGTTGGAGGAAGGCAGGTATGAGAGCAGTTTGACCACCCAACTAAGGGTTTCTTCGTCGTCGTTGCCGATGTAGGCAGCCACACCACTGCGCTCCATATGCACATCGGGCCCGCCAAGATCATCCTTGCTGACTTCTTCACCGGTTACGGTTTTAATAACATCTGGACCGGTGATGAACATATTGGAGGTGCCGCGCACCATGGCTACAAAGTCGGTAATCCCGGGAGAGTAAACGGCGCCACCAGCACAGGGCCCCATAATGACGCTGATTTGCGGAATTACGCCACTTGCTTTGGTATTGCGGTAGAAAATATCACCGTATCCGCAAAGAGCGCCAATGCCTTCCTGAATACGGGCGCCGCCGGAATCATTGAGGGTGATCATGGGGGCTTTATTTTGCACGGCAAGGTCCATAATATTAGCAACCTTCTTTCCGTGCATTTCGCCAAGAGAGCCGCCGAGCACACCAAAATCCTGTGCCGCAATGTAAACCAGCTTGCCTTTAATGCGCCCGAAACCTGTAACCACACCATCTCCGGGGATCTTATTTTTGCCCAGACCAAAGTGCTCATTGCGCAGCTCGACAAAGCCACCGACTTCCACAAAGGTATTATCATCAAAAAGATATTCAAGGCGCTCCCAGACAGTCATTTTGCCCTTTTCGCGCTGCGACTGAAGGCGGGCCTCCCCTCCTCCGAGCTTCATCTTGGCTTTCAGCTCACGGAGAGCATCAATGCGTTGTTGATTGACGGTGTCTTGAATAGGACTTTGTTCCATTGGCGTAAATTCTCTGCTTGATTGACAAACGAATGCCGAATTTGAAGCCAGAGCAGAAAACATCGCAAGCCTAATTCCACTTGATTGCGAGTAAAGTTGAGAAAAGAACAGGCCTAAAAATTCGAGCCCAGCGAACCTATTTTCCTACGCGAATTTTCGCTACAAAATGACAAAAAAGTTATCCTTTGAGGAATTTTTCCAAATCCTGAGTCTGCCCGAAGAGAACGAGGATATCGCCTTTTTCAAAAACATAGGAAGGCTGGACCACCCCAAAAAAGGTGCCTCTGCGAGTCACGTCGCTACCGGGAATAGGAGCCTTGCGAATCGTCACCAGATTTACCCCGTGATCCTCTCTGAGGCGGCTTTGAGCGAGCGTTTTACCGATCACCTTATCCGGGGCAATCGTTTCGAGAATGGAAAAGCCATCCCCCAGGTCGAAATTATTGATGACGCCCTGGAACATGAGCGATTTAGCTAGGCGGTTGGCGGCCACGGCCTCAGGAACGAGGCGCTCACTGATTCCCATCAATTCAAGCAGCTCATCGTGCACCGGGTTAATAACGCGGCAGATAATGCGTTTGACATCGAGTTTACGCAGGTGTGCTGTTACCATAAGAGAACTCTCGAAATCCTCTCCGATGGCGACAATAACGGCATCCATATCCCTCAGAGGAAGCTTACGGAGCAGCTCTGTTTTGGAGGCATCCATAATAGCGGCGTAGGTGGCAATATCCTTAACCGCCTCGACATGCTCCTCATCGCTGTCCACAGCCATGACCTCAGCCCCCAGAGCAGTGAGCGCCTGAACCATGTGCGTACCAAAATAACCGAGCCCTATGACACAAAACTTCATAATATCATCCTAGTTGTATGTGCTCTTTGGCACAAAGAATTTCTCGAGAATCGGAAGAGGAAAAAACCGCTGTGGCAAAATACAAAATCCCGATACGACCTACAAACATGGTAAGAATAATCAGACAACGACCGAAGGGATTCAATTCCGGAGTCAGGTTACGAGTCAGCCCAACCGTGGAAAAGGCGCTGATGGTTTCAAAAAACAAATCCAAGGCATTCAATGCCGGATGCGTAAGCGCAAGCAGGAACCAGACGGAAAAAGCAGCAGCAAGACTGAGCGTTATCACGGAAAAGGCCCTCCGGGAATTTTCGGAGGACAACCTGCGATTAAACAACTGCACATGCTCCCTACCCCGCAGGTAATTGCCGAGATTGAGCACTGCCACTGCGGCAACCGTAGTTTTGATCCCTCCCGCAGTTCCCCCGGGGCTACCTCCAATGAACATCAACATGATCAAAACAATCACCGATCCATGAGCCAGCGAAGCGATATCCACAGTATTGAATCCGGCAGTACGGGCTGATATGGATTGAAACAAAGCTTGCAAAAGAGAGAGTTGATTCCCCGCAAAGAAATCGCTCATCTGTATGAGAAAAGCGCCTCCCACAGTGAGCAAAAGAGAAGTCCAAAGGACCAGGCGGGTATGCAACGTCCACCGCAGGCGAACATGATTGCGGCTAAACATTTGACGGAAATGCAGCCCAAGCTCGCGAAGGACAAAGAAGCCCAGCCCCCCCACGATAATCAAAACCATAACAACCCCCTGCAAAGGCATGTTGGTGGCAACATCCGGCGTGGACAACCCGTTCGGGTATACAGAGAACCCGGCATTACAGAAAGCGGAGACACTGTGGAAGATACTCAAAAAAAGCCGCTCAAAGAACGATCCGGATGTTGCCGGAAGTGAGCAAAAGAGCCCCACCGCCCCAAGCAGCTCAAAAAGGAAAACCGTAAAGACAATCTGGCGGAGCAGGGACCTGATCCGGGAGTAATTATCCTCGTTGAGATAGTCACTGAGGATGATTTGCTCGCGCATGGACATCTCGCGGGAAAGGACCACGGCAATCACGTAGGTCAGCGTCATAATACCAAGCCCGCCCACCTGCATCAAAATCAACAAAACAAGGTGCCCAAAGGGCGTAAACTGAGTGGCGGTATCAACCACGGTAAGTCCCGTAACACAGACAGCGCTGGTCGCAGTAAAAAAGGCATCGATCCAGGTAATTCCGACAGTAGTGGCATTGGGCAGCTTTAAAAGCAGCGTCCCCAGACAAATCAGAAAAAGAAAACCGGCAATAAAGAGGCGCTCTGGAGAAAGCTTGCGCGAGAGCAGGGACAGGTGCGGAAGCACGGAACGCAGAAAAAAGACCCCCAATCCGGCAAACATGGCCACACTCATATAGACCAGCAACACCGTTCCCATGTGGGCAGGATGCCACACGGATTCAATTTCAGCAGCAAAGAAACGCTCAAGAACAATCAACGCCAAGGCAAAAAAGGCAAAAAAGAGCTCGAGAAAATTAGAACGGATATAGGACCAGAATTTGCCCGAACAAATCCACTGCAGCAATTCGGTGACGATAAATCCATAGAGGAGCAGACGAGTAGCACTCATCTGCAGAGAGGATAGCTCACTGGATGAACGCCACCCCCACAGCATAATCAGATCGAGGACAGACAAAACCCCCAACGGGATGTAAAGCCCCTTGATCAGACAAGACCATTGAATCTTGGTTTCGGACATGATAAAAAACAAAAGGGATCACTTTCCGGCAACAGCCTGAGCCTGCTTGCGGGAAATAATCTTAGCGCCGATCTGCTTAAGCAAAGCGATAAAATCCTCTTCAAAACCGGGAGTGGGCGAACTTGCCCGGACGTAAATCAGGAAATCGTTGACCTGATACATGAAGAGGTAACTGTAGGCCGGTTGCCCGGAGCCACGAAAATCAGGAATAAAATAACTGATCCCTTTTCCTGAATAAGAGATCCCTTTGAGGTCAATACATGTAATAAAAGATTCCAGAACGTCCGCCTCTGCATGCCCCTGAGTAATGCGTCCATTGAGCATATCATAATAGCGCATAGCGGCATTGGGGTCGTCCACATCCAGGCCGATTTCGGAAAAGCGGTAAAAAAAGACGATCGCCATTCCCGAATTTCCCCGGTAGGTGAACGAAGAACCGCCCAAATCCGAGTCGATGGATGATTTAACCAGCTGAAAGGTATCCGCATATTTAGGCAAAAGCAGCCCGCTCCCGCGATGGCGGTAAGCCTCCGGCTGAGGTGGGATCATTTCGACCCAATCGGATTCAAATACGGGTTCTTCGGGCATTTCCTGCGCAACCAAAGCACTTGTACACTCCAAGGCAATTAGCCCCAGAAGCACAAGCATCCGGAAGATGTGGAAACAGGAACGCTGATACATGCGGACAATGCTTAACTATTGTACGGCACCATATCAACGATTTTTTACATATTGCTGACAAAGTCTCAATGGGGCAGAAAACCGCCCTGAGCAACGCGATCTGTTCTGGATTTTGGGCGGGGAGCATCCTCCCGGATTTCAAAAGAAGACTTCTGCTGAGACCTGTTAAAATCACCCCCCCGGCTGAGGCGTTCTCCCTCGATGAGGATGTTGAGATTTTGCACAAAACCAAGCAAACTGGCAGCTTGAGCATCCAGTTCCTGAGCGGCCGAAGCAGACTCTTCGGCATTGGATGCAGAAGACTGCACAGCCTCATCCATATGAGCCAGAGCGGTATTGATCTGGCTGAGCCCATCCGCCTGCTGGCGGGAGGCCACGGAGATATCGCGGACGATTGCGGCCAATTTGTCGGCATCGGTGCGAACTTCTTCAAATGCGTGCAAGGTGGAATCAGAAAGGCGCTGGCCATGCTCAACCTTCTGCAAGGTTTCTCCAATAATGACGGCCGTGCGTTTGGCAGCCTCGGCCGAACGGTGAGCGAGGCTGCGCACCTCGTCGGCAACAACGGCAAATCCGGCACCGGCTTCACCGGCACGGGCGGCTTCAACCGCAGCATTCAGGGCCAGTATATTGGTTTGGAACGCAATCTCATCGATGGTTTTGATGATTTTTCGGGTCTCCTCGGAAGCGGATTGAATTTCTCCAATGGAACCTGAAAGCTGATGAATGGCCTGCCCGGCAACATCGTATCCCTGAGTTGAGCGATCGACGAGAGCATCCGCGTTCTCGGCATGCTCGGCATTGCGCTGAGTCATGGAGTTAATCTCCTCGAGGGCCGCAGCGGTTTCTTCAAGGCTAGTCGCCTGCTCACTGCTGGTTGAGGCAAGCATTTGCCCTGCGGCCGCAATGCTATTGGAACCTGCATGCAACTCAGAGGCTGTATCCATGAGCCCTTCCACGATATGCATAATGGGATTGCTGATTTTCCGGGAAAACCAATAAGTAAGGCTTAAAGCCAGAACCAGCATAAAGCACAAAAGGCCAACGAGAAGATTTCTCAAGTGGGCGGAAGCTCGATTAAACTCATTGACATCCTGAGAAATGGCAATGCTCCACCCCTTTAAAGGAACAGAAGCAAAACCGGAAAGGCGCTTCTTGCCCTGAAAAACATAACTGCGCCAACCGCTCTGACCACTGAGCATCCCCTCTGCAAGGGGCTCAAGCCCCTTTGTCTTAGTAACATTGAGGTTGAAAACAACATCCTTTTGAGGGTGAGCAATAAGGACACCGGTATTATCGATCATAAAAGCATAGCCGGTTTCACCGATTTTCTGTTGAGCCACCAAATCTGCAAGAAAGTCCAGACGGATGCTCATACCAACCAAGCCGGCAAAAGCTCCGGAAGTATCCTTAACCGGCACACAAACCACAAAAATCGCTTCGTTGGTGCTTTTGGAGAGAGAGGCATCGCCAATGGCCGGCATGCCCGAAGCACTGGCCTCGCGAAAATAACCGCGGGAGGAAATATCAAGATCATTGTAAGAGGCTGTATTGCCCGATTGCAGGACACCGGTAAAAATGCGCCCACTGCGGTCGGCCAGCCAGAGGCCATTATAATTGGCCCCCATACCTTTGATCTGAGTCATGAGCATCCGGTTTATATCAGCTCTGTCTTCCGGAAGAAAATCACCGGCGTTGCGTTTCTCGATCAACTGACCGACATCTGGAATACAGGCAATCACTTCAGCGTGGACGATTTGTTCACGAAGGAGATTTTCCGTCTGCCCGGCCAATTGACCGGCAACAGCCGTCAATTGCCGTACGGCCGACTGTTCCAGAGCAGCAGAGGATTTTTGCTCTGCCACAAAAACAGAAACCAAAAGAGGAATACCGACGAGAATGGCTGCACCGAAAAACAGCTTACGCGAGAGGCTTATCTTCATAACCTTAAGATTACAGGAAGGATGTTCTTGTTCAGGGATGATTCGGTAGACGAATACAAGGGGAAAGGAAAGACGTTAGCCCTCTGCTACGGAGGATCCGAACGGGTAACTGTTCCGTTTATATGATTATTTGAGTAAATCTGCAAACATTAAAATATAAGGAATCCTTCCACGAGAGATTGATTCCCGAGAAAAACGAGCAATACTAACACTATGAACGACGTGCCCGCACCTCCCGCCCAACAAATCATCTGCAGCGATGCCTGTGCCCTCGATTCCCATGTGGACCTGAATCAAGTAGGTCAGGTGAAGCTTACAGAGGAGGCGTGGCGCGAAAAATTAACCCCTCTGCAATACCATGTGAGTCGAGAGCAGGGAACAGAACCCCCTTTTCGCAATCCCTATTGGGATACCAAAGAACCGGGAATCTATTATTCCGTGTGTAGCGATACGCCCTTATTCAGCAGCCGCGATAAATATAACAGCGGCTCGGGATGGCCCAGTTTCTCTCAACCACTTCCGGGCGCCCATATTGGAGAAAGCACCGACACAAGCCACGGAATGACACGTACCGAGGTACACTGCACAACAGATGGAGCCCACCTTGGGCATGTTTTTGATGATGGACCTCCCACCACCGGCAAGCGCTACTGCATCAATTCCGCATCGCTGAAATTCGTCCCCTACCATGAGTTAAGCGATGCCCAGAAAAAGGAATTTTTCCCTGACGGAATCTAAGGGTCGAGCCACATTTCTGCATTTCTTTTTGGCGTTGATTGTAGTATATCCAATCTGTGGATTATAAGGATTATTATAAAGCATTGGGGGTCAGCAAGACGGCGACCAAAGAGGAGATACGCAAAGCTTTCCGCAGCCTTGCCCGCAAATATCATCCCGATGTAGCTGAAAATAAGATCCTGGCAGACCACAAATTCAAAGAGATCAACGAAGCCTATGAGGTTTTGAGCGATCCGGCCAAGCGTGCCCGCTACGATCAGATGCGCCCCAATTTCGCGCAGGGCAATCCAGCCCGCAACACTGCGGGCGGGGTGTGGCAGCAGGCGGCATCGGGAGCCCAACAGGGTGATGTGCACTTTGAAGGCACCGGATTCAGCGACTTCTTTGAGCAGTTCTTCGGAGGCAACGGAGGATTCTTCAAGCGCGGCGGAAAAACAGATGAAGGCGGGTTCAGCAAAGGGTTCTTCGGTAAAAAAGGAGAAGACCTGGAACGCGACATCATGGTGACGGTAGAGGAAGCTTACAATGGATCCACCCGCAAAGTAACCGTAACCCAGACCATGGGCAACGGGCAGGAGGAAGTCAGCCACTTCAAGGTGCGAATTCCGGCCGGAGTGCGAGACGGACAACGCCTTAAGGTGCAGGGAAAAGGAGAACAGGGAACCGGCCGGGGAAAGCCGGGCAACCTTTATTTAAACGTCAAACTGGCCAGCCACCCGCTTTATAGGGTGCAGGGAGGCAACCTCTATTATGATCTGGAACTGGCGCCTTGGGAGGCGGTGCTTGGGGCAAAGATTATCCTGCGCACACTCGGCGGGAGCATAGCCATAAAAATACCGCCGGGAACCACACACGGGCAGATGTTGAGAGTTAAAAACAAAGGCCTTCCCGACAAGAATGGGAACCACGACGATTTATACCTGAACATTCATGTGGTAACACCCACCCACCCCAGCGCACAAGAAGTCCGTCTGTGGGAGCAGCTGAGAGATACGTCCACCTTCAACCCCAGATCTATTTAGGGGGGCAAAAAAAATGCCGCATGCATAAGGCATGGGCATTTTTAAAAGAGTCTGTAGCTGCAATCGCTTAGAAATTGGTGCAGTGGTGCGAGGCAAGGGCATTGGCCATACGGGAGGCAAAGAAGGGGCCGCCGTAAATGAACCCGGTGTATACCTGAACAAGGCTGGCTCCGGCATCCACCATTTCGCCGACAGAACGTTCATCCATGAGACCACCGACGCCCACAATGGGAAGTTTGCCGTCTGTAGCTTTATAAATGTAATTCACCACAGTGCGGGAACGTTTTTGCAGGGGAAGGCCAGAGAGACCACCGGTCTGGTCGATAGAGGCAAAGGCTCCGGGGCGTTCGATCGTGGTATTGGTGGCAATAATGCCATCGAACTCGTGATCGTAAATAGACTGAACAATACTATCGATCTCAGAAAAAGTAAGGTCTGGAGCAATTTTCAGGAGCATGGGAACCTTGGCAGTGCCCAGTTTTTTGCTGCGATGAACATTGGCATCGCGCAGGGCGCCGAGGAGGGAATCCAGATAGTCCCTGCCTTGAAGCTTACGCAGCTCAGGCGTGTTGGGACTGCTCACATTGATGGTAATATAGTCGGCAAAGTCAGCCAAATGGTTGAAGGAACCCAAATAATCGTCTACAGCCTTATCCAGAGGCACCACTTTAGACTTACCGATATTAATTCCCAAAGGAATTCGGTTTTTGTGGCCGGCACCGGCGCGCTTGAGATTGCGGGCAATCGTCTCCGATCCTAAATTATTAAAGCCCATGCGGTTGATGATGGCTTTTTCTTTGGGATAACGGAAGAGACGCGGCTTGGGATTGCCGGGTTGTTTGAGGTTGGTAACAGTACCGATTTCCACGTGACCAAAACCAAGGGCGGATGCAGCACGCCAGAACTGGGCATTCTTATCCAAACCGGCAGCCATGCCCACCATGTTGGGAAATTCCAAGCCAAACAGTTTTACCGGACGTGTATGGGGTACGCGAGTGAAGCGTTCCAACACAGCGCAGGAGAGCCTGGAGCGCCCGAGAAGATCCAAGGCAACAACAGCTCGCTCGTGTATTTTTTCAGGATCCTGAGTAAAGAGGATCGGACGCATAACCTTTTCGTAAAGGATTCCCATAGGTGCGCAGTGTGCAAACCATTTTAAAAAGAGCAAGTCGGTTTTCGTGCCTGCAGAGGGGGCATTCTTAATGATAACGCGCCGATAAAGCGAGTTTTTGGAAAAAACTGTAAATGGGCGTTGACAAAGCTCTCTCTAGAAGTCTTCTCAATGCACTAAATAAACAACTCCTCTTTAGTTATATGCCAAGTCCAAGCCCTAAACTAGAATGGTGCGTCGCCCGCTTCGGAGACGACATGAATTGGTGGGTCAGTGAAATCAGCGATGAAATCCATTGGGATGTCGATGGTTTGAGTATACTGGATCCCCGTCAGATCGGTCACATTATAGAATTGTGCGATCCCCTTCGCGAGTACGGCTTCGATCCTGACATCTTGGAAAATGCATTCTATTCCTTCCGCATTGAAAAGGAAGTCGGCGATCAACGTATTCGCCTCGTTCGTACCAACGAAACCATCCTCGACAGCGAGGACCCGTTATTTGCTCTGCCGGACATTATGGACGAAGAACGCGGGCCCTATGCAGAATTCATCGACCAGATTACCCGTTTCCGGGTGAAGATGCTCAATGACCTGATCGACTTCGACCAAAACCTGACCATCGACGAGCTGGAAGAAGAAATCCGCGAGCGTCACAACAGTGACTATTTCGAAGGTGTTTCCATCCATTATTTCAACGAAATCACTGCGATTCTGGAGTACGTGCCGGACGGTTACGAGCTGGACAGTGACGACGATGCCCCCGCCTCCGATGACGAAGATATCGATGATATCCCGGACTTCGAAGAAGATGAGAGCATCGAAGAAGACGAAACCATGAAATGGGACGAAGACGAGGAAGAAGACGACGAGGATGACGATGACGGCATGCTCGATGAAGAGGAAGATGACGACGACGAGGATTGATCTCTTCGACCTTTTTCCATCTCTTTTTTCAAAGCATCCTTCGGGATGCTTTTTTTATATTCAGATAAAGCAATTCAATAGTTAGAAATGGCCTCAGATTGACACTTTGGAGAATAGACACATGGATGAGAGTTCTCATGAAACGCCTTACCCCACCCTTTCTAACTTTGATTTGCGCTTTAAGCTGTAATCTCACTCAAGCGGAAATCACTCTGCCCAACATCATCAGCAGTGGAATGGTGCTGCAGCGTGGAGAATCCAATGAGATTTATGGTAAAGCTGAAGCCACAGAAGCCATCCGCATAGAGTGGATGGGAAACGCATATGAGACGCAGGCAGACTCGCAAGGCAACTGGAGTATTCTGCTGCCAGAGCAGACAGTGGCCGGCCCTGAACAAATGATTATCGAGGGCGACGACGAAACCGTATTGCTACGAGACGTTTATGTCGGCGATGTTTGGCTGTGCTCCGGTCAGTCCAACATGGAATTGCCTATAAATCGCGTTCGGGAGAAGTGCGAACCAGAGATAGCCAACAGCAAAAACCCTTACGTGCGCTGTTTTACCGTAAAAATGGATGCTGTATTTGAGGCACCTCAGGAGGACTGCGGAGGCAGTTGGAAGGAAGCAAATCCCCGGAATCTGGGTGAATTTCCTGCAGCTGCCTACTTTTTTGCCAGAGAGGCTGAGGCGCGCTATCATGTCCCCATAGGCATTGTCGTCTCCGCCGTCGGTGGTTCGCCCATCGAGGCATGGATGAGCGAGGAAGCATTACAGGGATACCCCAAGGATCTGGAAGAAGGCATGCGCTACAGAAGTGCCGAATTGTGTGAGTCGGTGGAAGCCGAAAACAACCGCATCAATACAGACTGGTATGGAAGACTCCGCGACAATGACGCAGGTTTAAAAGGAGAGTGGTTTTCCTCTGATTACAATGACAAAGACTGGACGCACATAATGCTGCCTGGCTATCCGGATGAACAGGGAGTTAAATTTGACAAAGGAACGCTGTGGCTGCGCAAGACATTTGAGTTGCCGGAAAGACTGTCTGGAAAAGCCGGAATGCTTGAACTGGGAACGATGATTGACTCCGATGAAGCCTACATCAACGGAGTGAGTGTAGGGAGTACCCCATACCAGTATCCACCCAGAAAATATGCTGTTCCGGAAGGATTGCTGAAGGCTGGAAAGAATGTGATAACCATCCAGGCTACCGCTTCGTCCGGACGCCTTTACTTTACTTACGACAAACCTTTCGAGCTGAAAGTAGACGGCTATGAGGTAAATCTTCGGGGGAGCTGGAAGTGCAAGGTTGGAACAGAGATGGAGGCCATTGCACCGACCGTTTTTATTCGCTGGAAACCGATGGGCTTGTATAATGCGATGCTTGCTCCCCTATTGAGAAAGCAGTTTAAAGGAGTGCTCTGGTATCAGGGAGAGTCCAATATTGGACGTAAGGACTACAGGGCAAAATTCCGTGCGATGCTGGATGACTGGAGGAAAAAGTCCGAACAGGCACTTCCCTGTGTTTATGCACAGTTACCCGTTTTTGGTATATCTGGAGACGGAACCGGAGAAAGCGGCTGGGCTGAGTTTCGCAATGAGCAACGCCTGGCACAGGAAATACCGGGGGCATTTATGGCCAGCTGCTTGGATTTAGGGGAATGGAACGACATCCATGCACTGAGCAAAGCGGCTATAGGCAAGCGATTGGCTTTGGCTGCATTTGCCAACGTTTATGGCGAGGAGAGCGTTATCGGCAGTGGCCCGCTTCCTCAATGCTCCAAAAGCGAAGGCGGAGCTATTTACATTACCTTTGATTCAACAGGAGCTGGACTGATGATCAAAGGAGGGGGTCAGTTGCAAAGTTTTGCCGTAGCCGGAGATGATGGTATTTTTAAAATAGCCGAGGCTGTTTTGGTTGGAAGAAATATGGTACGTGTTACCTGTAGCGAGGTGAGCAATCCCAAACGGGTCCGTTATGCCTGGGCCGACAGCCCTCTGACGGCCAACCTTTATAATGCAGAGGGACTTCCAGCCTCTCCGTTCGAGCTTACATTTTGAAGCTCAGGCTTGTCGTCACTGATACGCTTCAAGGTAATGTAGAAAGTAGATCCCTGCCCAAGAACACTGCGGCATCCAACGTGGCCCCCGTGTAAATCAACAATACGCTTTACGATTGCCAGCCCCAAACCGGAGGAGTGCTCTCCATTGGTCGGGCGAGAGGAAAGCTTACTGAACTTCCGAAACAGTTTGTTCTGCTCTTCTTCAGGAATGCCTGCACCGTGGTCTTTCACGGAAAAGGTGCACTCGCTATCTGTGAGCTGAATGTAGGCATGTATCTTGGAACCAAGAGGTCCATACTTAATGGCATTGGAGATAAGGTTGTCGATGGCCTGCATCATGGTCAGACAGTCGACATTTACGTTGCACTCCTTCTCTGGAAAAACTCCCTCAATAATAATATCTTTACTTTCCGCAAAGCGGCGTTGGGCAGCAATACTGCTGCTTACTAGGTTACGCAGGTCTTCTTTTTCGCAGTCCAAATGAGAGGTCTCCTGCTCCAATCGATTCAAATCCAAAAGATTGGTAATCAATTCTAGGATACGCTCGGAGGTATCCTCAATGGTCAACAATAATTCAGCACCGTTTTCTTTATCCAACACGCCGTTATTCAACTCATCGCGAAGCAGGGTTGCCAGACCACGAATACCGGCGATGGGATTCCTCAAATCGTGAGAGGCCACGGCAAGAATCTCGCTTTTTTCCCGGCTAATGCGCTGAAGGTTTCCATTGAGTTGCTCAATCCTGGACAAGCTATCACTGAGGTTTTTCGTGCGCTCGGAGACCTCCATTTCCAACTGTTTGGTGTAGGTCTGCTGCAACTCCTGATGCCGCTTGGTTTCCACAAGCACCTGTCGCTGGGCTTTATCCTTTTCCATACGAATGAGTCGAAAACGATCGGCCAGGCCGATGGAAAGCAGCACCAGTTGAATTCCGGCTCCCATATTGAGGAAGAACTCGTCTGTAATATCCGCCTCGCGCAAGTTGGCGTTGTAGAAAAGCGTAGGCATAATGCCCATGAAGAACGCGATAAAAGAAACGAGGAACAGCTTGGCTTGGCGTATCGATTTGCGGGCTGCCAGAACACCAGCAATAGGCAACAGAAAACCTATGATGAGGATGAAAAGAAAATAGATGCTCAGAGAGAGCTGACGCACACGGACAGCGAGGTCCTGATTATCGCCAAAACCTCCCGACTGCTGAAAGGTCATCACTGCCATCACCATCAGGGAAGCGCCAAGAATAAAAGTTAAATAGTGCTGTAATACAGCAGCCACACGTGGGAGCACACTTTTCAGCTCAAGAAATTCCGTGGTAAAGCGCCCCATGAGGTAAGCGGTGGTTCCGTAAAGCAGGATAATCGTCATGTTCCGAATGTAGGGCGAAACATTCTGAAGGATGAAGACATGGAGGTCCTGCCCAATAATAAAGAGGCAGGCAAAGCTGAAGAGGAAGAGCGTATAGTAGAACGTATCCTTACGCCAGAGAATGATGAGCGAATAGAGATTGTAGAGCAGCAAGGCGAGCAAGGCACCGAAAAACAGACCGATCCAGTACCACTCAACACGCTTGGCATAGAAAAATTGGTAGGGTTTATCCCAAAGCAGGAACTCGGGGGCATAGACGCCTGAAGGATCCACATGCAGGTAATAGATTACAGAACCGTCAGCCGGAAGCGTCATAGAAAAGGCAAAAGAGCGCGAAGCAATCTGCCGGTAGGCCGGGGCCACGGAAAGCCCGCCGGGCCAGCGCTGCCAGGAACCATCTGCCTTTCGGGCATAGAGATCCATCATGGGCAGGTAGTTGCTGTTGGACTCAAGGATAACATCTTTGGCTTCTCCATCGTTGTGGAACGTCAAACGGAGCCACAGCTCACCTTTGCCTGAATCGATGCGTTTTTTGGGGTCTTTTATGTGAAGAAAAGCTCTATCGTAATCTCCAGAAGCAATTTGATCAATGGAAAGGGATTCGCCCTGAATGAGCAGGTAATCCATCTGTTCCTGCGCCCCAGAGGGAAAGGGCCGACCCTCGCGCCCCATGCGCTGAAGTGATATAAAAAAGATGATGAGCAACAAAAACCCGGCATAGATACAAAGGTACCTAAATCTGAAGGGATTTGATGCCGATTCAATTTCCGAATCGCTGTAAAGAGGGGCATTCACACCGTAATAGATTCCAATAACACCACCCAGAGATGTTCAGGGAGAAAGCAGAGCTGCTTAGATACCAGAAACAGAGCTCAACTGGCAATTATATTCCTTCGGCAGGCGAAGCTACAGAGAGAATAGAAGGCTCATCTGACTTCAGGGCAATCTCACGGGCAAAATAGGTTAGGATAAAATCAGCCCCGGCCCGTTTAATGGCGAGCAGTGATTCGTCTCTAGTACGGGTGTAATCCAGCCAGCCCAATTGCGCCGCAGCGTGAATTTGAGCATATTCTCCACTGACCTGATAGGCAGCCACGGGCAAAAGTGTTTTTTCACGCAATCGGTGGATCACATCCAAGTAGGGACCAGCCGGTTTGACCATGAGCATATCAGCGCCTTCGGAAACATCAAGAAGGGCATCATCCACCGCCTGGCGTGCGTTGGCGGGATCGATCTGGTAGGTGTGTTTGCCCAAAAGCGTGGTCCCCGCAGAAGCGGCACTGCCTACCGCATCGCGGAAGGGGCCGTAATAAGCACTGTTGAACTTTGCACTGTAGGCAAGAATGCCCACACCGGTGTATCCGGCTTCGTCCAAAGCTGCGCGAATGGCTCTCACCCGACCGTCCATCATATCGCTGGGAGCGACAAAATCGGCACCGGCAGCGGCTGAAGCGACCGCCATACGGCAAAGAGCGTCCACGGTTTCGTCGTTGAGCACATCACTCCCTTCCTCGTTGAGGATGCCATCGTGCCCGTGCGTGGTATAGGGGTCCAGCGCCAGATCGGCAAAGATGAGCAATTCGGGAACGGCTTGCTTGATGGCCCGAAAGGTTCTCAGAACGATTGTCTCCGGGCAAAGGGCATCTGCCCCATCCGGCGTTTTTTTGACGGGGTCGATTTTCGGAAAAGGAGCAACTCCCCTGATCCCGGCCTGATAGAGCTTGAGGCATTCGGTAACGGTATCTTCCAGAGAACAGCGGAACTGGCCCGGCATGGAAGCAATCGGTTGAGGAGCCCCTAAATCTTCTTTGACGAAAATGGGCTGAATGAGGTCCGAAACAGAAACGGAAGTTTCGGCGACCAGAGAACGGATTGCCGGAGAGCGCCGCAGGCGGCGCAGACGGCGGGGAAGATTAAGGGAATTCTTATTGCACATATGTGATCCTTTTGCCAACTTAGCCGCATCATGAAGGCATTTGACGTGAATTTCAAGCGATGTTGCCGGTGAATTGAATTCACCGAGTTGTTTTTCGCCCCCGAATATTGCCTAACCTATTTGAGCATTAAGACTATGAAGCTCTTCAATACCCTCAGCAGGGAAATCTCTGAATTAACGCCTTTAGATGGAAACCAGTTCCGTATGTATGTTTGCGGGCCCACCGTGTACGGGCCGGCACACATCGGCAACTTTATCACTTTTACCCGTGCGGACATTCTTTACCGCACGCTCAAAGTAGCCGGGCTGAACCCTTACTACGTGCGCAACATTACTGATGTTGATGACAAAACCATCCGCAGCTCTCAGGAACAGGGAATGACTCTGAGTGCTTTTACGGAAAAGTGGACGACAAAGTTCCACGAAGACTGCGCTTTGCTGAATCTGCTGATTCCCGATGTGGAACCGCGGGCCACAGAACACATCCCGGAGCAGATCGACATCGTGCAAAAGCTGATGGACAAGGGGCATGCCTACCAGGGAGCCGACGGATCCGTCTACTACCGGGTCAAAAGCTTCTGCTGCTACGGTAAGTTGAGTCACTTTGATCCCGAAGAGTTGCGCACGCAGGATACCAACAGTGCCGGGCGAGCCAACGATGCCGATGAATACGAACGCGACAACGTTGCCGACTTTGCCCTGTGGAAAGCTCGCAAGCCAGAGGATGGCGATAATTACTGGGAAAGCCCCTGGGGGCAGGGACGCCCCGGCTGGCACCTGGAGTGCTCGGCCATGAGCATAAAATATCTGGGCGAAACGTTTGATTTACATGCCGGCGGAGAGGATTTGTGCTTCCCGCACCACGAAAATGAAATTGCCCAAAGTGAGGCGGCCACGGGAAAGGAATTTTGCCGCCACTGGATGCACAGTACCCACCTGATGGTTGAGGGCAAAAAAATGTCCAAGAGCCTGGGGAACTTCTTTGTGCTGCAGGACTTGCTGGATAAGGGCTACTCGGCAATGGCCATTCGCATGGCCTTCCTCAACGGGCATTACCGGCAGCAGTTGAACTTTACCTTCAACGGTCTGGATGCGGCGACCAGTGCCTTGGGTAAGCTGGCGGAAATGCTGGAAAAAATCCTGCCCGAAGGGAAGGAACTCAGCGATTACCGCGGTGGCATCGTAAGCGATTTTGGTAGTTTGAGCAATGCCTGGATGGCATTGAGCAACGACCTAAACACGCCGGCTGCTCTGGGGGCGATGTTCTCCGCACTGAAGAAACTGGCCAAGACAAAACCTCAGGTTGAAGCCTTGGAAGTGGATCTGAAAGCCATTGCCGCACTAACTTATGCGCTGGGGCTGGAAGTTGAAGTGGCCTCACTGCGCAAGCAGCAAGAAGCAAAGCCTGTGGTTGAGGTGCCTGCAGATATTGCCGCTCTGGCAGAAAAACGCTCCGAGGCGAAAAAGGCCAAAGATTGGGGCACGGCAGATGCATTGCGGCAGGAGTTGCAGGAAAAGGGCTGGAAAATTATCGATACCAGGGAAGGTTACAGCGTTGAGCCCTGCTGAAGTCCAACAGCAGCAATGCTTTAGCTTGAACAGAATGCGTTTGCAGGTTAGCTAAGGGAATTATGTCCAGTACATTCGGAAAGCTCTTTACTCTCTCCACCTGGGGCGAAAGCCACGGCGGCAGTGTCGGCGTAGTGGTGGACGGCTGTCCTGCAGGGTTGCCCCTGTGCGAGGCTGATGTGCAAAAAGAATTGGACCGGCGTAAGCCAGGTCAGAGCAAAATCACCACTCAGCGGGCGGAGAGCGACACGGTCAGCTTTTTCTCAGGAGTGTACCAGGGCAAGACTCTGGGAACTCCGATTGCCATGAATGTGGTGAACCAGGATCAGCGACCCGGGGCTTATGACGAAATGCGGGATAAATTCCGCCCGAGCCATGCAGACTACAGCTACCAGATGAAATACGGCTTGCGGGCTGTAGAAGGCGGTGGCCGCTCCAGCGCCCGGGAAACCATCGGCCGCGTAGCGGCAGGAGCCATTGCCCGCAAGATTTTGACACTGGCCACGCCCATCCGCATTGTGGCCTACGTGGAAAGCATCCACGGAATCCGTATGCCTGAATTGAGCAGCGCGCCAAATGAAGAAGCGGTGGAAGCTAATGCAGTGCGTTGCCCCGATGCCGACTATGCGCAGCAGATGTATGACTTGATTGATGCGGTGCGCAAGGACGGCGACAGTGTGGGCGGAGTAATCCGCTGCCATGTGAGCGGATGCCCGGCGGGACTGGGAGAACCGATCTTCGACCGGATTGAGGCAGATTTGGGAAAGGCCATGCTGAGCATCCCAGCCGCCAAAGGCTTTACCGTAGGGAGCGGCTTTGAAGGCACGTTACTGAAGGGCAGCGAACACAATGACCTGTTTGAAATTCGCGATGGGATAATCCGCACGAAGAGCAATTATGCCGGTGGCACACTGGGCGGTATTACCAGCGGTGAGGAACTCACCTTCCGCATCGCCTTTAAGCCAACAGCAACCATTTTAAAGGAACAAAGCACGGTGGACCTCAGTGGCAATCCTGCAAGCGTTATCGGCAAAGGCAGGCACGATCCCTGTGTGCTGCCGCGAGCGGTGCCTATTGTTGAGGCGATGACGTCTCTGGTACTGGTTGACCACTGGATGCGTCAGCACGCACAAAACCGCTGTTTTGAGTTTCAGCAATAAATCAAAATCCTGAAATTTTACCAAGAAAACGGCCGGGGAGCTGCAATCTCCCCGGCCTTATCTATGCTGCTGTCTTGTACCTAATACAGGTTCTCTCTCCTGAGAACCGTACGGAAAGTCTATTGAAGGTTTTGAATCTCCATGAGGTCCGCCTCGCGCAAATCGCCGATGGCGTAGCGTAGCTGCAGGCGGGCCAGAAGGTAGGCGTAGCGGGCGTTGCTCTCGCTACGCAGGGCGGTATAGTGCTGAGTCAACGCATCCAACTGGTCCAAAGGCGTGCGCAATCCGTTTTCCACCGCAACGGTGGTCGCCTCCAAAGCACTTTGGGTGGAGACTACAGCCTGACGGGCAGCCCGGCAGGATGATTCATAACGGAGCACATTGGTAAATGCGCTGGTGGTATCGTAAATGGCGGTGCGGCGGGCAGTCTCGCGATCGGCGCGGGCCGCAGAAAGCATCGACTGGGCACTGCGGGCCTGAGAGGTAAGCAAACCGCCGGTAAAGAGCGGAACAGACACCTGAAGGCCGAAAAATTGGTTATCGAGGTCCACAGGGCGGTGCATGGTATCGTCTTCAGACCAGTATTGGTTGGCGACGAGGTCTACCGTAGGATAGCGGTTACCTTCTGCTTCGCCCACCTGGTAACGGGCAATATCCACCCCCAGCTCGGCTGCTTTGAAGGCGATGTTGCCCTGCATAGCGGCATCAATCCAGTACTGGCGATCCTGGGGATCGGGCAACTGGAGGTTAATCTCACGGCTAAGGGAATCGAGGTCCGTCAACTGCTGACCGATAAGGCGCTCCATGGCATACTCGGCCACAACAAGGTCGTTTTCTGCGGCAATGAGCGAAGAGGTTGCCAAATCGTTGCGGGCACGGGCTTCATTCAATGTAGTGACATCGGCCAATCCGGCATCGTACGATTTACTAACACGATTGAAATACTCCTCCAGCGCTTCTTTTTCGGCAACTGCAGTATCTTTGGATTCTCTGGCCAGAAGAATATTCAAGTAAGCGGATGCCGACTGGAGAATAAGCTGCTGGTGGGCACTTTCAAACTGTAATGCCGATTGCAAAACTTCTGTTTTCGCCCGCTGGTAACGGCGCAGGGCATACCAGTTGAATAACGGCTGACGCAGGGTGAGGCTGAGCGATTTGGTGTCGTAACCATGCTCACCAGCCATTCCCTGAGTCTGATCGCCTCCGTCGGTAAAGGTTAATTCGTCGGAATTCCAATTCCAGTTGGCAGAAGCGGAAACCTGTGGAAGTAATGCCGCACGGCCAATGTTGAGGGTCTCCTGCTGGGCCTCGAAACGGTATTTAACCGCCTCGTAGTCGGAGTTATTCTGCTCCGCCAGATGGAAAACATCCATGAGGTTTTCTCCGTGCAGGGAAACTGCAGAGAGAAAAAGTCCGGCACAAATACCTTTAAATTGATGCGTTTTCATGAACAAAACCTTTTAGTACTGATTGGCAACAGGATGTCTGCGTTCCCATTCTTCGAGCTGTTCCTGAAGCACACTTTTGTGAGTGTGGCGTGAAAGCCAGCCTTCGACAACGGAGTAAACAGAAGGGATAACGACGAGGGTCAGAACGGTAGACCAGATCATACCGCCTATGATACAGGCAGCCAGTGGTCCGTTACTATCGGCACCGGCACCGATTCCCAGGGCGGCCGGAAGCATCGTCAGAATAACGGTCAGCGATGTCATGAGCACCGGACGCATGCGTAACGGGCAAGCGTTAACCAGTGCCTCGGAAATTTTCATGCCTTCTCTGCGTTTCTGGTTGGTAAAGTCTACCAAGAGAATGGAGTTTTTGGCCACCAACCCGATGAGCAGGATAATTCCAATCATAGAATAGAGATTTAAAGTATGTCCAAAGAAGAAAAGCCCCCCCAGCGCACCGACAATAGCCAAAGGCTGAGCCACCATGATGATGAGGGGCTGAACAAAGCTGTTGAACTGACTGGCCAGCACCATGTAGAGCAGCACCGTGGCCAGAATGAAGGTAGTGATCATGTAATTAACTGTTTTGGACATTTCGTTGGAACGGCCCATATAGGAAAGACTGTAGCCCATAGGGAGCACATCGTCACATATCTGCTCAATGAGTTTTCGAGATTCACCTTCTGCCACGAATGGCTGACAGTAAAAATTAGCGGCGTACTGCAAGTCGTAACGAGGAATGGATGCCGGCCCAATTTCCTGAACAAACTCTGCGATAGTATCGAGGCGAACCATGCTTCCGTCTTTGGCGCGCAGGTAAATGGAGGACAAATCAATGGGTTTATCAATCTGACCATCCCTGGCTTTGATACGGATATCGTAGCGTTCACCATCGCCCGGATCGTCATTATAACGGGCGACATCGTAGCCTCCACCAAGAATGTTGGCAGACATAGCCACCTCCTGAGCGGTAAGGCCAATCTCCGCCGCCCGATCTCGGTCGATTTGGAGAATGGTCTGCGGCATGTCCATGTCCAGAGTCATATCCACGGAAGACATAACACCGGAAGAACGGAGGCGCGTTTCAATGGTATCGGCAATTTCCGCCACGGTATTGATAGACGGGCCACGCACACAGAACTGAACCGGTTCCCCACGGCCGGAGCCAAAGCTGTCCTTTTCGGAAACGAATGCCTCCATACCGGGAATTGCGTTCAACTGTGCCTGAATTCGCTGAATAATCTCGTTCTGGTGCTCTTTGCGTTCTGTTCTGGGAAGCAGGTTGACATCAAAGTAGCCCTCGTTGGTACGACCGGTATCGCCCTCCCCGATCATAGCCAGATAGCTGGAAACGGCAGAGTCCTGTTCAAGAACCTTGGCAACCTCCTGCAGTTTTGCAGAAGTGTAGTCGATTGAAGAACCGAGCGGTGTTTTGTAATTGATGGTAAAAACACCGACGTCTTCCATAGGAATAAATTCCGTTCCAATGTGCTTCATAAAGAAAGCGCCGGGGAAGAGGCTGACGACAGCCAAAAGAATAACCAACCAGCGAAAACGAATGGCTCTTTCAATAAAGCGGGCATAAATTTTCTCCATACCGGCAAGGAAGGCTTCGATGGAATTATAAAGCTTTCCGTGCTTCTCGCTGATCGTGAGGTAGCGCGAACACATCATAGGAGTCATGGAAAGGGAAACAAACCAGGAGATGAGTACCCCAACAACGACAACCACACCGAAAGAGCTGAAGAAACGACCGACAATCCCACCCATAAACGCAACAGGAAGGAAGATGGCTACGAGGGAAAGGGTTGCCGCCAATACGGCAAAGACCACCTCGTTGGTTCCATGCATGGCTGAGATAAAGCGGTTGTTGTCGATGGTTTCGCGGTGGCGGTAGATATTCTCCAGCACCACAATAGCATCGTCCACAACAACCCCGATTAAAAGCAACAGAGCAAGCAGAGTAAGACTGTTGAACGTGTAGCCCAGAAAATACATCCCGGCCACGGCCCCAAGCAGAGACACAGGAATAGAGAGAGCCACAATAATGGTAGCCCTGATGTTGCGGAGGAAGAAGAGAACAACAAAAGCCGTCAGCAGCGTGCCGATACTCAAGTGTTCCATGAGTGCATGCACGAGCTCAAGGATGATGCCTGATTCGTCGTAGGAAATTTCCACGTCGATCCCGGCGGGGAGCTCGGGGCGAATTTCTTCATCCAGACGGCGTTTGACCTCGTCGATAATGGCCACCGCATTGGTTCCGGCAATTTTAACCACCCCAAGACTGACCGTAGGTTTTCCCAGAGAACCATCTGCAGCAGCGGTGTCGTTTTCTCCACGGAAAAGAGCGAGCTCGCGATAATCGTCGAGGGCATCCTCGATTTGGGCCACGTCGCCAAGTTTAATGCTGCGACCATCCTGATAACCGATGACGAGGTTGGTCAGGGCATCGGTACTGTGGTACTCGATATCGAGTTTCAAAAGGGATTCTTTACCGTCGCCGGTGATATAACCACCGGGGAGGCGCAGGTGTTGTGCGCCGATGGCCTGAACAAGGTCTACTGCAGTCAGGTGATATCCAGCTAGGGCCTCGGTATCGATATTGAGGCGAATAGTGCGCTCTCGCTCGCCTCCGAGGGTAACCTCACCCACTCCATTAACGTTTTCAAGGCGTTTTTTGATGACGTTTTTAGCATAGAGATTGAGCTGCTGGAGCGTGCGGTCCCCGGTAATATTGATCCAAATAATAGGAGCTGCGCCTGTTTCGAACTTGGCCACAACCGGTTGCTCCGCATCATCGGGAAGATCTGGAAGCACTTGGTTTACCTTGGCCTGAACTTCATTAAAAGCTACGTCCACATCTTTGCTCAGTTCAAACATGACGGTGACAATGGAGACACCGGGCAATGATTGGGACTGAATGCTATCGATACCGGAAACAGAATTGACCTGTTTTTCGATGATGTTGGTGATCGAGGCGTCGATAATCTCGGGATTGGCCCCCGGCTGGATCGTGGTGACATTGACCACAGGGATATCGATGTTAGGATAGCGGTCCAGGCCAATGCGATTATAGGCGACCAAGCCAAAGACAATAAAGATGCCGTTGAGCATGAATGCCAAAACGTGGCGCCGAATGGATAATTCGGGTAAATTCATGGTGTAGATTCCTTAAATGGAGATTACTTGGTGACTTTGACTTTTGCCCCATTGCTGAGGTAGTAGGCGCCTTCCACAATGACTTTGGCGCCACGGGGAAGCCCATCGAGAATTTCCACCTTATCGCCATCGATACGGCCTACGGTGACGGGAAGCTCCTTGGCGTGATCTCCCTCCAGCGTATAAACCACATTACCAGCCGGACGTTGAATGAGAGCTACGCGATCGATGACAACGGCTTCGGATTTTACCTGAGTGATCACCTCTGCGTTAACGCTGGCACCGGGAACCCAGGAACCGGGATTATCAAGGTAAATTACAGCTTCTATAGAGCGGCTGGCGCCGGAAACCGCAGGTTTGACCTCGTTGAGGACGGCGTTGACTACCTGTGATTTATCCACGGGAGAAACCAGTGTAACTTTCTGACCGGGCTGAATAACGCGGGCCAAGGATTCTGGAAAAGGCAAAGAGATGCGCAGCTTTTCAGCGGTAACAAGCGAGAACACGGGATTACCTTGTTTGACATAGTCACCAAGGTCTACAAGACGGCTGTCGATGGTGCCACTAAAGGGAGCCTTAACAACGGTATTACGCATGTCGCGTTCGGCCAGAGCAAGGCTGGCAGCAGCTGAATCTCTCTGAGCCTCGAGCAATTTCAGTTGGGCTTCCGAAGATTCGAGATCGTTGCTGGAAATGTAATTTCCATCCTTGAGGGAAGTCTGCCGATCATAGAGCACCTTTTGATAGTCATACATGGCCTGGGCCTGGGCCAACCCTGCTTTCGCACTATCCAGACGCAGTTGATAAGGTTCCTGATCAATCATCAGGAGCGGCTGGCCTTTTGTGACAATGTCGCCGGCTTCCACATAAACCTCAACGGTATTGCCTTCTGCTTCGGCTACGATCTGCGGAGTAACATTTCCATAGATATGCCCGACAGATCGCTCTATGTAGGAAAAGTCCAGTACAGGAGTTTCGGCAACGGAGACAGGAACAAGGCGCTCCGTCTGGTTAGCGACTTCCTCCTTGCCGCATCCGACAAGGAGGAGAGCTGGAATGAGTAGGTAGTATACAGGTTTTTTCATGCTATCTGAAAAAAAGATTTGGGTAAATTATTCGGGAAGAGGCAGGCCGAGGATGGCCGAAGCGTAAGCGTCAATTTTTGCGGCCATTTCCTCGGGATTGAACTGATGTTGGTATTTTTTAGCCTCATAACAGAGAATGAACTCGTTCATCATGCCCATAACGGCTGAAAGAAAAAACTCGATATCGACATTCTTAATATAACCGGAGGACTGGAGATCCTCCAGCACACTGCGCAGAAAACGGTCCTTACCTTCGACGATGGTTCTCAGGCGACCTTCTTCATCATGCTTTTCCCACCACTTGGGCTGGATTAGGATGGGGAAGATAACAACAAAAGTTTTGGAGCGTTCGACGAGGCCTTGAACCTGGGTACGAATCAGGGCATGAAACCGGTCCACCGGGTGTTCTACAGTGGCCAGTTTTTCTTCTACAGCGGCTTCAAACTCACCCAGCTTACTTTCGAGCAGGCTGACGAGGAGCTCGTCTTTATTGGAGAAATAAAGGTAGAGCGTACCGGCAGCGTACCCGGCTTCGCGGGCGATATCGTTGACACTGGTATTGTCGTACCCTTTGGCCGCAAAGAGCTTCTCGGCAGCGGAGAAGAAATCCTCCTGCTTTCGTTGGCGTTCCCTTTGCTTGCGCGCTTCTATCTTCATCGTAGAGCGGAATATGTATTCATTTTACTGAACGTCAATTCATTTTTATAAATTTTTGTTCATTTTCCATGCAGACCAAGGAGCTTTACATTTAAACAGACGCCAATCCACTTTCAAAAGAAAAGCTTGAGTGAATCATGAAAGAAACTTGCCTCCTTGAGAAAGACGTTCTCTATATGAGGAATGCAAGTGCGCGTATTTGAACTCCCTCCCATCGGAACAAACGCTTATTTACTCAGCGACAGCAACCGCAAAGAAGCTGTGCTAATTGACACCCCGCAATCAGCCTGGCAAACCATAGCCCCCATTTTAGAGAAAGAAGGCCTTGATCTAAAAGCAGCGTTACTGACGCACGGACATTTTGACCATACGTTGGGAGGAGAAGATTTTAACCGAAACGGAATCCCCATGTACGGACACAAGGCTGATGCGGCTCTCTTTTCCGATGTGGGTGCGCAATTGACTCGTTTCGGACTCCCCCACCTTCGCTGCGTTCTGCAAATAGACCACTGGGTAAGCGAAGGGCAGTCCATAGAACTGCTGGGACGCACCTGCCAGATTCGCCATGTGCCGGGACACTGCCCGGGAAACGTATTGTTCTATTTTCCCGAGGAAGGAAAAGCTTTTGTGGGAGATGCGCTTTTTGCGGGCGGAATTGGTAGGACAGACCTTGAAGGTGGCGACTATGACACACTGATGGACTCCATCCGCAACCGGATTTACAGCCTACCCAACGATACAGAAGTGTATCCCGGACACGGCACCACCACCACCGTGGGGATAGAAAAGCAGAGTAACCCCTTTGTTCGGGCTTAGTCGAGTGCACAGACCTGCATAGAGCAGCTCCGGCAATCAAATTTTAGCCGGTAGCGGTGGCCTGACTCGTCTGCAATGAAGAGTTTATCCGGCAAGGTTGATGCGGTGTCTCCGAGAAGGCATGCCCCCAACTCGCGGCGGATACAATAACCGGTGGTCATGACCGTACGGCCTCGCAAATCCAGCCCACTTTCGGCAGCTAGCTCCATTACCCGACATCCGTGGCGCTCATAAAAGGCAACTGCTTTATCATTCAGGGCATTTCCCCGAAAATCAACGGAACATTCGGGATAGTCAGCATTTTTCGGGACAAATGGTTTGCGAACCCGCTGATGCTTAACTTGAGACAAACGTTGCAACTGCTCGACGAGATCCCGTCGCACAGCATTTAAAACACTGGCCGGATAGAAAGGAATCGCGGGAGTCTCCACAGACAGCTCTTTTAAAGAAAAATCTGTAGCTCCAAGGCGACCCAATTGGCGAACCAACGCCTCCCGGGCGGATTGCGGATTTTCCGCAGTCGCTCCTTCAGGCATGGGCAGCGAACAAACCACCCCATTTTCCAGCTCGGCCTGTAACTGAAGTGATGCATCCTCCAGAGCCCTGAGCGTTAGTTGCAAATCCAACTTGCGCACCGGCTTTGCTTTGCTCAACTGCTGCTCAAACACGTGATCGCTGTTGCGGTAAACCTCGGCACCAATGCAAATATCAGCAGTGGATAGCGGATAAACAACCTCATCGACAACCTGATTTACTCGTACTCCAAAAACAACATCTCCCGGGGCAATCAAAAGGATACCATCTCCGTTATGGAGATCGTGCGGGAGATCCAACGTAAAGCAATTTCGTTTAACGGAAGCCACCTTGCCAATATACTCACCCGTGGATTTTGGAGTAGCCCACTGAGCTAAATGCCCGGTTTTACCCTCGAGCAGGTAATCGCCGGCAGCACGGTTAAATGTTTTTTGAGGATTTGGGGTAAAAGAAACCGTGCTGCGGCCAAAAGAGCTGCGCCTAAGCCCACGGGCTGCCATCTCGCGATCCAATACGCCGCGGTAATGGGCCACTACATTTTGAACATAGGAAATATCTTTTAAACGACCCTCAATTTTAAAAGAAGTCACTCCGGCATCGAGCAGGGCTCCAACATGGTTGGTGGCATTAAAGTCTTTGAGCGAAAGCAGGTGGCGGTGCTTTACCAGTGCGCGCCCGGTATCGTCCTCCAACGACCAGGATTTGCGGCAAGGTTGAGCACACTCGCCCCGATTACCACTGCGTCCCCCCATGTGGTAGCTCAGGTAGCATTGTCCGCTGTAACAGACGCAGAGCGCTCCATGCACAAAGGATTCCAAAGGTATGGATGTTTGAGCGCGAACTTCGGAAATCTGTGGCAGACTAAGCTCACGGGCAAGGATTACGCGGGAAAAACCAATTTGCTCCAAGAAACGGATTTTTTCTGGAGTAACATTGTGCATTTGAGTACTGGCAAAAAGCGGCAGGGGCGGCAAATCGCACTCGAGCAAGCCAAGGTCCTGAACAATAAAGGCATCCACTCCGGCCTCATAAAGACGGTGCATCATCTCAACCGCCAAGGGCAATTCATCATTCGTCAGGAGCGTATTAACAGTGGCATAGACCCTGACCCCGTAAAGGTGAGCGAACTCTGCCAGTGTGGCAATATCCTCAACAGAATTGCCGGCAGCGGCCCGAGCGCCGAACCCTGGAGGGCCCACATAAAGTGCATCTGCACCACAAAGCACTGCTGCGCGCCCGCGTTCGAGATCGCCGGCAGGAGCGAGTAGTTCAACCGGATGTTCAGGTGAAGCAAATGACATGGGCGCCAAGGTAGCTCATGCGGCGTAAAAAGCAACCATCCTGTAAGTAGACGACGCTCAAGCATCCATTTTGACAACAACTTCATCAAAAACAATTCCCTGCAGCTTAAAGTTGCGCAATCGCTGCCGCATAGGATCGTTGACCACAAAACCAGCGGGAGCCAAAAGCATGCCGTTAACGTTGCGGATTTCCTCGGCAAGAATCATGCCTGCCTTGAGCTGATCAATGGTCAGGACTTGAGTCTTGGCACCGGCATTGCCCAACAAGACCTTACTCATGGTTTCGACCACTTCCAGATGATAGGTCTGAGGTTTGTTCTTGAGACGGGCAATGGCCTCATTGTAGGTAGTTCCATGCCCGACAAGCATATAGAAATCGTTAACCGTGCGAATAATGTTGGCAAGGAAACGCTCCGGGTGTTTGCGATCAAAATCCTTGGGCGCCTCAAATGCGACATACTCAATAATAGAAAGCACAGGATCGAGGCGGGGAATATGTTCGAGCAGGCGGCGGGTTACCTGAGGAATTTCGTCGATCATACCCTGGACAGAGTCTTCCAGAGAGTGACCGGTATAGTAACCTTCGATTACTTCTTCGGGAACCGTAACTGAACCGATGAGGAAAAGCTGGGAAGCCATCTGTAGCTTCCAAGTCTCCTGAATATCCAATCCAAAGGCAATTTCAAGCGCGAGGTTACTGATTTGGGTAGCCCGCGCATAGGCCGCAGAATTGGTAATACTGAGCACATCGGTGAGCACCTTAATAGCTCCGGTGAGGGTTTTTTCCAGCAGCTCTTTTTCGGCCGTAACCAAACGGAATTGCTCAACCGCATCGTATATGGCTTGGATGAGCATAGGAACCGGAGTCGGTTTGCTGAGGAAGCGAAATATTTTGCCTTCATTGATGGCTTGAATGGCGGTTTGCTGATCGGCATAACCTGTGAGCATCATACGAACACTCTGAGGGGCGATTTTTGCGGCTTTGGTGAGAAACTCCACCCCATCCATAGCAGGCATGCGCATATCAGTAACAATAACCTCAAAAGGCCCCAATTCCTCAATGGCAATCAGTCCTTTCATGCCGCTTTCGGCAGTTACAAGGTCAAAATCATGGCGCAATCCCCGGCGGAAGCTTTCAAGGATTCGCGTTTCATCATCAACACATAGAATTTTAGGTTTTTGCGTGCTCATCGGTTGGTTTTACTCGGAGATAAATGTGAAACTCACTTCCATTGCCCACCTCGGAACTGACCTGGATTTCTCCATGGTGTTGCCGGACGATGGTATCGTAGCAAAGCGAAAGGCCTTGCCCGGTACCTTTACCAACATCCTTGGTAGTAAAGAAAGGTTCGAAAATGCGTTCCAAATTCTCCCGTGGAATACCGCAACCGGTGTCTGTCACACAGATGTAGACGCGGTCTTCATCAACCCTGCGGGAGATGAGTGTAATCTGCCCCATTTTTTGCGGAGTGGAGCCGATTTTTTCTTCTATGGCGTGGGCGGCATTCACGATTAAATTCAGGAAGCACTGATTAATTTTGCTGACATCACAATAGACGGCCGGAAGGTCGGGGTCAAAATCTTTAACGAGTTCGCAATGGTATTTCCAAGAATTGCGACAAACGGTGGCTGCCTGATCGAGGGACTTATTGAGGTCGGAGAAGTTCATCTGCCTCGCGCCCGGGTGAGAGAACTCGCGCATGGCCTGAACAATGCTTGTTACGCGCTCAATTCCCTCCACACTTTGCTTAATAGCCCGTGGAATTTCGTTATAGTAGTATTTCATGTCCTCATCGTTTTCCAAATCGTTGGAATCAATATGAGCACTGAGGTAATCCCACGCCTCGCGGAAAAAGACAGCATTATCTCCAATAAACTGTATAGGAGAGTTGATTTCATGAGCAATGCCTGCAGCCAACTGACCAATAGATTCCATTTTTTCGGCCTGCCGCAAACGCACCTGCATGAGTTCTGTCTCTTTTTCTCCCCGCTTGCGGTCTTCAATATCAAAGGTAATGACCTGCAGATGGCTAAGCTCATCATGGGAATCATAGAGTAACTCAACAAATGACTCGACCCATAGCAGGTTCCCATCTTTGTCCTGAATGCGGTATTCTTTTTTGACAGAGCATACATGCTGACTGGCAGCGGCATTTAATTCCACAGTAATACTGGGTTTATCCGAAGGGGCAATAATATCCAAATAACGTAATTTGCCCATGGCAAAGTCATCGATGTCATATCCGTAACGACATATCCCCTCGCTGATGTACTTAACAATGTGATTATTTTTGTAATCGATAAGCACAGCAATCATCCGGCTGGAATTAATAATATTCTCCAGCTGAATAAGCCGGCTTTGCATCTCCTTAATGGTGGTGATATCCGTACCCGATCCGACAATACCAATGATACTACCGGTGGAGTCATAATAAGGAACTTTACGGGTATGAAGCCACATATCCTTACCAGTGCGGGAATTGTGGGTTTTTTCGATAATCTGCGGCATAGGCAAACCGGTATTCATCACTCGCAGTTCATCCGCGCGGTAGATATCGGCAAATTCCTTTGGGAAAAAATCGTGATCGGTACGACCGATCAACTTATCCGGAGATTCGAGCCCCATGTTTTCGGCGACTTCCTTATTGGCGAGAATAAAGCGAGAATCCCGATCTTTGGCATAAATGAAGTCGGGAAGCAGATCTATAACGGCTCTCAAAAGGTTAAATTGTTCTATTCTTTCGAGTTCTGCCTTTTTTTGGTCAGAAATATCAATAATACAGCCTAAAAATCCCTTTTCTCCATCATCCCACGGGTTGATAAATTCGGACACATAAAAAAGAATGGGGTGTATCTGGCCATCGGTAAAGCGCATTTCAACCTGTAGGCAAACGCTTTCCCTATTTTGATTTTCCGGTTTCCACAACTCCACAAAAGCCCTTCCGATAAGGGTTTCCAATTGGTTGTCCTGAAAACAGTTAACCACATCGCCGAGAATTTTTTCCAGTGCCCGATTCCAGAAGACATATTCGTTGCGGCTGTTGCGGAAAAACATGGGAACGGGCAGAAAATCCACCAGTCGCCGCATAAAGAGGGCATTGTCATCCAACTCCCGACTTTTCAGGTTTATGTATTCTTTCTGGAATTCCGTATGTTGCTGAAGGATCAGGTAGTCGGCGCGGTATTTAGCCTCGCGCTTATAGACCTGAACCACTCGAATTAGGGTATTGAAAAGCGTGCCGTCGTCGGAGTCCTCATATACAGCCCATACGTGGAACGGAAGTTCCACATGAGGCAAGGGATCCTTTTGGTTGCGGATGAGGATAATGTATACGAACTGATCGCGAGCCCAATCGAGCACCTCTTGAAAGAGTTCTCCGTCGTCAACAATACACCGTGGGAGCATGAGAAGCCTGGGGCCATGCTCCAGGTCTTCGATCCATTGCCTGACTTCAGCAAGGTCGTCTCCACTGCGAAGCGATATTTGGCGGGATTCCAGAAATTGAACAACCCGGGAAGACTGCTCCCGGCAGCAGGAGCACAGGTGAAAGACCTCGTTTTCGAGAAAGACCTCATTTTCGAAATAGCGGTCTGTTGTTTCGGAATTCATATACGGAGAGGGGAAATCGGGGATTATCGGTATATAATATACTAATAATAAATGGTTTCTCCGTATCTGCAAATGCAATCTGAATTTGTTACAGACTAAATGTTTGCCAGGCGCTCGACTGCGCAGGCCGCCAGTTGAAAGCCAAAGGTACCGGTCACAAAACTGGCAGTGCCAAATCCACTCTGACAGTTCAGGCGGAGACTTTCGCCGGCTTCCTTTGAAGAGCAAACTTCTCCATTTTTCCAGGGAAAGTGCAGCGGTTCAGCAGAAAACACGCAGGTAATGCCAAATTTGCGACGCGGATCACGGGGGAAGCGGTAGTTGGCCCGGAGTTGCTTGCGCAGTGAAGCCAACAGAGGATCTCCATGCGTTTTAGCCAAATCGGCCACCTGGATTTGTGAGGGATCTCTGCGTCCACCGGCGCCCCCGCTGCTAAAGACGGGAATCTTCAAATCGCGGCAACGGGCCAGGAGCAGGGCCTTATTGGGGAGGTTGTCGATGGCATCGATAAAGCAGTCAGGGTTCAGTGCAAGAATATCTTCAGCTGTTCCGGGAACAAAAAAACGGTTGAGGGCAGTAACCGTGCATTCAGGATTGATGCGGGAAATGCGTTCAGCCATGACATCGACCTTGGAGCGGCCAATATCGGCATCCAGCGCGTGCAGTTGACGGTTGATATTGGTGATACAGACTTCGTCGCTGTCGATCAGGGTAATGCGCCCGAGACCACTGCGGGCAAGGGCTTCAGCAGCCCAGGAGCCGACTCCGCCAACTCCAACGATACATACATGGGCCTGCTTGAGGCGAAGCAATCCTTCCTCTGAATAAAGGCGCCCCACTCCACCAAAACGATCTGCGTATCCCCGATTACTCATGTGGAAGCTTTTTCACAGGGAAAACGGTATTGGCAAGGCCAAACAATCAGTCAAGCCCCGGAGGGTTACGGAATGGAGGTCTACCTGATTTTTTGGGTTTGGTTTCCATGAGCCAGTACCAACAGGCGGCAATCAGGTGAAAAGGAGCCAAGAGAATGGGACCCAGGCGTTTTTTCTTGCGCTGGCCAACCACGGAAGTGAGCCGATCGGTCAGATCCAATTCAGGGGGTATTCCGTATCTACGTCTCTTGGGCCTCATATAACAACAGTTATTAACAGTAGGACAAATCCATTGATGGAGGCAACTTTATTTCCCCGTAAGCGGAACTTTTCATTGCGGCAGGCGGGCAGAGATGGAAAATGCGGGGCAGATTGTGCCAACTCTATCTGATTTATGAATTTATTGCTCTTACCGGAAGCCTGCACCAGCCTGACACTGCCTCGAAGCGATCCACGCTTTGGGCACATTTACAGTGTGCTGAAAATGCGTGTTGGAGATACGCTGGACGTGGGCTACATCAACGGAGCCCGCGGCAAAGGAACCATAGCGCAACTCAATGAGGACTCGATGGAGTTGAGTTTTACCTGGGGAGAGACGGCTGAAGCGCTTTCCGGACTGCATGCCATTATCGGGCTACCCCGCCCGCAAACCGCGCGTAAATTGCTGCAGGGATTGACCACTCTGGGAGTGGGTTCCATGTGTTTTTTCCTCAGCGATAAGGGTGAGCCCTCCTATGCGGAAAGCAGCCTGTGGACGAGCGATGAATGGATACGCCATTTGGAAGAGGCCACAGCGCAGGCATTTTCCACGCATTTACCGAAAATCAGCCATGCTGCTGATTTACAAGAGGCATTAAAAAACGCCCCTGCCTGCAGTGTGGGGCTGGATAACTACGAAGCGGAAGGTTCGCTGGCGACCTGGGAAAACACGGGGAAAGCCGTCGGCTTTGTCGTGGGCTCGGAGCGCGGTTTTTCGGCTGAAGAGCGTAATGTGCTCAGAGCGCACAACATACCTCTGCGGCATTTGGGCGTGCGGGTCCTGAGAACGGAGACCGCGGCGACTACTGCCGCATCGGTTCTACTGGCCAAAACAGGTTACTGGGACTGAGACTCCCTGCGAAGCACAGAAACGGTCGGTTCATGGGCGCCCTTGCCAAAGCGCCGCGAGCACTCCCACCCCGGGCGAACAAGCTCCAGATGTCCCGGAGCCTCCAGAAGAAAAATCCCATCGGGAGCAAGCCAGGAAGCGGCGCGTTCATAAAGTGGAGTCAATACATCGGGAAAGAGTCCATAGGGCGGATCTGCGATAATCAAATCGAAGCATTCGCCCGGTGCCGGTTTCCACTTAAAGACATCGCATGAGCATACTTTGACAGCCGATTCTTGGCAGCCGACACTTTTTGTGACCGATTTGATGTTTTGACGGATCAATTCCACGGCGCGGCGGTCTTTCTCCAGGAGAATACCTTCACGAGCACCCCGACTGAGTGCCTCGAGTCCGTAGGAGCCAAAACCGGCAAAGAGATCGAGAAAACGAATCTGCTGCAAGTATGGCTGAAGACTGGCAAATACGGATTCACGCATACGATCGGTTGCGGGCCTTACTGAATGTAAGCCCGTATTAACTTTGAGGGGTATTCCCTTCGCTTGGCCTCCTGTGATACGCAAAGACTTGCCTTTCGTTAACTTCCTGCTAGAACGCGGTTGATATTTTATTCAGCAACCGACCTAAACTCATTCAATTGCGGGCTTATCTGTTAAGCCTGCCCTTGCCGTTTTCTTTATACTCAAGGAATGCGCCCACTCGTCAAGAAAATCACCACAAGTCTTTTACTGATATTGGTTTTAGATTCTGCCAAGGCTCAAGCACCGACAGATTTGGAACTGAATGTCTGGCCGTTTGTTGTCGACCGATCCGCGGATCAGCCGGGAGCAGATGAATCACTGGCCATTTTGGGTCCCCTTCTGGGAGAAGAAAGCGATGCTACCACGGAAAAGGTTCTGCAGAGGCCTCTTTTTCTGGAGCGGCACGATAAAAATACGCTTTTGGATGAGGTGCATGTCGCCTATCCGTTGTTCAGCCATTACGAACGCCGCTACGGCTACGGCTGGAAAATGCTGGGGGGCATTGCCAATGGCTTAAAAGCCGATTACGGCAATGGAGAGTCGCTGAGGAAATTTGAAATTTGGCCGCTCTACTGGAGTTACCAGAACGGGAACGAGGAAGAATCCTACCGGGCATTGTTCCCGGTATGGGGAACGCTGAAAAACCGCCTGTTCCACAAGCGCATCAGCTGGAGGCTGTTCCCACTCTACGGAGAATTTGAAAAGCAGAACCATACGGATTATACCGTGCTCTACCCGGTATTCCGTTACCGCAACGGGCCAGAAAGCAGTGGCTTTGGTGTATGGCCTTTGTTCGGACACTTCGAGAAGACAAACGATTACAGCCACACTTATGGACTGTGGCCGCTGTTGTATAATTACTATGATGATCTGGATGCGGAAACCCCGTATCACCGGCTGGGAGTGCTCCCCTTCTATGCGCGGGAAAGCGCCGAAGGGATGAAGAGCGAAACCTTCCTCTGGCCTTTCTTCGGCTATACCAATGAGTGGGAGCCGCGCCCGAGCTACCACGAAATCCGCTATTTCTGGCCTCTGATTGTGCAGGGCCGAGGAGAAGAGGAGTATCTCAACCGGCTGGCCCCCATTTACACGAACTACAAGCGCCCGAACTACCAGAAACAGTGGTTCTTGTGGCCTTTGTGGCGTTTTGAAAACCGGCAGGAGATGAGCCTGGACATCCACCGCAACCAGTTGCTGTGGTTTATCTGGTGGGATGAGCAGCAGTTTAATAAAGGGGCCAATTTCCATGCCCAAAAAAGCCATTTGTGGCCGATTTTCAGCTACTGGAATGATGGCGCGGGAACCACCCAGCTGCAAACGCTCAGCCCCTTCGAGGTGTTTATGCCGCACAATGAAGAAGTGCGGGATTTATGGAGCCCCCTGTTTGCCCTCTACCGCTATGAGAAAAACCCCGAGGGCGTAAGGCAGAGCCTGCTCTGGGATTTAGTGAGTGCCGAAAAACAAAGCGACGGCTACCGCAGCATCAATATCGGGCCCCTGTTTGAGGCCGTTGACGACGGCAAAAATGCAAAACTTTCCTTCTTGACTGGATTGATTGAATTCGACCGGCGGGAAACCGGTGGCGGCACCCGTTTGTTCTGGGGGCTGATTGACACCACATCCAACGAATAAGTTTACTATGAAGGTGATTACGCAAACCCTTGATTCCATCGGCACAGCAGTGGTGCTGGTACTGCGCACCCTGCGCTACCTGCCGAGCCTGCCCCGGCAAAGGCAACGCCTGGGAGAGCAGTTGCTCTTTATGGGCAATGCGACCCTGCCGCTGGTGCTGATCCTCAGTTTCTGTATTGGGGCGGTATTGGCCCTGCAGGTAGGCTTCAGCTTTCAGAATTTGGGCGTAAACCGCTACATTGGCAGTGTGGTGGGGTTGGCACTGGTACGCGAACTGGGGCCGGTAATGACGGCCATTATGGTGGTCGGGCGCATTGGCTCGGCGATCACGGCTGAACTGGCCTCTATGAAAATCTACCGTGAGGTGGACGCGCTGCAGACCATGAACATTCCGCCGGAGCGTTTTCTGGTGCTGCCAAGAATTACCGCCATTGCACTGATTATGCCTATTTTGACGATGGGCTCGTTTGTTGCCGGCTGGGCCGGCGGAGCCGTAGTCTGCGAGGTGGTGCCCTTTATTGATTTGGATTACCGCATCTATTTCCGCACCCTGACGGAATTTGTGACCACGGATGCGTTGATGGACGGCCTGATTAAGGCGGAAGTCTTCGGACTGAGCGTGGTGATTATCGCCAGCAGCATTGGGCTGAACACCCGCGGTGGCCCGCGTGAGATCGGCCAGAGCGTAACACGCTCGGTAGTGGCCTCGATTATCTTTGTTCTGTTTATCAACTATTTCATCACCAAAGCTCTTCTGTAATCGCCATGCCTTTATCTCAAACAGTCAAAAAAGAACCTGTTGCCGTGGAAGTGAAGGACTTGCGCAAGTCCTACGGTGATCATGAAGTGCTCCACGGGGTCTCGCTGAGCGTGGCTCCGGGGGAAATCTTTGTGATTATGGGCGCCAGTGGCACGGGAAAAAGCGTGTTGCTGAAGCACATCATCGGGTTGGAAAAACCGGACTCTGGAGAAGTCCTGATCGGTGGGCGTAGTGCCTTTGAGAGTAGCACCCACAGGGACATTGTTACGGCAATCGTCTTCCAGGACGGAGCTTTGTTCAACTCCATGAGTGTGTATGACAACCTTGCCCTCTACCCCCGGGAGCACCGGATCTATGACAGCAAAACCATTCATGAAAAAGTGATGGATACGCTACGGATTCTCTCTCTGGAAAATGCCGCGCAGAAGATGCCTTCGGAGCTTTCCGGCGGGATGAAAAAGCGCGTAGCAGTTGCCCGGGCTTTGATGACAGAACCTCAGTTGCTGCTTTATGATGAACCTACCAGTGAACTGGACCCCATTATGTCGGCCACGATCAGCGAACTGATTGCTACGGTGAGCCGCCAGACGGGACTGACCAGTATTGTGGTTTCCCATGACCGCGAACTCTCTCTCTCCATCGGGCACCGCGTGGGCCTGATGCACGAAGGCAATATGACCTTTATTGGAGCACCTGATGAGCTGAAGGCCAGCAAAGATCCGCTTGTTACCGAATTTTTGAACCCGAAAATCAATTTAGAAAACCCTCGCTTCCGCAAAACGGAGAACGGAAAATGAACACTGTATTCAATACCACTCGTATCGGACTCTTCTTTATCTTTGGTGTAGCTTTGATCTACGCCGTGTTTACCACGCTGGGTCAACGCAGCTTTGAAAAGACCAAAGGCTACGAAATCCACGCCGTGTTCAGCGATCTGAGCACCATTTCCAACGACGACGAAGTGCGGATGGCCGGGGTAAAAATCGGCCGCGTGAAGGAAACCGGGCTGAAGGACGGCCAGGGTATGGCCACTCTGCTGATCGACGAAGCCTACAACGCCATTCCCAAGGATTCGGTAGCCAGCATTGCTGTCTCCAGTCTACTGGGGCAGGACTATATCTCCATCCGCTACGGCAACCCGGAAAACGGCATGCTCAAGGGCGGGGACGCCATTGAGACCAAGCATGTGGCCTCCTTTAACGAAGTGATGGAGCAAGTCAGTGATCTGGGCGAAAAGCTGAATAAGATTGCCGACGGTTTCAGCGGTCTGGGCAATCTGGGCGGCGAAGGCGAGGACAACCTGTTTACCAACCTGAACCACCTGGTGACCGACAACCGGGAAAAGCTGGACAACATCATCACCAATCTGGATGTAGTAACGGAACAGTTGCGTGGAACCGAGGGCACGATCGGAAAACTGATCAACTCCCCCGAGGCCTACGACGAGATGCTGGCCACCGTGGAGAACATCCGCGAGGCGGCTAAGAGCGCCAACGAAACCATCAATGGAGCCAAAGAACTACTCAACAAAATCGACAGTGGCGAAGGCACATTGGGAATGCTGATGACTGACACGCAAATGGGGCAGGATTTGAAATCCACCTTGGCCAATTTCCAGGAGTTCTCGGAAAAGCTGAACAATGGTCAGGGAACTCTGGGCAAACTGGTGAACGACGACGCTTTGTATCTGGAATTGCGCGGCATGTTGAACAAGGCTGAGCAGGCACTGGACAGCATGGGCGACAGCGGCCCGATTTCCGCCCTGAGCACCGCAGGAACCGCCTTGTTCTAAGGCCCTCGGCGCTCTCCATTTTTCCAAATAATCGAGCCATCGAAAGGAAGGCCAAAGAAAACTAAAAAAACTTTTTCATTTTTTGAACGTTTCGGGGAATTGCCTCGTCTACTCTTATGAACTTACACAGAGCGAGAGTTTAGTTCAAAAAAATAGTTTCAATATAGTTTGTAGTTTGGTTAAGCACTTGGGAAGGCCACCGGAAACACCGGTGGCCTTCTTTTTTTGTGCGCGGGAAAGGAAAAAGATCCGACGGGAGGGGCAAACATTTGGGAGAATTCTTTCTTTTTTTTGCGGAACCAAGGGGTGAGAGATTGGGTCTGATGAAAACGGGTAAGACAGATAGTTAGCTAACACTAAATCAAAAAAAAATCCCATGGGATAAAGGAGCACCGCAAAGGTACAGTTGCGGTGCTTTCTTTTTTAATTGGCGCGGCGCGGGGAAGTGGCATGATGCGGAGATCATGCTGAATGTGTTTACAAGGGAAGTGATTGACTCATCGACAAAGCTTGTCCGGTTGGATGCCGAGGAAAGCGCACATCTGGTACGGGTGCGGCGGGCGCGTCCTGGAGAAACGGTTTGTGTGTATGACGGCCAGGGGCACATTGCGGAGGGCGTGCTGGAGGAGGCCAATGCCAAGGCGGCCACGGTGCAGGTTCAGCGGGTAACGACAGCACCGGAACTTTTGCCAAAGCTGGTATTGGCCCAGGTAATGCCCAAGGGCAAGAGTATGGATTTGGTGGTGCAAAAAGCCACGGAACTGGGGGCGGGCATCATCCAGCCCCTGACCTCGGAGCATTGCGAAGTGAGCATTGAGGCCAACAAGGCCGAACGTAAACAGGAAAAGTGGCAGACCATTGCCCTGGAATCGGTCAAGCAGTGCGGAACAGCGTATCTGCCGGAGGTGCTTCCGGTTCTTTCGCTGAAGGCATATTTGAAACGTGAGGCAGCGGTTGACCGTTTGCGCCTGATTGCCGCGTTGTTGCCGGAAACACAGAGCCCGCGTTACTGGATTGAGCAGCACCCGCTGGTGCAGAGTTGCGAAATACTGGTGGGGCCGGAAGGCGATTTCAGCAAGGCAGAGTATGAGGCGGCTCTGGAGGCCGGCTACAAGCCTACCGGGCTGGGTCCGCTGGTGTTGCGGGCAGAAACGGCGGGGCTGGCCGCACTGGCCATTGTAGGCAGTGAGTTCCGCGAGCTCAGGGGAAAGAACATCGTTTAATGTTGCAGTAACTTTATAAATAGGTATAAAGTTTTCTCTTTAAAGATTCACTCCCTCCTTACGATAATTCGCTTATATGAACCAGGTTCGCGTACTGGTCGTCGAAGACGATAAAACCAGCTCTTTCACCATCCGCAAACTACTTGTGGATGAAGGATTTGAGATTTGCGCAGAGGTAAGCTCCGGCGAAGAGGCTCTGGCCTCTGCCAAGGAGATGTCCCCTGATGTAATCCTCATGGACATCAGTATCGAAGGCGATCTGGACGGAGTGGAAACCGCAGCAGAATTGAATAAGTTCTGCGACGCACCGATCATCTATATGTCGGGCTATGGGGACGATGAAACCATCGACCGCGCCAAGAAAACCAACCCCAATGCCTACTTGCTGAAACCGTTTACCAAGCGTGAACTGAAAATCAGCATTGATATGGCGCTCTATAAGCACAAGACAGAGCAAAAGCTCAGGGAAAATGAGCTGCGCCTGTCCACCGTATTGGCCAATGTGCCCAGCGCCATCATCTACACAGATGCAGACTATAGAATCCGCTACATCAACCCTACCGCAGAGCATTTTCTCAATGTTATGGATGATGCGGTAGACGGCTGTCTGCTGGATGAAGTTCTGAAGCTGAAAACACTGAGAAAGGTGGCGGCGGATAATCTACCGATGCGGCTTTTCGGAGACGACTTTACCCCACCTTCGCACGATCCTCTGCTGCTGGAAACAGCCAACGGGGGGCAATTTATTTTGGAACCGTGGGGCTCCATGGTGCCGACTCCTGAAGGCGGGGTGGACGGCTATTTGCTGGTGCTGCGCAATGTAACGCAGCAGCACGAAGCGGAAGAGCGGGTGCGCACAATGGCGGCAGCTCTGGCCAGTTTTGAAGAAGCCGTGGTGGTTACCGGGTACAACGACAAAACTGCCAAAGCAGAAATCGTTTACGCCAACCGCGGATTTGAGCGGGTAATGGAATGGACACGCGAAGAAGTGCTCGGGGAAACGCTTTCGATCATTGGCTGCTGCAGTTGCGACAATGCCTTTTACGCAATGATGGAAAACTCGTTGCGCAAGGATATGCCCTTCCACGGGGAGTCCATCAACCAGACAAAATCGGGCAAGGAAATCGTTACTCAGTGGTCTGCCTCCCCGGTAAAAGACCGTGACGGGCACACGGCCCACGTGGCTTATGTTATTCGCGATGTAACGCAATTGAGGCGCCTGGAGGAAAACATCCGCCAATCGCAGAAGATTGAGGCCGTGGGTCGCCTGGCCGGAGGGATTGCCCACGACTTTAACAATCTGCTTTCGGTGATTAACTCCTATTCCGATTTGCTGACATTGAAACTGGAGGAAGATTCGGTGGCCATGAAGTATGCCCGGCAGATACGCAGTGCGGGCAAGAGGGGTGCGGATCTGGTCTCCCAGTTGATGACGTTCAGCCGGCGCGACAAACCCAATCCCAGTGCGCTGGATCTATCCACCGTTTGCGATGAGATTAAGGGGATGTTACAGCGGGTTATCCGTGAAAACATTGAACTGACGACTCATTACGAGGCCAATCTGTTTCAAGCCCGCGCCGACCAGGGCCAGGTGGAACAGGCATTGATTAATTTGTGCGTAAATGCCAGGGATGCCATGCCCAACGGCGGGCACATCCGCATATGCCTAAAAAACAAGACGTTGACACAGAAAGATGCAGAACAAGTCAACTTGATAAACAGCGGTAACTACGTGGTGATTGCCGTGGAAGACGACGGCTGCGGCATCGACAGTGAAACGCAAAAACACATTTTTGATCCCTTCTTTACAACGAAGGAAATCGGTAAAGGAACGGGTCTGGGGCTCTCCACCGTGTATGGCATTATGAAGCACCTGGGGGGAACAGTAACAGTGGACTCCAAAGTGGGTGAAGGGGCCACGTTCAGCCTGTGGTTCCCGGCGACGGACCAAGAACCTTGCGTGACCGATGGAGAAAAAAGCGGAGAGAGTATTCCTGAAGGCACCGAGATGATTTTGGTAGTGGAAGACGATGACACCTTTTTGGACTGTATTTCAGGCCTGTTGCGCCTCCACGGCTACCATGTGCTGACAGCAACCAATGGGGTGGATGCGCTGGAACAGCTGGACCAACAGAAGAAGCCTTTGAGTCTCTTGATTACAGACATCGTGCTGCCCAAGATGTCCGGCCGAGAAGTAGCCTCCCGCGTATTAAAAAAATCCCCCGAAACAAAGATTATTTTCATGACCGGTTACGATGATCAACTGGATACGTTCTATGATTTCCCAGGAGACTCATTGATGCTGGAAAAGCCCTTTCCTCTTAACAAACTGCTGGTACAAGTCAGGGATCTGATTGACGAAACCGGCAACGATGACTTCGAGGATTGAGGTATAGTTGTAAAAGCTTTCTAAAATTCGTCTCCCGGGGCGTGCAGAACTCTGGAAATCCTGTATTTTACTTCACATTGACGGGAGATCATATAGGATGGAGAACTGACACACGTCAGCCTTAAACCGCTTTATAAAACGCTCCAAAGTAACCTTTGAACGGACAGCATTATGGCCCTTAGCCCAGATCAAATAAGCAATTGCGAAGAACTTTTGAATAAAATCGCCATGGAATTGATCCTGGCAACGCCGGGACAGGACGACGGGCTGGTACCGACCTATTCGTTGATCGCCGAACTGACGGACGGTCTCAAAGAAGAAGCCTCAGCGCTGTTGCCGGCGAGCGCCTCGGTCAAGCAAGCGTTGGACATGCTGTTGGACAATTCCAAACCCTACGATGAGCGCACTCTGGATTTTGTCTCTACTTACACCAGTTGGGCACAACATGCGCTGTTGGAAGAACGCAACGGGCGTGAGGTAGAACCGCTGCCAATTCCCGAATGGATCTGTGTTAGCGGAGACGAAGACGATGAATTTACAACCAACAGCGATATCGACTGGCGACGCTGCGAGGATCTGCTCAACCAGATTTCCACGGAACTGGTGCTGGCCAGTAACGGATCGGACAGCGGGCTGGTGCCCGTCTATTCTTTGCTGAATGATCTGGGCGAAACAGTAAACAGCGATGAAGGGCTCTCCAGCGCCATCATCAACGTAAAAAGTGCGCTGGACAAACTGCTGGACAACGCCAAGCCATTCAACAACGAAACACTTTCCTATCTGGGAGAATTCACCGTATGGGCACAAACCAACTTTGCCCATACCCGTGAAGGAGAGCCGCTGACCGATGAATTCCTGACGATTGACGGGCTGGAAAGCCCTATGGATACGGTTGAAAACGAAGGCGAAGGGCTGCTGGTTATTCCAGAAGGTCTGGTTGAAGTGGAAGCCGAACCCGTGGAAGAAAAAGCCGCAGCTAAATCTACCCCTGCCCAGAACCAGCCGACAAGCACTCACTTTTCCGCAGAAATGGAGCAGATGCGCCAAAGTATTGCCGAGGAAACGGATGTGTTACTGGCCTTGGGCAATGAAGATGATCGGGAGATCCTCAGCGAATTCCACACAGAAGCAATGGAACACCTTGAGCAGATTGAGGCGGCCCTGCTGGTGCTGGAAAACGACCCCGAGAACGCCGACAGTCTGGCTTCTATTTTCCGCTCTTTCCACACAATTAAAGGTGTGGCCGGGTTCCTGCACCTGGTACCGATTCAAGCCTTGGCCCACGATGTGGAAAGCCTGCTGGACTTAGCCCGCAACAAAAAGCTGACGCTGAACACGGGAATGATTACCCTGATCCTGCAAAGTCAGGACACGATTCAGGCGTTGGTAGACCAAATTACGCAAGCGCTGGAAAAGGGGCACATGCCGGAGACAGTCATCCCCGTATCGCACTTGATTGTTGCGGTTAAAGAAGCCGCCAAAGCAGGTCTGCTGGCCGCGGAAACAGGGACCGAAGCCAAGGTGGTAGCCATTGAGAGCAAGCCCCGGGAAAGCAAGGCAGAAAAGGCAGCCAAAGTAGAAGACGATGACGAAAGTGATGCCGACGAAGCCAAATCGGCCGTGGCAACAACTAATGCTCCGTCAACAACCGCCGCGCCTTCGGGAGGCGGCAATCGCTCGACCATTCGCGTGAATACGCAAAAGCTGGACAATTTGATGGATATGGTGGGTGAGTTGGTCATTGTGCAAAGCCAGCTCTCTGAGAGCAGCCGCCAGAATAAAATTGACGACAACTCTCCCCTGCAGCGCAACATAACCGAGTTGCAGCGTATTACTCGAGAATTGCAACACACTTCAATGTCGCTGAGGCTTGTTCCCATCAAACCAACCTTCCAGCGAATGGGACGCCTGGTGCGGGATCTTGGTGGAGCGTTCAAGAAGAAAGTAAACTTGGTGCTAGAGGGGGAAGAAACCGAATTAGACCGCAATGTGGTTGAGCAAATTGGTGATCCCCTGATGCACATGGTGCGCAACAGCATTGACCACGGGCTGGAAAGCAACGAGGACCGCATAAAGAACGGTAAGCGTGAAATTGGACAGATTGCCTTGAAAGCCTACCATCAGGGCGGCAACATTGTAATTGAGCTATCTGATGACGGGCGTGGGATTGATCCGGAAAAGATTTTGGCTAAAGCCCGCAAGAACGGTTTGCTACCGGAAAATGTAGAGCCGCCGAAGCAGGATATTTTAAACCTGATCTTCGAGCCCGGCTTCTCCACTGCAGAAAAGGTTACCGATGTATCCGGACGCGGAGTGGGAATGGACGTGGTCCGCCGGAATATTGAAAAGCTGCGCGGTAAGGTAGAGATGGATTCGGAAGTGGGTAAAGGAACCACATTCAAGATCAAGCTGCCGCTGACCACAGCCATTATTGACGGTATGGTGGTGCGTGTGGGCGAGGATAAATTTATTCTGCCAACAACATCTGTGCAGGTGGCCATTCGGCCGACCAAGAAACAGATCACCAAGATCAAGGGGAAAACCGAAGTTCTGGATCTGCGCGGCAAGACCATTCCGCTGGTGCGCCTGCACCAGATTTTCCGAATTGATACGGAAGTAAAGGAACACCATCAAGGGATCGTGGTGATCATCGAAACCATTGGGCGCCCTTACGGTTTGCTGGTGGACGAAATGTTGAGCAAGCAGGAAGTCGTCATCAAGAGCCTTGGATCTCTGATGGACAATATCAGCGGTGTAGCCGGTGGCGCCATTTTGGGAGACGGAACGATAGCCTTGATTCTCGACCCTTACACACTGGTCAACACCAACAAATAATTTTGCCGGCGAGCAGATCAGCCATCAACTGATCTGCTCTTCGCCGCCTTCGAGCATACGCACGCGGCGGTGTTTCTGGGGAAACTGTAATGTAACAACGGATCCGACACCGGGCTTGCTGTCGATGCCCACCTGGCCACCATGGTCGCGCATGATGCGCTGTACCACCATCATCCCAAGGCCGTTGCCGCTTTTTTTGGTGGTAAAATAGGGTTGAAACACATTAGCCAGATCTTCCGGTTCAATGCCCTCCCCTGTATCAGCAACGAGCAGGTAAATAAACTCGTCGTCGCTGCGGGTACGGATGCGGATATCTCCACCACGGGGAGTTGCCTCGCGGGCATTTTTTAGGATGTTATAGAAAACCTGTTTCAGTTGGTTCTGGTCGCCGGAAATAATGGGCAGCGAGGAGTCCATTTCCACGTCGACAGTAAGGCCGGCATCGGCCATTTCCGGCCCCACCAGCTCCATAGCCTCCTCCAGAATCATAAAAAGATCTACATCGCTGAAATCGGGAGGGTTTGGACGCACAGCTTCAAGAAAGTGCTTGATAATGCCATCGAGGCGTTCCACCTCCCGGCGGCAAATGGAAAGGGACTTTTCCATTTTTCGGGTCATATCGTCGGACTCCGATTTAGCCAAAGAGCGCTCCATGAGCTGCAGGTGGATGGTCAGAGAATTGAGCGGATTGCCTAATTCGTGAGCCACCCCGGCGGAAAGCTGTAGGATGGACTCCACACGTTCGCTTTCGATCTGCTTCTGCGTATGCGTCTTTTGCTCGGTGATATCGGTAAGGATGACGGCAAAGCGCTCGTGCACAATATTGGAGTGGTTCTCTTCGTGGAAGGCCACCAGATAGATGCGGAGCACCTTAGGCTCGGGATAGGAAATAGAAACCTCGCGGGCCATTCCGGTATGGGCCTGTTCGGGAATGTCGCCGTCGAAATTCAGGCTGCGCTGCAAATCGGGAACAAGTTTCCAGAGGATGAGTTTTTCGGCCGATTTGGCGTTGATGCCCAGCAGTCTGAATCCGGCATTGTTGGCGTATTCGATGACTCCGTCGCGGTTGATGACAAGGATACCTTCGCGAATGGTGTTGAAGACCGTTTCCAGAAGATGGCGCTCGCGGGCCAAACGCTGCACAAGGATGGTCAGGTTGGTGGGGTCAAGATCGTCAAGGCGCCCGAGAACGCCTTCCAATGCACTGTTCTTGCGAGGAGCCATAAGGAAAAATCAGCTATTGCGGAGCTTGCTGTTGAAGAAGGAAACCAGTTCTGTGGCAATGGCCCGTTTGCTGTCTGGCCCAATGACTTTGTGCAGCCCGTCCGGACTGAGTAAAAGAACGCGGTTGGTATCGGATTCAAAACCCTGGCCGGGTTGCCCAACCTGATTGGCAACGATAAAGTCGCAGCGTTTCTCCTCCATCTTGCGCAGGGCATACGCCTCCACATCGTTGGTTTCGGCGGCAAAGCCGACCACCATCTGGCGGGTCTTCTGCAGTGTAACCGTTTTAAGGATGTCTATCGTCGGCTCCATTTCGATGTTCATGGAAAGCTGATCTTTTTTGATCTTTGCCGTGGAGCGTTCCACAGGACGATAATCCATGACGGCAGCCGTCATAATGAGGATGTCGCATTCCGGGAAGAGGCCATTGACGGCATCGAACATTTCCTGCCCGGTAACCACCGAAGTGCGTAAGCAGCCGGGAGGGCATTCCAAAGCGACCGGACCAGAAACGAGGTTGACGAACCAACCAAGGGATGCCGCGGCCTCGGCCAGGGCATATCCCATTTTCCCCGAAGAGGGATTGCTGAGAAAACGCACGGGGTCAAAATACTCGCGCGTTGGGCCTGCAGAGATCAGGCAGCGGATGGGTGAGTTGCTCATAGCAGAAGTGGGTATGGCAGCTATTCTGCACGCGACTGGGCCGGGGTAAAGCGTTTTCGATGCACAGCGCCGACAATAAGCCTTGAGTCAATTCAGTGGAAACGCTCTATTGAGCGCATGGCCAAAGCACAAAAGGAGAATATTTTCTACAACCTCGGCTTCAACATGATCCTGCCGATCTTTTTGCTGACGAAGGGGACGAAATTACTGGGCATAGAACCCTTGCCCAATCTGCTGCTGGCGTTGAGTCTTCCCCTGGGCTACGGAATCTTTGATGCCATAACCCGGAAAAAATGTAACTTATTTTCTGTGCTGGGCTTTGTCAGTATTCTGATTAAGGGAAGCATTGGCATATTTAAGGGCAGCGTTGAAATGGTGGCGATCAATGAGGCTGCTCTTCCGTTACTGTTGGGCGCGGCCGTGCTCATTACCCTGAAAACGAAAAACCCGCTGGTTAAAGAGCTTCTTTATACAGAGCAGGTTTTCAACGTGGACTTGATTACCACGCACCTGAAAGAACGCGGCAGCGAGCGTGCGTTCGATCTGCTGTTGCGCCGGTGCACGGTACTTCTGGCGTTGTCCTTTCTCCTCAGCTCTATATTGAACTACGTTATGGCCAAAGTCTTTGTCCACACAGCTCCTGCGGTGAATCTTGAGGCCTTCAATGCAGAAGTGGGTGCCATGCAGGGCTGGAGCTACCTGTTCATCGTTCTGCCAACAAGCCTTGTCACCTTCAGCGCACTGTTTGTCTTGATTAAGGGGATCAAGCGACTGACGGGATTGGATTTTGAGGCGGCGCTGAAGCAGCCGGAGCCCAAGACAAAGGCTTAGGATTTGAGCATGGTGCGCTTTACCGGACCATTGTAGATTTGTCGCGGGCGGTAGATGCGGCCTTTCTCTGCGGCGGCCACTTCCTTCCAGTTGGCAATCCACCCCGGCATACGCCCGATGGCGAACATGACGGTGAACATTTCCACAGGAATACCAATTGCCTTGAGCAGGAGACCGCTGTAGAAGTCCACATTGGGATAGAGTTTTCTGGAAATAAAGTAATCGTCGCTGAGGGCGGCCTCTTCGAGCCGTTGAGCGATATTGAGCAAGGGATCGTTTTGATCGAGCTCTCTAAGCACTCTGCGCACGGCATTGCCAAGGATCTTGGCGCGGGGGTCGTAGTTTTTATAGACGCGGTGCCCGAAACCCATGAGACGCTCTTCTCCGCGTTTGGCAGCCTCAATGTAGCGTGAGCCATCGTCGCCGCGCTCATGGATGCTTTCCAGCATACGAACCACGGCGGTATTAGCGCCTCCGTGGAGAGGGCCCCAGAGAGCCCCCACTCCGGCAGAAACCGAAGCAAAAAGGTTGGCACCACCACTGGCTACCATGCGCACCGTGGATGTGGAGCAATTCTGCTCATGGTCCGCATGAAGCACCAGGAAGAGGTCCAGCGCATCGACAACGGCTTCGGTGGGCTCGTAGCGGTTGTAGGGCTGGCTGAACATCATGTGGAGGAAATTTTCGGTATAGCGCAGGTCTGTGCGCGGATAGACGAAGGGCATACCCATTTCCGAACGGTATGTGAGTGCGGCAATGGTGCGCACCTTGGAAATGAGAAGGGCTGCTGCATCCTCAAAATGCTCCAGGTCGTGCTCACGATTGTTAGATGTCATCTGCGGATAATAGCAGCCCATACTGTTAAGCATGGAAGAAAGAACCGCCATGGGGTGCGCATTGGGCGGATAGCTTTCGAACATCTTCATGAGACCCGTATGCAGAGGAGCCCGCTGACGAATATTTTTGATCCACTCATAGTAGCCATCGCGGTCGGGAAGCTCGCCGTAAATCACCAAATGGGCAACACTGAGGAAGTCCGCATGTTCGGCCAATTCCTCTATAGGAATCCCGCGGTAGCGGAGAATTCCGGTTTCGCCGTCAATAAAGGTAATATCGCTGATACAGGAGCCTGTATTGCCGAAGCCGTCATCGTATGTGATGTAGCCGGTATCGGAACGCAAGCGGCGAATATCGATAGCTTTTTCCCTTTCAGTGCCTTCTATAACGGGGTATGAATAAGTCTGATCACCGATAATAATTTTGGCTATCTCGTCCATGAGCAATTTTCAATAAAAGGTTATCCGGGATTTTGTCTCTGTTAGAGACAAGGTTAGGAGTGCATGAAACACGTGCTTGCTCTAAAGTATACGAATTGGCAAAAAAGTCCAGAGGCTCAGTAAAAAGAAACTACAGAATTATAAACGAACCTATAAAAATCCGTTAGAGCGTTTCCAGGAAATTCCGGTAGAGCAAGAGGCCCTTGGCCTGACTTTTTTCCGGGTGAAACTGTGTGGCATAGACTTTTCCGCGGTGGATAGCCGAGGTAAAGTGTTGCCCGGCGTATTCGGTAGTGCCCCAAATGATCTCGGCTGAAGCGGGCTGGCAGTAGTAACTGTGGACAAAATAGAACTGATCGTCGAGTTGCGCTAAACCGGCATCTACGGGAGTTTTTGGCGAAAAATGAACGTGGTTCCAACCCATGTGCGGGACTTTGAATTCCGGGGAAAGGCGAAAGCGTTTAACAGAGCCCTCAAAGACACCGAGGCCGGGGACTTCTCCCTCTTCTGAATGGCTGAAGAGCACTTGCATTCCCAGACAAATGCCAAAGAAAGGTTTATCAGCGGCAATCCAATCGCGAATGGTATGTTCAAAGCGCGTGGCCTTGAGCTGCTTCATGGCATCGACAATAGCGCCCTGCCCCGGAAAAATGATGGCATCGGCGGCCCCGACATCCTCGGGACGATCAACAACCCGAACAGAAGCTCCGACATGCTCCCATGCCCGAACCACACTGCGGAGGTTACCCATTCCGTAGTCGATGATAGAAAGGTTTACGTTAGCCATGTGCAAAAGAGTTAGAGCATGCCTTTGGTGCTGGGAAGGGAACCTTCCTGGCGTGGATCGATACGGGCAGCCACATCCAAAGCACGGGCAAAAGCCTTGAACACGGCTTCGGCGATGTGGTGAGGCTCATCTCCATATTCGAGCTGCACGTGCACATTGGCACCGGCACTGTTGGCAAATGCCTGGAAAAACTCGCGAAACAGGCGGATGTTGAAATCGCGGACAAAGCTGATACTGCTGTCCACCCGATAAACCATGAGCGGACGATTGCCCAGATCGAGCACTACGCGGACGAGGGTTTCATCCATTGGCAGGTAAAAAGAACCGTAGCGCTGAATCCCCAGTTTGGCTCCCAAGGCCTGTTTGACGGCTTCGCCAAGCACAATGCCCATATCCTCGACGAGGTGGTGGTAATCGACCCCGATATCTCCCGTGGCCGTGACATGGAGATCAAAGAGGCCGTGACGGGCAAAAAGGGTGAGCATGTGATCCAGAAAAGGCACACCGGTATCCACCGTGCTCTTGCCGGAACCATCGAGGTTTAGGGTCAGAGCAATTTGTGTTTCTGCGGTTTCTCGTGTAATTTCTGCTATGCGCGGGTCTGCCATTGGTCAATTACTTCCAGTAGGGTGTTCATTTGCTCGGGAGTGCCAATACTGATGCGGAGGAACGCATCTGTCAAGGCAGTGCCGGGAAGGTAGCGAACGAGTATACGGCGTTCGTAGAAGGCATCGAAAAGGCTTTGGGCCTGTTCCGGGCCATATTGGCCGGATCGAGTGGTGGGGCGAGTGAGGATAAAATTGGCTACGCTGGGGTAGCTGTAAAATCCGCGTTGAGCCACCTCGCGGGCAAAGGAGTCGCGGGTGGTGCGAATGCGGGCAATAATGTCGGAGTAATAGGCAACATCTTCCAGAGCGGCTTTGGCGCCGGCCTGGCTGAGGCGGTTGACATTATAGCTGTCGCGCACGCGATCGAGGATTTCAATGACATCAGGATCGCCCATGCCCCAGCCTACGCGCAGGCCGGCCAGCCCCTGTGTCTTGGAACAGGTGCGGGTAATGACCACATTGCGGTATTTGTGCAGCAAAGGAACGCAGTCGGACGGGGCAAATTCGGCATAAGCCTCGTCAATAACCAGAATGCCGTTGATACGGGAAGCCACGGCGGCAATCTCTTCCATCGGAAAGAAGACTCCGGTGGGAGCGTTGGGGGCCGTAAGGAAAAAGATATTGGCCTTGCTCGAAGCGCAGGCATCCACGGGGAGACGCATCTCCGAAGTGAACGGGATGTAGGAAATCTGTTGGCCTTGAATGGCCGCCAAAACGGGATAGAGCGAATAGCTGGGCAAAAGCATACCGGCAGACATATTCTGCCCACAGAAAGCGCGCATGAGCAGGTTGAGAACATCGTCCGAACCGTTGCCGACAATGACCTGAGAAGGCAGCAGACCATGACGTTTGGCAATCGTGCTGCGCAGGGCCGCACTGATGGGGCTGGGATAGCGCTCCAGACAGTGCAGTTCTGCAGTAATCGCCTGGGCCACACGCGGACTGGGGGGATAAGTCAACTCATTGGTATTGAGCTTAATCCAGTCTGCAGTATCGGGCTGTTTTCCCGGAGTATAGGCCGCCAGGGCCTGAATGTGCGGGAGCGCGTATTGTGCAGGATTCTCTTTCATGGTGTAGCGGAAAACTGACAAAGCAACATTGCAATAGCAAGCTTACAGATGAGGCAGCACCTCGCTTGATGCAGAAAAGTAGAGGTTACACTCATAAAAAAGTAGCAGAACGGTAAAAAGAAAGTATAGTGCTGCTTTCAAAAATAACACAGATGTATACCTTCTTTCGCGAAGCGAATCTAAATGATCTGAAGCAGATCATCGAACTGGAATCCCAATGTTTTGCTCCCCACCGGCAGAGCACCCGCCGCTCGCTCCGGTTGAGCATTGCGAGCGAGCAGCAGAGAGTAATTGTGCAGGAGGTAATGACTCAGGAAGGAGCCAGTATTGTCGGCTGCGCCATTCTCTGGGTACATAAAAAAGCCCTTAGGCTTTATTCCATAGCGGTGTCTCCAGAACATCAGGGTAAAGGAATCGGTGCAGAACTGATGGAACAGGTGATTCTGTATGCATCGGGCAATGATTTTCTGAGAATCACCCTAGAGGCCGATGCCACCAACAAGAAGCTAATCCAGTGGTATGAGCGCTTTGGATTCCACTGCAGCGATTTGCTGCAGGATTACTATGCCGACGGGGAACATGCCTGGCGCATGGGCAAACCCATGCAGACAGAAAGCAAGACCAAGCCGTGCGAAAATATCATAGTATTGGACAGCAAGGCCACGGCACAGCTTTCCATAGAGAATGCGGAAGTGGTTTCAGCCAGAGAGTATTTGGGGTTGGAACGTTTCCAGAACAACAGCAACTACCGGGTATTCAATCTGTGCAGCTCCTACAAGCATCAGAAACTGGGCTATTACGTCTCTTTGCTGGCATCGGCACGTGACCATAAGATTATCCCCAATGTAACCACTATACGCGATTTTTCGAGTATTCGCATTATTCAGGGAATCGCCGAAAACATTACCCCGCAGTTGCAGGAGAGTCTGGCCGAGATCAAAGAAAAGGAATACACGCTGGATATCCTCTTCGGACAGAGTCTGGAGCCCTCGATGCAGAAGCTGGCCAAGGCGATTCACAACCACTTTGAGGCGTTGCTTTTCCGTGCGGAATTCACCCGGAACAAAGATCAGTGGGAAGTCAAACGTCTGGAATTGCTGACATTGAAGAAGGCCTTGGAGATTTACGGACACGCGGACATCGAAGCACTGGCCGACAGCTTCTTCCGGCAGCGCCGCCTGAAACGGCAGCGGTTAAAGACCTACCACTACGATTTGGCCATTCTGAGCAATCCCAAGGAAAAGACTCCCCCTTCCTGCCCGGATGCGCTGCAGAATTTTATGAATGCGGCAGAAGACTGCGGGTTCTTTGTGGAGCAAATCACCAAAAAGGATGCTCACCGCATCAGCGAATTTGATGCGCTGTTTATCCGGGAAACCACATCCGTGCACCACCATACCTATACCATTGCACGCAGTGCTTATGCGGAAGGGTTGATCGTTATCGACGATCCGTGGTCCATTCTAAGGTGTTCCAACAAAATTTATCTGTATGAGCGCCTGCGCCGTGCCCGCATTCAGCAGCCCAATTCGACGATTTTCCAGAAAGGCAAACTGCAAAAGGATGCTATTGCCGCGCTACAGTATCCTCAAGTATTGAAGGTGCCGGATGGCAGCTTTTCTCTGGGGGTGTTCAAAGTTAACTCCGAGGCGGAGTTACTGGACGCGCTGAGCAATCTCTTTAAGCAGTCGGAAGTTATCATCGGCCAGGAGTTCATCCCCTCTCCTTATGACTGGCGTATCGGCGTAATTGACCGCACGCCAATTTTTGCCTGCAAGTACTATATGGCACGCGGACACTGGCAGATTTACAACTGGAACGAGCAGAACAACGATGCGTTCAGCGGCGGCTACGAAACGGTGTCCATCGACCAGGTGCCGAACGCCGTGTTGCAGACCGCAGTAAAGGCATCGTCACTGATTGGAGACAGCCTCTACGGAGTGGATCTGAAGGAGATCAATGGCAAAGCCTACGTGATCGAAGTCAATGACAACCCGAATATTGATGCGGAAGTTGAAGACGCGGTGCTGGGTAAAGAGCTTTACCGCAAGATCATCACCTCGTTCTACCAGCGCATCGAACGCGAGCGCTACGTGCCCCGTTATGTGAGCTACCGCAAGAGTTAATCGCGCAAACGGATTTCCAGGGACTGGCCATGGGCATCGAGCTGCTCCATGGCGCTGAAGGCCCGAACAATGGGCGTTGCCCCGATGAGGTTATCCCGGCTATAGCGGACGAAGCTGCTGCGGCGCATGAAATCGGTAATCTGAAGTCCTGAATAGAAGCGCCCGGTACAGCCCGTGGGCAGCGTGTGGTTGGGGCCTGCGGCAAAGTCACCCAAAACGGTAGGCGTCTGGTGCCCCATAAAGATAGCTCCGGCGGTGTGAATCGCCTCCAGCAGGTTCATATGGGTGCGCTCTTCGGTGTGCAGTTCCAAGTGCTCGGGAGCAATGCGGTTAGCTGCATCGATTGCCTGATCGAGGGAATCGCAGACGATGGCCAGGAAGCCGTCTTCAAGGGTTCCGTCGATATTTTGCTGGAGGCGCAGGGTGGCCTTCTGGCGGCCAATCTCTTCCAAAACCGTCTGCAGGAATGCTTCCGAAGGGATGGTCAGGTAGAGCTTAACGCGCGGATCGTGCTCGGCTTGGGCAAGCAAATCGGCAGCCACATAATCAGGGTTGGCCGATTCGTCGCAGATGATCATCACTTCGCTGGTGCCGGCGAGGATGTCGATACCGACCGTACCGAGCACCTGACGTTTGGCCTCGTTAGTATATACGTTACCGGGCCCAAAGATTTTGCAGACAGCGGGGATGCTTTGTGTGCCATAAGCGGCGGCAGCAATGGCCATTGGCCCGCCTACGCGATAAACCTCGCGCACACCGCAGAGGTAGTAGGTGGCCAAAAGGTTGGGATCGACTCCATTTTTACCGGGAGGTGTAAACGCCGCCACAGAAGGAACTCCTGCCAGTTTGGCGGGGGTTGCCGTCATGACGATGGTAGAAGCCAAAGGAACCTGACCTCCGGGAGTATAGATACCGACGCGCTCTATGGGATAGAATTTCTCTCCCACAAGTGCTCCGTGCGGATTGCTCCCCTGCCAACTGCGGGGAAGGCCTTCGCTGTGGAAAGCGCGGACGGATTCGATGGCTTGCTCGATGGCGCTGCGGCGCTCATCGGAAAGGGCATCGGCGGCTGCTTTAAGCTGCTCGGCCGGTACGCGCAATTCTTCAGGAGTGAGGCTGACGCCGTCAATTTTCTGGAGGAACTCGATAATGGCCGCATCTCCCCGTTCAGAAATGGCGGATATGATATCGCGGACAGAATCGGCAATGTGCTTGGGAGCAGTTGCGGTGCGGCAAAATGCAGCCAGCTGATCGGAAAAATCAGAATCGGTATAGTGGAGTGTGATCATGGGGGGGACTTATTCCCACTCAATAGTGCTGGGTGGCTTGGAGCTGATATCGAGGACTACGCGGTTAACGCCTTTGACCTCGTTGATGATGCGGTTGGAGATACGGCCCAGAATTTCGTGGGGCACGCGGGCCCAGTCTGCCGTCATGGCATCAGTGCTTTCAACGATGCGCAGAGCGATGACAAAATCGTAGGTGCGTTCATCGCCCATAACGCCAACGGTGCGCACAGGTAGGAACACGGCAAAGGATTGCCAGACCTTGTAGTAGAGGTCGCAGGCTTTCATTTCCTCGATGAGGAGGGCGTCGGCTTTGCGGAGGATGTCTAGGCGCTCTTTGGTGATCTCTCCCATAACACGGACACCGAGACCGGGGCCGGGGAAAGGCTGGCGCCAAACCACGCTCTTGGGCAGACCAAGCTCTGTGCCAAGGGCGCGCACTTCGTCCTTAAAGAGTTCTCTGAGGGGCTCGAGGAGCTTGAGCTTCATATCCTCGGGAAGACCGCCGACATTGTGGTGGCTCTTGATGAGGGAAGCGGGATTGCCGTCGATGGATACGCTCTCGATAACATCAGGATAGAGAGTGCCTTGGGCGAGGAAGTCTACCTCACCGATTTTTTCCACTTCTTCGTCAAAGACCTTGATAAAGGTATGGCCGATGATCTTGCGCTTCTGCTCGGGATCGGTAACGCCATTGAGGGCGTTGAGGAAGCGGTCCTCGGCCCGGGCAATGGTAAGGTTCATGTGGAAATTGTCGTGGAAGAGCTTATTGACGCTTTCGGCTTCGTTGAGGCGGCACAGGCCGTTATCAACAAAAACACAGTAGAGCTGATCGCCGATAGCCTTATGGATAAGCGCGGCCGCCACAGAGGAGTCCACCCCGCCGGAGAGGCCAAGGATGACTTTCTTATCGCCGACTTGATCGCGAATTTTAGCCACGGATTCGTCAACGTAATGGGCCATAGTCCACTCACCGGTGCAGCCGCAGATGCCGTAGAGGTAGTTGCGAATGAGGTCGATACCCTGCTCGGAATGGAAGACTTCGGGGTGGAACTGGATTCCGTAAAATTGTTTTTCGAGGTTTTGGATAACTGCGAAACCGGAATTTTCGGTGGAGGCAACGGCCTCAAACCCATCGGGGGCATTTTCCATGCGGTCGCCGTGGGAATTCCATACGCGGATACCGTCGCGGATGCCTTGGAGGAGCGGGCTGGGCTTGTTGATGTGGAGGACACCGTGGCCGTATTCGCGCTGTGCGCTGTGGCCGACTTCGCCACCGGGAAGGAGGTAGCCCATGAGCTGCAGGCCATAACAGATACCGAGCACAGGAATGCCCATATCGAAGAGGGCTTTGTCCGGATGCGGTGCATTTTCCGCCATAACACTGTTGGGGCCACCGGAGAGGATGATCCCGCAGACGCCGTCTTCACGCAGTTTGGTAACGGGCGTGCTGTAGTGATAGATCTTGGAATAGACATTGAGCTCGCGGATGCGGCGTGCGATGACTTGTGTGTATTGAGATCCGAAATCGAGGACGGCGATGCTTTGAGTCATGTTTCTGTGGTGGTGCTGTTATAGAAAGCGAAAAGGTTTAGGTGAGAAGGTGGTGTGTGGCAAGCAAATGATAAAGGTAGAATCGAATAGAGAAATGCGTTTTAGAAGCGAAGGCGCCCGTTGCGGAAAGAGCATTTGGGACAGTCGCAGACTTCGCTGGGGTCTTTGGATTCGTAGAGATGGCCACAGCGGACACAGTAGTATACGTGGCTGATGCGCTGGCGATCGTAGAGCCGACAATCCCTGCGGTCATAGTAGGACCAAAGCAGGAATATCAGTAGCATCCCTGAGCTAAGGAAAAGAATGACCAGTGTATCCAGGCTAAATTCCATAGGAGTAAGATATGCAGAAAGTAGGAGTCTGTAAACAAGTTAACGCGCTTGGTTTAGAACCAGGCGCGTCGACTTGAAAAAGAAGTGCGGTGAAGCAAATCAGGCTTCGGTCTTGGGCTCTTCTGCAGCGGGAGTTTCCTCGACAACCGGAGCTTCAGCAACGGCGGCCGGGGCTTCTTCAACTACGGGAGCTTCAACCTTTTTGGCGGCGGGCTTCTTACCACGCTTGGCGTAGCCTTCGTCGTCGGCGGCGATGAAGCAAATCAGGGCCATCTCGGCGGCGTCACCAATACGAGCACCCAACTTGTAGATGCGGGTATAGCCACCCGGACGTGCGATGAATTCTTTGACGCGCTCGCTGAAGAGCAGTTTGACAGCTTCCTTGTCACGAAGACGGGCGAGGGCCAATCGGCGCAGGTGCAAAGCTTGCTCTTTGGGAGCATTTTCGGCTTTTTTTGCCAAAGTGATGAGCTTTTCTACGAAAGGACGAAGGGCTTTAGCCTTGGGAAGCGTAGTCTCGATACGGCCGTGCTTGATCAGAGCCATAGCGAGGTTAGCCATGAGGGCTTCGCGGTGCTCTTTGGTGCGGCCGAGGTGATGACGGTGCTTTAAATGTCTCATTTTTTAAAGGGATCGGTAATGCCGTGAACTGTTCGGCGGGTTAAAGTTCGCTGCGGTTTTCCAGAAGGCGCTCATCGATCTTCATGCCAAGCGAGAGACCTAGCTGCTCGAGTTTGGCTTTGATTTCGTTGAGCGATTTCTTACCGAAGTTGCGGTATTTGAGCATTTCCTGCTCGCTCTTCATCGCCAGCTCACCAACGGTGGTGATATTGGCGTTGTTCAAGCAGTTGGCTGCACGCACGGAGAGCTCAATTTCGTTGACCGACATATTGAGGAGTTTGCGCAGTTTGTTTTGCTCTTCGGAGACTTCGGTCTGCTCGGATTCAAATTCAACGTTTTCATCGCTGACGTTATCGAAGACATCGAGGTGATGCTTCACAATAGCAGCAGATTGCTTGAGAGCTTCGTCCGGAGTGATGCGCCCGTCTGTAGTGATTTCCAGAATGAGCTTATCGTAGTCGGTCATCTGGCCCACGCGTGTATTCTCAACGGCGTATTTGACGAGAGATACGGGGCTGTAGAGTGAGTCGATAGCGATAACGCCGATGGGCTGGTCGGGAGATTTGTTATCTTCTCCGGGGACGTAGCCACGGCCGGACTTAACTTCAACCTCGGCGAGGAAACGCATCTCTTTATCGAGGGTGCAGATAACCTGGTCGGGGTTGATAATCTTGAAGGCCGGATCGCCGGAAAGGTCAGCAGCCGTTACTACGCCCTGTCTGGTGACGTCGATAAACAGCTTCGCGGGTTCGCGATTTTCGCTGTCGATCAAGACTTTCTTCAGGTTCAGGACGATATCGGTGACGTCTTCAACAACGTCGTCAATGCTTTGAAACTCATGTTGCACACCGTCAATCTTCACGGAGGAGATTGCGGTGCCCTCAATGGAACTCAAAAGCACTCGACGCAGGCAGTTACCGATAGTGTGGCCGTAACCTGTTTCAAAAGGTTCGGCTGTATATTTGGCGTATGTGTCCGTAGCCGAGGCTTCGTCTTTGACGAGTCGGTTAGGCAGCTGAAATTTTCCAAGTCGAATGGCCATTCTTAGTGCTAATTGTTATATGGGTTAGCGACAATTTGATTGGGTTGAACGCAAGCAGCGCTGGTCCACCAAAAGGTGTGTGATTAGCGGCTGTAGAATTCAACAATAAGCTGAACATTGACGATCGGGTCAAGATCGTCTGCGGCAGGCAGGCGGTTAACGGTAGCCTTGAGGGCATCATCAACGCGGGAAATCCAAAGAGGAACTGTGCGGGCACGAGTTTCTTCCATGGCAGCGGTAGCCAACTGGCGGCTGTTGGAGCTGGCTTTGATCTCGACTTCGTCGCCGGCACTAACCTGGAAGGAGGCAATATCCACCTTGTGGCCGTTAACGACTACGTGACCGTGATTAACCATTTGACGAGCCTGACGGCGTGTTTTGGCGAAACCGATGGAGTAAACAACGCTGTCGAGGCGTGTTTCGAGCATTTGAAGGAAGATTTCGCCGGTAACACCGCGCTTGTTCTTGGCCTTCTCGAAGGTGCTGCGGAACTGTTTTTCGGTCATGCCGAACATGAGGCGCAGCTTCTGCTTTTCGTTAAGCCCCAGAGAGTAGGTCGACATTTTGCGACGCAGGCGGGGGCCGTGGATACCGGGAGCGTAAGGTTTCTTCTCAAAGGCCTTTGTGGGCGGGAAGAGAGCGACACCAAAGCGACGGTTGATACGAGTTGTTGGTCCTGTATAACGAGCCATTTTCTAAATTTCTTTTAAAGGTTCAGCGCAAATTATACGCGGCGACGTTTGGGCGGGCGGCAACCGTTGTGAGGAACAGGCGTAACATCGGTGATGCTGGTAACGGTAAGGCCGAGAGCCTGAAGGGCGCGGACGGCGGAGTCGCGACCCATACCGGGGCCTTTAACGCGAACGTCGACTTCTTTAAGACCGTGGCTCATAGCAACGCGGCCGGCGTCCTGAGTAACGACCTGAGCGGCGTATGCGGTAGATTTACGGGAACCGCGGAAGTTCATCTTACCGGCGCTGCTCCAGGAGATAACGTTTCCCTGGCGGTCGGTAAAGGTGACCTTGGTGTTGTTGAAAGTAGCCAAGATGTGAACCACACCGGCGGTGACGTTTTTACTGCCTTTAGCCTTGCGGATAGTAACTTCGCCGATGTCGCTCTTGAGGAGGTCGGCAGCGGTCGGCTGGCTTGGGCGCTTTTCTTGTGTTTCTTCAGCAGCAGCTTCAGCGGGAACCTGTGAGGTTTCCTGCGCGGGAACTGGCTTCTTGTTTTCTTCTTCGCTCATAATTCTGTAGAATGTTCCTACACTCTAGTTACGGTTATAGTCAAAGTAGTTAATAATTAAGTAAATAACAAATGTTATTTCTTCTTACCGGCGATAGCCTTAGCTTTACCCTTACGAGTGCGTGCGTTGGTCTTGGTACGCTGACCACGAACGGGAAGGGAGCGGCGGTGGCGAATGCCTCTGTTGCACTGAATAGCGATCAGGCGCTTGATGTTACCGGTAACTTCGCGACGGAGGTCACCTTCTGTACGGATACCGCGCTCGATGATAATTTCAGCGAGTTTGTTGATCTCTTCTTCAGTGAGATCTTTTGCACGGCGATCCTCGTCAAGACCGGAAGCTTCTACAATTTCCTTGGCCAGAGTGGGGCCAATGCCATAGATGTAGCGGAGCGCGTAGGGCAGCTTTTTATTGCCTGGGATGTCAACGGCTAAAATACGTGGCATGTTTATTTACCTGTTCTTTGTTTGTGATTAAAAATTGTATGCGATGGCGAGAGGTGCCGAAAGAGAAAAATTTTGTGAAATGACGTATGTAGACAAAAATGTCAATACTGTGTTGGATCTTTCTGATAATTTTACTTTTTCAGCTGGCTCTCGGGGATGGTTAAAATTTCCGGACCCTCGGGTGTAATGAGGACGGTATGTTCGTAATGTGCACTCCAACTGCCGTCGCGTGTGCTGGCGGTCCAGCCGTCGGAGAGCATTTTAACTTCGGGTGAGCCGAGGGTGACCATGGGCTCGATGCAAAGCGTCATTCCTGCAGCCAGGCGCGGGCCTGTGTTTTTGCGGCCGAAGTTGGGAATCTGTGGTTCCTCGTGCATGCTGCGCCCTACCCCGTGGCCTACGAAGTCGCGGACAATACCGAGGTTGTGGGCATCAAGGCTGCGCTGCACGGCAAAGGAGATGTCTCCAACTCGTTTGCCTTTGCGGGCCTGCTGCATGCCTTTGTGGAAAGCTTCTTCTGTGGATTTGAGGAGGAACTCTACTTCGGGGGCTACTTTACCCACAGCAATGGTACGGGCGTTATCGCCGATCCAGCCGTTGTAGATAATGGCTACATCGAGGGTAATGATGTCGCCTTCGCGGAGGCTGCGGGTGATACTGCCGATACCATGAACGATTTCGTCGTTAATGGAGAGGCAGGTGTATGCCGGATAAGGAACCGGGCCACCGCCGCGGTAGTTATAGCATGCGCTGACGGCACCGAGTTCATCCATGAATTTTTTCCCGGCCTGATCAATATCGTAGGTATTACAACCGGGCTCAACCAAGGCAGCCATACGATCGAGCACCGTGGCGGCCACGATACAGGCCTCGCGCATGTGCTTGATGTCTTCGCCTCGTTTGATGGGAATCATAATGAAGGGTTCTTCCGTGGCACTTATTTGGCCAAAACGGTAATATTGATGATCCAGGCAGCGATGCCGGATACAGTCATTACCAGAATCCAAAACCAGAGTTTACTGGCTTTTTCGATCCCGCGGGTGTCAAGCGTCATGCTGCTGCGTGTTTTGGCACGGTTGCGGTTGCGGCCTTTGCGGGTAAAGCCATCGTAATGACGTTGGAGGAGGAAAGTTTCTACCTGGCGGAGGAAGTCGAGAAGCACACCGACAACGATGAGCATACCGGTGCCACCGAAGAATTGGGCGATACGGTAGTCTATACCGTTCTGGTAGAGGAGGACATCGGGGAATACAGCAATGACAAGCAGGAAGATGGCGCCTACGAGGGTGAGGCGTGTCATGGTAAAATCGAGGAACTTTGCTGTAGGTTCGCCGGGTCGAACACCGGGTATGTAACCTCCGTGTTTTTTGAGGTCGTCAGCGATTTGTACGGGTTTGAACATGAGGGAAACCCAAACATAACTGAGCATGAAGATGAGGCCACCAAAGATAACATAGTAGCCTACATGGCCGCGCTGAGCTGCCAACCCAACATCAAGGAGGAAGTCGAGATTGAAGTAGGAGCCGATCCAGGAGAACATCTGCTGGAAGAAAAGGAGCACGGCACTGGCAAAGATAACCGGCATAACCCCTGCATAATTGAGCTTTAGGGGAAGGAAGCTGCTGCCTCCGCCGTAGACTTTGCGCCCGACAACACGTTTTGCGTGCTGCACGGGGATTTTGCGGGTGGCTTGGGTGATCATGATAATCCCGGCGATGACACCGAAGAAGAGCACGAGCATGAGGATGCCCTCAATGAGGCCGAAGGAACCGCCCTGAGCGCCCACGGGGGCGTTGAATTTGCGGTAAAGGATACTGACCGCTGCCGGTAAATCGGCCAAAATACCGACTGTAATGAGGATGGAAATACCGTTGCCGATACCGCGCTGGGTGATTTGTTCGCCCAACCACATGAGCAGGAGTGTGCCTGCAGTGAGGAAAATGGTGCTGGTGATAAGGAACCAGGTATTGCTGAGCAGAACAATGTTGCCGTAGGTTTGAGCGTCAAAGCCCTGGAAGAGTTTTCCGGGGTTTTCCAGTGTGAGGATGAGCAGAGCTGCCTGAATCACACAGATGATGACGGTGGCATAGCGGGTGTATTGCGTAAGTTTCTGCCGGCCCACCTCGCCTTCCTTCTGCAGACGCGCCAGAGTTGGAACTACGGGCGTGAGCAGTTGGAAGACGATGGAGGCGGAGATGTAGGGCATAATGCCCAACGCAAAGATAGCACCTTTGAGGAGCGCACCCCCCGTAAACATGTTGTAGAGTCCGAGCAAGTTGCCGCTGTCGCTATTTGCCGCCTGATCTGCAAAGAATGCCTGAAGGGGCTGCGGATCAAGGCCGGGAAGAGGAACATTGGCTCCAACGCGGGCGATGAAGAGCAGGAATAGAGTCTTCAGAATGCGGTCTCTGAGATCAGGGATTTTGAAACAGTTTACGAAGGCTGAAATCATGGTAAATGAGTGCGGTGCGCTACCGCTGGCTTGGGGTTGCTTTATTCAGCGTCTGCAGCCGGGGCGGCCACAGCTTCTACAACGATGGCTTTTCCGCCGGCTTTTTCAATTTTTTCTTTAGCCGATTCGGTAAACTTGGCAGCCGTAACATTGAGAGCGGTGCTCAGTTCGCCATCGCCGAGGATCTTGAGGGGACCGCCGCTCTTGCGAACGAGGCCAGCCTTGACGAGGACATCGAAGTTAACTTCGGTGATGCCTTCGAGGGTTGCCAGATCGCTGACATTGACGGTGCTCCAGACCTTGCGGAATTTAGCATTATTAAAGCCGCGCTTTGGCAGCTTACGGTAGAGAGGGATGTGACCGGATTCAAAGCCGGGACGCTGGCTGGAGCCTGCGCGTGCTTTCTGACCTTTATGGCCACGACCGGATGTTTTACCGTGGCCGTTACCGCGGCCACGACCTACACGCTTGATCGGACGGTTTTCGCCCTCGCCTTTAACTAGATTGTGTAGACGCATTGTAGTATTTACTTTAAATGATTAACAGAGAATTAGGCCTTGCGGATTTCTTTGATTTGCTCGGCGGTGCGCAGTTGGCGCAGGGCGTCGAGGGTTGCAAAGACCATAGCGCCGGGGTTGTTGGAACGGAGGCTCTTGGAGAGCACGTTTTTAACACCACAGGCTTCGAGAACGGCGCGAACGCCACCACCGGCGATAACACCGGTACCTTCAGAGGCCGGGCGCAGGAGAACGCGGCCGCCATCGTGCTCACCGATAACTTCGTGAGGGATGGTGTCTCCTTTGAGGGAGATGTCGACCATGTTGGCCTGGGCCTGTTCGGTGCCTTTGCGGATGCAGTCGGGCACTTCTTTGGCTTTGCCGTAACCAACACCTACTTTGCCACTTTCGTCGCCAACGACAACGAGGGCTGCAAAGCTGAAGCGACGACCACCCTTAACCACCTTGGAGCAGCGGTTGATGTGGACGACTTTCTCGGTGAGGCCGCTGCTTTCTTCTTCGACGGGGGCCTGACCGCGACCACGGCCGCGGTAGCCGCCTTGGCCCTGACCGCCACGGGACTGTCCACCACGGGACTGTCCGCCGCGGGACTGCGCACCATGGGGCTGAGTGCCACGGGGAGGCATGATAACGGCAGAAGCGGGGGCTTCCTTTACAGGGGCTTCGCGGACGATCTGCTCAGGCATTTCGCTGTTTGTTGCAGATTGATTTTCAGTTTCTTCGCTCATGTAAACAAAATCTCCGGATTAGAATTGTAACTCTGCCTTGCGAGCTGCTTCAGCGAAAGCCTTGACGGTGCCGTGGTAGCGACGACCGTTACGGTCGAAAACGACGGAAGCGATGCCGGCTTCTTTGGCTTTAGCGCCAAAGAGTTCACCGAGGCGCGTAGCGCCTGCAATGTTGGCAGAGAGGTTTTCTTCACGCAGCTCTTTGCTGAGCGTGGAGAGGGAGACCAGAGTCTTGCCTGCCACGTCGTCGATAGCTTGTGCGTAGATGTGCTTGTTGGAAAAGTGAACGCAAATACGTGGGCGCTCTGCGGTGCCTTCCACCTTTTTGCGGATACGCCATACACGTTTTTGACGGAGGATATTCTTTTTGATCAAATTCATTGATGTGTCCTTTCAGGTCTACGGGATCAACCGGCTTTCTTACCTTCCTTACGGCGAACGAACTGGCCGACAATAGTAACCCCCTTGCCCTTGTAGGGCTCTACCGGGTAGTAACTGTAGATGGTGGCAGCTACCTGACCGACAACCTGCTTATCGCAGCCGGTAATGGTGAGCTTTGTGCCGCCGTCGATGGCAACGGTGATCCCCTCGGGGACATCCATAATGATGTCGTGAGAGTATCCGAGGTTGAGCTTGAGGCGTTTGCCGTTGAGCTCAGCTTTAAAACCGACCCCGTTAATTTCGAGTTTCTTTTCGAAACCTTTGGAGACGCCTTCAACCATGCCGTTGATGATGGAACGGACGGTGCCGTGCATGGCCTTGGCCAGGCGGCTACTATTGGCCGGGCTGACTTTGACCTCGTTTTCTTCGACAACGATGGTGGCGTGATTTACGTTAAAAACCTTCTCCAGTTTGCCCTTGGGGCCTTCTACGTTAATGGTGCCGTTGTTGACGGAAACCTTAACTTTTTCTGGAATGGCAATTGGAAGTTTACCGATTCTGCTCATTGTTCTGTTTCCTTTACCAAACGGTGCAAACGAGTTCTCCGCCAACTTTCTGGCGACGGGCCTCGCGGTCGCGGATAACGCCGCGGGAGGTGGTGAGAATGCCGACACCGAGGCCACCGAGCACGCGGGGGATCTCGTTATGGGCGTAGTAGAGGCGGCGTCCGGGCTTGGACTGGCGTTTAATTCCGGTAAGAGCGGGTTTTTCGTCGACGTATTTCATAGTGACGACGATGTTTTTAAAACCGTTCTTATCCTGGCCTTCGCTAACATCGGATACGTAGCCTTCGTCCTTGAGGATATTGGCAATGCTCCAGTGCATTTTAGACCATTTGGCTTCGCACTGTTCTTTGCCGGCACGGCTGGCGTTGCGGATGATAGTGAGGAAATCGCTGATAGAGTCTGACATGGCGTCTTTCTTTCTTATGCGGGTTACCAGGAAGACTTCGTTACACCGGGAATCTTACCGTTGGAGGCGAGTTCGCGGAATGTAATACGAGAGATGCGGAATTTGCGCAGATAGGCACGGGGGCGGCCGGTGATGCAGCAACGGTTGTGCAGACGCACGCTGGAGGAGTTGCGGGGCAGCTTGGACAGTTTGTGCTGTGCTGCGTAGAATTCCTCGTCGGAGGTGTTGGGATCGTTCAGGATACGCTTGAGCTCTTCGCGCTTGGCAGCGTATTGGGCTACCATGCGTTCGCGCTTTTTGTTGCGTTCGATCATTGCTTTTTTCGCCATGATAAAAAGTGTGCTGAGGTTTGCGTTGGGATTAGCTGTTCTTCTTGCGGAAGGGCAAGCCCATGAGTTTGAGCAATTCAAGACCTTCTGCGTCTGTGTTGGCGGAGGTCACAATACAGATGTCCATACCGATGGTGCGTTTGTGCTCCTGAGAAGCTTCGGCAAAGATGGTATGGTCGCTGATACCCAGCGTGTAGTTGCCTTGTCCGTCGAGTTTGTCGTTGATGCCGCGAAAGTCGCGGATACCGGGAAGAGCGACGGCGAGGAGGCGGTAGAGAAAATCGTACATATTAGCCCCACGCAGTGTAACTTTAACACCAACGGGCATGCCTTCGCGCAACTTAAAGTTGGAGATGCTTTTGCGTGCTTTGGTGACAACAGCTTGCTGACCGGCGATGCGGCTGATTTCACGAGTGGTTTCCTCAACGCCACCACGGTCGATGCTGGCATCGAAACCGGAGTTGATCACGATCTTTTCGATGCATGGTACCTGGTGTACGTTTTTATAGCCCTGAGACTTTTTAAGCTCGGGCAGGACCTGTTCCTGATAGAATGTTTTTAATACGGGTGTCATGGCTTTGGATCCATTTAGAGCATCGGGTTTCCGTGCCGATGCGGAGCCTATTTGTTATTGAATATAAAAAGGGTGTCGAGCGGATTACTTAGCGGCTTTTTTGGCGTCGTAACGTTCGGCCTTCATCACATTGGAGATGTTGATGGGGTTTTCGCGTTCGATGATGCCGCCTTCTTCTTCCTGGCTGCGAGCTTTTTCGTGGTGTTTACGCTTGTTGACGCCTTCGACCAGAATACGGTTTTTCTGGGGAATGACTTGGAGTACCTTACCACGGGTACCTTTGTCATTACCTGCAATGACGACGACATCGTCTCCTGATTTAATGTTCTGCTTCATCGGTTGAATAGCTTAGAGCACCTCCGGAGCGAGGCTGATGATTTTCATGTATTTTTTCTGGCGAAGTTCGCGTGCGATGGGTCCGTAGATACGGGTACCGCGGGGAGCGCCATCGTTGTTGATGAGCACGACTGCGTTGCTGTCGAAGCGGAGGTAGGAACCGTCAGCACGGCGAATCGGGGCCTTGGTGCGAACGATCACGGCACGTTGAACGGTACCTTTTTTGATCGTGGCATCAGGGGAAGATTCCTTGATGTTGACGATGATTTCGTCGCCGATTTTGGCAGTTTTTCTGGGCTGGCCCAAGCGGCGGATCATTTTGGCTTTCTTTGCGCCGGTGTTGTCGGCGATGTCCAGCGATGTCAAAAGTTGTAACATGGTCTTATCCTCGCGTTAGCGGGTTAGAATTCGTATGGATTAGGCGCCAATGACAGGAGCTTTGACGAGGATGCGGACGATCCGGAAGCGCTTCATCTTAGAGAGAGGGCGTGTTTCCATGATCTCGACCTTGTCGCCGATAGCACACTCGTTGTTTTCGTCATGAACGTGAACCACGGTTTTGCGGCTAATTTCTTTGACGTAGCGGGGGTGCGGAATTTTGTAAGCGTAGGTCACCTTTACGGATTTGTCGCCGACACGGCTTGTGACCACTCCCGTGATTGTTTTACGGCTATTACGTGTCTGTTCGGACATAGCGTTTCTTCTTTACGTTATATGGTTCGGTGTCAGCTTTCGGAGGAGATTTTCTCGACCAAAATGGTTTCCATGCGGGCAATCTCGCGGCGCAGGCTCTGGAGCAGGTGTGGTTGCTCGAGTTGGCCGGTCTGCTTACGCAGGCGTGTTTGGAGAAGTGTCTCGCGGGAGTCGCGGATTTTTTTCTCGATTTCGTTAGCGGAAAGCTCTCTGATTTCTTTGCTCTTCATCTGTCTTCAGATTAGTGGAGGGTTACTGCTCTTCGCGGTGGATGAAGCGGCAGCGGATGGGCAACTTACCGTCGGCCAGGCGCATAGCTTCGCGTGCAGCGGAGAGAGGCACACCGCTAAGTTCGAAAAGGATGGTGCCCGGGCGGACAACAGCGGCCCAGAACTCTACCCCACCCTTACCTTTACCCTGACGGGTTTCGGCGGGTTTCTTGGTAATGGGCTTGTGAGGGAAAACGCGGATCCATACTTTACCGCGACGGCTGAGGTAGCGGTTGATGGCGATACGGGCAGCTTCGATTTGGCTGGCTGTAATCGAGGCGCGTTCCAGGGCCTGAATGCCGAAATCACCGAAAGCCAGGTAATCGCCACCTTTGGCGTTACCGCGCACGCGACCGCGATGCTGCTTACGGAATTTTGTTCTTTGTGGATTAAGAGGCATGACTGAAAATGGTTACCGGGTTAGAATCTTAGTAGTTGATGACCTTTTCCTGTCCGGTGCAGATCCAGCACTTAATGCCGATAACACCATAGACGGTGCTCGCTTCGGCAAAGCCGTAATCGATCTGCTCACGCAGGGTGTGCAAAGGAACGCGACCTGCACGCTGTTTTTCGGTGCGGGCGATGTCTGCACCACCGAGGCGGCCGGCGACCTGAATACGGATACCATCGGCACCCATGCTCATGGTGGTCTGAACGGCCTTTTTCATGGCGCGGCGGAAGGAGATGCGGCGTTCGAGCTGCAGAGCAACGCTCTGGGCTACGAGGGCGGCTACGAGATCCGGTTTTTTGATTTCCTGGATGTCGAGGAGCACGTCCTTACCGATCATTTTGGTGAGGTCTTCCTTGATCTTTTCGAGTTCTGCACCCTTTCTGCCGATAACGATACCGGGGCGGGCGGTGAAGATTTTGATGCGGACGCGTTTGCCTGCACGCTCAATGAAGATGCGTGGCACGGAGGCGTAGCGCAATTTCTTGGTGAGCATTTCGCGGATGCGATAGTCTTCCTCGAGATTGACACCGAAGTCCTGCTTTTTGGCGAACCAGCGGGATTCCCAGTCGCGGCGCACTGCAAGACGAAAACCGATTGGATTTACTTTTTGTCCCATAACTTATGAATGCTTATTAGCGGTTATCAGTGAGCACGACACGGAGGTGGCTGGTGCGCTTGTTGATCGGCTTGGCAGAACCGCGGGCAGCGGCCTTAAAGCGTTTAATGGTCGGGCCTTCTTCAACAATAGCCTTGGCGATGACCAGATTATTGGAGGCGAGGTTGTGGTTGTTTTCAGCGTTGGCGATGGCGCTCTGCAGTGTTTTGGAAAGCAGGCGGGCACTCTTACGCGGAATAAAGCGGAGGAGCTCCAGGGCGTGGTCTGCCGGCTTGCCTTGAATGACGCGAGCAACTTCGCGGACTTTCTTCGCGGAGATACGCTGATACTTAGTTAAAGCTTGAACTTCCATGTTAGTAATTTTTCAGCTGGTTATTTTTTGTTGCTACCGGCGTGACCACGGAAGGTGCGTGTCAGCGAAAACTCACCGAGGCGATGTCCAACCATGTTTTCCGTAACATGAACGGGCAGGAATTGCTTGCCGTTGTAAACATCGATATTCAGTCCGACGAACTCAGGAGTGATGAGGGAGCGGCGTGACCATGTTTTAATGGGACGGCGGTCATCAGTTTCCTGTGCTTTAATGACTTTCTTCCACAGACCGGGATCGACGTAGAAACCTTTTTTTACAGAACGTGACATTATGTGTCCTTTTTCTCTATATAATTATCTGATTGTTTCTACCGCCCGCTCAGCGCTTAATCTTACGGCCGTTGCGGCGGACAAGGATCATCTTATTGGAGGGGAGTTTCTTCTTACGGGTCGGATAACCCTTAGAGAGCTGACCCCACGGAGAAACGGGGTGACCACCACCGGAGGTGCGGCCTTCACCACCACCCATTGGGTGATCGACAGGATTCATAGCAACACCACGCACGCGGGGGCGGCGGCCCTTCCAGCGGTTGCGGCCAGCTTTGCCGAGTTTTTCTTTTGCCTTGGTGCCGTTGCCGACTTCGCCAATGGTGGCGCGGCAGTTAGCGTTGACGAGGCGGAGCTCGCCGGAGGGCATGCGAAGGGTGGCGTTTTTGCCTTCAATGTTAACGATGCGGGCACTGGCACCAGCGCTGCGAACGAGCTGTGCCTTGGTGTCGGGCAGGAGTTCGATACAGTGGATCTTGGTGCTGGGAGGAATTTCGCGCAGGGGCATGTTGTTGCCTACGTTGAATTCCACTTTGCTCTTGGAGGATACGATCGTGGCGCCTACGGCCAAGCCTTCTGGGGCGGGGATGTAGGCTTTCTCACCGTCGGCATAAACTACGAGAGCGATGTTGGCAGTGCGGTTGGGATCGTATTCAATAGCTTCTACAGTTGCGGGAACGTCGAACTTATTGCGGCGGAAATCGATGAGGCGGTAGAGGCGCTTATGGCCACCCCCGCGGCGGCGGGAAGTGATGCGGCCGTAGTTATTGCGACCACCGCTCTTGGACAAGGATTCGGTAAGGTTTTTCTCGGGGCGCTTTTTGGAGACTTCCACTTTATTTTGGACGCGGAAGCGAGTGCCGGGAGTCAAGGGTCGTTTTTCAAGCAAAGGCATGACAAATTCTCTCCTTAGGTAATTAGATCAGGTCGATGGTTTGCCCAGGCTTGAGCGTTACAAGGGCTTTCTTATAGCCGGGCTTGCGGCTCATTTTGCCACGCTGAGTGCGGCTGCGCTTGAACTTGGGCTTGACGTTAATGATGTTCACCTTGACGACTTCTACTTTTTTATCCTTGAAGGCGTGCTCAACAGCCTGAGCCACAGCGATGGCGTTGGCTTCAGGGTGTACTTTAAAGGCGTACTGGTTGTGGGAAGCGGCTGCGAGAGTCGCTTTTTCACTGACGATAGGTTTGATGAGGATTTTTTCGGCCTGGATCATGATTAGTTACCTCCATTGGCACGGGTGAGCACGCGCTCCATACCTTTTTCGCTGACGATAATTTTGTCGTAGCGGGAGAGGTCGAGAGCGTTGAGGTCTTTGGCATCACTGATGAAGACGCGGGCAATATTGCGGGCGGCCAGGAGTGTGGCATCGGACCAGGAGTCGTCGACGATAAGAATTTTCTTAGCGGCGGAGTCGATATTTGCGAGAATACCGTTAAAGAATTTAGTTTTGGGCTGAGCGACTTCGAAGCGTTCGATGACGTCGATCTCACCGGCGTTGGCGCGGTCGAAGAGAGCGCGGCGCAGGGCGAGCTGCTTCATCTTCTTGGAGATTTTTTGTGAATAGTCGCGGGGCTGAGGGCCGTGAGTTACCGCACCGTGGTAGTGCTGATTGCGGATGCGTGCACCCTGACGAGCCATGCCTGTGCCTTTTTGGCGGAAGGGCTTTTTGCCGGTACCATGAACCGTGCTACTGGTCTTGGTGCTGCTGGTGCCCTGACGCTTGTTGGCCATGTAAGCCAGGAGGACTTGCTTAAGAGCCTTGAGCCCCTTAGTGCCTTCGAATTCGGCAATGGCGAAATCCTTTTCAGAGGAACTGCTGCCGTCGGTTGTATAAACTTTGAGTTTCATCGCTTAACTTCTCCTATTAGGCAGACGGTTTTGCTTTGATGGCGGAGCGAACAACAACAGTGGATCCGTTGGGACCGTGAACGCTTCCTTTAACCAAAATGAGGTTCTGTTCCTCAATGACCTTAACTACCTTGAGGTTTTGGGTAGTGCGGCGTGTAGAGCCCATGTGACCAGGCATCTTTTTGCCCTTGAGCACTTCGCCGGGCCACTGGCACATACCATAAGAACCACCGCGACGATGGAACATAGAACCGTGGGAGGCGGGACCACCGGCAAATCCCCAGCGCTTAACGACGCCCTGGAAGCCGCGGCCTTTGGTGGTACCAATAATGTCCACCTTCTTTGTTTCAGCGAACTGAGCCACAGTGAGCACGTCGCCAACGTTAACTTCGCCGGCTTCGCCGCGGACTTCCTTAAGGACTCCGAGGGGAGCTGTGCCGGCGGCTTTAAAACGTGTCAGCTGAGCTTTCGACGTGTTTTTTTCTTTGCGTACATCAAAACCGAGCTGAACAGCTTCATAGCCATCCTTCTCGGTGGTTTTGATTTGTACTACCGGGCATGGGCCGGCTTCGATGACAGTGACAGGGATGAGAACGTTGTTCTCATCATAAACCTGTGTCATCCCGACTTTTTTACCTATAATGGTCGGTTTCATGATTTCTAAGAGGCAGGTGGAAGGCTTTTCATACGGCAGGGAGCCTCCCGTTATTGGGTTTATTGTTTTAGCCCTGCATTAGCTAAAAATTATATGGAATCTGTGGGTCTTTAGTTGAGGCTCCTGATTCTTAGGCTTGAAGGTGACTGAGGTTCACTGTTGAGGTGACTTTCAGGCCCAAGCTGCGATTCTAGGAAATGGTCTTTAAAGTTACACGTTTTCCGTGTGAAAGGCGAAGACTAGATCAAACAGTGATGTTGATGTCAACACCTGCGGGTAAATTTAATTTTTTGAGCTCGTCAACGGTCTGAGCGGTAGGCTCGAGGATGTCGATGAGGCGTTTGTGTGTGCGCATTTCGAACTGCTCCATGGACTTTTTGTCCACGTGCGGGGAGCGGTTGACGGTGAATTTCTCAATGCGAGTGGGCAGAGGTACGGGACCGGAGACACGGGCGCCGGAGCGTTTTGCGGTGTCGACGATTTCGACGGCACTCTGGTCGATTACACGGTAATCGTAGCCTTTGAGCTTAATGCGGATGCGTTGTCCGTTCATATTTCGGGTTACTCCTAAAGATAAATTTATTGACGGTTGACGAAGTTGGCGCGGGATTCGACCACCTTGGAGAGGACCTGAGCAGGCACCTGTTCGAAGTGGCTGGGTTCCATACTGTAGGAAGCGCGGCCCTTGGTGAAGGAGCGAACGTCTGTGGAATAGCCGAACATGGTTTCCAGAGGAACGTAAGCAGTAATAACGGAAGCACCACTCTTGCTTTCGATGCTGTGAACCTGACCACGACGGCGGTTAACATCACCCATAACATCACCGGCATATTCTTCCGGAGTGGTAACTTCAACCTTCATGATCGGCTCGAGCAGCTGAGGTTGTGCTTTTTTCATGGCATCACGGAAGGCAAAAATACCAGCCATCTTAAAGGCCATTTCGGAGGAGTCGACTTCGTGGTAGGAACCAAAGATGAGGTGCACCTTAACGTCAACAACCGGGTAGCCGGCAATGGTACCGTTGCGGAGGGCTTCCTTAATCCCTTCTTCAGTGGGCTTGATGTATTCTTTGGGAATAACACCACCAACGATTTCGTTGGAAAATTCGTAGCCTTTGCCCTTTTCGTTGGGTTCGATTTTGATTTCGGCGTGACCGTACTGACCGCGACCACCGGACTGACGGACGAATTTGCCGATACCGGGAGCGGGATGAGTGATGGATTCGCGGTAGGAAATCTGTGGTTTACCGACGCTGGCTTCTACTTTGAACTCACGGAAGAGACGGTCGCGAATAATGTCGAGGTGAAGCTCACCCATGCCGGCAATAATGGTCTGGCCGGTTTCTTCGTCTGTAGAAACAACGAATGTGGGGTCTTCTTCAGCCAGGCGCTGCAGACCGATTGAAAGTTTTTCCTGGTCGCCCTTAGAGTTCGGCTCAACAGACATGCTGATAACCGGTTCCGGGAATGTGGGAGGCTCGAGCACGAGGTCGAGGCTCTTATCACAGAGGGTATCACCTGTGCGAACGTCCTTGGTGCCGATGAGGGCTACGATGTCGCCGGAATGGGCAATTTCAATATCGTCGCGGTCGTTAGCACGCATGACAACCATGCGGGAGATACGCTCGGTCTTCCGGGTACGGGGATTGTAAAGAGCGGTGCCCTTACTGAGTGTTCCCTGATATAAACGGAAGAAGGTGAGCTTACCAACAAAGGGGTCTGTAGCCAATTTGAAGGCGAGACCGGCCAGAGGTGCAGCGTCGTTGGGGTGCACTTCAATGGCTTCGCCGTCTTCGGTGTGACCGATGGCGGGGGGAACTTCGAGCGGGCTGGGCAGGTAATTAACCACCGAGTTGAGGAGCTTCTGCACGCCCTTGTTCTTAAAGGCGGTTCCGGGAATGGCAGGAATAAAGCTCATGGAGAGAGTGGCTTTGCGGATAGCAGCCATCATCTCTTCGTCGGTGATTTCTTCGTCGGCGAGGTATTTCTCAGCGAGTTCGTCATCGAAGGAAGCGAGTTCTTCCTTGAGGATCTCGTGATACTTCTTGGCTTCGGCGAGGAGTTCGTGCGGAATATCTTCTTCGGAGTAGTGACGGCCGTCCTTGTCGTTCTCATCATAGATGTGAGCGCGCATGCGGATAAGGTCGATCAAACCACGGAAGTTTTCTTCGGACCCAATGGGCAAATAGATCGGGTGAGCATTGCCCTTGAGCTTGGTGCGGATGGATTCTACGGCGGCAAAGAAGTCTGCGCCGGTGCGGTCCATCTTATTAATAAAAGCGATACGGGGCACACCGTATTTATTCATCTGGCGCCATACGGTTTCAGACTGGGGCTGAACACCGGCAACAGCACAGAAAACAGCAACGGCACCGTCGAGCACACGGAGGGAGCGTTCTACTTCGGCAGTGAAGTCAACGTGTCCCGGGGTGTCGATGATGTTAATACGGTGGTTAATGCCTTCAAAAGGACCACGGACGGTTTTCCACTGAGCCGAGATGGCTGCAGAGGTAATTGTAATGCCGCGCTCACGCTCCTGCTCCATCCAGTCGGTGGTAGCACAACCTTCGTGCACTTCACCAATCTTGTGAACATTACCGCAGTAATAAAGGATACGCTCGGTTACAGTTGTTTTACCAGCGTCGATGTGAGCAGCAATACCGATGTTGCGCTGATATTCCAGCGGTGACATACGGTTTTTTGCATTTGCTTCAGAAAGTTCGATTTTAGCCATGGTTCTCTTTTGAGTTTGTGGTGCGTTTCCGGGAATTACCAGCGCAGGTGGGCAAATGCGCGGTTGGCCTGAGCCATACGGTGTGTTTCTTCCTTCTTGCGGACAACAGCGCCGGTATTATTGTAGGCATCCACAATTTCAGCAGCCAGGTTTTCCTTCATGGCACCCTTACGGTTGCGGGCGGAGCTAACCATCCAACGCAAAGCAAGACTTTGCTGACGCTCAAAGGGGATTTCCAGAGGAACCTGGTATGTAGTGCCCCCTACGCGACGGCTCTTAACTTCGAGCTTGGGACGGGCGTTTTCCATAGCACCGAGCAGGAGGTCGATAGGATCGCCCTTGCCGAGTTTCTCACTAACGCATTCAAATGCGCCGTAAACAATGGATTGGGCCACGCTCTTTTTCCCGTCCAACATGACGAGGTTAATAAAGTGGCTTACGAGTTGACTATTGTAACGCGGGTCGGGTGTGTGTTCCCGTTTTTCTGCTCTGCGTCTGCGGCTCATGCTGTTTTCTTAGATATAAAGGTTAAATTGTAATTGCCTTATTTGGCGGCGCGCGGGCGTTTTACACCGTATTTGGAACGGCTGCGGCGGCGCTTCTCAACACCCACACAGTCCAGAGTGCCACGAACAATGTGATAACGAACACCGGGAAGGTCCTTAACACGACCGCCACGAACGAGGACAACGCTGTGCTCCTGGAGAGAGTGACCTTCGTCTGGGATGTAAGCGATAACTTCAGTGCCGTTGGTCAAACGCACCTTGGCGACTTTACGGATAGCGGAGTTCGGCTTTTTAGGGGTGCGGGTCATAACCTGCACACAAACCCCACGCTTGAAGGGATTGCGAGAGAGGGCCGGAGACTTACTCTTGGTGGTCTTCAGGACGCGTGGCTTACGGACTAGCTGATTGATCGTAGGCATGATAAAGCTGTTTTTTGAGGAAAAAGCGGTGAAGATAGATTCAGACACCCATAAATCAAGCAAAAAGTGCTGATCTGCGAGTATTTTAAATCTACCAATGACCTCTGTTCAGGTCGGTTTACTGTGTATTTCTATGGTGTAAGCTAGTGGACGATGATAATTTCCATACATTGGGCAAGCCCAAAAAAGTTTTTTTGTCTGTTTTTTGCTTGCATTGGAAAAAAAAGAGCATCCACCGGCTGAAGGTGATGGGGTATCGGGGAGACTCCCCTACCCTATAAATGGACTATTAAAATAAAAGACGGAGGGCACTTCGATTGAGGAAGTGCCCTCCGGAAAGAATTTAGTTATTCTACCGAAGGAAGCTCAGGAAGCATCTTCGGAGGATTCTGCGGTGTCGTAACCGTCGGCGTTGCCAAGGGTATTGATCTTCAGGCGGCGGTATTTGGGAAGCCCTGTTCCGGCGGGAATGAGGTGGCCCATAATAACGTTTTCTTTGAAGCCCTTGAGTTTATCGATTTTACCGAGGGTGGAGGCATCGGTGAGCACCCGGGTGGTTTCCTGGAAGGAAGCTGCCGAGATGAAGGATTCTGTTTCCACGGAGGCCTTGGTAATGCCAAGGAGGATGGGCTCGCCTTCGGCGGGCATACCACCGGCCTCAATGATTTTTTCGTTTTCATTGAGGAAGGCCTGTTTGTCGATCTGCTCTCCCCAGAAGAACTCAGAGTCACCGGGATCAGTGATACGCACTTTGCAGAGCATCTGAGAGATGATGACTTCGATGTGCTTATCGTTAATGGTAACCCCCTGGAGGCGGTAAACCTTCTGAATTTCGGAGATGAGGTATTCCTGGAGGGCCGCGGGGCCGAGAATATCGAGGATTTCGTGCGGGTCGGCAGCACCTTCTGTGAGGGGCTGGCCTTTGCGGACGTGATCTCCCAACTGGACGGTAATATGCTTACCGTGCGGGATCAGGTGATCTTCTTCAAGGCCGTTCTGCTCGTCGGTGACCACGAGGCGTTTCTTGCCGCGGATGGTTCCGCCCATGCTGACAATACCGTCGATCTTGGCCATGTCGGCAGCTTCTTTGGGACGACGTGCTTCAAAGAGCTCGGCAACACGGGGAAGACCCCCGGTAATATCCTGAGTTTTGGAGGCGCCGCGAGGCGTCTTGGCGAGCATGGTGCCCGGCTCGATTTCGTCGCCGTCGTTAACCTGAACTTGAGCGCCGGTTGGAATGGCGTAGGTGGCCAGAATCTTTTCTCGACCGTCGACCATATCGCGGATTTCGATCTGAGGATTGAGGTCCTCTTTGTGTTCCACGATGGTAGTGGCAATACGGCCGGTGGCAGGGTCGAGCTCGCGCTTAACGGTAACACCGGGAATCATATCGCGGAAGGTAACAGTACCACCTTTTTCGGAGATGATCGGCACGTTGTGGGGGTCCCATTGTGCAAGGACATCGCCCTTAGAGATGGGGTCGCCATCTTCATAGGTGATTACGGCACCGGCAGGCATCTTATAGGATTCCAGTTCGCGATCGTTGGAGTCGATAATGGAGATGCTACCGGTCTTATTGAGGACCACGTAGGTGTTTCCATCGCCGACAGCAACCAGGCGGAGGCCTTCGAACTTGAGGTTACCACTGTTGCGGACCTGAATGTCGTTGTCCTTGGCCAAAGCGGAAGCAATACCACCGATGTGGAAGGTACGCATGGTCAACTGGGTGCCAGGTTCACCGATGGACTGGGCTGCGATGATACCGATGGCCGCGCCGGTTTCCACCAGTTTGTTGGTGGCCGGGTTGATCCCGTAAGATTTGGCCGGGAGGCAATTGTTGCGCTGGTGAGTGAGCGGAGACATGATCTTGACGCGCTCGATACCGAGCTCGTCGAAGCGTTTGGCAATGTCTTCGGTAACCATCTCTCCGTTGGGAAGGATGACTTCGTCGGGGTTGATGGGGTTGATGATGTCTTCGCTAACATAACGACCGATGATACGGTCGCGCAGGGGCACGATTTCGTCGTCACCGTCGTAGATAGCAGCCTTCCAGATACCGTCGCGGTTGCCGTCGTCTTCGCAACTGATGATCAAGTCCATAGCCACATCGCAAAGCTTACGGGTAAGGTAACCGGCGTCAGCAGTCTTCAAAGCGGTGTCGGCGAGCCCCTTACGGGCACCGTGAGTGGAAATGAAGTATTCCAAAACGGTAAGACCTTCGCGGAAGGAAGAAAGAATCGGGCGTTCGATAATTTCGCCGGATGGCTTGGCCATGAGACCACGGGTACCACAGAGCTGGCGAACCTGTTGGCGGTTACCGCGGGCCCCGGAGTCCATCATAAGGAAGACGGGGTTAACGTCTTCGCGGCCCAGATTCTCATCGAGGTATTCAAATACGCGCGTGGCGATATCGTCGGTAGCCTGTGTCCAAATATCGACAACTTTGTTGTAGCGTTCGCCGCCGGTGATGATTCCCTTGTTGTACTGGGAAACAACGTCTTTAATGCGGTTACGGGCTGCGGCCACGATGTCCTTCTTATCCGGCGGAATGATCATATCGGCCATACCGATGGAGATACCGGCCTTAGTGGCGATCTTAAAGCCGAGGTTCTTGAGGAGGTCGAGGGTCTTAACAGCGCCTTCCTTACCGGTGGTTTCGTAGGTGTCGGCAATGAGCTTACTGAGCTTCTTCTTGGCGACGGAGAAATTAACGAAACCGAGTTGCTCCGGCCAAATGATACTGAACATAACGCGGCCGGGAGTGGTAACGAGGATCTTTTGCTTGCTCTTACCGTAGATCGTCTCCCGACCATAGTCGGGGTTGACGAAGCGGATCCACTGGTGTTTATGAACAACACCGTCGGCTTCGGCAAGGAGCACCTCGTTGACATTACTGAAGAGGGGTAACTTGCTTTCATCACTCGGAGCGCGGCGCGGTTCGAGGGTGAGGTAGTAAGAGCCCAAAACAATGTCCTGAGAAGGCATGAGGATAGGATCCCCACTGGAGGGCGAAAAGAGGTTGTGCGAGCTCATCATAAGGAGCTTACACTCAAGGATCGCCTCGAGGGAAAGCGGCACGTGCACAGCCATCTGGTCACCGTCGAAGTCCGCATTATAGGGCTGGCAAACGAGCGGGTGCAGGCGGATAGCATCCCCTTCGATGAGAATGGGCTCGAAGGCCTGAATGGAGAGGCGGTGAAGCGTAGGCGCACGGTTGAGGAGCACGGGGTGGCCCTGGGTGACTTCCTCGAGAATATCCCATACCTCCGGACTGCGCTTTTCGATCATCTTACGGGCGCCACGAACGGTATGGACAAAGCCAAGTTCTTTGAGGCGGCGGATGATGAACGGTTCAAAGAGAACGAGCGCCATCTTCTTGGGCAAACCGCACTGGTAGAGCTTGAGCTCAGGACCGATAACAATAACGGAACGGCCAGAGTAGTCTACGCGCTTACCGAGCAAGTTTTGACGGAAGCGACCCTGCTTACCTTTGAGCATGTCGGAAAGGCTCTTGAGGGCACGGTTGCCGGCACCGGTAACAGCGCGTCCGTGGCGGCCGTTGTCGAAGAGAGCGTCGACAGCTTCCTGCAACATGCGCTTCTCGTTGTGAATAATCACATCGGGAGTTTTGAGCATGAGGAGGTTCTTCAAACGGTTGTTACGGTTGATAACGCGGCGGTAGAGGTCGTTGAGGTCGGAAGTGGCAAAACGGCCACCTTCGAGAGGCACGAGCGGGCGAAGGTCCGGCGGGATGACGGGAAGGACTTCCAGAACCATCCATTCGGGACGTGTGCCGCTTTCAATAAAGCCTTGAATAACCTTGAGGCGCTTGGAGAGCTTTTTCTTGATTTGCTTGGAGCGTGTGCCGTGCATCTGCTCGTGCAGTTCTTCGACGATGGCTTCCATGTTCATCTTTTCAAGAATCTCACGGATGGCCACAGCGCCCATTTTGGCAACAAAGGCATCTTCACCGTATTCGTCCTGAGCCTGAACAAACTCTTGCTCGGTGAGCAGTTGTTTTTCTTCGAGGGGAGTACGGCCGGGGTCTACTACCATGTAGTTTTCATAGTAGATAACGCGCTCGAGGTTGCGGGCGGTAACATCAAGGAGCAGACCGAGGCGGCTGGGCATGCTCTTGAGGAACCATATGTGGGTTACGGGCACAGCGAGTTCGATGTGGCCCATGCGCTCGCGGCGCACGCGGGACACGGTGACTTCGACCCCGCAACGGTCACAGATGACGCCCTTGTATTTGATGCGTTTGTATTTACCACAGGCGCACTCATAGTCGCGGACCGGCCCGAAAATGCGCTGGCAGAACAAGCCACCGGGTTCGGGTTTAAAGGTGCGGTAGTTGATGGTCTCAGGATTCTTGACTTCTCCGCGAGACCAAGAGCGGATAGTATCCGGACTGGCAACAGTGATGGAGACCTGATCGAAGGACTGGTCTCTTTCTTCACCAAGGAAATCGCGTACTTCGCGTGTTTGGAGTTCTGCTTCGCTCATTGTAAAATTTGGTTGGCGTATAGCTGATTAATAATCGCGGAGAGGTTAAGCCATGAGGCCGAAATCGTCCTGGGAACCGAGACGGACATCCAGACAGAGGCTTTGCATTTCCTTCATCAAGACGTTGAAGGACTGCGGAATGCCGGCGGCCAGAGAGTTATCGCCCTTAACCAGAGATTCGTAAATCTTGGTACGGCCCTGAACGTCGTCGGACTTGACCGTGAGGAGTTCCTGGAGGGTGTATGCGGCACCGTAAGCTTCGAGTGCCCACACTTCCATTTCCCCAAAGCGCTGACCACCGTATTGGGCTTTACCACCGAGCGGCTGCTGAGTGATCAAGCTGTAGGGGCCTACGGCACGGGCGTGAATCTTGGAAGCAACCAAGTGGTTGAGCTTGAGCATGTAGGTGTAGCCGACAACCACTTTCTGGTCGAGTGGCTCACCGCTGCGGCCGTCGTAAAGGACGCTCTTACCGTCGTCGGGAAGGCCGGCATCGCGCAGGTATTGCTTGATCTGTTCTTCGGGGATACCGTCGAACACGGGAGTGGCGATCTTGAGGCCGAGCTTCTTACAGGCCCAACCCAAGTGACACTCAAGCACCTGACCGACGTTCATTCGGGAAGGCACACCGAGTGGATTCAAGCAGATTTCGACGGAAGTGCCGTCGGGCAGGTAAGGCATATCCTCTTCGGGAACGATTTTAGCCACAACACCCTTGTTACCGTGGCGTCCGGCCATTTTGTCACCGACCTGAATCTTGCGCTTTTTAGCGACGTAAACTTTAACGTTTTTAATAACGCCCTGTTCGACATCTTCGCCGGACTCAACGGATTCAACCTTGCGGGCCTGTTCGGCATCAAGCTCATCGAACTTCGCAGTGAAGGAAGTGATGATTTCCATGATTTTGATGCGGACGGGGCTGGGGTCGATTTCGATATCCTTGTAAACGGCAGCCAGGCGACGCAGAAGCGTTTTGGTGATTTTACGGTTGGCCGGGATAATGGTTTCGCCGGTCTGGCTGTTGATGACATCCAGAGGAATTTTTTCGCCGAGGAGAATGTTGGAAAGACTTTCGGTGAGCGATTCGCGGAGTTTATCGGACTGTGTGCGGTATTCTTCGTTGATCTTTTTGATCTGGCGGCGGCGGTCGCTGGGGCTGAGTTTCTCCTTCTCGCCGTCTACGCGGGAGGAGACCTTAACATCCATAACGATACCGTAGCAACCGGAGGGAACAAGCAGGGAAGTATCTTTCACATCGGCAGCTTTTTCCCCGAAGATGGCGCGGAGGAGTTTTTCTTCCGGAGCCAGTTCTGTTTCGCTCTTGGGAGTGATCTTACCGACGAGGATATCGCCCGGAGCAACTTCTGCACCTACGCGGATAACACCGTCGTGGTTGAGGTTGCGGAGGGCTTCTTCACCAACGTTGGGAATATCGCGGGTGATTTCTTCCGGCCCGAGCTTGGTGTCGCGGGCGGTAACCTCGAACTCTTCGATGTGGATGGATGTGTAAACATCGTCACGCAGCATCTTTTCGGAGATGAGGATAGCGTCTTCAAAGTTATAACCGTTCCAAGGCATGTAGGCTACGAGCACGTTGCGCCCGATGGCCAGTTCGCCCTTATCGGTGGAGGCTCCGTCGGCGAGAACATCGCCCACTTTGATCACCTGGCCCTTTTTGACGATCGGCTTCTGATTGAAGCAGGTACCGGCATTGGAGCGGAGGAACTTGCGCAGGAGGTAGACGTGGATACCATTCTTGGGATCGCTCTTGAGAGATTTTTCGATCTTCAGGGAAACGGTGCCATCGGGTGTAGTGATGATGCGAGTAGCATCCACACTGGCCACGATACCTTCAGCGATGGCTGTGGTAACGGTTTTGGAGTCCTTGGCGATGCGTTCTTCAATACCGGTGCCAACGAGCGGGGCTTCTGTGCGAAGCAGAGGAACCCCCTGACGTTGCATGTTGGCGCCCATGAGTGCACGGTTGGCGTCGTCGTGTTCGAGGAAGGGAATCAACCCGGCGGCAACGGAAACAAGCTGCTTGGGAGAAACGTCCATGTATTCGACTTCTTCGGGGGAGACTTCGAGGAAGTCGTCGCCCTTACGCACGGTAACGCGGCCGAGGAGACTGCCGTCTTCGCCGATTTCGGTGTTGGCCTGTGCAATAACGTGGCCTTCTTCCTGGTCTGCATTGACGTAGACAACTTCCTTCTGAACCTTGCCACCCTTGACCACGCGGTAGGGAGTTTCGATGAAACCGAACTCGTTGATGCGGGAGTAGGTGGAGAGGGAGTTGATCAGACCGATGTTGGGACCTTCCGGTGTTTCAATCGGGCAAATACGTCCGTAGTGGCTGGGGTGAACGTCGCGCACTTCGAAACCGGCACGTTCGCGATTGAGACCACCGGGGCCCAAAGCGGAAAGACGGCGTTTGTGGGTGAGTTCTGCCAGCGGGTTGATCTGGTCCATGAACTGGCTCAACTGGCTACGGGCGAAGAAATCGCGGATAACCGTAGTAAGAGCCTTGGGGTTGATCAACTTCTGCGGAGTGATGGAGTCCACACTCTGATCATAAAGTGTCATGCGCTCTTTAACAAGACGCTCAGTACGGGCCAGACCGATGCGGCACTGGTTCATCATCAACTCTCCAACAGTGCGCACGCGGCGGCTGCCGAGGTGGTCGATATCGTCGATAATACCTACACCCTTCTTGAGGTTGACGAGGTATTTGGTGGCTTCGATGATATCTTCAACAGTGATGATGCGTGTTTCCAGATCTGTCTTGAGGCCAAGTTTCTGGTTGATCTTGTAGCGACCTACGCGGCCCAAGTCATAGCGCTTGGGATCCATGAAGAGGCGTTTGAGCAGGGCCTTGGCGTTGGCGGTTGTCGGAGGTTCTCCGGGGCGCAGACGCTTGTAGATATCTTTGAGCGCTTCTTCTTCGTTGCGTGTGGGGTCCTTCTTAAGACAGCGAATGATGGCACCGTCGTCCACGTCGGTGTTAATGACGGAAATGGTGGTGATACCAACGCTTTGGATTGCGCGAACGATGGTTTTAGTGAGGGGCTCGAAGGAGCGGGCAATAACCACGCCTTTGTCGGCATCGACGAGGTCTTCCACGAGAACGAGTCGGGAAACGCTGTCCATTTCAAGGGCCTCGGCGACCTCGAGGGTCTGGATATCATAGAAGAAGCTGAGCAGATCGTAGTCGGAGCCATAGCCCATAGCACGCAGGAGCGTGGTGATGAGGAACTTGCGGCGGCGGCGGCGGCGGTCGAGGTAGACGTAAAGGAGGTCGTTCTGGTCGAACTGGCATTCCAACCATGTTCCGCGGTCGGGAATGATGCGGAAGCTGTGGAGCTCCTTACCGCTGGTGTGCGGTGCCACTTCAAAGCAGATACCGGGCGAGCGGTGCAACTGGCTGACGACAACGCGCTCAGCACCGTTGATGATGAAGGAGCCACGCTCGGTCATCATAGGAATTTCACCCATGTAAATTTCTTCGTCTTTGATGGCTTCATCTTCACGGAGACGGAGCTTGACGTAGAGAGAGATGGAATAGCTGACGCCTTCGCGGATGCATTCCATCTCGGAGAATTTGGGCCCGGAGAGGGAATAGGAAAGGTATTCGAGTTGGCAACGACCATCGTAGCTTTCGATGGGGAAAACCTCTCTAAAAACGGATTCCAGGCCGACAGGTAAGCGCTGCCCGGGCGCTTTGTCGTTCTGCAGATACTCTGCGAAGGAGTTAATCTGGGTCTGGATAAGATTCGGTGGTTCGATGACCTCCGTCAGTTTGCCGAAGTTGATGCGCTCAGACATGATGAATACGTATGAGAAGGTTAAGGCTTAAATGCCTGGAAACAAAGATTCGTGGTACCTCGCGAGCAGAGAGCTACGAAGCACGACGAATCCTTGCCGGTGAATGACAAAGAGTACGTGGGAAGCCAGAGAGGCTCTGTAGCAGAACCTCTCTGGCGAAAATAGGATAAATCTCGAATGAAGTGTCCAGAGTTACTTAATTTCGACTTCAGCGCCAGCGGCTTCGAGCTTCTTCTTGATATCTTCGGCGTCTTCCTTGGTGGTCGCTTCCTTGACAGCCTTGGGAGCACCTTCAACGAGGTCTTTAGCTTCCTTGAGGCCGAGACCAGTGATACCGCGGATTTCCTTAATAACACCGATCTTGTTAGCTCCGAAGGATTTCAGGATAACGTCGAATTCGGTCTTTTCTTCAGCAGCTTCAGCAGCGGCACCGGCAGCAACAGCTACGGGCATAGCAGCAACGGGAGCAGCAGCGGAAACGCCCCATTTTTCTTCGAGGTCTTTAACGAGACCAGCGATTTCGAGAACAGTCTGGCTGGACAGCCATTCGATAACTTCTTCTTTAGTAATAGCCATTTTTTCCTCCTTACCGGTTAGCGCAGATCGTAGATCGAACATTTAAGGGAAGGTTCCCCCTACCCGGTATTTGGTGGTTAATGTTGATTTTTTGTGAAAAGGTTTGCTCGCGCCGGAAATCGGAAGGAGCAAATAGAAAGATTAGCCAAGCTTTTCTTCGTAGTTCTTGAGGATGTTGACGATGGCCTGGGGAACCCCCATGAGCACCGTAACGGTCTGCTGTGCAGGAGCATTGAGGGTACCCAAGAGCTGTGCACGGAGAACTTCGAGAGAGGGCAGCTTGCCCAGATCGGAAACTTCGGCTTCGGAGAGGAGCTTCTTGTCGAGAACACCGCCTTTGATGGAAACCTTCTTTTTCTCCTTGATGAAACCTTCGAGGATTTTGATGGATTCGCTGGGGTTCTCACCGCCGACGATAATGGCAGTCTGGCCGGTGAGCCATTCAGCCATTTCAGGGAACTCACGTTCCTGAGCAGCGATCTTAAGAATACGGTTCTTAACAACGTGGAACTCTGCGCCAACTTTTTCAAGCTTGATGCGGAGACCTTCTACTTCTTCTACGGTGATGCCGGTGTAGTCGGTAATCAGGCAGTAGGAGGATTTATCCAGGTGGCTGCCGACTTCCTTAATGAAATATTGTTTTTCTGTCTGCATCGTAGGAACCCTTAGAAGTTGTAGAGGGTGGAAGCAAGTTTGACGCTGGGGCTCATCGTAGATGAGACGGCCATGCTGCAAACATATTTCCCTTTGAGGTTTTCCGGGCGAGCCTTGGCGATAGCATCGATAACTGCGTGGATGTTTTCCACGAGGTCCGCTTCGCTGTGACTGCGCTTACCGACGATAACGCCGATGTTTGCGGTTTTGTCCATTTTGAATTCAACGCGACCGCCGAGTTTGATGTCCTTAATAGCAGCTGCCACATCTTCGCTGACGGTGCCGCTCTTAGGGTTAGGCATCAAACCACGGGGACCGAGCACGCGAGCGAGCTTACGGACTTCCTTCATGGCAGAAGGAGTGGCCACGGCGATGTCGAAGTCGAGCCATCCGCCTTGAATTTTGTTCATGAGTTCGTCCATACCGGCTTCTTCAGCACCTGCCTCGAGAGCGAGTTCAGGACTTTCAGTGAAGGCGATAACGCGAACTTTCTTACCGCTGCCCTTGGGCAGATTGACGATGCCGCGAACCATCTGGCTGCTTTGGCGTGGATCCACTCCGAGATGGATGGACAATTCGACGGTTTCGTCAAACTTAGCCTTGGGGAACTGAGCGAGCTTAGCGACAGCGTCGGCGAGCTCGAAGCGCTCCAAAGAGTCCACCTGTTCCCGGGCGGTATTATAACGTTTGCTTTTTAATTTCATGGCAAACTCCCTTCCCGTGTATTGGTGTTAATAAGAATTGGTTGAAAAAAGAGGTGAGTCAGGAGCTCAGTCTTCGACAGTGATCCCCATAGAGCGAGCGGAACCTTCGATGATCAGCATAGCTGCTTCGATGGAGCGTGCATTGAGGTCTTCGAATTTGGTTTGAGCGATTTCCTTGACCTGGGCTTTGGTTACCTTACCGATTTTGTCGCGGTTGGGAACGCCGGAGCCCTTGGCTACCTTGGCAGCCTTCTTGAGCAATTCGGAAGCTGGCGGGCTCTTCGTGATGAAGGAAAACGAACGGTCTGCGTAAACCGTGATCACTGTCGGCAGAATAGTGCCGGACTGATCCTTGGTACGAGCGTTGAAGTCCTTACAGAAGGCCATGATGTTAACGCCGGCAGCACCCAGAGCCGGACCAACCGGAGGAGCCGGATTTGCCGAACCGGCGGGCAACTGCAATTTGATAATTCCTGTGACTTTCTTAGCCATGGCTTAAACTATTCCTGAGCTGTGTGGTTTTAAATTAAAAGTTATTCAGTGATGCGTTCCACCTGCCAGTATTCCAGAGTAACCGGAGTAAAGCGGCCGAAGATGGAAACGGATACTTTGAGCTTACCTGCATCAGGGTCGATCTCGTCGATGCGACCATTGAGATTGAGGAAAGGTCCATCGGTGATTTTGACTTCCTCGCCGACTTCGTATTGAACTTTAGGAACTTCCTTACCCTCGGCCTCTGCAACCTGTGAAAGGATGCGTTTAATTTCGCTGTCCTTAAGGGCCGTAGGACGATTTCCACCCACAAAACCAATAACACCTTCGGTGCCATTGACGAAATACCAAGGCTTCTGGAGAAGCTTTCCATCCTCATCGTAAAGACGCATATGGATGAACACATAGCCAGGATACAACTTGCGAGTCTTCTGGGATTTTTTGCCTCCTTTAACCTCGGAAACAACTTCCGTGGGCATGAGCACTTCGTAGATATAGTCCTCGAGCTCCTCAAAAGCGAGCTGGCGTTCGATGAAACGCTTTACCTTTTGCTCAGCATTCGAGAGGGTCTGGACGACATACCAAAGGCCATTAGCCATAGTGTTTTCTGTACTCATTCGGAGACTTTTCCAATCCATAAATCAGGTCAGCGCACCAGAGAAGTGAGGAGCTGGACCCAGTTATAAACGCAAAAATCGGCCAGACAGATATATCCACCGAAGAGGAAAATAGCTATAAGGACGACGACGGTATTGCTTTTCAGCTCGGAGCGAGTGGGCCAGGAGGCTTTTCTAAGCTCTGTGACAGTCTCCCCATAGAAGTGGCGGATTTTGCGAAATGGATTGGCCATTTGTATAAGAGTTTAACGTTTTACGCTTGCATTGTTTTCTGAAGTGGCAGGGCAGGAGGGACTCGAACCCCCAACCTACGGTTTTGGAGACCGCCGCTCTACCAATTGAGCTACTACCCTACTTCAGAAAGAAATGGTCAAGCCGGAAGCTCACAAAGAGCTTCCGGCAAGGCCATTAAAAAGCAAAAGTAACTTAAGCGATAATTTCAGTTACACGACCGGCACCGATGGTGCGGCCACCTTCGCGGATAGCGAAGCGCTGACCGGGTTCCATAGCGATTTCCTTCTGCAATTCGATTTCGCAGGAAAGGTTATCACCGGGCATAACCATCTCAACACCGGCGGCCAGAGTCAGGCTACCAGTAACGTCGGTTGTGCGGAAGTAGAACTGAGGACGGTATCCGTTGAAGAACGGAGTGTGGCGGCCACCTTCATCCTTGGTAAGGACGTAGATTTCGGCCTTGGCCTTAGTGTGTGGCTTGATGGAGCCGGTCTTGGCGATAACGTGACCGCGCTGAATGTCTTCCTTGGCAATACCACGGAGGAGGAGACCAACATTGTCGCCGGCCTGGCCCTGAGGAAGCAGCTTGCGGAACATTTCAACACCGGTGCAGACGGTCTTGGCCTGAGAACCGAGGCCAACGATCTGAACTTCTTCACCAACCTTGATAACACCACGTTCGATACGACCGGTAGCAACCGTGCCACGACCTGTGATGGAGAACACGTCTTCAACACTCATAAGGAAGGGCTTGTCGATATCGCGCTCAGGTTCAGCGATTTCTTCGTCGATGGCGTCCATGAGTTCGCCGATAGCGTCAACCCACTTTTGTTCACCTTCAATAGCGCCGGTCGCAGAGCCACGGATGATGCGGATATTGTCACCATCGTAGTCATACTTAGAAAGGAGGTCGCGGACTTCCATTTCAACGAGTTCAAGGAGCTCTTCGTCGTCGAGGAGGTCGCACTTGTTGAGGAAAACAACGATTTGAGGAACACCAACCTGACGAGCCAAAAGGATGTGCTCGCGAGTCTGCGGCATAGGACCGTCAGCAGCAGAAACTACGAGGATAGCGCCGTCCATCTGGGCAGCACCCGTAATCATGTTCTTAACAAAGTCTGCGTGTCCGGGGCAGTCAACGTGAGCGTAGTGACGTTTGTTGCTTTCGTACTCAACGTGAGCCACAGCAATAGTAACTGTCTTCGTTTCGTCACGAACGGTGCCGCCCTTAGCAATGTCAGCATAGGACTTGAATTCGGCCAGACCCTTATCGCTCTGAACCTTGAGGATAGAAGTTGTCAGTGTAGTTTTACCATGGTCAATGTGGCCGATGGTCCCTACATTGACGTGGGGTTTGGTGCGTTCGAATGTTTCTTTGGGCATGTTTGCGGATTGTTAGACAGGTTACTGTCAGGTTTGATATTTATGTTAGTTAAAGTATTAAGATGGAGCCCTCGAGCAGATTTGAACTGCCGACCTCATCCTTACCAAGGATGCGCTCTACCGACTGAGCTACAAGGGCATTATCTTCAAAGAAGCGTTTCCTCCACGGAGGGGAAAACAAAGTGGGGAAATATGGGACGGTGATTTTCCAGCGTCAACTATATTTTTGCACTTTTGCTTAAATTTCTTTTCACAAAAACAGAAGCAGGAGTCTTTCAGCGGGAAGAAGGAGACATTGAAGCGTCTATGGGCCAATGACAACATGAAAATACCCGATCTGGAGAGGTTTTATAAAGTGCCCATCCTGCAGGAAGTTGCGAATACTGTGATCGACCTCTATATTACCGGATCCCTTCAAGCGCATGGGTTGGCCGACTACGCCGGAGACATCAGCGTGTACCAGCCATTCGGAATAAGAGGCGTCGACAGCGTAGATGGATTCTTGTATCTCCTGCGGTAAAGTTCCACCTGAAAGCGTTTGCCCGGTCATCATATCCTGCAAAATCATATCGGCCGATGACACCGATTCACTGAGTGGATCCGGTTTTCGCCCAAAGTAGCGCAATGCCGGAAAGCTGCTTTCGCCGAGCACATTGGTAATGTCGGGACGGGAAAAGGCGACATAGCTGGCCGCCGGAGAAAGGGTGTCCTCATTTAAGGTAATCTGTTCCTCATAGAGGCCGAAGAGAGGCGTTTGCACATCGGCAATATTTACCTCGGAAAAAACCCCGGCGGTGTTCCATTTTGTGGGGAGAAAAAGGGGCGCACTGTCGAAGAGAACGGCCTGTTCCTGCATCACAGGATGGCCTGCAACATTGCTGTCGCCGATAAAGCGGACAAAAGGATCTCGAAAGCCCTCCGACGGTTCTGGATAGGGAACCATGCGCAGACAAATAAAACCGACGATATGCACGGCAATGCCGAGGATAAAGAGAGGCAATAGAAAGAGCCTGCGTCTGAGCTTTTTACCGGAGGCGGACATATCAGGGGAGTTTTTTCAGAAAAGGATCCTGCAGAGTGGTTTCTTCGGCGGCCAGCTGCACGCCATAGAATCCGGAATCGCGGGCATTGTCGAAAATTGCCATAAGCTGCTCCACGGAAACGCCTTTATCGGCTTTAACCAAGAGCACCGGCTGCTCCAGATTGTGGCGCTGCATGTAGGCGGAAAATTTTTCTTTGAGGATATCAACGGTAAAGATTTCGCCTTCGAAGAGCACGCGGTTGAGGGGGTTCTTACGCAGGCTGGGAGGAATAGCGTCTCCTTTTTCGTCTACGGAAGTCACTTCAGCAGCCGGGAGTACCGTCAACACGGCAGCGGTTGGCACACCGCTAAGGCTGCTGCGCTCGGCAGAAGCCAGATCAATGGTAATTCCGGGGGCAAACATAAAGCGGGTGCTGTGCATACCGAAGAAGAGAGCGATGATACACAGGTCGAGGAATGGGAGCAGGTTGAACTCTCGTTTCGGTTCGCGAAGCAAGCGACGCAGATTGAGCGGTCTGGTGAAGGATTTTACGGGCATAGCGATCAGTCCCTGGAAACGGGTTGTGATGGAGCAGCAGCCTGCTCCGCCTGTGCATCACGCATCAGTGCCTGCTTACTACTGTCGGGAAGTTCCCGCAGAAAAAACATAAGAATATCATGGCCGGCATATTCCATATCGTGAACCAGTGCACGCACGCGACCGTGTAAAAAGTGGTAGGCAAGATAGGACATGGCAGAGATAGCCAAACCGGTGGCTGTAGTAATGAGAGCATCGCCAAATCCAGAACTAAGGATGCCCACATTGGCATAGGCACCGGCTTTTTGTAGCTCAAAAAAGGCATTCCCCAAGCCCATAATGGTTCCCAACAGGCCAAAAAGCGGCGCTACACGGGCAATGGCCTCAAGCGTACCTACTCTACGTTCGAGAGTGGGGATTTCGACAACGGCGGCACTCTGGATAGCCCCTCGCATGGCGTCCTCCCCTTGGTCGTGATGGAGCAGTGCGGATTTGAGAACGGCCGCCACAGGCCCGGGAGTTTCCTCGCAAACGGTCAGGGCTTCGATAAGTCGGCCTTTGCGGAGTAGGTTTTTAATGCCGCTGATAAAATCATTGGAGCGGATTTGGCCTTTGTGCAGGTATAGGGTGCGTTCGACAAAAAGCGTAAACCCAAAGAGGCTTAAGAGCAGCAATGGCCACATAACCGGGCCACCACGTTCGATCAGAGTTGAATCTAAAAAGTCCATTCAGAAAAGGGTGTATATTAAATATGCTTTAACTACGGTTGAAAAGGAAAACCTTATTTAGGGGAGTCCAGGCGCTCCAAGCGAGAGAGAGCGAGCCTTTGACCGGGCAGGTCGTAGCGACGGACATAAGCGTAAATTTTACGGGCTTCATCGTAGCGGCGGCCGTTTTCGAGCAGAGAACCAAGCGCCATAATGGCACGGGAAAGCCAGTAGCGGCCTTGAGGCCCCATTTCCGATAACTGCTGTTGGGAATCGATAACACGGTGAATAATCATCCAGTAGAGCGAGCTGGCACGCTCATATTCACCAGATTGATCGACAGCATAGGCCCATTTATAGCCAGCTTCGATACGCATATCGACAGAGGCGGTAGAGACATCGACCAGTTTCTCATAGATGGCAATTGCGTTTTCTCTGCGAGCGGGAATTTGCCCGGATTGGGCAAGGTAACAGTCTGCCCGGTTCAGCTCGGCACGCATTCTGTCGGGGTGGTCCGGATAGGTATTGATGAGGTCCTCATATATGATGAGAGCGGTACCAAAATCGTTGAGTCGGCGGGAGAGGTCGGCTTGTTTCAGACGAGCCTGATAGGTAAGGCTGGTTTTAGGATATTCGCGAATCAGGCGTTCGAGTAGGGAAATCGCCTCCTGATAGGTAGAATTGGTCCCGCGCAGCTCAGCATTCAGGGCAGCTTCCCAAAGTGCAATTGGGGCATACTTGCTCCTGGGCAACCCATCAACCAGTGCGATGAGCAGCCGCTGAGCGTCCACGGTATTGCCAGAGGCTACCAGGTAGCGGGCTTCCAACAGGTAAGAAAGGGCTGTGGCCTCCGACTGCGGATAATCTTTGCGCAGAGATTCAAAAATAACCGCTCCTTCCTCCGTTTGATCTCGAATATAGAGGGCTTCGGCTTTCAAGAGCAAGGTATTGGCCAAAATCTGAGAGCGCTGCGTTTCGGGAAGCGCGGAATCGTCCATCGAGCCAAGAAGGGCAAGAAGAGCATCTACCTGAGCGGGGGTTTCCTCTACATTACGCATTTGCACTGAAAGCTGGATTTCCAACCACATCAGCCGGAGCCGCAGCATGGCCGGCATGGTCAGAGTATTGCCGGAGTCGAGGAGGCGGTGTATACGGGTAAAGGCCTCCTCCTCACGCCCATATGAACGCAGGGTCTGCACCAGATTCCACTCGGCTCTCCAGCGGTTTTCGACATCGACGATAAGCTCGTTGTCCTCGCGGTCCAGTTCTTCCATAGCCCGTTCGATGCGCCCGGCACGCAGTTCAGACAAAATCTGCTGATAGAGCACCGAACCGGGGAAGAGGATGTTGCCTTCGCGCAAGACCAGGCCATAGGCATCGGCTGCACTGGCGTAGTCGCCATTGAGGAAAAGGCAGTCTGCGGCGAGCACCCCAAGCCGGGCGCGCTCTTCGGCATTGAAAATACGGGTGCGCAGCTGGGTGAGGTAATTTGCCGCAGTGCGGTATTGGTGAGGTTCTCGTTTCCAGGAGAGATAAGCCAAAATACGAATGGCATCCTCCACCTGGTAAGACCCCGGGTATTGCTCCAGCACCTGCCTGGAATCTGCCTCTGCCTCATCCAGGCGATTGGCGGTGAGCTGCAGGCGGCAGCGGAAGATGAGCAGTTTATCGGCAAGCGGATGCGGTTTCTCGCGGGCCAGCAAGTCGTTCAGGAAATCCATAAAGGAGCCGGATTCATCTCCGTCGATGGAGGCACCTGCAAGGAGTTCCAGGGCCATTTCCTGCTGCTGACGGGTGGCATAGTCATCGAGCAGAATCTGCTGCAGAGCGATACGCCCGCGGCCGGAATTTTCCCCGTGAATAAGCCCAAGTAGAAGGTAAAATTGAGATCGCAGGTCGGCCTCCTGCACACCGATATAGCGAAGTTGATTCTCGATCAAATCAATTGCATCGTCCGGCTTGCCGCTCTGAACGAGAGCTACGGCGAGCAGGCGGGCGGTATCGAAAGCACCGCGCTGACCCTGCATATCGGAAAGTTTCTGCCGTAAATCGGTGATGATGTTTTCGTCGACATCAAGGTGCTTGAGCTGGTTGCGCATACGCAGCAACTCGAAATAGGAACGCAAGGCAGAAGTCGAAGCCAAGTCAACAGCCCGCTGATAGGCGGCAGATGCCTCCTCCAAATCACCCTCCTCATCCAGCAGGAGAAATTGCAGCAGGTGGAACCAGGAGAGGTCTTCGCCGGAGAGCATATCCGGGGAAATGGCGTTGAGGCGGTGCTCTGCGGCCTCGGAAGAATCGATCTCGTATTCGATGAGCCCCATAAGGAGTTGAAAGCGCGGCGCTTCGGGGGTGCTGAAATCGCGCAACACGGCAAAAGCTTCGCCATAATGGCTATCGGCAATCGCTGCAGTGGCGAAATCCAGAGAGAGGGAGTCCCTTAGAGAAGTTGATATATCAGCCCTGGAGAGCACCTCTCCGAGAATCTGCATGGCAATAGCTGGGAACCCCTCGCGAATAGCCTGCCTAGCGGAAAGCACCTGCCAGTTCAAAGTGGTTTGATCCTCGATCGGATAACCGGAATCGGGAGCCACCATGGGAACTACATCCTGAGATGCCATCTGTGCGTGGAGCAGAGGAGACAAAGCGCACAGGCAAAGCACAAAAGTGAGTGGTTGAAAGAGCTTTAAACGCATGGTGTTGAATACTGCCCGGGCGGATTGCCTAGAAAATTACACGGACAAATGATTATGACACTGGATCGAATGCGTTCAGTTTTCGCAAAACAGGGGCAGATTGCAAGCCCGCATTCACCGCCCGTTTTCGCGATAAAAAGGAGAATTCGGCTAAAGAGAAGGAAACGTTTACCGACTTATAAAGGAACCGAAGAATTTGGCCTCGAACTAACCTCTATCGATTGACCCATGCGTCTAGAATCCGCCTACATAAACGACTCCACCGAGCAAGAAATGTTCGGAGACGGAGAATCCATCATTGGTCTGCAAGCCTCTCTGCAGAGCAGCAATGCCATTTTGGAAATACTTGAATGTGCCCGCGAGCGTCTTTCAGGAGAAATCGGCAAGGCACCGCAATTGCAACGCATTGAAACGGTGTGTGCCCGCTACAATGAGCACCAGAGAGAAGTGCGTGACCACTGCTTGGACATTATGAATCTGGGATTGAAAGAAATCCCTAAAAATGTGCGCATTTATACCGATATGTTGATGCAGCGCGGGCAGTATCTCTTTCAGGAACTGAGTGAAGCCATTCTGCTTTTCTAACCTTTACACAAATTTGGGAACTTCCGTTTCTCACCCGATGATCAGGCACGGTAATTTTGACATCGGAAGGGACGGAAGTTTCTTTTTGATATGGAAGGGGCTTCAGGGCCTGTATTGGGAGCGACAGCGGGCGACAAAAAAGCGCTCACCGGTCCCCCCCTCGCCGATGCGAATTTTATAGTACTGCCCACATTTTGGGCAGCGCCCCTCATAGGCAGTTCCTTCTTTATTTTTATAGAGGCGGCCATAGACACCGCAATTGATGAATTGTACCCCTAAGAACCTACGTGAAGAAGGCGTTTCATCCATAACGGAAAAAGTAGAATAGGCCAAGCGAGATTTCGCAAGCAAATTAGAGGGATCGATTCAGGCCGTAATATTGACTCCCCTACCCTGCATTTGCAGAGATTTGAAATAGGCCCCGCGCCGGTTGTAGCTGTTTGTCGTGGAGGCCGGCTGCAGTTTCTGCAGCATTTCCTGCGTAACATTCTGGATGCGTATAAGCAGAGCACGGTTACTGTGCAATTTGCGCTGCACTTTTTCGGCAGTGGCTCGGCATCCATCCATCAATGCTTCAAACATAGGAATGGTGGCGGGAGGAGCCATACGAAGGAGCTGCGGCAAGGGAACGTTTGGAGCCAGACCGAGGTCGATGGCGCATTCTCTGACCATGCGCTCGCGACGTATGCGAAATTCGTTGGCTCGAACAGCCTGCTGCTCTATAATGAGGTTTCGCTCGGAGAGCCATTCGGGATTGCGGTGCACAATGCCTTGCTGCTGTTCATTGAGCAGAGCAAGCAAGCCGCCGTATTCGGCGAACTCATCCCGGAGCACATCCGCAAGCAAATCCCATCGGTCTGCAGTAATCATATTATTCATGGCTCAAAGGTGATGCGGGAGTTGTCTGCGCAGGAGGTTGCAACTGCGTCTGCAAAAGGGTGGAAAAACCGAAGCAACCGGTGGTGCTCATGCTGTCGGCAAGGCCATCTACCACGTAGGAACGATAAATGTCGTTGTCAGCGCCACTCTCATCCAGGCAGCCTTTAAACATAGGCTTGAGGGCATCTTCCAGGATCTGGCGCAAAAACACGGCTTCGAACTGTTGCGCGGCATACTTGACCTGCTCGTCGGAAGGCATGCGATTGACCTGCTCCATTCTGCTTTGCAGGGAGAGGCCCATATTGGCGTTGGCAGAGGTTGGTTGCATGTTTAAATTTAAAAAGACAGTAAAAAGCAAAAGAAAGTTCCCGCTCAATTAACGATGAGCTCCGCCTGAAGGGCTCCGGCGCTTTTCATCGTTTGGAGAATAGAGATCATATCGCGGGTGCTGACGCCCATGGCATTGAGGGCTGAAGTGAGGCGTTCGATGGTCGGGAAATCGTCCACCACATCGAATCCACCGGCAATTTCTGTAACGTCTGTTTGTGTACTGGGGGTTACGACAGTTTCACCGGTATCGGAAAGGGCGTTGGGCTGGCTAGCCTCCAGATCCGAGGCAATGCTAATGACCAGAGAGCCATGGCTGACGGCTATTTTGGAGAGGCGAACATTTTGAGTGGCGACAATGGTGCCGGTTCGCTCATTGATGATAACTCTGGCACTGATATCGGGAATCACTTCGAGCTGCCCCAGCGCGGCAATAAAGTTGGGCACCTGGCCATCGAAGAGTGGCGGAATACGAACATTTACATTGTTGGAGTCGAGAGCTCCGGCACAGGCCGGGAACATGGTATTGATGGCATCGGCCACACGAACCGCAGAGGTATAATCGGGATTGAGGAGGAGGAGATTGATCTCTCCGTTGCTGACAATCTGGGTAGTGATCTCGCGTTCAACAATGGCCCCCCCTGTAATGGAGCCAACCGTAGGATGGTTTTTCTGAACAGTGGCCCCACCGGCCCCACCCTGCCCGGCAAAAAAGCCACCAACGGTAACGGGCCCCTGAGCAACGGCGTAAACCACGCCATCTGCACCGATCAGTGGGGTCTGCAGCAGCACACCGCCCTGGATGGTATCGGCATCGCCAATAGAGGATACGGTAATATCGAGGCGAACCCCCGGCTTCATGAAGGGTCCGATGTCTGCGGTGACCATAACCGCGGCGACATTATCGCTTTTTACACTGTCGGCAGGCACCTGAATACCGAAACGTTGCAGGGAATTGGCAATACTCTGAATGGTAAAGTTCAACTGACTGTCTCCGCTGCCGGCGAGGCCGACGACCAACCCGTAACCGACGAGCTGATTATCCCGCCCGCCTTCGACAACCGTGATGTCCTTGATGCGGGAAGCAGAAAGGCTAAATGGAAGGCAGAGGGCTAAAAGCGTAAGGGCGATGGAAAGGTTGAATTTCATGGCACAGACTTGTTTTAAATTCATAAGGAGAAGCGATCGGCAAACTTCATGAGCCATCCCTTGCGCTGGGACTCAGTCAGGGTGCCCTCTGTAACGACCTCAATGGAGGCATCGGCCACATAGGAGGAAAGGACCTGATTACTGGAATTGACATCGTAAGTGCGGCAGATACCGCGAGTAATCATGTAATAAGTTTCTCCGGAATAGGAAACCCGGCGCATGCCTTCGAGGACGAGATTTCCGTTGGGCAGGCGGTCGATAACCTGCACGCTGATGTAGGCGTTGAGGGTTTGCGTATTGCTGAGAGAGCCGCTACCCTGGTGGTCGTTATCCGTGAGATTGATATCGGTTTTTGGGCTGGAGCCTTTATAGGTAGCATCCACCGAACCGGCGTAAAGGAGGTCTTTGAGCTCAAATCCCATATTGCTGCTGCGGGCAGTACTCATGGACATGTTGTTGATCATGCTGGAGTTTTCGGAAACCACAATGGTAACGATATCGCCCACATCGCAGGCTCGCAGATCGGAATAGAGCCCGGTTTCCCGATTGGATGAGTTCAGCCAAAGGGATCCGGCCTGCAACGAAACGGTGGACCCCAGCAGAAGAGCCACGGCACAGGGAAACAGTCGATCAGAAATAGACTTGGACACGCTTTTCATTGATGACCTGAGCTTGAAATTCTTTGTTGGAATTGAGGTTACGAACACGGATAAAAGTCCCCTGAGTTCCATTTTCCAGAGCCACACCCTTGAGAGAGATGGAGAGGAGGCCCTCTTTGGCACTGACATCAATAAGCTGCCCCTTGCGAACGAGTGGTCGCTCATTGATATCGCGCCAGGTAAGCGGCCTGCCCGGGGCAATGGAAACCGAGGCTTCGTAGGAAGAAATGAGAATATCGCCGGAAACGGGAGGATTGCGCATCTCCAGAAGGTCCAATTCCTCGATACGGAAATCATCAAAGGAAAGGGACTCCCCGCGGTTGATCTGGCGGGTGGAGACGAGGCCGTCGGTAATCACCCGAGCGAGAACAGGAAGGTGCACTTCGGCTTCTCCGATGCCATCGCAAAGGATTCTAAAGTGAAGCACCATGCGGGAATTCAGACCTTGAGAGGGGTAGCGAACCATTTCCACTTCCCACGCATCTGAGCTGACATGCAGACCGGACCATTCTTTGGCCGGGGCCATTTCTAAATCTCCCTCAATATTATAGCGCCGGGCAATCAATTGCTGCAAAACAGGGAGCACATCGGAAGTTGATACCAAAACACGCCTGGCTGGAGTTTCGACTATCTGTTTGGAGGTTTCCACTGATTCCTCCAAGGGACGTGCAACTTGGGGAACGACCACATGCGGCTTTGTTTCCTTTAAAGCAACGGGCTGAACCGGTGCCGGAGTCTGAGCTTCTTCCAATTGGGCCATGACCGGAGAAACCCACTGTGCACGCTCGTTGGTAACCTCTTCAGGAAGGGGTTGCAGGAGCTCGTCCAAGTCTGCAAAGGCAAAACAAGGCAGCAGGAAAAAGCAAATGAACTGGATGGTCTTAAGCTTCATCAGCCCTTCAACTGGTTGATTTGTGAAAGCATATCGTCGCTGGTCTGAATGGCCTTGGAGTTGATTTCGTAGGCTCTCTGAGCTACGATCATGTTGACCATTTCCTGAACCACATTGACATTACTCATTTCCAGATAATTCTGGCGGATTTTGCCGAAGCCGTTCTCATCGGGAGAGCCGGTTTCGGCAGTGCCGCTGGCTTCTGTTTCCTGAAAAAGGTTACCACCAATGGACTTGAGGCCTCCCGGATTGGCAAAGCGGGCCAACTGAATGCGGGTACCGGTCTGGGTGGTGCCATCGGAAAGTGAATAGGTGATCTGACCATCGGTAGCCACGTAAACGCTAACGGCTTCGGTAGGAACGGTGCCCAAACCGGTCAGAGCCATACCCTCGCTGGTAACGATCTCTCCGGTGGAGCTGATTTTCAGAGCACCGTCGCGGGTATAGACGGTGTTGCCGTCAGGATAGTCGACCTGAAGAAAACCTTCGCCCTCAATAGCGATGTCCATCTCTTCGCCAGTTTGAGTCAATTGCCCCTGAGTAAAGACTTTGGAAGTAGAGGAAACTTTAACCCCGTTGCCGACAGAGACGCTGGTAGGAACAATATTCCCGGTAGCCGTTTGACCACCGGCTGAGCTGACGTTCTGGTAGAGTAGGTCCTGAAACTCAACCTTGCTCTTTTTGAATCCGGTGGTGTTTACGTTGGCTATGTTGTTGGAAATGGTGTTGAGGTTCAATTGTTGAGCCTCCATCCCGGTTGCAGCACTGTAAAGGGAAAGATTCATTTGGTTACTCCTTGATCAATTATACGGCTAAATTCTGGGTTACCTTGCCCTGTAGCTGGTCGAAGCTCTGGACAATTTTGCTGTTGGTCTGATATGCTCGAGACACTTGGATGAGGTTTATCATTTCCTCAATAGGGTTGACGTTGCTGGCTTCGTAGTAGCCCTGAAGCAGGCGGGGGGTCTCGATGGTTTCGCGTCCCACATCGGTGCCGTCAACCTCGGCAAAGCCACCCGTGACACGGGCAAGATTTTCTTTGTTGGCAATACGCACCACGGAAAGTTTTGCCACTGCTGTATCGCCCTGAGAGATCATTCCTTCCGGGCCAATAGATACAGGACCGTCTTCGGGGTTAAAGCGGATAGTGCCGGCGGTGGGCAGCACACGATAGCCATTGCGATCCATCAGTTCTCCATTTTCGCTCAGAGAAAAGAGACCGTCGCGAGAGTAGATGATGGAACCGTCGGGGCGTTCGAGCTCAAAGAAGCCCTCTCCGTCGATAGCAACGCTGAGCGGGTTATCGGTCTGCGTTAACTGCCCCTGGGTAAAGGAAATAGAATTTTGTGCGCTGACGGTTTGAGTGCGCAGTAAACCGGCAAAATCGCCGGTGCGAATACCGCCCTGGGCCTGAGCGGAAAAGGAGGTATCCGTCTTTTTATATCCGGAGACACCGGCGGCTGAGATATTTTGGGTAGTTGCCGTCTGCCACTTTTCCAGCCCTGTCATGGCTGCACTGCTCTGATAAATTCCGGAATACATACCTCATTTCTAAGCATAGAGAATGCCAAATCCGTAACTCACTGATTTGCAATGCAAGAGCTCCGTACAAAAAAGAAGGCGGTAAAAACTTCCGCCTTCGCTGCAAACTCAAAAAGGAGTGCTATTGAACATCCTCATAGAGGCATTCCAGCTCTATGTATTGCCCGTTGTCGCAGGTAATACAAATTTTACGGACAGTGCCCTCTTCGACAACCATTTCCACTTTGGGAGCATTGAGCACCCCTTCTGGGACAGAAAGCGTTTTAATCTCTTGCCCGGTTTTTTGCTCTGCGCCCACGTGGTGCTCACCAGTGGACTTGTGCATTTTCTCCAGCTCGTTGACGAGGTCGAGCCCCTTACCCTTTTGGGGCTCGGGCATACGAACGGGAGCGGATTGTTTACGGTTCTTGAGGAAGCTTTCCATGTGAAAAATCAGTTGTTGACCACGAGGCTGAATTCAATGCGGTCGTTGGCGGAATCCGATGGATTGGTTCCGGGGATAGGGCTGGACGAGCCAAACCCGGTAACCCGCTCCACTTTATTGGGAGCCAAAGCAAAATGGATGAGTGAACGACGAACGATGTTGGCCCGATCCGTGGTAAGCTCCCAATCGGAATAATCCTCGGTTACAGGAACAGAATCGGGAGTGGTGTAGGAATCGATACGCACACGCATATCGTGACGGTCCATAATCCAGGCAAGGTTTTGTACAATAAGTTCTCCCCACTCAGTAAACTCTTTGCCGCCGGGTTGAAAGACCTTGCGATCGGAGCGGTTGAAGACGGTGATGCGCAGACCGTCGGCGGTTACTTCGATATCAATGGGTTTCTCATTGTCGCTCTCCTCCACCTTAAGGATACGGTAAAGCTCACTGGCCAAAGAGTGCAGAAAAGCCATATCGATGAGCGAACTGGGCTTGTTTTCGCCCATTTCGCTGGCCGATCCAGCACCAGAACCGGGGAGCACCCCCATGCTGCTTTTCATGGGAGAATTGAACGGGTTTTGGAAAAACTCCGCGGTAGCGATGAGAATTTCATCCTCCTGAGAACTGATCCAAAGCACCATGAACAAGGCCATCATGGCAGTGACAAAGTCTGCATAAGCGACTTTCCAAGCGCCTCCGTGGTGTTCATGTTTTTTCTTAGCCATAGGGCAAATATAGGTCAGCCTCCAATGGAAGCATTAAGGGCTTTAAGGGTGTTCTCGAGTTCGTCGGCCGATGGCTGAACACTCTTTTCGAGGGAGCGGCGGGCGATCTCCACGGCCATGATAGGAGCCAAACCTTTGGCAAATCCAGAGATAGCAGAAGACATAGTATTGTAATAGGCAAATTCTGCTTTGTGATTGAAACTGATACGTTTAGCCAATGGTCCCACAAATCCGTATGCTCCCAGCACGCCAAGAAAAGTGCCGGTGAGTGCTGCGGCAACTTTGGCGCCCACTTTTTCCGGGCCGTCAGCAATAGCTGCCATGGTGTTAATAATACCGAGCACGGCAGCAACAATGCCGATGCCAGGGAGCGAGTCGGCCACGAGGTTGAGCACATCAATACCACTGTGAGCTTCGTCTTCCATGGTTTCAATTTCCGACTCAAGAAGGTCCTGCAATTGATCCGGCTTGATTTTCCCATCGATAATTGGTCTCAGGGCGTTGACGAGGAACTCAATACGCCTGGGATCATGGGTAAAGGAAGGGTATTTATTAAAAATGCTGCTATTTTGAGGATCGGTAACGTGCTCATCCAAAGCAATCAGGCCGTTGCGACGTCCCACCATAAAGACTTCGTAGAGCAGTTTCATGAGGTCGAGAAAATCGTTGGCCCCCCCATGCCCACCAGTCAGCGCTGATTTAATATCTTTAACAATGGCGATCAGTACCTGTGAAGGGCTGGCGATAACGAGCAAGCCCACACTGATCCCGCCAATAACAACGAATTCAGACACGTGGAGCAGGAGAACAGGGTTCCCTCCGGCGAGGATAAAACCTCCCAGCGTGGAGCCCAATACAATGATGTAACCTAGAATTAAAAGCATTGGATTTCAGGAATTTTGAATTCGTTCGAGATAGCCTTTGAGGCTAAGGATGGCCTGCGAGTGAATCTGGCAGATCCGGGATTCCGTAACATTAAAGATTTCAGCAATTTCCGCCAGCCTCATTCCTTCAAAATAATACATGGTAAGCACTTTTTTGGGAATATCGGGCAGGAGTTTGATGCGATCCTTGAGGATTTGGATCATTTCGCGTTTTTCACAGGTATCGCGGGCATCGGGCTCGGTATCGTCGGAAATCACCTCGTGGATCATTCCTCCCCCGGAGGCGTCATCGTCCAGAGGTGTATCCATAGAGATGAGGGTAACCGGACGTATTTCATCGAGCAACCCGCGGTATTGGTGAACGCTGAGTTGCAGGGCACCGGCAATTTCCTCCTCGGTAGCCGCTCGTTTGAGGGTTTGCTCCAGTTCCTCCACGGTACTTTTAACTTTCTTGGCCTGGGCCCGGCTGGAGCGTGGCATCCAGTCCATACGGCGGAGTTCATCGAGGAGGGCGCCGCGAATGCGCAGGGCGGCGTAGCTGGCAAAGGATTCGGGTTTGGTGGGGTCGCACCGCTGCACAGCGGTAACAAGGCCTGTGATTCCTATACTGTAGAGGTCCTGAACGTCCACGGTATTGGGAAAATAGATACGCATACGGCCGACGATGGACTTGACCAGCGGGAGGAATTTCTCCAGCAAGGACCAATCGGGGCCACCCGCCGTTTTCCCGTAGGCTCGTTTGGCGAGCAGGGAGGCGGAGGGAGGCGGTTTCGGGGTATGGGTATCGTCAGTCACAAAGGTATTTCCGTGATTTGGTTACATCATTTCATGAAAGCATTTCGTCTTCTTCCAGAGCTTCCTGAGCTTCGCGGGCGCGGCGCAGTTCGTCCTGCCGTTTGCGCTTGATAGAGCGCATTTCTCTGGAAACAGAATAGAGCACAGAGAGAAAGTATTTGCCCAGAAGGGCTCCGACGACCAGGCCAATGGTGCCGCGAATCAACGCCGTATTGGCATCGGTTCGAGCGGCCAGGCTCGTCATCAGACACAAGGCAAAGCCGCAGAACGCACACAGCACGAGGATGAAGCGGGAATTATGTGGAGATGCTTTGAGCATGGTTTGCATCAGGAAAGAAGATTGGCGGGAAAGGTAAGTCCGGAAAGTTCATTGAGCACGTCGTCGGTATAGTCGCTGGTAATACTCTGCCCCATGCTGAGAAAATAAGGCGTGAGGCCTCCTTTGAGGATGTAAGGCCAGAGTTTGGTTACGTTGCTGAGTTCATCCACATGGGTCATGACGACGTGGGTGGCACCCATTTTTTCGCCAAGGCGGTAGGCGGAGGTGATTAAATCGGTTTCGTAACAGGCATGAACCACGAGCACGCGGGTATCCACGGCAAGTTCGTCGAGGCGGGTGCGCATGGTCTGCCACTCGCGGTCGTTGCGCAGGCTGGTGCCGGGAAGATCGAGGTAAAGTAAATCACTTTGGGGAATCTTGGGAACAGGATCGCGGTGCAGCGGCACGCCGAGGACATCACAGAAAACGCTGAGTCCATCGTCAGGGTTGGGGTTTTCTCCATCAATTTTGAGCACCTGAACATTGAGCTGAGCAATGAAGACATCCTGTGCCAAGCGTTTGCACAAGGCCGTGGTTTTACCAACTCCGGGGGTTCCGAGAAAGGCAATACGGTTGCCCAGCGGTTTGGCATCGAGATCGCGGTAGCGCTGGCGTAGCCGCTGACTGATTTCGGCCAGAGCCAGATTCAGGGGCAGCGTTTCGAGACGATCGTCGCGTGTGGTGTAACGGAGGGACTGGAGCAGGGAATCGGCAAACCCCGCTTTTCGCAGAAGGTGCCAAATACCCAGGGTTTGATCTTTGAGTGCCCCGGTGGGAATTTCACCAAAAGGATTATTGAGGCGGCGCCGGACCGGTTCGTCCATGGTTTGATGCAGATCCCGCTCCGCGGGATCGGCTGACGGCTCTTCTTCAGGTTCGGACTGCGCCTGCGCCGGTGCAGGTGCCGGTTCGGGCTCGGGGATCATGGCGACAATCTCGAGCTTGGGAGAGCTTAGAAAACGGCTCAATCCCTGGCCATCGACCTGGGTGACAGAAAGGACTTTGGCTTCCGCGCCAAGGCGATCGCGAATAATACGAATGGCCTCTTCAGCACTTTTTACGGTGAAGCGGTATTTTTTTCCTCGTTGAATCCCTGAGGGGGGTTCTGAGATGTTGTTTACGGCACGGTTCATACAGCAACTATTCTCTTATCAGAGAAAAACTTATGAACTCCCTTTCAGTGGAGTTTGCATAGCATTTCCTGATTTACTATCTATTGGAGCAGAAATAATGCCTATATTTTGGATTTGTAATTCGCTGGGAATTTCCTGATAGGAAAGAATCGCCAAACGGGGGAAACTGGGTTCAAAGAAGCGTTGAAAAGCCAGGCGCAATTCGCCCGTGGTAATGACCAGCGGGATCAAGCCCTGAGCAAGCATCTCGTCGATTCTGGGCTTCATCTGTTCAAGGATGTGGTGGGCCAAAGAAGGGTCCATCATGAGGCCGATTTCAAACTGGGTTCGTTTGACGCGCTGGGCGAGGGCTTGCTCCAGAGAAGGTTCGATGGTCAGCGCTTTAAGAATCCCCGGTTCGGCCTCGTAATCGGAAACAAAGTAGGTACCGATTTTTCTGCGGACCTGCTCGGAGAGATCGTCCGGGTTTTTGGTAAAGCCGGCATAATCGGCAATGGTTTCGAGGATTAGAGTAAGGTTTTTGATGGCCACTTTCTCCCGCAAAAGGTTCTGCAGAACCCGCTGAATTAGGCCCACGTTGACGAGATCGGGGAGGAGCTCGCTGATGAGTGTGGGGTTCTTCTGCTTGACCATGTCGATGAGTTTCTGAGTATCCTCGCGTTCGAGCAGCGATGAGGCATGATCGCGAAGAGATTCGGTGAGGTGGGTAATGAGCACACTGGCGGCATCGACCACGGTATATCCGTGCACTTCCGCAGTTTTCTTCTCATCGGCATGAATCCAGGTGGCGGGGATGCCAAACACCGGTTCCACCGCACTGATACCTTTGAGTTTGGCCGGGCTATTGGAGACATTCATGGCCAGCCAGCGGTTGGGCACGAGGGAGCTGCGCCCCACCTCTTTGTTGCGGAGGAGAAAACGGTATTCGTTGGTATCGAGCTCCAGATTATCGCGGATGGCAATGGGGGGAACCAGGATGCCCATTTCCCGGGCAAACGTACGCCGCACTCCGGTAACGCGCTCGATGAGGTCGTTTTCCTTGCGCTTGTTGGTGAGTGGAAGCAGTCCGTAGCCCAATTCGATGGCAAAGGGATCGACTGAGACCACCGACTTAAAATCCTGCTCTGGAGAGGTGACTGCCCCAAGCTCTTTTTGTCCTTCGGGAAGCGGTGCTCCTGCGGGAGCTCCTTTGCCCCCGTGGGCAGCACTACCACCGGCCACCGCGCCGGCCACAGCCACCTGAGTATCGATACCTACTTTGTTGAGGTAGCGGGCAAAGGCGATAGCCGACCCTCCAAAAACAAAGAAGGGGATTTTCGGCATACCGGGGAGAATACCAAAAATAATGAGCATGACGCCAAGGCTCATGACGGCCCGCGGATAGGAGAAAAGCTGTTTGCTAACGGCCTCTCCGAGGTCGCTGCTCTCGTTGGAGCGGGTAATGAGCAAACCGGCACCAATGGAGATCATCAAAGCCGGAATCTGAGAGACAAGACCATCCCCAATGGAGAGGAGGGTGTATTTTTGGAGGGCGGCATTCATATCGAGCCCTTTTTGGAAAACTCCTATAAGGATACCGCCAACGACGTTGATCAGCGTAATAAGGATACCGGCAATAGCATCGCCGCGGACGAATTTGGAGGCACCGTCCATAGCGCCGTAAAAGTCGGCCTCGGCCTGAACCCCCTGACGCCTGCGGTTGGCCTCCTGCTCGGTAATGCTGCCGGCGTTGAGCTCGGCATCGATACTCATTTGCTTACCGGGCATGGCATCCAAGGTAAAGCGAGCGGCCACTTCGGCAATACGTCCGGAACCTTTGGTGATGACAACAAAGTTGATGATGACGAGGATGAGGAAGACGACCGTACCCACGACGTAATTTCCCCGCACGACAAAGTTACCAAAGGTATCGATTACCTGACCGGCGTAACCATCGAGCAAAATCAAGCGTGTGGACGCTACGTTAAGCCCCAGGCGAAAGAGCGTGGTGGCCAACAGAATGGTGGGGAAAAGGTTAAATTCCGGGGGATCCTTGACATAGAGCACGAGGAGCAGGATCATCAGTGCCATACCGATGCTCATGGTCAGGAGCACATCCATGAACATAGGAGCAATCGGCAAGACCAGGAGGAAAACGGTACCAAAGAGACCTGCCGAGAGGAGGACATCGGAGCGTTTGGCCAGAGCAGAGATGCTTGCTTTCAGAGACATGGGAAATGCTTATGAGGTAACTTTTGCGGATTCTGCCAGACGACGGGCTTTGAGGCGATGAAAATAATAGCGGTGCGTGCGATATACGTGGGCCAAAATTTTGGCGACGACTTCGTATAGTTCCACGGGGATGCTTTGCCCGACGTTGGAAACACGGTAGAGCATCCGTGCCACGGGTTTATTTTCGACCATAGGAACTCCGTTTTCGCGGGCAATTTCTTTGATGCGCAGGGCGATGCGCCCCTCCCCTTTGGCCACAACCACGGGCGCAGAGTCCACGCCCTGTTCATATTTAAGGGCTACGGCAAAGTGAGTCGGGTTGGTGACCACCACATCCGCATTGGGGACCTGTTTCATGAGCGTTTGCGAGAGAATGCGCATAGCCGCACGGCGCTGAGCCAACTTTACCCTGGGATCCCCCGTCTGCTGCTTCTGCTCGTCTTTAACCTCCTGCTTGGACATTTTCATCTTCTCGTTGGTACTCCAGCGCTGATAGAAATAGTCGATGAGGGTAACAATGGCCATAACGATAACCAAGCGGGCCAGCATTGAGAGAAAGAGGCGGTAGAGAAAGCCACCGAGGTAGCCCACCTGAACAGGAGAGCTGAAGATGGGGTCATTCATAACCACCAGAATCAGGTTGGTCAGAATGACTGCCATGACGATGAACTTGAAGAGGTCTACCCCGAACTGAACCAACTTTTGCTTGCTGATGATGTTCTTAATGCCCTTGACCGGATTGAATTTATTGATGTCCGGTTTCATCGCTTCGAGCGTTGGGCGGAAGCCGCTCTGGAGACCTCCGGCAAGGACAGCCATGAGCATGACGGTGAGCATCAGCGGGGTGAGGATACGGAAGATAAACCGGGAATAGGAATTGAGCTGCAGCTCGGCAGTGTGCAGGGAAAAATCTTCAAAATAAAGGTGCCCAAGGATATAGGCAGTAAAATCGGCAATTTCGGCGGCACGGTCCTTAATGGTAAAAGCAAAGAGTGCCAGGACAGCGGCCAGAATAAACGTGGTGGCCATTTCCTGGGTTTTGGCAAACTGGCCTTTATTGAAAGACTCCTGCTTGCGCTTCTCTGTTGGTTCCTCTGTTTTTTCCGAGTCGTCTTCAGCCATGGGGATCAGACTCCTGTAAGAAAGTTAAGCATGATGTGGGGCAGATTGCTGAATTCGTTCTGGATGTAGTGAGTGAGCAATCCGGCGGTACCGATCAGCACCATAAAACCGACAAGGATGCGGATGGCAAAACTGATCATAAAGACATTTACGCGCTGGGCGACTTTACCGAGCAGGGCAAAGGTGGTGGTGATGATAAAATTTACGGCGACAAAAGGGGCCGCCATGAGGAGACCGATCTCAAAGATACGGGCAGTGGCCGCCACCACGTTGAGGCTGTTGAAGTGCCCTGCGGCAAGGGTGCCCACGGGCAGCAGGCGGAAGCTTTCGACAAAAGCGGCGATGACTTCGTAATGCAGGCCGGAAACAATAAAGACGACTGTGGCAAAGTAGTAGAGCAAGGTTCCGACAAGCCCTCCTCCATCGTCTTCTCCCAAATTCATGTTTTGGTCGCGGGAGAGACTGGTGGCATTGCCGATAAGAAAGCCAGACATGCTGATGATACCGAAGACACTGCGTACGGCCAGCCCCATGACCATACCGACGATGAATTCGGAGCCCATAGCGAGGATGTAGCCAGCAAAGTGGTGAGGCACTTCAAGCGGGTTGGAGGCGACAATGGGCACGACAAAAAGAGAGACTAGAGCACCGAAAGCCAAGCGCATAACACGGGGAATCATGGCTCCCCCAAACACCGGCAGAGTCATAAAGAGGGTACCAGCCCGGGTAAAGACGAGCATGGCGGCGTACATGCCGGTTAAATCAAAAATCATAGGGCCATTTCAGCAATTTTAAGAAAAGTATCTCGTGTGTAATCGAGCAGCCCGGAGAGCAGCCAGTCGGCCAGAAAAACAATGACAATACCTACACCGAGCAATTTTGGAACAAAGACGAGGGTCTGTTCCTGAATACTGGTAACCGTCTGCAGGATGCTGACGGTTAACCCAATGGCAATGGCTGATGCCAGGATGGGCAAAATCAGAGTAAAGGAAGTCAGAATGAGGTTCTGAAAGAGGGCAATGGCGTATTCAACTGTCATAACGAATTCCCCGGCTAGTAGTTGAAACTGCTGATGAGCGACTGGATAACGAGTGTCCAGCCATCGACTAGAACAAAAAGAAGAATCTTAAAAGGAGCCGAGATAATGACTGGAGGCATCATCATCATCCCCATAGACATCAGGGTGGAGGCAATAAGGAAATCGACGATGAGGAAAGGGACATAGATGAGGAAGCCCATCTGAAAAGCGGTGCGCAGTTCGCTGGTGACGAAAGAGGGGATGACCACACGCATGGGCAAATCGACCACAGCGGTAGGTCCCTCACCGGCTAAACCGAGGAAGAACTCTACATCCTGAGAGCGGGTTTGCCGCAGCATAAAGTCGCTCATATGCCCGGAAGCCACATCAAGGGCCTCGATACTGGTCATCTCCTTTGCCATATAGGGAGTAACGGCATCCTCATAGACATGGTTCCATGTTGGCCCCATAACAAAAAAAGTAAGAAAGAGGGAGAGCCCAACGATGATCTGAGAGGAGGGAACCCCCTGAGTGCCGACAGCCTTACCAACAAAGCCCAGAACAATAACGATACGGGTAAAACTTGTCATCATCATGACGATGCTGGGGGCCAGCGTAAGGATCGTCATAAAAACAAGCAGCTGAATGGCGACGCCGAAATCTTCCCCCTCGGCAGAGTTAAACTGAACCTGCATGGTTACGGGAGTGGCCGGAGCAGCCGTGGTCGGAGCGGGCACTTGCTGGGCCGCCGCAGAAACAGGAAAAACCATTCCTACAAAAGTGAGAATGGTCAGGGCGAAAAAGGCTTTCAGAGAATGGCTCATGTTGATGGAGCATCCGTGTCAACGGAGTCGGACGGGGGTAGTTTAAACTCGGGGACGGGGCTTCCCGGAGGAAGTTCGGAAAGTTGAGAAATAAAGCCGGGGCCAACTCCAAGAAGGATGCGTTTGCCTTCGTATTGAATGACCATGAGACTTTGGCGGTTCCCCAGAGGCCGGGTGGCCAGCACATTGATGCTGCCTTCCTTACCGGTACTGTTTGACCCGGGAAAGCTGCCCTGATGGCGAAAGTATTTCCACCCGATCCAGATCAGTCCGGCAAAGAGGATGAGGTAGATCATGATGATGGGAAAATGCGGATGAGCGACCGTCTCGGAGGTGGTGAGGTTCTCACTGAGGGCGGATGCTTTATCGGAAGCACCGATAACAGCATCGGAACGGGGATCGATTCCCCAAAGCAAGGTAGGAAAAAATAGACAGAACAACTTAGCAAGCAGGTGCTTCATCAGTCGTTTCCTACGAGCTCGGTGATCTTGATACCGAAATTATCTTCAACAACAACAACCTCTCCATAGGCGATGAGACGACCGTTGACATAGAGGCCTACGGGGTCCTTGGCATCCTGCTTAAGCTGAAGAACGGTGCCTGGGGTCAGTTCAAAAATCTCCCGCATGGGCAATTCTGCCGAGCCGAGCTGAACGGTGACTTTAACTTTTACGTCGAGAACGACATCAAGGTTTTTGGAATCAATGGAGCTCATGGTTACTTTCTTTTCGGAGCGGCGGTTTCCGACGCATCCCTATCCAAAGTTTTCGAAATTTTGACAGCAACTTTCCCGTTTTCAATGCCAACTTTACCCTCGAAACGATTGGTGCCCTCGAGTTTGATCAAGGTTTTCTCAATAATTTCTTCGGGGAGGACAATAAGGTCTCCGGGGCGTAGGGCAAGCACATCGCGCACGGTTGTTTCAAAGGCATCCCATTCAGCGGTCACGGGCACATCAATTTCGTTATAGATGGGCATCCAGCGGGAATTTTTTGTTTCCTTATTCTGCCCATTGAAACGGCGGGCATTCTCCTGCATTTTACGAATGAGGGGCTCAATGGTATAATAGGGAATACCGATCTGCATGGCTTCGGAAACGTCTCCAAGGGAGGCTTCCATGGTGAGCACCAGCATAATGGCATCGTGTGGAGAGGTTTGCAGGAAGCGCCCGTTGTTCTCGCGGCCAATAAGGGAGGCATTGAGCTCGCGGGTATCATCCCACTGACGGCACCATTCCTCGAGCATGAGGTAGAGCACATCCTCCATGAGGGCCATTTCGATTTCCGTGAGGTAGCGTTCGTCACGAACGCTGTGGCCTTTACCACCGAGGAGGCGATCGACAATCGTCATGGCCAGGCGCGGATTCATATCAATGATGCCCACGCCGTTGAGTTGTTCCACCCGAAAAAGGGAAATGAAGGTGGGATTGGGGATAGAATCGGTAAACTTCTGGTAGGCAATCGTGTACATCTGAGACATACGCAGCCCGAAATCCATCCGCAAAAACATGGAAAGACGTGCGCTGAGGTAGTGAATAAACTGCTCCAGCCGAATACGAATCTGGCGGAGCTCTACCTCGGTAAGGAAGACCGGGTTGCGGAAGTCGTAGGCTTCCACATGTATTTTATCATCAGGGCCAAGGCGGCGACCGTCATGCGTATAGACAACATCGCGAGGCTCTTCCATCGCCTCCTGCATGAGGGCATCGATATCGCTCTGGCTGAGGAGTTCGCTGATGTTGTCGGCGTCTTTAGGGTCCTGACTCATGAAAAAGTATCCGGTTTAATAGGTTGCCTTACTGAACGACAAATTCACTGAAATAGAGGTTGTCGATAATATTTCCGTGCAAGGCGCTTCCATAGGCATTGAGCAAGTCGCTGCGGACAATGTTTTTAATGCCCGGCTCTTCGAGGTCCTGCAAGGTAAGGTTGGAGAGCACACTGATGGTGGCATCGAGGATTTTGGCGCGCTCGACCTCCATCATATGAGGAAAATCATTCACACGACTTTCGACAGTGATACTAACCTTGATGTAGCGACTTTTGAGGGCGCCTCTGAGGTTGGCCACAATATCGTTGAATTCGACATTATAAACTACTTCGCCACGGGTAACATCGTGACCGCCACCTCCACCGTGACTGCCCATACCGTCCTCCTCGGAATGAGGAGCTGCCGCCGCCACAATATCTTTGACTTTGGGGAAGATATAAAACTCTGCCAATCCAATGGTGATGACAGGGATAAGAATGACGATAGCGAGGACGGGAATAAGCGAACCGCCTCCGCCGCCGCCACTGCTGCCGCCACCGCTAGGTGACGGGAGATCTTCTACTGCTTCTGGTTCCTTAGGCATACAGGTATTTTTTAAAGATTAGATAATTAACGCTTTAGGTTAATGGCTTCTTCCATCAATTCATCGGTAGTAGTGATCACTCTTGAACCTCCCTGAAAAGCGCGTTGAGTAATAATCATATCACTGAATTGCTTAGTCAAATCGACATTGGAAAGTTCGAGAGCTTCTGGGATAATGGTACCCAAACCCTGAGCACCGGGAACATCTTCGGTTACAGTTCCGACAAGAGAGCTGTGAACACCACCATATACTCCAGAGCCCATATTGACAAGCCCATAAGGATTGGTGAATTCGTAAAGGCTGATCTGGCCGGCGGTGACCACGGAATCGTCCTCCAGATAGAGGCTAAGGGTGCCGGTTTCATCAAAAGCGTATTTCAATACCCCGAGTCCGTTAACGGTAGTAGGAATTTGAATATCGGTACCGTTGGCACCAAGGGTATCTACTCCCTGGACGCGAAGACCGGAAGCTGAGGTCAGGTATCCCTGATTATCCAAAATAAAGCTGCCGGCGCGGGTGGCATAGTCGGAATTGGTAACCGGATCGAGCAGGTGGAAGAACCCGTCGCCGGAAATGTAAAGGTCTGTTTCGATGCCTGTGTCGGAAATATCCCCCTGTGACCAATTGGAGGTAACCGCGGCCACGTTAACGCCTGTGCCTAATTGGGAGATGTTAACATTGGTGTTGGAGGCCGAGAGCATCTGGCTGAAATTGTCGGAGTATTCTGCACGGTCGGACTTGTAACCTGTGGTGTTGGCATTGGCAATATTGTTGCCGATGACGGAAAGTCCGCTGCTGAAGGAGTTGAGGGCGGTGACGCCGGAATAAAGTGATCCGTAGAGCGACATAAATTTTCCCTTTATTGAGTTACAGTGGAAGTATCGGCCAATTGAACCATACGAATGGAGGAAATATCGTAAGAAGTGTTGTCGATCTTAACGGTGACGTTGCCATCACTGTCGATATTGACAGAGTCGACCACACCGGAGACCACGCTACTGGAATCGGAGTCGGCCAAAGTCACCTGTTTGCCAAGGTAATCCTGGGCTCCCATAACCGCCTGAGATGCGCTGAAATCGTCAAAGCTGGTATTGAGTTCCTGCATGGCTTCAAGGGAGGAGAAGTTGGCCATCTGAGAAATGAACTCGGTATCGTCCATGGGATCGAGCGGATCCTGATTTTGAAGCTGCACAGCGAGGAGCTTGAGAAAGTCTTCGGAGCCAAGGGTCTGGGCAGATTGAGAAGTTGCTTGGTAGGCCTCGGTGGTAGATGAACTGGAGACTGAGCTGACAGACATAAGAAATTGGAGTTAAAGGTTAGGCATAGCGGTTCCATGCGCCCAGGTCATCCTGAACATAGACCATGGGTTCGCTGAGGAGGGATCCATTATTAAAATTGGGCGAGGCGAGCGACACGCCGCGTTCACGGGCTTCGCTGTCAATAGATGGCCACCCTTCTTCGAGGGAGGAGCGGATTTCTTGCGAATCGGTATCGAAACTGACCTGGATGGAGTTGCCGACCAGTTTAAGGTGCATGGCCAGTTCTCCGCCATCGGGAAGCTCAAGTTTAAGGTTGAGGGCCTTGCGGTTACTGTTGCGTAGGCGGTCCATCTGCTCCATAATCATGGGAGAAAGCTCCTGCATGGAAGTCACCCTGGAAGTAATGGTATCTGCCTTTTGCTCCACCTGAGGAGCATCGAACTGTTGTAAAAGAGATTCGGCGGTATCGCTGTGAACCACTCTTTGCAAGGAGGCCACTTGTTGTTGAGCCTGCTCCTTGTCGCGCGAAGCGGAGTCCTTACGAGATTCGTTTTGGGCGGCAGAGGTAACAGCCTGCGGCAACTCTCCGCGCAATACCGAGCGTACGTCAGCCAGATTCTGTGATAGAGTCTTTCGGGAAGCGTCTGAATCAGTATTGGAGGTGCTGCGATACATACCTGCTTCTTTCTGAGCATCAAGCGTGCCATAGCGAGAAACAACATCCAGAACCTTTTGCTCTACAGAGACTTGAATTTTCTCCGGCGTTACGGTTTTAAATCCATCCGGAAGAGAGACAGAAGACGGCTTCTGTTGAGGGGCAGATTTTTCCGCAAGGGCAGCCGTTGAAGCCTTCTGAGATAAATTCTGCGGTTGAGCCTGAGGTTGTTCGTACTGGACCTCTGCAGCAGGCGCGGTTGACCAGGGCATGAACGTGGCAAAAAGAGGCAAGGCAAAGGCTTCGGCATCCACCGGTTCAGTGGTGTGTTTTTCCGTTTGCGGTTTCCGGGAAACGGAGTCTGAGTCCTCTTCACTGCCGGAAAAGCGGGCGGCCAGATCGTGCTGCTCATTCTGCAGAGGTGCATGGGAATTGGAATCACTCCCCTCCTGTGGCACCAGAAAGGCATTATTTGCCTCGCGTTGAGAACGCTGTAAAGCGCCGGAGGCAGAGAACACCGTAGCTGGAGCAGAGGAATCAAACTCTCTCGTATGATTTACTGAAAACATGGGAAAGCCCTTTATTGCTTAGAACTGATCTCTTTGAAGCGTTGCAGCTTAAGGAGGATGCGTGAAGCTCTTTTGGCGGAGGGAACAGCGCCGCCTTCCTTATTCATCATCGTTTCGATGATGGGCGCAATGGCATCGGGTTTCATAAGGGCGAGGAGTTTGACGACTTCTTCGTCTGTTTTCTCATCGAAGATAGCCACCACGCTGTCCGGTTCCATGTTAGCGTATACGGCGACTTCCGTTTTTAAGTTTTTGAGCTCACTGTCCTGAACCTCTATAAGGTATTTGGAGAGTTCTTCCCGGTATTGCTGAATTTCGGTTTTGACCCGGGTAAGCTCTTTCATCTCTGCGTTGACGCGGGAGCTCATGAGGGCAATTTCCTCCTCACTCTGGCGAACCTTTTCCCGCTCCATATTGAGATTTTCAATAAGTTTATTAATCTCGTGAGTGCGGAAATTCCAGGTATAATACTCGGAAGTGGGATCGAAGGCTTCGTATTCGTGAGTCGGCTGCTTGGTTTCAAACAAAGCGCTGCCCCCGCTGACAAAGAGTCCGGCGAGGGTTAAGGCATAAATGACAACGGCCAGAACGGCCAGAGCCCAGGCATTTTGAAACAGCTTCATGAATTACACGGCTTGGATAGTTTCGGATTGAAGCCCTTTGAAAGCACGTCTGCTCATAATGAGATCTTCTAACTCCAATTCTTCTTTACGCAACTGCTCTTTTTCAAAAGCGACTTTCTGCTGCTTGCGCAAACGAACGAGCACTTCCGCCTCCTGCTTGAGCTCGAGAAAAAGGGTAAGTTTTTTTTCTTTCTGGCGTTCGCTCTCGTTGACCGCTTTTTCTGCGGTGCGGATGTTTTTGCGGGCATCGTCGAGGGCCGCATTGTAGGCACTTTGCATTTTCGGGGAAAAGGCACCGCGGCGACCTTCCAGAACCATTTGCATCAGGCTTTCCTCACGATTGACGGCAGCCAGCAGGGCGGTACGCTTTTCCAGACATTTGTTGACGGAGGCAGCGTATTCGTCGAGGGCTTTTTCCTCTTTCATTTTGCGGAGTTTGAGGACCGCTTCCAGTGGAAATCGATAAGGTCGCATAGCTATAATCCCGAGTTAGAGTTTCTGTGCTGCGTCAGCTCATAACCCGCTTCAGTTGGTTGAAAGTTTCATCCCTTTTCTGAAGCTGGTGACTGTTCTGCCGCAGGAAGGCACTCAGAGCCTCAAAGTGTTCAATAGCAAAGTCTATCCGGGCATTGGAACCCTTGGCATAGGCCCCGATATTGATGAGGTCTTCGTTCTTCCGGTATATGGCTAGCATATCCCGTGCCTGAGAGACCAAATCGACCTCTTCATTCGTACAAATACTGCGAATGAGTCGGCTGACGCTTTCCAAAACATCGACCGCAGGAAAATGATTGGAGGTGGCCAAATTACGGGAAAGGACAATATGGCCATCCAAAATACCACGAGCGGCGTCGGCAATAGGCTCGTTAAGATCGTCACCCTCAACGAGTACCGTATAAATACCGGTAATGGATCCCTGCTCGCTCATCCCGGCACGTTCAAGGAGCCGGGGGAGCACGGAAAAGACGCTGGGGGTGTAGCCGCGGGATGTGGGCGGCTCGCCCACGGCGAGGCCGATTTCCCGCTGGGCCATACAAAAGCGGGTGAGTGAGTCCATCATGAGGAGGACTTTTTTTCCGCTGTCGCGAAAATGTTCGGCAATAGAGGTGGCCAGCATGGCTGCGCGGATACGCATGGGGGCGGGCTGGTCGCTGGTGGAGACTACAACGATGGAACGTTTCATACCCTCTTCGCCCAGCTCTTTTTCAACAAACTCGCGTAGCTCACGGCCGCGTTCCCCAACAAGAGAAAGGACATTGATATCGCTGTCGGAACCTCTGGCGATCATTCCCAAAAGCGTAGACTTACCCACCCCAGATCCGGCAAAAATGCCCACGCGCTGACCGGTGCCGAGCGGCGTAAAACTATCGAGGCTGCGGACTCCGGTGGAAAAGGATTCGGTGATGGGCCGGCGAAGCATGGGATTGGGTGCAGGCCTATTCAGACCGGTGTCAGAATACTGCACACGCAGGGGGCCTCTACCGTCGAGGGGATATCCCAGGCCATCGATCACTCGACCAATAAGCCCCTCCCCCACAGGGATGTTGTTGACGCGGTCGGAAGCGATCACCTGGCATCCCGGATGGATTTCGTGCATATCACCCAAGGGCATGAGGAGCACACGGTTATCGCGGAAACCAACGACTTCTGCAGTAACCGCCACATTGCGGCGACTGGAGAGGATCTCGCAAACCTCTCCGAGGGAGACCTCCGGGCCCTCACTTTCGATCACCAGGCCAGTGACTTGAATGACTTTTCCGATTTTGTCGATAGAGCTCATGCCGTCGACACGGCGGCGCATCCAGGCAAAATTTTCTCCTATACGGTCCATGGGAAATCAGAGGCCTTTCAATTCGTCGCAAAGTTTGCGGAATTTGGTTTTCACCCGGGCATCGACATGCCCGAAACGGCTGCGCAGGGCAATATCGCCGGACTGCAGGGCTTTATCCTCGACAATCTTGAGGCCGGGATAGCGGGCGGAAACGCCTGCATCATTGTTCAGAAGACGCCCGTAATCGGCCGGACAGAGGAAAATCTCCAGATCATTCTCTCCGGGGGAGAGCTGATCCAAGACCTCATCGATCATGCGGGAAAGGGTTTTCTCGTCGAGCTCCAGACCTGTCCATATTTTGCGCACCACAGCCATAACGATATCCGGCATGTTGTAGTTAACCTCCTCTTTGAGCTGTTCCATCTCGCGACGAATGCCATCGAGGACCTGTTGCTGCAGCTCGGCAGCCTCCTGGCGAAGGCCGGCAATCTGGCGCTCGTAAAACTCGCGCGCTTTCTGATAGCCGCGTTTGTATTCGGCCTTGGCCATTTCCTGAGCTTTTTCCGCCGCAACAGGTGCGGTGCCGACATAGGAGATGCGAAGCCCTTTGAGGGGTTTGTTGAGGCGCATTTGCTGCATGACAAGAGATGGGGAACGGGTTAGAGGACTTGATTCTCACCGGAGAAATCGAGCGTAATCTCGCCTTCTTCTTCGAGCCTGCGAACGATCTGAATGATGCGGTCCTGGGCGGCCTCGACCTCCTTGAGGCGAACCGGCCCGAGCATCTCCATTTCTTCGCGGATGGACTCTGCGGCGCGCTTGGAGACGGAACCGAGAAGGGCCTCCTGAAGGTTGGCATTGGCACTCTTCATCGCAACCACCAAATCGGACATTTCCAGTTCGCGGGCGACACGCTGCAAATCGGATGTTTCCAGGCGAATAAGGTCTTCGAAGCTGAACATTTTGCGGCGGATCATCATGCCCAACTGAGGCGCACGTTCTTCCAGTTTGGCCAGCACGGTTTTGCTGGTTTCCTTGTCCATGAGGTTGAGCAAATCGGCGACCACGCGAACACCACCGCTGCGGTGCATGGTGGGCTTGTGCTTGGAATCGAAATTCTTTTTGAGGATAGCGACCACGCGGCCAACGTGCTCCAGAGAAGTGCTTTCCATGCCCCCGATACGCTCCACGACTTCGTCGCGTGTTTCACTGTTGAGCATGGAGATGAGAGAGGCGGCTTTTTCCTGACTGAGGTGAGAGATAATAAAGGCAATGGTTTGAGCCTGCTCTCCACGAACGAGGTTGTGAATTTGGCGTGGCTCCATATCGGAAATTTCCTGAATAATCTCCATGGAATTGCCCACCGGAGCGATACGCCCCAAGAGGCTGGCCGCCTTATAGTCGCCCTTGGCCAATTCGAGGGTGCGCTGGGCAAAGCCGGCACCGCCAAGCAGGGCCCCAAGGCTTTGCGAGATAATATCGGAAAACTCCTCAATTACTTTGGCCTGTGTATCCCGGTCAATGATGCGGTGATTGCTGATCTCGCGGCAAATCATTTCAATCTCGGGATCGTCAAATCCTTTGAGTAACTCGGAAGAGACTTCTGGGCCAATGACAACCATGAAGAGCGCCAGTTTCTGAATTTTGTTCAGACTGTCGTAATCAACTTTTTCGAGTGCGATCTCTGAGCCCATGGAATAAAAGAATTAGGGGTTATGTAAGAGTATAGGCTATTTATTCTGCACATCAACAGCCCAGTTGCGCAATGCGGTGGAAACATTTTCCGGTTTCTCACGAATAAGCTCGTTGAGGAGCTCGGGGGTGAGTTTTGGCTGAATTTCCGCTTCCTTGCGACCGACTTCGATTTCGTCGACCACTTCGAGAGAAATAGGTTCGGGCTTATGGCGCTTGAGCATGCGCAGGAACATAAGGAATACCATAACGGCGATACCAACGGCAACAAAGTTGCGGACGGGCTCCATCCAAGTATATACCTGCTGTTGAATCGCATCCATGCCGGCGGGAGTGTTTTCAGGAATCTCACTGAAAGCGGTTTCAGAAATAGTTACACTCATAGCCGCGTTGGGGTTGGACGAGTTTACGCCCAGAGCATTCATGACCATAACCTTGAGGCGTTCCATTTCTTCCGGAGAGCGTGGATCGTCGATCAGCTCTCCGTTTTCCTCGCGCTGGCGCAGAGCAATAAAGACCGCTGCACTGAGGTTGTTGATGGTGCCGGGACGGCGGATCAGCTCTGTGGTGGTTTTATTGATCTCGTATTGAACCGTTTTCTCCTTGTTGGTCTCCTGAGTGGAGGCTCCCGGACGGAAAGTAACTACAGTCTGATCTGCGCCCTGATTGGTGGTGCTGGAACCTCCGCCGCCGGGCTGCTGCTCAACAGAGCTGCTGTTGCTGTCGGCCTGGGTCTGGGAACGGATCACCTGACCATCGGGGTCGAAGCGTTCTTCCAGAATGCTGGCGGACTCAGTATTGAGCTCAACAGATACGCGGGCCACGACATTGTTTAAACCAACCACGCGAGTAAGCATGGATTCGACCTTCTGGGTATAGTAATTTTCCAGATTGCGGCGGAATTTGAACTGGCCGCTGGCGGCGCCGACGACCTCATCCTGAGCGAGGTCCTGAGAAAGTGGATTTCCGTTGTTATCGACAACGACCACATCGTCCACCTGAAGGCCTTCAACGGAATTGGCGACAAGAAAGCGAATGGAATTAACGGACTCTGAACCGAGCACGGTACCACCGGTATCGACAAAGACAGAAGCCGTGGGGCGCTGTTTATCTCCTGTGATGAGGAGCTTATTCTGGGGCACGACAATCATCACGCGGGCAGTGCGAACCCCTTTCAGCTGAGTGATGGTACGCTGAAGTTCGCCCTGCACCGCGCGATGGTAGTTTGTGCGTTGAACAAAGTCGCTGACTCCGAAATTGGTGGAGTCGAAAATCTCAAATCCGATACCGCCACCGGAAGGAATGCCTTGAGTGGCCAGATTCATGCGTGCCTGGTAGACATTTTCGCGGGGCACATAAATGCTGTTGCCGTTGCGGATTTCGTAATTGATGCCGCCGGACTGGAGTTCTTCAACAATGGCGGCCATATCTTTGGAATCCACACCACCGTAGAGAAGGAGCATTTGCGGACGGCTACTCCAGAGGAGAAGCGCCGTAAGGCCGACCACAATCATGGTAGCCGCCAAAACCAGAGACACCCGCTGGTTTACCCCGAGCTCATTCCAGAACTGTTTAATTTGTCCGAGAAAGTTATTCATAATATCAACGCACTAAAAATTAAAAGAGTTGCTCTGCCTGCGGCGTACCAGGTCGCAGAAACGCAAAGCGTTTTCAGGTCAAAAGCTCCGGTGCCTGCCGGAAGCGGCAGATCAAGTCTGCATGCTGGAAAGTTCCTTGTAGGCTTCGACGAGCTTGTTGCGCACTTCGACCAGCAAGTCCATGGAAACGCTGGCTTCCTGCATGGCGATCATGGCCTGGTGCAGGTTATCGGATTCTCCGGTAACGACTTTCTGAACCTCATCGTTTGAAACCTTCTGTCGGTCGTCCACGTAATCGACGAGTCCCTTGACCATATCGGAGAAAGAGGGAGCTGAGGCATTGGCAGCGTTGGCCACACGGGCCTCAGCGGAGGCGGATGCGGAAAGAGCGCCGCCGACGTTGCCCGTTTCCACGCGATTGCGGGAAGCACGGAAAGACTGGAGGAAGCGCATATCTTCTGCGCTGAGCTGATAACCTGGGCCCAGATTGCCTTGTATGGATTCCAAGAGTGACATGATAAATTTCTTTTGCGGTTAAAACGTTCTGTTCAGGGTTTAACTACCGATGGAAAGCACTTGCTTGGCCATTTGGCGGGCGGTGCGAATCATCTGCAAGTTGGCTTCGTAGGAGCGGGAAGCGGTGATCATATCGACCATTTCCCTGGAGACCTCGACATTAGGCATTTCCACCATGCCGTCTTCATTAGCATCGGGGTGGCCCGGATTGTAGAGCCAGTGAGTTGGGCTGGTGTCGTTGGTTACGCCGCCGACGCGCACGGAAGTTTGCCCGGTGGCAGAATCGAGGGCTGATTCGAAAGAGACGATCTTGCGGCGGTAGACCTGGCCATTGGCGTCGCGGGTGGTTTGAGCATTGGCGATATTCTGAGCGACAATGTTCATACGCACTTTCTCGGCATTGAGCGCGCTGGCAGTGGAATTGATTCCGGGAAGTAAGTTCATGCCCATTTCAAATGTCTCCTACTTAAATGTTGCCGGAAATGGCGGTTTTCATGGATTTGTAACGACCGGTGAGGTATTGGGAGAGAAACTCCACCTCCAAGGCATTACGGTTCATATCGACCATTTCTTTGTCGATTTCCACGGTGTTACCGTCTTCGCGGATCATAGCCGGGTTGCGGTCAACTTTGATTTCAGCCTGCAGATCACGAATCTTAGAGGTATTCTCCTCTTGAACAGCCTGCAGCAGTTGCTTATCGAAGGAGCTGTCGATTTGCACCCGGCGATAGCCCGGGGTGTTGGCATTGGCAATATTACCGGCGATGGCCTCATGCCTGAGCATGGAGACATCCATCAGCTTTTTTGCCGCCTGATAATTAGTGTTGTCGAACAAACCTTCCAGCATGCCGAAAGAAGAGCAATATACATGCCACAAGAAAAACAAAGCAACATATCTTTTTGTTTATAAATACTTTATGATTTCCCTAAAATATTAAGGGAAAAATACACAGGGAAAATTTTTCCGTAAAAAAACACGTAGAAGGAGTAACGTCTCAAAAAGTTGTAAGAATTCGGAAAAAGTTCGATTCGCAGGGGAAATTTCCATAATATGCATGTATTATATATTCTTCCCCTGAGGCGTTTTTAGCCTCTCCACGATATTTTTTTTGCGAAGGGCTTATATGAGCAGTTTATTTTCTTTTGGCGGTTCCGACAAATCAATGTTCGAGAGCCCGAAACCGATTACTCCCCAGGAATATGAATTTATCCGACAAACGGTTTACGAGTACAGCCGCATCAATTTAGGCCCCAGTAAAAAAGAGCTAGTAATGGCGCGTTTGAGTAAACGGCTGAGAGCGTTAAAAATCCCCGCCTACAAGGACTATATTGATTTGTTGCGCTCTCCCCAAGGGAAGGATGAGATGACCAATCTGATTGATTCCATCAGCACCAATCACACTTATTTTTTCCGAGAAATCCAGCATTTCAATTTTTTGGTGGAAACCATTCTGCCAGATGTCTGTAAGGCAGGCAGTGGGATGTCGAAAACGTTCCGTGTGTGGAGTGCGGCCACGTCCAGTGGCGAGGAACCCTACTCTATTGCGCTGGTGCTTGAAGAGTACCTAAAAACCAAAGCTCAGGGCTGGAACTGGCATATACAATGCACGGACATTTCTACCCGTATCCTGAAAAAAGCGCAGGAGGGTATTTTCGTAAAAGAGCGGCTGGATAAGATCCGCAAAGACTGGTTGAGCAAGTATTTTGAAAAAGGACACGGAGAATTTGACGGTCAGTTTCGGGTAAAAGCAGACCTGAAGCGCAACATGAGCTTTACCTGCTTAAATCTGCTCTCTCCGAGTTATCCCTTCCGTGAGTCCTATAATGTGATCTTTTGCCGCAACGTGATGATCTATTTTGATCGACCGACTCAGGAGGAGCTTGTCTCCAAACTGGAAAAGCTGTTGCTACCGGGTGGGTATCTAATGATCGGGCACGCCGAAAGCTTGACGGCAATCAAGCATAATCTGAAAATGATTAAACCCGCTATTTACCGTAAACCTCTATAACTTCCTGTGGCTGAAAAAAGAAAAATCAAGGTGCTGGTCATCGATGATTCGATCGTCGTAAGGCGTATGCTCTCGCGCATCCTGAATGACGACCCGGAGATCGAGGTGGTGGATACTGCGGAAAATCCGTATGATGCCGAAGGTAAGATTCTGAAGCAGAATCCGGATGTTTTGACGCTGGATATCGAAATGCCTAAGATGGACGGGTTGACCTTCCTGAAGATTTTGATGGAAAAGCGGCCTATGCCGGTAGTGGTGATGAGCTCCTTGAGTCAACAGGGGTCCAGTCAGGCGATGGAGGCGTTGCAACTGGGAGCCATTGATGTGCTGGCCAAACCCTACGGGCCCTATTCTGTTGGCAATGTAGGACCTCAATTAATCGAAAAGGTCAAGGCTGCGGCCATCAGCCGAATGCGCCCTAGAATCCGACCGGCGTCAGGAAGCACTCCCGTGGCCTCCAACGGAAAGGAGCGAACACCGGAAGAACGCAGCCGAGCCATGCAGGCTGCACATATCCGCGCGGCCAGCCAGAAAAAGGTAGAAACGTTAGAACCCATATCGACCCGTTTCCATTCGCGACAGGTGGTGCTTTTGGGGGCATCTACCGGAGGAACCGAAGCGTTGAAAGAGGTTTTGATCAAGTTGCCTCCGCAGATGCCGGGTATCTGCATCGTGCAGCATATTCCTCCCTATTTTTCAAAGGCATTTGCCGACCGTCTTGATACGCTGTGCGCACTGCATGTGAAAGAGGCGGAAGACGGCGATATCGTAGAACCGGGGAAGGTATTGATCGCCCCCGGAGACTACCACATGCTGCTGAAGTGGGACACAACCCGTTATAAAGTAGTGCTCAAGCAGGGGCCCATGGTATGGCACCAGAGACCTGCTGTAGACATTCTTTTTAAAACTGCGGCCGAATGCGCCGGAAAATACGCCACTGCCGCCCTTCTCACCGGAATGGGTAAGGATGGAGCGGAAGGCTTGTTAAAATTGAAGGAACAGGGAGCAACCACGTATGCTCAAGATGAGGCTACCTGCGTGGTCTTTGGCATGCCGAAAACGGCGATGGAACTGGGGGCAGCCAAGGAAATGCTGCCCTTACCCAAGATTGCCCCTGCCCTATTGAATGATGTCGCCAGGAAGTTCTAAGACTTAGGCGGCGCAATCTTTTCTCCATGGATGTTGAAAGCTGTTTCCCTGAAATACAGACCTGCCTTTTCCTGCTGGATGAGGATGAGCGAATTACGGACTGCCCCGCAGACAGTGCCGAGCGTATTTTGTGCCCTATTCGGGACATAAAAGGACTCTTACTGAGGGATGTGCTGACCGCAGTTCAGCCCAGTTGGAGTCAATTGCTTCCTGAAGTGCTAGGTGGAGTACAACGGCTATATTTACCCTTTGAACGTAAGGGGCAGAAACTCGGAGCCGGAGTCATCCTGCATGTTGTCAATGGAGCCAAGAGCAAGGCGGCAACAATAACCCCGGAACTGGCGCCGCCGAATGCCCTGGGGGAAGTATCCATACAGGATTTGCCACAGGGCCCGTTTGCTCAGGCTCAAATGTTTTTGAGACTGCGCACCGCGGAGAACCGTTTACAGAATTACATGCACAATTTTCCGGGAATATTTTTCAGTCAACGTCCCGACCTTTCTTTTTCCTACATTGGTCCAGGGTTGCAGCAGATGCTCAATACCAGCCCCGACGGACTATTGCGCAGCGGGAACAGTTTTTTGGATCTGCTGCTGGAAGCTGACCGGGATACCTTTCCTGGAGAGCTGGACGAACAGTCCAGAAGCGGAAAAACGTTTTCTCTGAATTACCGGCTGCGACATCCACAAAATGGAAACATTCTCTACGTAATGGATGTGCGCACGCCCAAGCGCTCCCCGGCAGGGTTGCTGTTGGGCTATGAGGGAGTGATCTTAGACATTACCCGGCAGAGCATTGCAGAAAACAGGCTCTCTCAGGCCGCCTGGAAGGAAAGTCTGGCAACTCTGACCAGTGGTTTGATTCACGACTTTTCCAACATTATGGCGGGCATCTACAGCTTAAGTGAGTTGTATTACTCATCGCTGGACAAAGAGCATGCCTGGTATCGAGGGATGCAGCAGATTATGACCAATTCGCGAGAGGCCCGAAAGCTTGTGCGACGGATTATCGACCTAAACCGTGAGATTTCCGGTCAGTGGAATTATTTTAATCTCGAGCGCCTGATCGAGGATCAGATGGATCTGATCCAAATCATCATGCCACGGCGCACGGCAATAGAGGTCAATCTGACGGGTGAAGAACTGCCTCTATATATCGACGATGTTTCCTTCCGCCAAATGTTGCTGAATTTGGCAATGAATGCCCGTGATGCACTGGAAAAGGATGGGCGTTTTTCGATCAGCGTGGCAAAGACCGCAGTCGGAGACCTGCTTGGCAACGGGCAGAAGGCAGGGCGGGATGGCGTGCTCATACGCGTATCCGACAACGGTTGCGGCATTCCTCCTGAGTATCTTGAGAAGATTTTTGATCCCTTCTTCACCACCAAGGAAGTGCATCAGGGGTCCGGCTTTGGACTATATAATGCACGCTTGTTTGTAGAGCAGCATAAGGGATATATTTCGGTAGAAAGCACTCCGGGGAAAGGTACGGATTTTCTAATTTGGCTGCCTTTGGCTGATTTCACAGAGAATCAGGAAGAGGAAGATATGGAAGAAAACGGAGCGGCAACACTGAGAAAACGCATAGCGCTTTATGCTAAATTAGATGCCACTAATTTTGAACTGGTTTCCTCTATGCAGGAAAAAGAATGGGAGCTGATCACCTTCAGTGATGCGGCTTCGGCCATGAATTTTTTGGGGGATCGCACCTTCCACCCGCACGCCTTATTTGTCATCTTTACCCACAATGACAAAGGAGCCGAAGAGCTGGTACAATTTGCCCGGGAAAAGCATCCAGATGTGCTCCGGATTATTCAGCCCTTGGGTTGCAATCCCGATGAATTGCCCGGCTGTCTGCACAAAGAGGCAGATCTGCTTCTGGAAGAGCATTTGAGGACGCCTCAAATCATTCGCAAAGTCGCCTCTTTACTGAGCCGTTAAGTTTGAGCCAAGTCTATTGACAGAAGGCGCTTCAGAGGATTTGTTATCAGCAGGAAATGAGCAAACAGATACCCCCTAAGATTCTTGTGGTGGACGATGATGACATCATCCTCATCGCTCTGGAAGAGACGCTTTCACTGGAGAATTATGATGTGGTCACCACACCCAGTGCAAAGCTGGCGTTGGAGCTCATCAGCCAACAGGAGTTTGCCGCAATTATATCCGACCAAAGAATGGCGGAGATGACCGGCCTGGAGCTGTTGCACCAGATTAAAACGATATCACCGGATACTTCCCGCATTCTCATCACGGGGGTGCTGACCTTGAAGACCGTCATTGACGCCATCAATAAGGGAGAAATTTACCGGTTTATTTCCAAGCCCTGGCTGCGGGAGGAACTGCTGGCAACCATCAACAATGCAGTGCAACGTTATGAGCTGATTCGCATGAACCGGTCTCTGCAGAAAAATACGCTGCAATTGAACGAACAACTGGCGGAAAGCAATGCGGAGCTGCAGAAGAAGGTGCAGCAGCTGACAGAACAAAAAGAAGAATTGGATCGGGCAAACGAGGCTTTACAGAAAAATTTCGAGCATTCGCTGCAACTGGTTTACCGAATAACCGACACCTATCACCCGCTGATAGGAAAGGAAACCAAGGCCGTGGTGGAACTGTGCGAGCGTATTGCTCAGGCTGGAGAGCTGAAAGAGCAGGAGCGGAAAACACTAATCACCGCAGCCTGGTTGCATAAGATTGGCCTGATAGGAATATCCCGAGAGCTGTTTAGCAAGGCCCGCAAAACCCCCGAACTACTGTCGGAAGAAGAGCGCCTGCTCTTTCGCAACCATCCGATTTTCGGCCAGATGCTGGCCGGATTTGTAGACAGCAAAGATATTGGGATGACCATTCGCTGCGCTTATGAATTCTGGGACGGTTCGGGATACCCGGACGGGCTGGCCGGTGAGAATATTCCGCGCATGGCACGACTGCTCAGTGTGGCTATTTACTTTGTAGAAAGCCAGTTGAGCCGGGAAGATACAATAGACCGCATCCTGAAAGAGAGCGGGTATAAATTTGAGCCCGCCGCGGTGGATCTATTTATCCGGGGAACGCGTATAGTAACGCTGCCCCAAAAAGTAAGGGAAATCACGGCCGAAGAACTGAAACCGGGGCATGTGCTGGCGCGCGGGATCTACTCACCCACGGGCTTGCTCTTGGTGGGGGAAGGCGAGCGCCTTTCCCAAAGCATGGTTGATAAAATTAAACTGCACCACAGCCGCAGTATCTCCTCTCAGCACCTGCTGATTTACCATTAAACCTGCTCAATGGCTGCAGTGAGCGGTTTTTCTGCAAAATGAACAGCCCGCCGGTAGCGAGCGCCGACCAGACCAAAATCGAGTGAGGGCATGGGTGGCAATTCATCTGTTTCGGCTTCGAGGTAGGGCCAGAGTGCATCTTTACAGTAAGCCACAGACTCCTTAATGGCCCGTTCGAGCAAATCGTCGAAAGAGCATTGAAAAGGTTCTCCGGTAACGGGGTTGAGGTAGAGCAAGCGACCTTGAAGCAATGATAAATGCTGTCGTAGCGAAGGAACGTAAAAGAGTGCAAGAGAACGGTTCCGGGGAGCAAGGTGCCGCAGAACACCGACGGGCTTAAGCATCCACGGGTTAGAGAAAGTGCTGTTCAGGCGGCAAGCCAATTTCATGGACTGGTAGAGATGCGGCTGAAATGTTTCTTCAGGATAATTCAGCGATGACTGTTCCAGCGCGGTACAGACCCAGCGAATAGAGGGCTCGACCATTTTCCAGTGCTCTTTCAGGCGAGGAGCCTGATATTTGCGCGATTCCACCAGATAAAAATCCATGAGCGTTTCCAGGAGTCGATGACGGTAGACAGAATCTCTACGGTCTGAAAGCGCTTTGTCGTAGTAATTTCCCGTATGGTAGTAGACAAAGGGGTGGAAGACTACATCGGTGAGAAAATGGGTTGCGCATCCAAAGAGGAAGGCCAGATCCGTCAGGTGATGTTCCTTGCGCCATGCTTTGCGCAGTGCGCGGAAGAGCAGGTTGGGGTCCTGACCGTCGGAACCGTGCAGATCGTGGGCGAACATATGCCCGGCACTACCAGTGCGGTGCAGGAGCAGGTAGGGCATATAAAACCCGGCATCGGGAAACACAGCGCCCATTCTCCAATGTTCCAGACAATCGGCCACAGAGGGGCTCCACTCTCTGAGAATAGCGGCACATTGCTCTGCTACATAGCAGTGAATCCAATCGCGGGGCATGCGTCGTGTATGGCGTAAAGCGATAAAGGTGTAAACGCTTTATTTTGCAATCCTAACGTTTTTTTACAGATACTGAGTAGAGATCGTAGCGTTCCAAACGATTGGCCCGAATCATATCCTGCATTTCTAAAACGTAGTCCCATCCGATACCGGAGTAACGTTCCAAACCTCTGGCCAGAGGCATTCCCTGAAGTGGCTCTCCGTGGACACGAAGATCGTTGCGGATACCACGGACGGAGCGATAGGCATTGCCGGTGTTGAGGTTGTGGATATAGGCGCGAATGCACTCCTCTACGGAGCCGTAACTGGCTACCTCGTGAGTCATTCCGGGAGAGCGCTGAGTGGGCACGATACCACAGCCGGGGGTGTAGCACCAGATACCGTAGAGGTTGTTACCCTGGCGGGCAAAGCGGGAGCTACCCCAGCCGGACTCATAGGCGGCCTGCGCAAGGGCCAGAGAAACAGGAACCACATCCACCCGCTGCAAGAGATAATCAATAAAGCGCGCATCAATGGTTTCGAGATCTTTGAAAGCATATTCTTCGCCCAGTTCCCGGAGGCGCCTGATCTGACTTTTGCGCAAAGCCTTTCCATCTGATACGCGTTGCTGCAGGGTAAGGATTTCTTCACGTATTTCCAGTATTCGGGCGTTTTCGGCCTGAATCATTGGGGCCAAAAACTCAAAGAACGCTTCTTTTTTCTCTGAAACATCGGTATAGGCGGAAAAATCGGGCAGCTTGTGCCCAGCGATGGACTCAGCGGAACTCAGCAGGAGCAAGAGCAATCCGCCCACCAGACAAACCAACGCAAAAGCCAATCCTAAACGCCTGATCATTTGTCGCCTCACCAGCGCGATAGGCTCGGGTTTGAGGTGGATCAATCCCGGTTTGTCGTCAAAGAAAAGCATCTTCAGCGAATGCGTTCCAGATGGAGGACCAATTTACCATCCACCCAGTATTCGATGTAGTTGGAAGAAGTGCGGATCCAATCCATCCATACACCTTGAGCGGTTCCACGGTGGGCATCAGCAATAAAGCGATCCTGGCCGTTTTCCCAGAGGCGGTAGGAGGAACCATTTGCGTTGGACAGGCGGATTACAAGCTCTTTATCCTGCGCCATAGGGCCCAGTTGCAGCCAGATGCGCTGTTGCTCATCGTATTTAACATCGCTGACGTAAGCAGGCATCATGGAAAGAGCCCGGAAGGGGCCAAACTGAGCCACAGCGACAGCGGCGGGAGTCTCCTGTGCCGTAAGCACCAGTGAGAGCGGAGTAAAAAAAACGGAGCAGATAAGCAGAAGGTATTTTGATTTCATGGAGATAAACAGTGGAATTGATAAACAGCATACTAATCTCATCTACAATCGCAAGCAATCCTCCAAAAGAAAAAAAGTAACCGCGAAAGGATTTTCCAAATTCGGAAGAATTCGACTTGCCAGAAAGCATTAATACGATAAATTGATATCGGAATCTAAAGAATGATGATGCACTCCAACCCAATTGATATGAACCGAATCCCCTCCCCTCGCCCCATTGCCGACATCTGGCCCCGTGGAGTCCTGGAATCGGGTGGAGTGACCATTGAGAGCATGGAAGACGGGTGTGAACTGGCTCCCAGGAGCCATCCGGACGACTGCCACTTCTACTTTATGGCAGCCAGCGGCAAGAGCATAGACTCCCCCAATCTGCAAACAATGGATGAGCTGGAAATGGAGGAAGCTTTACGCTGTGCGGAAGATTTTGCCGAGTGCCTGAAAGAGTTTGAGGAAATGTATCCTGATGAGGATTAGCTCGGCCAAGCAGGCTTTATTCAATTACCGGAGCCGGCTGGCCATACATACCGGCCAAGATTGTATCTGCCTGACGCAGGTGAGCTGAAAGCACCCGGACGATGGAAATCATGATAGATTGACCAATTCGCGGGAAACGGCGCTCAATCAATTCCAAATCGTTGCGTTTAAGCATGAGGAGTCGTGAAACCTGCATAGCTTTAACTGATGCCACACGGGGCTCGCCATCAATAATTTCCATAACGCCGACAAGACGCCCGTGGGGGAGATAGGAAATAATCTGCTCTTTGCCGGTGGAGGCTTTTTTGAGGACAGCAAGGCGGCCCTCCATGAGGTAACCGAAAGCAATGGCTGGATCGTCTTCATGAAAGAGGTATTCATCTTTTTCCAACCAGCGGAAATAAACAAAGTCTGCGAGGATCTGCACATCGGCAGGCTCCAGCTTATAGGTGAGAGGGCTGTTGAGCAACGCATCAAATACCATGGTTTCCATAGAAATCCTCCTTCCCGGATAAAGGTAATTTACACCGGAAAGAATTCCTCCGCAACTTTTTAATTATGAATCAATTGCAAAACCTTCACAGGCGGTCCCCCAGACGTCATAAGCCAACGGTTTTCCCAAAGGTGACGGCGTCATGCGGATGTAACCACCGGCTCCTTTGATCAGGGCAATGCCGGCGGCAATATCCCAGAGGCGGCTGCCCTCCTCGTAGTAGGCATCGAAGCGCCCGCAGGCCACCCAGGCGAGGGCGGCGGAAGCACTGCCTATAGCCCTGACTTTTTTAAAGCGCTGGACTTTGCCGATAAAGCGCTGCAGGCCTTCCGAGGAATAATCCATAGCCACGGGAAATCCAGTATGGAGGCTGGCCTGATCGATGGATTTAGCCCATTGGGGGGTGATGCGCCGCCCGTTCAGGCAAATGCACTGTTCTTCGACGATGGAGGTAAAGCATTCGTCGCAGTTAAAATCGTAAAAGACTCCGAGAACGGGTTCCATTGCGCGCATCAGACCGATGCTGACACCGCAGATGGGCACCTGTCGGAGGTAGTTGTGGGTACCGTCGAGCGGATCAACCACCCAATAGAGGCAGTCCTGAGTGGTCAGAGAAGGATCGCCGCCCAATTCCTCGCCCACAACGGGCAAGCCGGTCTGCGCCTGCAAAATGCTCCGGATAAGGCGTTCGGACTCTACATCGGCATGCAGTTTAATGTCATGCGAGTTGGCGGCATCGGCATCGCTGTTGAGAGAGCGGAGGCTTCCCTGACGGAGGATCTCCCCTGCCTGTTTAGCAGCATTTACGGCAACATCCAGATAGCTTTGCATGGTGTGGAGTATGCAGCAAAGGGAATACTCGACAAGCCCAATAAAAAAACCCCGCGGGAGAGAGATTCCGCAGGGTTTTCAAAGAAAAAACTACGCCTAAGTACGAATTAGCCGGCAATGATCGCACCGCTCGGGCAAACATCGGCACAGGCACCGCAATCCACACACTTATCGGGGTCGATTACGTAGATATCGCCTTCGCTGATTGCTTCGCTGGGGCATTCGCTGATACATGCGCCGCAAGCGACACAATCGTCTGTAATTTTGTAAGCCATAGTGATTACTTCCTAGTTAAAGAATTTAAGATGAAAGATTGATGTGGTAAAAGACATAGCCAATTCGGCAAAAAATACAATAAAAACTTTCCCTTGGGTGCTGATAGGCAATCAATTACAGAGATCGAGTCTCAAGAATTCAAACACACCTGCTGCAGTTCCCGGTAGAGCAAATCCAGTTCGGGCATGGGGACACTGCGCGCCATTCCCCGGCGCAAAGGTTCGGCAAACATCGTTTGCAGCTCCACGGGGCGCCCGTTGAGAAAGTCGAGCGTGCTGCTGGGGAAATAGGCATCCAGACGCTCGGTAAAGGGAAACTGCCTGTCGATATCTTCATCGGTAATATGAATGCCATAAGCGGCGGCAGCGGTCTGAATTTCGTGCATGAGCATCCTGGCGCGGGCACTGAGCGTTGGATCGGCAAGCACTTTGTCGGTAGAAATACCGCCGGCGACAATAGAGAGGCCGTTGAAGGGAATATTCCAGACTAGTTTGCGCCAGAGGGCCTCCTCCATTGCGGGGAGGGCTTTGCAGTGGAACCCGGCCCGGGCAAACCAATTGACGATGGTATTGACGGCAAAACCGGGAGCTCCGGCAACTTCTCCCAGCACAATGGAGCCGAATTTGCGGGAGAAAATTTGGAGATGACCCGGCTCTCTACGAGTTACTCCAATAAAGCAGAGCCCACCCAATATGTGATTTTGGGGAAAGAGCTGTTGCAGGAACTCCATGTTGCCAAGGCCGTTTTGTAGGGTGAGAATCAGTGTATGCGGCCCCACCAAAGGAGGCAGAAGCTCTTTGAGAACCTCGTTTGCGGTGGTTTTCAGCGCAACAATAACCACATCGACCACGCCGATGGCTCCGGTGGTCAGGTAGCAGTTCAACCGGGGGACGACCAGGTCCGGCCTGTCGGAAAAGCTCAGTACCATGCCCTGCTGTTGAACGATTTCGTAATCGCTGCGCATGAGGAAGTGAACATCGCGCCCGCTGTGCACGAGGAGAGTGCCCAGATAGCCACCGATAGCTCCAGTGCCGACAACTGCAATGCGTGAGTGACTGGATAAAAGCATATGGTAACGGATTGAGGTTAGAGCGGTTCCACCTGCATGCGATAGCGACCGCTGCCGGATTCGAGGACAACGGAAGCACCGTATGTCTGACTCAGTAAATCGTTGCAGAAAACCTCGGAGCAATTCCCCTGGGCCAGCACTTTGCCGGATTTGAGCAGCAGGGCTTTGGTGAATGCCGGCATGACTTCTTCCACGTGGTGTGTGACGAAGACCAGAGCGGGGCTCTGCTCACTTTCGGCAAGCGTTTGAATAAAGCGGAGGAAGTGTTCGCGGGAGACAGGATCGAGCCCGGAACAGGGCTCATCGAGGATGAGCAGATCGGGATGCGCCATGAGGGCTCTGGCAATGAGCACCCGCTGGCGTTCACCCTGAGAAAGCAGCCCCCACTCCCGTTCCGCGAGGTAGGCACAGTCCAACTGCTGCAGGAGGGCCACAGCCTCCTCCCGATCTTCCAGAGCAATATCCCCCCAATGATTGAGGGTGGCATAGCGCCCGCTGATAACAATGGAAGCAGCCGTTTCGGCGCGTTCGATGCGCTGGCGCACACTGCTGCTGACCAGGCCAATGCGTTTGCGCAATTCCGGCCAAGGATAGCGCCCAAATTGCTTACCACAGACCTCAATACTGCCGGAACTGGCCGGCATGTAGGCCATCAACGCACTGAGCAGGGAGGTTTTCCCGGCCCCGTTGGCTCCGAGCAGCACCCAGCACTCCCGCCGGCCAACAACCCAATCAATGGAGTCAAGAATGGTCGTTTGCCCACGGTGCAGGGAAAGCCCTTCGACCTTCAAAGCAAAAGCGTTTTCCATAAGCCCGAGCAGATTAGAAAACGCCACCGCGGCGCAAAGTGGTATCGTGGGCGAAGTCCCATTTGTCCGGAAAATCGAGGGTGTAATGCAGGCCTCTGCTTTCGTGACGGTAGAGGGCACTTTGGACAATGAGGTCGGCTACACGAATCATATTGCGGAGTTCCAGCATCTGCTCATCCACGTTCACTTTCCAATAGTATTCCTGGATCTCATGGGAAAGGTTTTTGATACGGGTTTGAGCTCGGGCAAGGCGCTTGTTGGTACGAACAATGCCAACGTAGTCCCACATAGTACGTTTGAGCTCATCCCAGTTGTGGAGTAGAACAACTTTCTCATCGCTGCTTTGCGCCACCCCGGCTTCCCATTCCGGAAGGGGAATCCTTGGGTCGGAATAGTCCTTGAGGAAATCGACAACAGCCCGGCTGCCGCGGTTGGCCAAAACAACGGCTTCGAGGAGGCTGTTGCTGGCCAGGCGGTTGGCCCCGTGCAGGCCGGTACAGGCGGCTTCGCCGCAGGCATAGAGCCCGCAGAGGGAAGTGCCGGCATCGAGGTCGGTAACAATCCCCCCACAGAGGTAGTGTGCCGCCGGAACCACCGGAATATAGTCTTTGCCAATATTGATGCCGTGCTGCAGGCAATTTTCAAAAATGGAGGGGAAGCGTTCGCGCAGAATGTCCTCGCCCTTATGAGTAATGTCGAGCCAGACGTGACTAACGCCCTTGGTCTTCATCTCGCTGTCGATGGCTCTGGCGACAATGTCTCTGGAAGCCAATTCGCCACGTTCATCGTAGCGCTTCATAAAGGCCTCGCCGTCGAGGTTGCGAAGGATGGCACCTTCTCCACGGACTGCTTCGGAAATGAGAAAACGCTCGTTAGTGTGCGTGTAGAGGGCAGTAGGATGGAACTGGACAAATTCCATGTTGCGGATGGGAACCCCGGCGCGCCAGGCCATGGCGATGCCGTCGCCGGTGGCAATATCGGGATTGGTGGTGTACTGATAGACTTGGCCAATGCCGCCGGTGGCTAGCATTACGGCCGAGGCGCAAAACGTTTCGACCACGTTGTTGATGGTGTCCAGAGCGTATAAGCCAAGCACCTGATCGTGGCCCGGCGGAACCTGATGCCCACGGCGCAGGAGTCGCTGGCGGGTAATCAGATCGATGGCCATGTAGTGTTCATGGAGGTCGATATTGGGGGCGGCGGCCACTGCGCTGAGGAAGGCTTCCTCAATGGCTTTACCGGTGATGTCGTGCACGTGGAGAATGCGGCGCTTGGAATGGCCTCCCTCGCGGTGCAGGCTAACGCGACCGTCGTCCAGCTGAGAGAAGGAAACACCGACGCGGATCAGTTCCTGAATGGCATCGGGGCCGTCTCCAACAATGGCACGCACAACATCTTCGTGGCACAAGCCGTCTCCGGCGCGAAAAGTGTCCTGGATGTGCAGGTTAAAGTCATCGGTGCTGGAAGTAACACTGGCAATTCCCCCCTGGGCATAGTTGGTATTGCTCTCGGCCCGAGTTTTCTTGGTAAGGATGGCGACCTGATATCCCTGGCTTGCCACTTTGAGGGCAAAGGATAAACCGGCCACACCGCTACCCACGACAATTACGTCATAGCGTTTCATGGAAGCCCTCACTTGTAACAGTGGAAAAGTACGCTGTCCAGCGGTAAAGCAAACAGGGTTCAGAGAATAAGATTGTCGATGAGGCGAACCTCATCGCACCAGACGGCACAGGCAATCAAGGTTTGCCCTTCGACCATAGTGCGGGTAATGGGCTTCATGGTGTCTTTATCAACGGCACTGACATAAATAACACGCAGGCGGCGACACTCGGATATGTGATGGATGATCTCGGCAAGGATACGGTCTACATTGCGGTTACCGTTATCGTAGAGTTCTTTGCCTTTGCAGAGGGCCTGGTAGATGCGCACGGCATCGCGGCGTTGAAATTCGTTGAGGTATGAGTTGCGGGAACTCATGGCCAAACCATCGGCCTCGCGCACGATGGGAGCCACGCGGATTTCCACCGGAAAATGGAGGTCCTGCACCATCTTGCGGATAACGGCGGCCTGCTGGGCATCCTTTTGCCCGAAAACGGCCACATCTGGGCGAACGATGTTAAAGAGTTTGGCCACCACGGTGCAAACGCCCTTGAAAAAGCTTGGGCGGGAAACGCCACAAAGGGGCTGACTGAGGCTTTCCTCGCACACATAGGTGGAATAGCCCGTAGGATAGAGTTCTTCTTTTTTGGGGAGAAAAACAATGTCCACCCCACGCTGGCGACAAAGCTCGAGGTCCTTCTCCACGCTGCGGGGATATTGATCAAAATCTTCATTAGGCCCGAATTGAGCGGGGTTGACGAAGATGGAGGCCACGGTGACATCGGACTCTTCTTTGGCGACCTCAAAGAGGCTGAGGTGGCCTTCATGTAAGAAGCCCATCGTAGGGACGAAGCTGATGAGTTTTCCCTGGTGACGCAGACTGACACTGTGAGCCTGCATTTCATTGATGGATTCGATGATTTGCATGAGAGAAGAGATAACCTAAGAATTCGAGTAGATTGTTTTCTCTGAATAAGCGTAGAGATGAAATATCACAAAAACAAGATAATAAGAGGCAGTCAAAGCAGTGAATCCGTGAAAGGCAGCGGGATTTGCGGGAAAAAAACATTTCGTGTTGAAAAAGGGGAAGAGATGCGGTCAGATTAAGGGCTCTCTTTGAATCGAACGAAAATACTTAGCTGATACACTGATATGCCCAAACTGAACAGCCATTACGGCAAGCTGCAAGCCTCCTATCTCTTTGCGGAGATCGCCAAGCGCGTAGAAGAATATAGCACCCAAAACCCGGAAAAAAGCATCATTCGTCTGGGTATCGGGGACGTAACGGAGCCCTTGCCGGCTGCGTGTGTGGAGGCGTTAAAAGAGGCGGCGGACGAACTGTCGAAACGAGAAACCTTTAAGGGTTATCCTTCCTATGAAGGGTATGCGTTTCTGCGCAATCCGATTGCCCAACAGGATTTCCAGGACCTGGGGGCAGAGGTTTATGCGGACGAGATTTTTGTGTCTGACGGGGCCAAGAGTGATACGGCCAACATTCAAGAGATTTTTGCCGAAGACAACCGCATTGCTGTGCCCGATCCGGTGTATCCGGTGTATGTAGACAGCAATGTCATGGCCGGGCGCACCGGGCTGGCAGAAAGCGGACGTTATGAAGGGCTGGTTTACCTGGAATGCACACCGGAAAACAATTACCTGCCGGAGCTTCCCCAAGAAAAGGTAGACCTGATTTATCTGTGTTTCCCGAACAATCCAACGGGAGCGCACATTTCCCGCGAAAAGCTGACCGAGTGGGTCAACTACGCATTGGCGGAAAATGCGATTATTTTCTACGATGCCGCGTATGTGGCCTTTATCCGGGACGAAAGCATGCCAAAGAGCATTTACGAGATACCCGGTGCGCGCAAGTGTGCCATTGAGTTCCGCAGTTTCTCCAAAAATGCCGGATTTACGGGAACGCGCTGCGCTTACACCGTGATCCCCAAAGAGCTTCAAGTGGGCGGCAAGAGCCTGCACCAGATGTGGTTCCGCCGCCAAGCAACCAAGTTCAACGGAGTCTCCTACCCCGTGCAGAAAGCCGCCGCCGCCGTTTACAGCGAAGCCGGACAGGCTCAGGTAAAGACGCTGACAGATTTCTATCTGGGCAACGCACGGATTGTGCGGGAGTCTTTAAACGGGTTTGGGTTGAAGTGCACCGGCGGGGACAATTCTCCGTATATCTGGGTGCAGGTCAACGGAGCCTCCTGGGACTTTTTCGACAAACTGTTGCACAATGCCGGAGTCGTCTGTACTCCCGGAGCGGGATTCGGCAAATGCGGTGAAGGGCATATTCGCATCAGTGCCTTTAACAGCCGCGCAAACGTGCTCAAGGCCATGGAGCGCCTGCAGAAAGTCTTCTAAGCACGCATTTAGTACACTTTACCAAAGCCTCCCATCTTCGGATCGGGGGGCTTTATTTTTTGAGGTCGGAGAGGTCGAGAGAGCGTCTGGGGCGGGTAACACGGACGTCGGATTCTTTTTTCAACTCCAGGGAGCCTTCGACCCGTCGGCTCATGGCGGTAAGGTCGTTGTAGCGGACTTCTCTGCTTTGCTCGCTGAGTGTTCCGTTAGCGGTATCCTCTCTGACCGCGGATGCCTGGTAACGATAGAAGAGTCCATCGCGCTCATAATACCAGCAGAGACGCCCCTCCTCAATTTTTCCCTCATAGGTGAGCTTAATACCATTGGGATAGACGACCTCGTTGGTCAGGACACCGTTTTCCAGACGAATGTAATGGGACTGGTAACGGGTTCTGCCATTATCTGCCCAAGATTGGGCCACAGAGCGCAGGACATCGCCCTCCCACCAATAGATTTGCTCTACTTCAAGGACTTCCAGGGGAACATCGTTTTCTCCGTAAACAGTGTTATAGCCCTTCCAGGAACCTACCCAACTATTGAGAAACTCTCTATAGGTGAGGGCCTGGGCCTTCACTGCGAAGCCCAGAAGAAGCACTAAAATGCAAACGCTGCGTGGCATGAAAAAGATGTTATACGGGCTTTTAGACTTCTGTAAACAGGGAAGCGTTCCCTCAAATCGTATCGACAAATCATTTTTGAGGGATTAAGGAGATACGGCATGTCCGACTCAAGCACCACATTCAGCGAAATAAAGGAAAAAATAACGCATTTTTCGGAAGAGCGTGATTGGCATCAGTTTCACTCTCCGAAAAATCTGGCTATGGCTCTGACCGCGGAAGCCGGGGAGTTGATGGAGTGTTTTCTCTGGAATGACAGCGGAGCAAGCCACCACACGATGAAAGATCCAAAGAAAGCACAGGAAATCCGCGATGAAATTGCCGATATTGTGATTTATGCTTTGGAGTTCTGTAACGTCACAGGCATCGACATCAGTGATGCGATCCATGAAAAGATACAGCAGAACGCAACAAAATATCCAGTGGAAAAAGCCCGCGGAAACAGCGCCAAATACACCGAGCTTTAAGCAGGCACGGTTTCTCCTTTTTCCGCAGCGTCTTCTTTGGCCCTGTTTTCAGACACGAACAGTCGAACTTCAAGGTCTTTACCGGCGAGGTCCTGAGCCCTTTTCAAGGCCATGCAAGTGCTCATGGTGGGGTTGTTGGGATCTTCTCCAAAGACGTTGTCGCCACCGATATCCTGGAGCAGACCACTGTTGCGGAAGACCTCGATCACCTCGGGATGTGCACCACTGACAATGAGGTGGCGGCCTTTTTCCCGAGTCAGACGGAGCAGTTCATCAATGGCCATCGCGCATGAAGCATCCAGATTATGGGCATTGCGCAGGCGGATGATAATGACACGCAACTGTTGGTCTTCTGCCATGCGGCGGGCCTGTTCGAGGAACATATCGCTGGAACCGAAAAAGAGATCTCCTTCCACGTGGAGGAGGGCAATGCCGGGGCGTTCATAGCTGCGGGTAACCTCGTGCTCCTGCCCCTGGTCGGAAAAGCCATACTCCACCATGTAAGGGCTACCGGCCTTCTTCATGAAGAGCAAAACGCTGAGGCCAACCCCTATGTAAATGGCCATATTCAAGGGAAAAAGCAGCCCTGAAACAAAGGTACAGATGAAAACCGCAGCATCGTTATTGGTGGTTCCCAGAACCATGCGAATGTTTTTTTTATTCAGGAGGGAAACACCGATGGTAATGATGAGCACACTGAGAGCGGCTTTGGGAATAATGCCGATATAGGGGGCCAAAAGGAGGACGGAAACGGTGAGCAAAGCTCCTGAGACCATACTGGAGACAGGGCTGCGGGCACCGCTGTTGCAGTTGAGCATGCTCCGGGTAAGGGAACCGGAAACCGGCATACCGCTGGTAAACGCACAACTGATGTTGGCAACGCCCATGGAAAGCATCTGCTGGTTGAGGTTCAGGGCATCACCCTGTTTGGCAGCCAGGGTTTTGGCGATGGAGGCACTCTCCAGAAGCGATAAAAAAGCCAGGGCAAAGGCCAACCCGGAGAGCCTGGAAACCATATCGAAGCTGAAATGAGGCATGGAAAGCGGCCAGTAACCGGCCTGCAGGCTCTCGTGGCTGAGGGGTTCAACGGCGTATCCCCAGCGGTTCATAAAAACGGAGAGCACAGTCATCAAGGCAAGAGTCAGGGCTACATAGGGCAGCTTGGGAATCAGCTTGCGGAAGAGCAGTAATGCGGCAAAGGTGACCGCAGATAAAACAACGGACGGGAGGTTCAGCTCGGGAGCAGCTTTCAGGGTATTGATGAAGGTCTCAAAAAAAGTGGCACTTTGTTCGATATGCACGCCCAACACATGGCGAACCTGATTGCAGAGGATAAGAAAAGCAGCAGCCGTAATATAGCCGGTGATGACGGTACGAGAGATATAATTGATAACGGAGGCGACTCGAAGCAAGGCACCCACCAGCATAAACACGCCCACCATAATCAAGAGCAGGGGCAGCGCGGCCAGGGTTTGATCCTGAGTAAAATTCAGGGAGAGAAAGCCGGAGAGGGTAAGCACGGCAATGGCATTGGAAGGCCCGAGCATGACGTAGCGGGAACTGGCCAGCAGGGGGCCGACAAAAGAAGCCACGGCGGAGGCAAAAATTCCCATCATAAAGGGCAAGCCGGCGATCATGGCATAGGCCATGCCCTGGGGAAAATCGAGGAGGGCCACGTTGAACCCTGCCTTGAGGTCTTTAGCAAAACAAGCAGCACGATATTCCCTAAGGGTTTTACCGAGCGCAAAGAGGGTTAAACCCGATCGTTCGCCACCGGAGCTAAATGCGTTACGTATCCGCCGAATACTGAAAAGAGGGTCGGGCCTGGTATCGTCAATGGTCAATTTCGGCAGAGGCATAATTCGGAATTGATAATAGACAAACCTAACCTAAAGCGCCTGGAATGGCAACTTTGCATTTAAGGATTCTCCGCGGGAAAAGCCTCAGAGAGCAACCATTTCGGCTACAGGTAAAGCGCCATTGATTGCCGCCACAGAAGCCCCGTAGGCGCAGCTGTCGGAGAGCATTTCGTCAACGGTCATTTGCAGCATAAGCCCGTAAAGCAGCTTGGCAAGGAAGGCATCTCCGGCGCCAACGGTATCGCGCACCTCCACAGGTGGGGCCGGCACCTGCCAGGTTCTTCCGGAATCGTAATAGAAGACGCCCTGATCGCCGAGAGTGACACAGATGCGGGTTGTTTCCGTTTTTTCGGAGATAGCTTTGGTAGCCGCCGGCAGGGAAATGTATTGCAGGCCGGTATCCATAATCCAGGCCAGTTCTTCAAGGTTCAGCTTGAGCAGATCGGCATCTGCCGCCAGCTCCAGAACGAGGGAACGGTTCATGCAAGGCGGACGGAGGTTGACATCGTAAACCTTCAATGGGCCGCGGCATTGGAGGAGGTCGTTAAGGCTCTTGGTATTGCCCCGCCCTCTTTGAGCGAGTGTTCCGTAAACAAAGGCAAAGGCTCCGGAAACCGCATCGACCATCAGCCGGTTGGTTTTGATCTGATCGTAGGCCACCGGTTCGGTAAAATCGTATTGGGGAATACCGGACGCATCGATGCGCACTTTGACCGTGCCGGTGGGGCGGTTGTTCTGGCGGCCGATAAACCGGGTATCCACGCCTTTGGTCTGCAAGCGCTTAAGGGCTTCGTCTCCAAGAAAGTCATTTCCAACCGAAGAGATCAATGCAATAGGCACCCCCCACATGGCGAGGTGGCAGGCAACATTCAGCGGAGCTCCGCCAAGGAAAATGCCCTGAGGGAGCACATCCCACAGAGTTTCTCCATAACAGACAATTCTTGGTGGCACAGACATAAGGACTAAAGCCTATTCATGCACAAATGGCATATTGATGCAATCATTTTTAGGTTATTTTCCTTATTTTAAAGGTAGATTTAAGCTAGTTTTCTAACCTTGCACTCCAAAAGAGGGGCCCTAAACCTGTCCAGATGCCACCGGAAGCCGCTCTTCAAACGTATTTTCAATTGCCTGCCTTTCGTCCCGGGCAGCGGGAGATCATTGAAGCTGTACTAAACGGAGAAGACGTGCTGGCGATTATGCCTACCGGAGGCGGAAAATCGCTCTGTTATCAGCTCCCGGCAACACTTTTGCCGGGCATAACCCTGGTCGTTTCGCCCCTGATTGCGTTGATGAAAGACCAGGTGGACGCCCTGCAGAGCAAAGGCATTGCGGCGGAGGTGCTCAACAGCCTGCAGAGCGCCACGGAACAAAGCGCGGTACTGCGAAGAATGGCTTCGGGAGAATGCCGCCTGCTCTATGTGGCGCCGGAGCGCTTCCGCGATCCCCGTTTTATCAACACCCTGAAACAGCGCAACGTGTCTCTGGTAGCGGTGGATGAAGCCCACTGTATCAGCCAGTGGGGGCACGATTTCCGCCCCGATTACCTGAGGCTGGGTCTGGGACTGGCCTCGCTGGGGAATCCTCCGGTGGCCGCCTTCACAGCCACGGCCACGCCGGAAGTGCAACAGGATATCATCCGGGCATTGAACCTGCGCTCGCCCCAGCATTTCATAAAAGGATTTGCCCGCGACAACCTGACTTTCCGGGTAACGCACGCAGCCCGCAAAAAGGATAAGCTGAAACGGATTCTGAGCCTGATACGACGGCATAAATGCGGCATTATTTACTGCGCCACACGAAAGAATGTGGATGCCCTGTATGAGGAGCTGGCGGGAATGGATTTGAGCCTGACGGTCTACCATGCCGGGTTGAGCGAAGAAGAACGCCACCGGGCGCAGGAACTGTTTATGCAGGGAGGCGCCGATGTGGTGATTGCCACCAACGCCTTCGGCATGGGCATAGACCGCTCGGACATCCGTTTTGTGGTGCATTACGAGATTCCGGGCAGTCTGGAGGCTTACTATCAGGAGGCCGGGCGCGCCGGGCGCGATGGAAAATGGGCCGTCTGCGAATTGCTCTACCGGACCTCGGACAGACGGGTGCAGGACTTTTTTATCGACGGCTCCAACCCTGACATCGGGGTACTGCGCGATGTCTACCAGGCACTGCGCATGCACATGGACGAAAAGAATGAGGTGCAGGCTTCGGTACGCAATCTGGCGGCAGAAGTGGAAAGCAAGAACGAGATGGCGGTGAGCTCGGCCATCAGCCTGCTGGCGCATTGCGGGGTTATCGAACGCTTTGATATCAGCGGCGAGCGGGTGCGGGGCACACGGGTGCTGACACCGGACCTGCCAGCCACACAACTCCCCATAGACCGCAAAGCGCTGCAGGAAAAGAAACAGCGTGATCTGGCACGTCTACAGTCGGTGATTGATTACGCCGAGGCAGAAGGCTGCCGACAGGCCTTTATTCTGGGTTATTTCGGAGAGAAACAGAGCAAGCCCTGCGGTTGCTGCGACGGTTGCCAGCGCCACGGGAAGCACCTGAGGGCTCCGACCGATGAAGAAAAGGACACACTGCGCAAGCTTTTGAGCGGGGTGGCCCGCATGAGTGAGCGTCTGGGTGCGGCGACCTGGAAACCGATTCACCCGAAAGCCCGCATTCTGCAAATGCTCCTGGGCGAGGAAACGCCGGATGTGCTGCGTTTGGAACTGGAACAACTGAGCACGTTCGGTATCCTCAAGGAAAAGCACCCCGATTATCTGAGGGCTCTGATGGAGAGCAGCCTGATCTCGGGTTTACTGCGCCAAACGCAAAGCGACAGCCCGCGCATTACCCTGACCCCGCTGGGCTCGGCCGTAATGTTCGATCAGGCGGAGGCTTTAATCAGCTGGCCGGGCGAAGAGTCCGGCGAGAGCCGTGCGACGCGCCCCACCCGACGCCCGACAACAGAGAGCACAGAGCTGGATGAACGGAGCGCGGAACTGTTTGAGCTGCTCAAGCGGAAACGCAATGCACTGGCCGCCAAACGTAAGGTGCGCCCGTTCTATATTTTCAGCAATAAGGTGCTGGAGGCCATTGCCGTGCAGAAACCGTTGTCTATTGAAGAAGCAATGGATATTGCCGGCATCGGCAAAGTGAAGGCCAAGCGGGAAATGCCCGCGTTTCTACCACTCATTGCCGGTTACGCCAAAAGTGACTCCTGACACGGTCAGGTGTAAGGTTAAAGAGGTAACCACGAAGGACACGAAGATCACGAAGGAAAGAGGGTAAGAAGAGAAGATCTCGCGCTAAGGATCGAAGCATCCAAGGGAATGCGTGTTTGGGGCGTTGGTTGAAGGCCTGGAGGAAGACCGCAAGCCGGCGATTGGTTTTTTTCAACCACCAATGCACACCAATTTACACGAAGTTTTCTTCTTTGAGACGTGGAGGCTTCGTGTGAACAATACGAGGGGGTTCACCACGAAGGACACGAAGCGCACGAAGCTAAGAGGTTCCCACGAAGGGCACCGTTACTTGGTGAGGGATTCGATGTATTGCCAGAAGGACTGATTTTGCTCCACGAGTTGTTCGTCTTTGACGGGGAGTTTATTGCGGAAGACGTAGTCGGTAAGGGTATTTTTGTGGAGGATGTAGTGGCTGTAAAGGATGTCGTTGCGGATTTCGAAGTAGCAGCGGAATTCGCCGGCGCGCACACGGAAGTAAGTGCGTTTTCCGCGCTTGAAACGGCCGATGGGTTCCTTGGGTTTTTCCAGCATTTCGGGAGTGATGTTGCTGATGATGTCCACCAGATGGAGCTGGTCCTCCATTTCGAGCTTGTTGAGCTCGAGCATGCTTTGATCGCTGAAAGTTACCTGGTACATGGAATTGCTCCTACGGTTGAGCGGTTGAAATGACTGTTCGTTTGCAGGTGTGTCGCTCATGGAAAAAGTCCTCAAAGGGAATAGATCAGAAAAATGATATAGAAGAACGATAACTCTCCCGGAGCGAGGTTTCAAGTTGTTTAGTCACTGAGCCGGCGATTCTTTGCGAAAGGGAGCAGGTGGACGCGCCCAGCAGGAGGGTTTTCTGTTGCCTCAGGCAAAGAGAACCCTTTATTAACGAGGCATGCGCATTTTCAGAAGCTTTATGATGCTGTTTTGCCTGTGTTGCCCGATTTGGCAGGTGGCGGCACAGGAATCGCCGGAACAAGCCGTGGAAGCGGCCCCCCACAGCCTGACGCTGGATGAGCTGATGCAGGAGCAGGTGGGGCGCTTTACCGTAAGCCAGTTGAGTCTGTGCTTCGGCATTATTCTGCTAACGTTGATTTTGAAGCGTTTTCTGGTGGGCTTTGCCTTCAAGCATTTGGAGCGGCTGGCACAGAAAACAAAAATGGCGTATGACGACCGCCTGCTGGAGGCATTGAAGAATCCGGCCTCGCAGTTTGTGTTGGTACTGGGCATTTACCTGGCGCTGGAGATGCTGCAACTGGCCGCGGACTGGGAAACGCTGGTGACGCTGGCGTTCCGCGGGGTGAGCATGCTGATTCTTTTCTGGGCTCTGCTGCGGGTGAGCGATGTGTTTTTCGATGCGGTGGCCGACATGGGGCACCAGCGCGGCAGCAGTATTGCCGGGTTTATGCCGCTGGTGAAGAAGGCGGCACGAATTTTCCTGGTGATCGTGGGAGCAACCATGGTGATGGATAACCTGGGCTATTCCATCGGCGGGGTGCTGGCCGGCTTGGGGATTGGTGGTGCGGCCTTTGCCTTTGCCGCCAAGGACACCATTGCCAACCTCTACGCCTCGGTGGCTTTGGCTGCGGACAGACCGTTTAAGGTGGGAGACTGGATCCAGATAGGCGATAAGGTGGACGGCGATGTGGAATCCATCGGGCTGCGTTCCACCAAGGTGCGCACCTGGCCGAAAACGGTGCTCTCCATCCCCAATGCGGTGCTGGCCAATGAGATGATCAACAACTGGTCGCGCATGCCCAAGCGGCGCATCAAACAGGTGGTGGGCGTTACCTACGAAACAGCCCCCGACGATATGGATGCGCTGGTGGAGGACATCCGCAAGCTGCTGAGGGAAGATGAGGGAGTGAATCAGGACTTTATTCTAGTGAATTTTACGGACTTTGGAGAAAGCTCGCTGGATATTCTGGTGTATTACTTTACCAGCACCACGAAGTGGCTGGAGCACATGGATATCCGCCAGCGGATCAACATCAAAATCATGAAGGCCATCCGGGCCCGCGGGCTTTCCATCGCCTTCCCCTCGCGCTCGATTTATATTTCCGGAAAAGCGAATGGTCAGCTACCGGGCGACTTTGGTCCGGATATGCCTCTGTAAAAGGGCGCGGAAGTGTCTTTTAACGTTTTGGATTGCTCCGGTTCGGGGAAGCGTATTCTTTAGGCTGCGTTATGGAGAGTCACGAAGCGTTTCTGGAAAATAAGTACAACGAAGTTTACGACAGTGTTGTAGCGGATCTGACGCGCAAAAAGGATCAGGGCTATTCGGTGGAACGGATGAAGATGGACCTGGATACGTTTTACGTGCACATCGATCAAGATCTGGACGGGCGCGGACAGCTTTTCCACCTGAAAATGACGGCAACGATTGCCGCCTATGAGGCTCTGCTGCACGAGTGGGGTGAACTCTAAAGCACTTTTCAATACCTAGAGACATGGCCAAACTACCGCAAATCGTTATCGACGCCTGGAAGCAACGCAACTGCCCGCCTACCCTGACCACGGTGGACAGCAAGGGAGAACCCAATTCCGTGTATGTCACCAACGTGACTTTGCTCGACGACGAGCGTATCGGTATTGCGGACGGAGCCTTCAGCAAGACCCGGGCAAATATCCAGAGCGGAAGCCGGGGCACTTTTCTCTTTCTGACAGAACAGGCGGCCTACCAGATCAAGGGTAGTTTTGAATACCATCCGGAAGGCACGGAAATGGAGCACGCCAAAAGCTGGGCCGATTTCACCTGGCCGGTGCACGCCATCGCGGTACTGAAGGTTGAAGCAGTCTTTAACGGAGCGGAGCAGTTAGCGTAGATGGCCACCTGGTTGCTGCTGGGGCTGGTCTCGGCACTCTTTCTCGGCTTCTACGACGTGGTCAAGAAGCTCTCGGTCAACGAAAACGCGGTGCTTCCAGTGCTCTTCTGGAGCAATGTAACGGCAGCGGTGCTGTGGCTACCCATGATCGTTTACTCGACCAGAACCGCCGATCCGTCTTTACTGGGGCTGCTTTATGTGGACCCGTTGGACTCGGGGCAACACCTGCAGCTTTTTCTGAAAGCCTGCATTGTGGGCAGCAGCTGGATTTGCTCCTATTTTGCGCTGAAGCACCTGCCGGTGTCCATTGCCGGACCCATTCGGGCCACCAGCCCTTTCTGGACACTGCTGGGGGCACTGGTATTGCTGAGTGAACGCCCTTCGGGGATGCAATGGGCGGGTATTGCCGTAACCCTAATCTGTTTTGCCTGGTTCTCTCTGGCCGGACGCAAGGAAGGCATCCACTTTCGCAGCAACCACTGGGTATGGCTGATGGTGCTGGCTACCCTCATCGGAGCCGGCAGCGGGCTCTATGATAAATTTCTGCTGGCCCATGCCGGGTTCAGTGCCGCCACAGTGCAGGCCTGGTTCTCTGTTTATCTGGTACTGTTTATGACGCCGCTCTATCTGGGCTGGAAATTCCGCCTGTGGGAGCGCAAAGACTTTGAGTGGCGCTGGACGATTCCGGCGATTGCCGTCTGCCTGCTGATAGCCGACTTTGCCTATTTTCTAGCGTTGAAAGAGCCGGAAGCGCTGGTTTCGGTGCTCTCTCCGATTCGCCGGGGGAGTGTTCTGATCGTCTTTTCCAGTGGATTCCTGCTCTTGGGTGAGGTGAATTTCCGTCACAAAATCGGCCCACTGATCGGCATTCTCTGCGGAATCCTCTTAATTGTAAGCACGTAACGGGGATTACGTAAATAAGATTGTTTTTCTGATATATTTTTACATAAAGATCTTTATGGATAAAGACATCTCATCTTATTTTTTAAAAAAAATACTTCCTGGATTAGATTCTATTGATCATGTCACCCTCTTAAATGGAGAAGATTTAAAAATAGGCTTAATTGACCACGGTCTTTTTTCAGAAAAAATGCCTACATGCTTTACAAGCATAGGTTTATCAAATTTGAAATCAAACTGGGCCAGAGATCAAATCACAAAAAGAACCAAAGAACGTGACTACATACGTTACACTGCATTGAGAGACATTCCAATTCCAAGAGAAATGGGAATACCTCATCCAGAACCATATATAATCCAGGCAATGTTTCTTTCAGAACATTGGAAAGAAATTTTCACCCATTGCAACAGACCAAAACCTAAAGCATCTCAGATCCATGTTAAAAACCTTTTTGATGGACGTATTTTTAACATGAATTACACAGCACACGACAACGAATATCACCCAGAAATAGAAACACTAAGAGAAACAGCAACATATTGTTGTTACGCTGATATATCTAATTTTTTTAGAAGTATATACACACATTCAATATCATGGGCACTTCACGGAAAAGAGTTCTCTAAGAAAAACAAAAGAGACACAAAAGGAGCAATAATTGATAGACTCACAAGAAACATAAAAGATGCGGAAACTAATGGAATTCTAATTGGTCCAGTATCATCAAATGTAATCTCAGAAATAATACTAACAACTATAGATTATAATCTTCAAGAAAGTGGATTCGTAAATTTCATTAGATACATTGATGACTATCACTTTTTCTGTAAAAGCAGAAAAGAAGGAAATGACTTCATCAGAAGACTAGACCAAGAATTAAAATCTTTTGACTTAGCGTTAAACACAAACAAAATAAAAATAGAAGAGAACAGATACAAAGAAAGCTGGACTAAAACTCTAAAAATAGAATCCAAAAGAGCTATCAACTCAACTTCAGCATATAAATACATCGATTCAGCGTTAAATATCGCCAAAAAAGAAAAAACAGATGCTCCTATTTCCTACGCATTAAAAACTTTATCAAGCAAACATATTTGTCGATATTCGAAGAAAGATATCTTCAGGTTTTGGCTAAAAATAACAGAGAAAAAGCCTTATCTTTCAAGATTTCTACATCAATATGGAATAGTAAATCTCAGAAACAGGGATACCAAATTATTATTAATTAGATTTATAAACTCAATTACCCACATTTGGATCAGAGATAACGCAACAGAAGCAATTTCTCAACTTATATACATCTCTGTGAAAGAAAACATAGGGAAAACAGTATTATCAGAACTACAAACATGTCAAAGCATAATTAAAACAAAAGATTGTATATTAATATGCTTATTATGGGAGTATGCTAGGAAATTTAAATTAGTTTCTTTTCAAAGAGAAATAACTAAATTTCTAATAGAAAATGAAAATGACAAATACTGGCTTTTACTATATTTAGTATATGATATCAATAAACTTGAAGGAATTGGACAAGGATTTTTAGCTGATTTAAAAAAATCAAATTTTGAATTTATAAATTTTTCATAATCCTCTTAATTGTAAGCACGTAACGGGGATTACGTAAGGATCAGTAAAACTTTCTGCTGTTGCAGTTATATTATCCTTAACAAAAGAGACAAAAACAGGCATGTTTTTCGTTAATCTCCCGTGAAAAACGGGAACTCCACTAATCCAAACAGACGAAGAAAATGGCAGATGTAATCGATTACAAAGTGTACGGCGATGATGCCCAACTGGTAGAAATTGAACTGGATCCGGGCGAAGCCGTACGGGCGGAAACCGGAGCCATGTGCTACATGGAAGACGGCATCGAGATGCAGACATCGACCGGCGGAGGTCTCTTCAAAGGACTGAAGCGGGCGATTGCCGGCGAAGGCTTTTTTATCACCAGCTTTCAGAACAAAGGGCATGGGAAGTCTCATGTGGGTTTTGCCGCCCCCTACCCCGGCAAGATTATTCCGGTGGACCTGATGCAATTCAGCGGCGAACTGATCTGCCAAAAGGATGCTTTTTTGTGTGCCGCCAACGGCATTGAAATCGAAGTAGCCTTCACGAAGCGTTTCGGAGCCGGTCTGTTCGGTGGCGAGGGCTTTATTCTGCAGCGCCTCAAGGGCGATGGAATGGCCTTTATCCATGCCGGCGGCTGCATTATTGAACGCACTTTACAACCCGGAGAAACCCTGCGGTTGGATACCGGCTGTCTGGTAGCCATGGAACGCAGCGTGGATTACGATATTCAGTTTGCCGGAGGCTTCAAAAATGCGCTGTTTGGGGGTGAAGGTCTCTTTATGGCGCTGTTGCGCGGACCCGGAAAAGTTTACCTGCAAAGCATGCCCTTCTCCCGCCTGGCCGACCGTGTGGCGGCAGCGTCCGGAATGGGCAGCCAAGGCGAAGTTAAGCGCGGCGGAAGTGGTCTGTTGGGAGATTTGCTTGGAGGCAAATAACAGATCTGCTAGGCTGCACGCATATGGTATTTGAACCACAGACCTCTCTCCTGGCCGGGCCCAACGCCGCGGCCTTGAGAGATGCTGTGGTGTTGCCCTGGTTTAAGGCCTGTGAACAGACTCTGGGCAGGCATAACGAGCCGGCCGCACTGCTGGTGCCAAGCCAGGCAGTGGGCGCGGCCGTCAAGCGCATGGTGCTGGAGGCAGGCATCGGCATCTTCAATGTGCATGTATTGACGCCGGGACAGTTGCGGGAGCGACTGAGCGCGGCGGCGGGGCTGGATGCACCGATTGCGGTGCGCGAGGACCTGCGGCTGTTGTTGAGCCATACCGCAGAAGGATTGGTTGCAGAGTATCCCGAGGCGGCTATCGTAGCCCAACAGCCGGATGAGTTGCTGCGGGCCTGGGATGCGCTTTCGGCCGCCGGCTACAGCGAACAGGCCATCGAAAGCCCGGTGCACCTGGAAATCCTTCGCGGAGCCAAAGAGCTGAAACAGGCGGCCGGTCTGGAAACGGTATACGACCGGAACAAAGCACTGAAGCCTCTGAAACCGGACGTGCCACAGTTCAGCCATTTGCTTATTTACGGGTTCGGCGCCGAAGAGATGGAGCATTTTCCATTGTTGCAAGCCGGTATTCGGGCATCGCGTTTCAGTATGGTTTGCCACAGCACAGGCAACCAGAGTCAGATGGAAAGTATCTGGACCGGGCAATGGGAAGAGGCCTACGGCAGTTTTGAATATGTGGAGGAGAGTGGAGACTTGCCCCGTTTTGCACCGCTGGGGGAGTTGATTGCAGAAGGTAAGTCGCTGCCGGAACCGCCGGAAGGGTTGAAATTCCGGGCGTTCTCCAATTTACGTATCGAAGCACGGGCCGCAGTAGCACAGGCGGTGGCCTTTACCGAGGAAAGTGGCAGCGGTCCTGTCGGCATCGTCGTTCCACGCCTGAGCAGTCTGGCCAGAGAAGTGAGCAGCGAGTTGACGCGGCTGAATATTCCGCACCACGATATGCGGGGAACCTATGCCGGGGCCAATCTACAGCAACAGACACTGCTGGCCTGGGCTCAGTGGCAGGAAACACCACAGATTACAACGTATTTGGAATTCCTGAAAAAGCTGGTGCTACTCTACCCCGGGCAGCTTCAAGCGGCCATGCACCTGAACAAAGCCATCGACCAAGCATTTGGCTTGCTGTGCGTGGATGACTGGGAACCGATCGCTTACCTTTGCCGGCAATATGTGGAGTCAAAACCCGAAGCGCTAAAACTGTTGGGAGAGTGGACGCTGTTGCCGAAAAGTAACTCCTTGAGTGGCTACATAGCCGCGGTTTCCGGGTTGTTGGAGGCTTTGGAGCTGAAAGCACAGTGGAATGAGGGAGAACACTACACACGCCCGCTGCAAAGCGTGCTGAGCAATGGGCTCAGCCGCAGGCATTTTGTCGGCTGGTTCCGCGAGCGCATGCGCACTCCGGGAAAAACCCGGCAAACGCCAGGGCGAGCGGTCTTCAGCGCCATTCAGGTGGTGGATTACGCATCTGCGGCATACATTCCTTTCAGCCATGCCATTTTTACCGGACTGAATCAGGAAGGCTGGCCGGGAGAAGGCCACGAGAATCATTTTCTGCCCGACAGCCGCATCCAGCACCTCAATGAGGCGGCCGTGATGACGGGATCGCAGGGCGAAGGGCACTGGATTGCCTCGCCCGGGTATGTGCTGAGCAGCGAACACAGGCGGGTATTGGCGGATTCGGCCTGGTTGAACCTGCTGGAGCAGGTGTCCGGTGAACTGGTGTTGACACTGACCCTGGACCCTACCTCAGAAAAAAGCGCGGCCTGCGTGCCGGGCGACCTGTTTTTGAAGACCTGGCTGGCCGTCCGGGGAAGCCTTCCTACAGAAGGCGATCTGAGCCGTCTGCGGAAAATGGGAGACTACTTTGCCCAGAGTGCGGGAACAGGAGAAACCGAACTGGCATTCCCGGAACGGGACGCCTGTGTGGAGATCTGGAAAAGGCGCAGAGATGCAACCATGCCTTACGATGCCTACAGTTTCGGATACGATGAGCCTCCAGCACATGGATTGAGCCTGCCGGCCAAGAGCTGGGAGGGAGCGGTCTTAAACCCGGAACGTACCTGGTTCCAGAAAATCCTGAAGATAAGCCCGGCAGAAAACTACTCGGTGTTGCGATCGTCTCCATTGGTTACCGGAACCTGGCTACACGACTGGCTGAAGCTGCCGAATGAAAGCAAGGACGCATTTCTGCCGTGTGAATGCATTCTAAAAACTTGGCCCGCACTGGTCTCAGAACATGCCAGGATAAAACTGAGCGAAGCCGAAGCCGTTTTTGCGGGAAGCGGGCGCATGTTACCGGACTGGTGGCAATACCAGTGGTCGGAAATCCACGACAAAGCCCTGCTCATTGCCGAGAAGCTGGAACATGTGGAAGGCTGGGAACAGGTAGCCAGCGAATGGAACCTGCCGACCGGAACTAAAATATATTATGACGATGCGTCTGAAGCACTGAACCTGAGCGGGCGTATGGACTGCGTCTTCAAAGGAACAGGGATGAACCGGACTTGGGTCATTGATTTTAAAACGGGCAGCACAGAATTGCCGAAAAATGAGAAAAAGCAGAAAGACGGAGTGGCCCTGCAGCTGGTGCTCTATGGATTAGCGTTGTCCGATCTGTTTGGCGGAGCGGCGCAAGCAAGCATCCTGCATCCGGACGAAGAGTTGAATACAGGGCTTACCTTGCCGGAGGATCTGACACCCGGATTTCTGGAACTTTGGAAAGGGTTGATTGAGCTGCAACACTGCGGAATTCTCGGGCAAAAAGCACCTGCGTTCGGCAGTGATGACGCACTGCCCATAGCCACTCTGCCGATTGATAAGGAGATCCTTTCGGCCAAACGGGCCCTCACCTACCCCACTTTTCCCCAATAATGAGCAGCGAAAGACCCAGATTAGCGGATGCGGACCAGAGAGAGCGTTTTGTGACGGAGACCATGCGAAATTTCTCGGTGGTAGCACCGGCCGGTGTGGGCAAAACAACGGCCATTGTAGACCGCATTGTACATCTGGCGGCACAGGATTCCAGCGCAGCGAGGATTCTCCCGCGGCTGGTATTGGTGACCTACACCCGCAAGGCAGCACAGGAAATGAGTTTACGGGCACGCAGCGAACTCGTAAAGGCGCATGCCGGAGCGGAAACCATGGCTCAACTGGGCAAAGCTTATTTCGGAACGATCCACAGCTACTGCCTGAAACTGGTCCAGCGCTTTGCCCTGAAAATGGGCCTGCCGCCGGAGCTGGAAATTGTGACCGATACAGCGGAACTGTGGGCGCGTTTTCTGCGCAGTCGGGATGAATTATACCCACAAATGAATGCGGAAACGCGCAAAGCCATCCACCAGCTGATGCCGCAAACCGATTTATTGAAGCTGGCTCAGGAAGTTCCCTTCGGCATCCCTTCCGCAGTAAGGACTGACTTACATCGCCCTGTGACCGACATCGGACCCATCCTGGAAGTAAAACCCAAGGGACGGAGTGCTGCCAATATCCTGCGCTGGCAACGTTTGGCACAACAATGGGAACGCGCCTTTGAGGAAGGGAAAAACGCCCCGATTCCGCAAATCAACAACGGCGGAAAGGAAATCATAGCCGCAGGAACAGAAGCCTTCGGACCGTTGAAAGATTGGCTTTCGGAGGTTTCCTTAGAGTATGCCCAAGGCATTGCCCAAGCCTTTTTCGATTTTCGAAGGAATCAGGGAAAGGTGAGTTACGACGACATTGTGCTGCTGGCCCTGGAGGTAGTAAAAAATCCTGAATATGCCGCTGAACTGAGGGCAGAGGCACCGATCATCCTGCTGGATGAAGCACAGGATACCGATGAATTTCAGTTTGAGGTATTGCTGGAACTGGCCCGCCCCGCAAAAGCCGCCGGTCGCTGGCTGGAACTGGGGACAGAGCCTCCGGAATCCGGGCGGTTCTGCATGGTGGGCGATCCGCAACAATCCATCTACAGCAGCCGTGCCAATGTATACTTCTACGAAAAAGTGCGTCAGCAACTGGTAGAACAGGGTGCGGCGGAAGAACTGGCGTTTACTGTGACCATGCGCTGTGACGAGCACATTGTGGCCAAAATGAACCGCTGGATGCCGTCCCTGTTGAACGGTACACACGGGCAAGTGGCTTTTGTGGACATGCAATCAAGGCCCGATGCAGCAAAGGGACAGGTAGTTTTCGCAAAGCTAGCGCAGGAAACAAAGGATATTGCTCCAGACATTGCTTATGCCAAAGCTTTTGCCAAGTGGCTGAAAGCACAGTCGCCGAGCGCACTGCAGGCATCCGCCTGGGAGCAGGTGGCCATTCTCTGCCCGCGCAAAGCCTGGCTATCCCTTATTTACACAGCGCTGAAAGAACAAGGTGTGAACGCACAACTGGTTTCGGGATCGGAATGCTACAGGGACAACCCGGCATATATCTGGATTACGGCACTGCTTAAAGTGATGACCGATCCCTACAACAGTTTTGAGCTGGCCGGCATTCTCCGGGAGGTCTTTACGGTGTCTGACGGGGAGATTGCCCGCTACTGCGGGCAATATTACCACCGCGAAGCACCGCATCCGCTGAATCTGGTGGCGCCTCCGCAGGATGATTCCGCCCCCTGCACCTATTTAACCCTGTTGAAAACACTTCGAGAAAGAGCCGAAACGCTGGCGCTGCACGATCTGCTGGAGCATCTCGTCAACGGCTGCGGCTTAAAGGAGCGCCTGCAGGCCCTACCGGAGTTCAATGCGGAAGAATCTTTAGCCATGCTAGACCGGCTTTTAGTCGAAGCGGATAATGCGGAGGACCGCAGAATGTCTCCAGATGAATGGGTTAAGGATTTGGAAAAGCGCCTGGCTGATGATTTACCGGAGGGACAAACCCTGGCCGGAGCGGTGCAGTTACTGACCATGCACAAGGCCAAAGGGTTGGGATTTCAAGCGGTGATTCTCCCCTTCTTCTATAGAGGGATGAAGGACCGCGCCGACCACTACCCCTACTATTTCCGTCGCGGAAACTGTGTAGTGATCGACAAAGAACAGGATGACGGAAGCATTAAAGCATGCAAGGATGATACGAGCCGTCAGGAAAAAGAACGCCTGCTTTATGTGGCAATGACCCGCGCCCGCCACACGCTGGTAATCTTCGATGACAGGGAATGGTTTAAAAACAATAAATCCAGCTGCGGTGAACTGCTGGAGTGTACCCCGCAAAACGAGCTAGATCTGGCTCAATTACCGGAAGCTCTAATCTCAGGTGAACGCAACGAGGAAAATGAAAACCCACTGGAATTTGAGCCAGGAATCCACCCCAACTACGGTGCGACCGGAGAACGCCTAAAAACCGACTGGAACCGGATAACACCAAGCTCTCTGGCACACCACGATGCTCCAATGCATTGGGTAAAAGAAACGGCGTTGAGCAACGATTTTGCCAAGGATGAAGCTGAAGCGGTGATGCCGATGGATCCGACGATTTACGGGAACTGGTGGCACGGAGTCATGGAATCGGTGGACTGGAATTCCAACGAAGCAGATATCAAGGCACAGTTGAACGAAGGTCTGGAAAGCTGCCCTGCACCGGATAGAGGTCGGTCGGAAATGGAACGTTTTCTCGAATCGGAATTGCTGGGGCATATTCTGAAATTTACAGGCCGGCGCTATACGGAAGTGCCCTTTCTCTTCGGAAACAGCGAAGGAACGGCCTACGAGGGCTATATTGACTTTCTGGCAATCAATGAGGAAGAGGTGCTCTTAATCGACTGGAAAACAGACCGGCAAAGCGTTGAACAGATTGCCACCAGTTACACGCCACAACTCAGGGCCTACCGGGAAGCATTGAGCACGGTCTATGAGCGCCCGGTTCGGAGTAGTCTCTACTCCACTGTGAACGGGCAGCATATTTCCATTGAGTAAAGGGACACAAAAAAGCCCCAGAAGAACTCCGAGGCGTTGGAAAGGGTTGAATGCGTGCTTACCAGTCGAGCCAGACTTTATAGGAACCGTCGAGAACGGCCGCTGCCAGAGAAATACAGGCAGAGATAAAGAAATTGATGACGATACTGACGAGCCAGACAACAAAGGCCTGCCCGTAGGAGCAATCGAACATGGTTTTGATAATCAGCAACACTGAGAAGAAAACCAAACACATTAGCACGACCATTCCAAGCACAGGAGAGGCTCCCATCAGAGGCAACAGCAAAAACACTCCGGCGAAGCCAATGATGGCAGGGATAAAACAGATGGCTAGAGTCGTCAGAATGGCTTTGCCAAAGCTGACCTCGCTCATGCCCAGAACTCTTGCAGAAATGAAGAGGAAAATAGAGTTGATGATGACGCTGATCACCAAACCGGCGACAGCCAGAGGTATAAGCAGAGCAGGATCGATTTCAGGAGGATTCATATGGAAAGATTACATAATTTTAACAAGACAAGTAATTATGGAATCTCTTGAGCGGCGTCAACTGCTAACTAAGGGCAATACCGGAGCACAAAAAAAGCGCATCTTTAACGATGCGCTTTTAAAGTGGAGCGGGCGATGAGACTCGAACTCACGACACCCAGCATGGCAAGCTGGTGCTCTACCAACTGAGCTACGCCCGCTTATTTTTTTAACTGACGCTGTTGTTGGTAGTGCGTCAGCTTTCGTAGTTTGAACACTCTTGGAGCTGCCAAGCTCCGGTGTTGCGCTTCCGATTAACTCGGTCGTGCATCAAAGAACGAAGGCCGTAAGACATCAGCAAGGGAGGCATTCGTCAATACATTTTTAGAACTTTTTTCTACGATTTTTTTAAGTATTTGAAGATCATCGAATAGTTTTCTTTGAAAAAGTGAAAACAAGTAGAAAGAAGGGATAAAAAAAAACAGTGAAACCACCGCTTTTTTCAAATCATACATCTAAATCGGGCCATTGATTGAGTTTGCGGTGGAGCGTACGGCGACTGATGCCGAGTTTCTTTGCCGCTTCGGTTCGGTTGCCTTTGCAGGCCATGAGGGCATTGCGGATGAGGCATTTTTCGTTCTCCTCTACGGAAAGACCTGCGCTGGAAAGATCGACCGATGCAGAAAGCTCCGCTGCGGGAAGTGCCAGTTCGTGGAAACGGGGGTCGAGATCGTAGCGGGAAACCATCCCGCCCCGTTTCATCACAACAATGTTTTCGGCAAAGTTGCGCAGCTCTCGGATATTACCGGGCCAACGGTAGTGGGAAAGGATGGGCAGCACGCCCTCACCAAAGGTAACAGGCGGCACCCCGTTCTCTTCGGCAAACTGAGCGATAAAGTGATTGAGCAACTTGGGAATATCGTCTCCCCGATCTCTCAGAGGAGGCATCTGCAGGGCAACGACATTAAGGCGGAAGTAGAGGTCCTCGCGGAAAGTGCCCTCCTTGACCATGGCTTTAAGGTCTTTGTTGGTGGCAGCCACCAGGCGAATGTCCACCGGCATGGGTTTAATACTGCCAAGGCGTTCGATGGTACGTGTTTCCAGGAAGCGGAGGAGCTTTACCTGAACGGAGGCATCGATTTCGCCGATTTCATCGAGAAAAAGGGTTCCGCCGTTAGCGGCTTCAAAACGCCCTACTCTGCGTTCGGTAGCTCCGGTAAAAGCCCCTTTCTCGTGCCCGAAGAGTTCACTCTCGAGGAGACTGGCGGCAAGTGCGGCACAATGGACCGGAACAAAAGGAGCCTTGGCTCTATCGCTATTCTGGTGAATAGCCTGAGCAATGAGTTCCTTGCCGGTACCTGTTTCGCCCTCGATGAGAACACTGGCCCGGGAAGGGGCCACCAATTTGACTTTGTCGATAATATTCTGGATGGCCGCAGAATTGCCAACGATGCCCTCGAAGCTAAATTTAGTATCGAGGCGCTGCTCCAACTCGCTGACCCGCTGTTCGGTAGTTCGGGAACGCAGAGCGCGGCGGATGATGAGTTCCAGCTGCTCAAGGTTTACCGGTTTTGTAAGAAAATCGTAAGCACCCCGCTTCATAGACTCCACGGCAGTCTCCACGTTGCCATAGGCAGTCATCATAATAGTAACGGGCTTATTTGGCTGGGAAATTGCTTTATCTATAACTCTCATTCCGCTCTTACCGGCCATCCGTAAATCAGTGAGAACGACATCGAAAGGGCCGCTCTCCAGGAGGTTGAACGCCTCGTCGGCATTGGCCGCGGTGTAGATATCATAGTCGTCCTCAAGGGCAAACATAAGGCCCTCGCGGGTGTGCTTTTCGTCATCAACAATTAAGATAGAGGCAGGCATATCAAATTCCTAAATAGAGTAACAGGACTATAGTGTGCAATTTTGACACACCTGCAAGCCTGAAAAAATAGGCTTAAAGAAGGATTTAAATTGCCATTTCACATTTTTTTTAAGATCAATGAATCGCTTATGAATACCGATCTCAATTTTAAATCTGTGCTGGATGAATCCATTTCCATGGCGAAACAACATTGGAAGTTCATCCTGGTTGCCCTGCTAATCAGCTTTGTCGTGCAAATACCGACTGCAATACCTATTCTAGGTATTATAGCCAGCCTGGCACTGACCGGCCCGATTACGATTGGTGTATTGAACGCCATTCTTCGAACCACCCGTGGAGAAACCGTAGTTTACAAGGATGTTTTCTGTGGCTTCAACCGCTGGCTAAAGTCCTGCGCTGTTTTCATTCTTGTAGGCTTAATGACCGGATTCGGAACCCTACTTCTTATTATACCCGGCATCATCATTGGTCTTGGATTGCTGCCGGCCAACTTCTTGGTTATGGAAGAAGATCTGGGAATTCTGGATACCATTTCCAAGGCTTGGGATATGACCAAAGGCAAGAAGATGGACCTATTCATCTGTGGTTTGATCTTCCTAGCCTGTGTTGCTGTAGTGGTAGCCGTTTGCATGATACTAATCTTCATCCCAATCATAGGTATACTCATTTACATTGCCGCCATGATAGCAGTAATGTTCATCGGGATGTGTTTCCAAATCGTTTTGTATGAACGCATCCGTAATGCCTACTACGGTGTTGTTGCCGCTCCTGCTGAAGCAGCCGCTCCCGAGTCCACAACAGAAGCAGCTCCGGAAAGCACGGAACCAACTCCTGAAGCCTAAATTATTTTTTTAGACCCTTTGCAAAACACCGCGGAAATCTCCGCGGTTTTTTTGCGCACTGTATGTGCTTTTTGATTCTTCTAGATTAAGATTGTCATCAAGAGAGAAGGCTTCATAAATAACGTAAAGCATGAATACATCCCTTGATTTTCAACCAGTTATCCAGGAGGCCATTGCCCAGACGAAAGCCCACTGGAAATTTGCCTTATTGGCCATTCTGTTGACCGCGCTGGCACAAATGCCTACTGCGCTGCCATTAATCGGACCACTGCTGTCTCTGGTAATGATCGGCCCTTTAAGAGTCGGCTTACTCAATACACTGCTACGGACAAACCGGGGAGAGGCCGCAACTTACGGAGATATTTTCTGCGGGTTTAAGCGGTGGTGGAAATCCTGCGCGGTCTTTATTCTAGTAAGCCTGATGACCGTCATCGGGTTTATACTGCTGGTTGTACCTGGAATCATTCTAGCGCTGGGCCTGCTGCCTGCCATCTTTCTGGTCATGGACGAAGATTTGGGTATTATGGACACCATCTCCAAGGCCTGGGATATGACCAAGGGGAAGAAGACAGATCTGTTTGTCTTCTATTTACTCTTTGGGCTCATCATGTTCGTATGTATGATTCCCTTAATTGCATGCATGGCTCTGATTGAACTGATGCCTATACTGATTTTACCACTGATTCCCCTATTTCTGGTGGTGGGCTTTGGCCTGGGAATTATTGCCTATAATGTGCAGATCGCCATTTATGAACGACTGCGCACTGCTTACTACGGACTGGATTTGATTGAACCGGCAGAAGAAGAGGCTACCGCCGAGCTCTAGGAGAAACGTATTTAGCAAAAAAAAACGCCGGGGAAATTTCCGCGGCGTTTTTTTGTTGGCAGACAAATAAAAGTTTCAGTAGGTCATACGACGGACGAAGGTGCGCAATGTCTGGATGGCCTGAGTGCGAATCTGCGAGACCCGGGCTTCGGTAAGGCCCATGATTTTACCGATTTCGGCAAGTCGCATCTCTTCAAAAAAGTAGAGCGCGAGCACCTTTTTCTGAGCATCGGGGAGTTCCATAATCTTTTGAGCAATGAGCTGCTTGAGCTCTTTCTGCTCCAGCAGATCTGAACAGAGCGACTGGGTATCGTCGGGAATAGCCTCGTGAGGGCTGGTATCTTCGCCAACGGTGGTTTTGTCGAGGAAGACAAAGCCCACGGGGCGAGTTTGGGAAACCAGCTTGAGGTATTTTTTTTTCTCCAGGCCGAGTTCGTCCTGAATTTCATCCTCCGTAGGCATTCTGCCCAGCTCCTGTTCAAGCTTTTCTTTGGTGCGCTTCAGCTTGCGTTGCTTGTTGCGAATGGAACGAGGAACCATATCATAAGAGCGCAGTTCATCGAGAATAGCCCCCTTAATACGGATGGATGCATAGGTTTCGAAAGTATAGCCTCTGTCGGGGTTAAAACGCTCTACTGCGTTAATCAAACCAATCATACCGACACTCTCGAGTTCTTCGAGATCCGCGTGGGAAGGGAGGGAATCGCGCATTTTAGCAACGATAATCTTCACCAGAGAGCTGTGCTTGAGGAGCATTTCGCGCATTCCCTGCGGATTGATATCCGGCAAAAAGGGGCGCTGCTCTCCGGGGAGATGTTTCTCAACTGTGAGTGTGTTGCTCATAACATTACGTTGTGCGATATGTAAAAGCAACCACTGTGCCAAGAAGCATCTACAGAACCATAAAACAAGCATTAACCATTCCTATTCAAGGCATTATATATCTCACAAAAAGTAATTGGGACGCAATAAATTCGTTCAAGAAAGCTTAAGGAAAAAATTTCCCCAATAAAAAACCCGCGCTGTGTGCGCGGGTTTTACTGATCCGAAAAAGAAATAAAACTTAGAGGCTTCTGGATTTTGCTTCCTCAATGGAGGAATAGAAGACCCAGTCCTTAGATTCTTCAAAGCCCTTACATTCTGAGGCCACATTGGGGTTGCCCACCAGGCTGTAGGAAAGCGTAAGCTCTTTGCAGATGCCCATAGAATCGACGAGGAGCTTGATAAAGCTCATATTAACGCTCTTGATGGTATGGACATCGAAAATGACCCGGGTATATCCGTTATCCACTGCTTCCGCAATCTTGGGCTTGAGGTAACTGCTGACCTCATTCAGTGCAGCCGTGCTATTGGTTTCGGGCACGTGAACAATGAGGTAATCTTCCTCAAAGGCAAAGTAGCGCTCAGAAGTATCGAGGTTGATTGCTTTGGCAATCTTGGTTTCGAGGTCTTCGTAATCGATCGGCTTGGTGATGATGCTGGTGAAGCCGAATTGTTGAGCCTGCTGCTGGGCATGGAGATCCGTCTTGACGACCAAACCGAACACGGGAACGTATTTGGTTTTCATGTTGGAGCGCAGCAGACGGAAAAGGGTGTATGCAGACTCGTCCGGCAGGGAAAGACTGATCATAATGAGATCGGGCACAGACTTCTGGCAGAAATCGATGGTTTCGCCGGTAGAGGCGACGCCGTGTACCTGCCAGGTGGGGTTGCGGAAGCCGCGCTTGATTTGCTCAATAATAGCTGGTTTATCCTCAACGACGAGGATGTCGCAACGGTCTGAAAGAGTTTTCTTTTTATTGGGGGTGTCACTAATGGGGCGCAGGTCGATAATGCGGCCCACTTTTTCGGTGAGGACATCTTCCTTAAAGGGCTTAACAATATAATCGCGAATCCCCAGCTTGGCGATCTTCAGGACCATTTCTCGCCCGGCTTCAGCAGTAAGCATGACGACAGGGATGTTCTTCAAACCGGGATCCGATTTGAGCTTAGTCAGCATTTCCACTCCGTCCATAACGGGCATGGTCACGTCGAGCAGGATGAGATCCGGAGTTTCCTTACTGGCTGCGGCCAATCCCTCCACACCATTAGCAGCTTCGATGAGCTCGACATTGTAGGTTTTGAAAGCCTTTTTTACGATGATGCGTACGGCTCGTGAATCGTCAACGGTTAGAATTTTCAATTGCATGGATCAGTTTACGGTAAATTATTCGCCGGGTTTGATTGTCAAATCAGCACTGAAGAGGCGGCCTTGACATTTAAAATCGTAGATGCGTCGGAAGACACCGGAAGGAGTTTCGATGGTAAAATTACTACCTCTGAGGATAGATGGCAATGTCATTCGGCAGCTATAGCCTTGATCACAGAGGCTGTTTTTGAAAACCCCACCGATCATATTCCCCATCTCGCCGAGTGCATCGTTGACCACCTCAGGCTCTTCTTCGATTTCTTCGAGAGACATTCCAAGAAATCCTGAAGTAATGAGGCAAGCGAGGGTTTCGATGAGGTGAATATTCATGACGCCGCTGAGGGTACCAATAAAACCAACCATTCCGACAACGAGGGGTTCCTCGGAAGGAAGCACCGGAGCAGGGGGGCCATCGATATCCTCCTCATTCACCCCATCTCTAGATCCGACAAATTCCACTTCCCAATCCAACATAGTAGCAAAGAACTTGTTAATGGCCTCTATGACCATTTCCTCAATTTCTTCGTTAGTGAATGGAATCAAGTTGTCGCTCATGGTTTTATGTCTCCCCCTTCTCAAAAAGCACACCCAAGTGGATTTACACTTAAATCCGGGGAAGCTCCTCAGATATTGGAATAATCGGTTCTTACACTATGTTCTTTCATAAGTGAAGCAAATACCTGCAGAAGTGCAACTCACGGAATGTATTCTCCGTCCAATCTATACTGATTTATTTTATTTCGAAGGGTTCTGGTACTGATATTAAGGAGTGCGGCTGCTTCCACACGTTTTCCGCCGGTGAAATCGAGGGCTTTCATAATGTAATCCTTTTCGAGTTCATCGAGTGTTTTAAATTCTCCAGAATCGTCGTTCGATGGCAGAGAAGGCGGAGCTGCTTCCGCAGGAGATGCAGAGGGAGCCGCAGGAATGTCCTCCTCGGGAGCCTCCACCGCCTCAGAAAAGATGGGGATAGGGGATACAGGCTGGGAAAAGGTGGCCGAAGAATGCACCGGCATAAAGAGGCCAAGAGCATCGGTTCCGGCCGGTTTTCCGGGTTCCGCAAGAATAACGCAGCGCTCTATGGTATTCTGCAACTCGCGAACATTTCCCGGCCATTGATGGGCCACAAGCATTTCCATGGCTTCTTTGGAAAAGCCCGGAATCTTAACGCCGTGCCGACGTGTCATCCGCTCGAGGAAGGTATTGGCGAGCAGCGGGATATCCTCTTTGCGTTCGCGCAGGGGTGGAGAAACAATAGGAAACACGTTGAGGCGGTAAAAAAGGTCTTCGCGAAAACGCCCTTCGCGCACTTCCTTCATCAAGTCGCGATTAGTGGTAGCGATGACCCGCACATCGACACTGATGGTGCGGTTGCCCCCTACCCGCTCGAACTCGCGTTCCTGCAGGACACGGAGCAACTTAGCCTGAAGGCGCAGGGGAATTTCGCCAATTTCATCGAGCAAAATAGTGCCGTTGTGGGCCAGCTCAAAACGCCCTTCCCGGCGTTGTGCAGCCCCGGTAAAAGAACCTTTCTCGTGCCCAAAAAACTCGGACTCCATGAGGGTTTCACTCATGGCAGCGCAGTTAACCTTAATAAAAGGTTTTCCCGAGCGCGGGCTGAGGCGATAAAGCTCCCCGGCAATAAGCTCCTTACCGGTGCCGTTCTCCCCGGAGACCAGAACCGTGGCATCTGTAGCCGCCACCTTTTTGAGCAAAGTGCGCAGGTGCTTAAGTTTGGGACTATTGCCAACAATCTCGCTGCCGTTGGCCTGTTCGTTGCTGAAGTATTGATTTACTTTAAGCAGCTGGCTGTAGGATTCAGCTTTTTTGAGAATAACATCGATTTCGTCCATGGAACAGGGCTTTACGATGTAATCGAAAGCTCCTTTGCGCATACACTCAACCGCGCTTTCAATACTGCCATAGCCAGTAATAATGACCACGAGAGGGCCATTGGGATCTTCCGAAACGCGCTCGAGGAGTTCAGTGCCATCGCCATCGGGCAGGCGAACGTCGACAAACATGAGATCAAACTGATCTTTAGAGAGAAGCGCTTCCGCCTCTGAAATTTTGGATGCAGTGGCGACTGAGTAATGCTTTTTCCGCAATTGCTGTTCGAGCGACTTGCGAATGATCATTTCATCATCAAGGACTATAATTTTCTCAAAAGCCATATCCCGGTGGAGAAGGAGCGACAGACAGGCAAGAAGTAACAGTGATCAGAGGGGATCTTACCTGAATGGGAAAATTATGCCGCATTTAGGGGGCATGTAGCAAGCGGTTTTTGCCAATAGAAAGCCATTTTCTAACTTTTTTACAACCGCAGCAAAAAACTAACGTCTAAAGACGATAAAAACTCACCGTGGAGCTTGTTCTGCTTCTCTGCTGATTTCAGCCGAATCGTCCAAAAGGATTGCAGCCAGTTGTTCCAGAGTACCATCGGAAGGGTAATCCGGATCGGAAGCAAGGCGGCGGCCGAGAGCGACCACATCTGGCCGCACATCAGGCATATCGTTGAGTTGCGCCATGAGGTTTTCGTGAAAACCGGAATCCAGATGGAGCGAATCTTCCCCCGAAACAGACGAATCTCCTTTTTTGCGAGCAACCTGCCGCAAAGAAGAGATCTGAGCCTGGCGTTTAATGGGATCGATATTCACAAATAAACCTTTCTAGAGGTGAAAGATCGGTAGAAAAAAAGAAATCTTTAGTGAAAAAGCATTTCCGGAGGTTTTCTATCGAAACAGACAATGCAGAAAATCACCTCGGCGGCAAGGTTGAAAAAGTCATAAATGCCACATAGCGAGAGAAAAGCCGCGGACTGATAAGGATAGGAGAATCGGTATCCAGAGGATAGGGCGTGGTATCGCGCAACTGGGCAAAGCGTCGGGCACCCATGGCTACAGTAGGATCTCCGGCATCAAAGGAATTATCAAAAGCCCAGAGAGATTCGCCGGTCTGTATATTAATGAGTTTGGCGCGGACGCCCATATAGAGAGGTTTGTATGCGCGGTATCCGGTAAGATCGATCATGAGCACGGCATCTGCAGCATACTCGGCGCGCAGACGATCAAAGGAATCGGCAGGGAGGACTTCGTAGGAGGCAATCTGAGACTTTCCAAAAACAGCGACCATATCCTTACGAGAGAGCGGAACCACCTCTATCAGATTGGTTTTATTGAGCTCGGAAGTCATGGTCACATCCATAAACTCTAGAAAACCGGCACCGGCATCTGCATTCCAATACATCGGTAAAATCACTACCCTGCGAATAGAGGCAGGAAGAATGGGAATACCGGCATGATTCGTGGGCACGTATGAAGGAATACTGGACTCGTTGCGAAAAGTCCCCGTTTTGCCGCCGCCACAAGCAGTCAAAAAGAGCGCACAACAGATAACCAGGAAGGCCCCGGCAACGGAGGAGAATCTGAGTAATTGCTTCATATATTTATACAATGCGGGCACGCCTTTATCGGATTGATTTGTTTTTTGCTTAAGTAAAAAAAGTATTTATCCGGCAATAAATCAAGTTAACTTATTGAAAGAGAAGGATTTTCCACTAAAATAATTTATTCTTTGGGAAAAGCAGCGAAAAAAATCGCTTAAGTTTTTCAAAAAGTGAAAAAAATCTTCTCAAGTCGCATGCTGATGGGTCGTATTATAAGCTGTGACCGCAAGAGCGGTAACCGGCCAGAACGGTCGAACCTTTAAAATCTCACAACAGAAAGTAGAACAATGGCAGACGTATCCTTAACTGCAGCAATTCGCAGCAATCTCCTCTCTCTCAAGAGCACCGCAGACCAGATGACTCAAACCACCACTCGTTTGGCTACCGGTAAGAAAGTTGCTTCCGCTATCGACAACCCGACCAACTACTTCGCCGCCGCAGGTTACACCGAACGCGCCGACGGTCTCTCCTCCCGTTTGGACGGAATGGGTGAAGCGATTCAGACCATTCAGGCTGCAGACAACGGTATCACCAGCATGAAGGGCTTCCTTTCCCAGATGAAAGGTATTGCCAATGACGCTATGGGTGAAACCGACTCCAACGCCCGCGCCGACTTGGGCAAGCAGTTCAACGAAATGATCAACCAGGCGCAGCAACTCGTGGAAGACTCCAGCTACGGCGGCATCAACCTCCTGCAGGACAGTGAAACCCTGACGGTAGAGTTTAATGAAGCTATCGGTGAATCCACCCTGGACGTAAACGGCTTCAATGTTGAATCCGGAACTTACACCTCCTCCAGCCAAACCTTCGCAGCTTCCGCAGTTACTGCCGGAACCGGAACCGCCGACATGCAGAGCTTCGCCATTACCATCGACGTTGACGGTGATGACGTAGTAGGCATCAAGAGCTACGGAACAAGCGCAGCCGGAACAGCAGCCACCGGACATGAAATCAACTGGTCCGCAACTGACTACAAGACCACCTTGGCTGACTTGGTTGCCGACATTGAAGAAGTTGAAAGCTCTCTGAGCACGCAGGCCAGTAAACTTGCCAATAACCTGGCAGTTATTACCCAGCGCGAAGACTTCACCAATGAGCACATCAACATTCTTACAGAAGGTGCAGACAATCTGACTCTGGCCGACTTGAATGAAGAAGGTGCCAACCTCCTCGCCCTGCAGACCTCTCAGTCACTGGGCATTCAGTCCCTGTCTCTGGCTTCCCAGCAGAATCAGGCGGTTCTCCAGATCATCGGTTAAGGTTCCACTTAACGCTGACACAACTTCGAAAGAGCGAAACTTCGGTTTCGCTCTTTTTTTTTGCATCCAATAAATTTGCTATCCAATAAAAATCAAAACCTTATGACTTTATACAAAAAAAATACTTAAGGAAATCAAAGATTTAACCGATAAAGAGGGGTTAAGCAAATCAATAAGTCAATAAAGTGTTTTGCGTATTTTTCCGACTTTTTTAATATTTTTCCTCAAGTCTTCTGCACGCGTCCGATTTTAGGGACATCGGTAAGAATTACCGTAAGTCAGCGTTAACCAATTAAGAAAACCAGAAAGGCAATTATCATGGCAGAAGTACCCTTAACTGCAGCGATTCGTTCGAATCTTGTATCACTCAAACAAACATCCAATCTTCTGGAACAGACCACTGAGCGTCTGGCCACCGGGAAGAAAGTCAGCTCTGCGATTGACAACCCAACCAACTACTTTGCCGCCTTAGGCTATACCGAAAGAGCCGACGGGCTATCCGCCCGCCTTGACGGGATGGGTGAAGCCATCCAAACCATCAAAGCAGCCGATAACGGCATTACCAACATGAAGGGTTTCCTCTCCCAAATGAAGGGGGTTGTAAACGACGCACTCGGCGAAACCGACTCAGACAGTCGCGCCGATCTGGGCAAGCAGTTCAATGAGTTGCTCAACCAGGCCAATCAGTTGGTGGAAGACTCCGGATACGGCGGCATCAATTTGATGAAGGAAACGGAAACCTTGACCGTAGAATTCAACGAACGCATCGGTCAGGCTTATCTGGACGTAACCGGTTTCAATGTTGAAGCAGGAGATTACACGGAAAGCACTCAGTCGTTTACTGCATCGGCCGTAACAGCCGGAACCAACACTTCCAATATCGAGACCTTCGCCCTGACCTTTGACGTGGACGATGACAAGGTAGTAGGCATTCAAAGCTATGGAACTACAGCCACGACAGCATCGGGTCATGAAATCAACTGGGCAAGTGACACTTATAAAGCAGATCTTGCCGACCTCGTATCCCAGATCGAAGACGTAGAAAACGCTTTAAGCACACAGGCAAGCAGCCTGGCAAGCAATCTGGCAGTTATTACTCAGCGTGAAGACTTCACTAACGAACACATCAACATTCTGACAGAAGGTGCAGACAATCTGACCCTGGCGGACCTCAACGAAGAAGGCGCCAATCTCCTTGCCCTGCAGACCTCTCAGACACTGGGTATTCAGGCACTTTCGCTGGCCTCACAACAGTCGCAGGCAGTACTTCAGCTCATCGGGTAAAACGCAGAAGGTGTTTTTCTCCGATTATAAGGCAGCAACGGAAACGTTGCTGCCTTTTTTGTGAATAGCAATACACATGAAAGTGAGGACACATTTGGCAAAGACCTTGCTATGAAATGAATCTCAATTTAAAGTGGAAAGAATTACCGTGCATCCTCAAGTAACAGCAAAAGCTCCGAAAGAGCTAAACCTGCTCGTATCCTACCACACGGATCCGAGTTACATGGCCCCCGTACAGTTTTCCGAAAACCAGGTAAGTTGTGGTCCGTTTTACGAGAATCAAGACCATAATGGAAAGGCCATAAGCCGTAAGACACCAAGAGGTTGCTACGATATAACGTGCATAGTAGAAAGTCTTCCCCATGAGCAGAAGCCGGATCTGCTCATAGTGAAAGCGGATGCAACCCGATCTAATTTTCCTCAAAACGTAGGAAAACTGGGGATCCCCAGCGTGCTCGTTATCGGAGATACCCAACACCAACAGGATCCTCTACAAACACTCATCCGCTATGCAGCATCGGAAAAATATACCGTCTACACGGCAGATCATGTGCGGAGACACTTGCATTATTTTATAGAAGCCGGTTTAAAAAATGTCTTCTGGGCACCCGCACTGAATCTTCGAGACTGGAAAATTCCATTTCAACAGCAAAGACAAATACCACTTTCCTTCGTTGGCCAAGCAGGGAAATTCCATCCCTACAGAAGCAGCATTCTGAAACGACTGAGTGAAGAACCTGATTTGGGCCTGAAAGTCGGTCGCGCCACTCAGGAGGAATCCAGCAAAGTATATGCTACATCGCAGTGTACGCTCAACCTCAGCATGAATGGCGATGTTAACCTGAGGGTATTCGAAGTACTAGCAGCAGGGGGCTGCTTACTGACAGATCGCCTACATAGACAGGCAGGTATGGATCTGCTTTTCGACGAAGGTGTGCACCTAGATACATTTGGATGTTATGATGAGTTGAGAGACAAGTGCCACTTCTACCGAAACAATCCAGATGAAGCCCTAAAAATGGCCTGGCGCGGATATAATGAGTATAAACGCAGCCACACTCCAAAGAGGAAACAACAGCAACTGATAGAACTAGCATTCAAGGGATGGAGCGATTCGGCATGGAACGCTCAGCGAGATAAGCGCTCTCTGGTTTGCCAAAGCCCGGATGCCCCCACTTTGTTTAACCGGATCCGCAACTATGAGTATTTCCAGCAAAAACAGCTTGAAGGAGAAGAGCAACACCTGCTCTTCAGCAATAAGGCGAACCGTAATCTAGCTTGTGACACGGCCGATCTGTATCGGGCCCAAATCACATCGCTGGATTCCCTCTCACAGGCTTTCTTCAAATCTGCCGGAGTTGAAACTGAAGTAAGAACCACAGGCAACTTCCCGAAAGAAAGAGTAAGCACTTACATCATCAGTATCGATGACGTTGCTGATGGCACATTTGCTCAAAAACATACCGAATTGAAGACCGCGCAGATTATGGTAGAAGATTTCCCCTTACAGCCAAAGGAATTACAGACATCCGTAACCGCCGAACTCCGTGCATGCGGATTTATGATTTGCTCCGATACACCGGCCATTTTCCTAAACCTCAACTAAAGACAGTATATGCTCAACATTGCACTACTCGGTTGTGGACGCATTGCCGTAAGGCATGCACAACTACTCTCCAAAGGAGAAATCAAAGGAGCCGAACTCACCGCGGTATGCGACACAGATCCGACAAAAGCCAAAGAGTTCGGTGAGCGCTATGGAGTGCCTTACTTCAGCAACTTGCAGGAAATGATCCAACGCCTTCCACAAATCGATATGGTAAGCGTTCTAACTCCCAGCGGTTTGCATGCGGAGCATGCGATAGAAGTCGCCCGGATGAAGAAGCATGTGATTGTGGAAAAACCAATGGCTCTGACGTTGGACGATGCGGATAAAATGATCCACGAATGCGACCGCCAAGGGGTTAAATTATTTGTGATTAAGCAAAACCGGTTCAATGTTCCAGTGGTAAAACTGAGAGATGCTCTGGAAAGAGGCCGGTTCGGTAAATTAGTCATGGGGACAGTGAGAGTTCGCTGGTGCCGCCCGCAATCTTATTACGACCAAGACAGTTGGCGGGGAACGTGGAAACTGGACGGCGGAGTACTGACCAACCAAGCAAGCCACCACGTCGATTTACTACACTGGATGATGGGGGATGTGCTGAGTGTCTACGGAGTTGCGCAAACCGCACTGGCTAACATTGAAACAGAGGATACTGCTGCCGTGGTGTTGCGTTTCCGAAATGGAGCACTGGGAATCATTGAGGCGACAACCGCAATTCGCCCCAAAGACCTGGAAGGCTCTATTTCTGTACTCGGAGAAAAAGGTAGCGTGGAAATCGGCGGTTTTGCCGTAAATCAGATGAAGACCTGGAATTTCTCTGATGAAGAACCGGAAGACAAAGACGTGTTCGTAAAATATTCGGTAAATCCACCGGATGTTTACGGATTTGGACACAAGGCCTACTATGAGCACGTAGTGGATTGTATGGAAAACCGACGCCACGCTTTGGTGGACGGACTTGAAGGGCGTGCCAGCCTGGAACTGATTTCCGCAATCTACGAATCCATAGAAACAGGGCGTGAAGTCCATCTACGCTTTAATCCACAACGCTGCCGACTGGGGCATTGAATAAACATGGAAGCCATCAGCATCAAAAACAGCGGGCTACGAGATGTCAATGCAGGCAAGGATGTTACAGTCGTGTTGCCTTGCAATCTCTACGAGTGCTCCTTGGGTGAAAGCACTTTTGTGGGACCATTCACTGAGATACAAAAAGGTGTAACAATCGGTAAGCGCTGTCGAATTCAATCCCATAGTTTTATCTGCGAACTTGTGGAAATCGGAGATGATTGCTTTATCTCCCACGGAGTAAAATTCGTAAACGATCTTTTTCTCAACGGAGGCCCGGCATGTGGCGACCGTAAGCAATATCGTGCAACCCAAATAGGTGATCACGTCAGTATTGGAACTAATGCAACCATTCTTCCTGTAAGCATATGTGACCACACTGTAATCGGAGCTGGAAGCGTGGTTACCAAAAGCATCAAAACGCCAGGTGTTTACGCTGGAAATCCGGCAAAACTGATTCGAATTTTTGACCAAAAATGAAGATACCTTTTGTAGATCTACACACCCAATATCTGACCCTAAAGACGGATATTGATGCCGCGATTTCTGATGTAATTGCAAACACCGCTTTTGTAGGTTTTGCCAATAATCCTTACGTGACAGCATTTCAGGAGCATTTTGCCGCATATACAGGAGCAAAGCATTGTATCGGGTGCGCCAACGGAACTGACGCTATCGAACTGGCGTTGAGGGCGCTGAATATCGGCCCAGAAGATGAGGTTATAGTGCCAGCACAAACATGGATCTCCACTGCCGAGGCAGTAACCGCAGTTGGTGCGCAAGTTCGTTTTGTAGACACACAGAAAACAACACAGAACATTAACTCGGAGCTGATAGAAGCTGCCATAACCTCCAAAACAAAGGCAGTTATTGCAGTCCATTTGAGAGGACTCCCAGCAGACCTCGATCCCATACTGGAAATCACCCAAAAACATGGATTGTTCCTACTGGAAGATTGTGCGCAAGCCCATGGAGCAATCTATAAAGACCGGCACGTGGGCACATTCGGAATTATGGGAACATTCAGTTTCTTTCCCGGAAAGACCTTAGGGGCTTACGGAGATGCCGGAGGAATCATTACCAATGACGACCTTTGTGCAGAGAAGCTACAACGCCTGGTGAATCATGGAAGCCTCCATAAAGGCGAGCATTTGATCGAGGGACGAAATTCCAGACTCGATGGCCTGCAGGCCGCGATATTGGATGTCAAGCTCCCCTACCTGCAACAATGGGTTGAGGCACGTCGCAAGTGTGCGGCACTTTACTCGCAGCACCTTCAAGGCTCGTCTTTATTACTACCTGGAGACAGTAAACACGGGCGCCATGCGTATCATTTATATGTAATTGAAAGCCATAATCGGGATGAGTTAGCCGAGAAGTTAAATCTCGCGGGATACCCTACCGGAATCCACTATCCTAGAGGATTACCGTTTCTCCAGTGCTATGCCTATATGCAAGCCACAGAGGCTAATTTTCCCGTAGCGTTTAATCAACCTAAGCGGATATTGAGTTTACCCATCTTCCCTGAATTAAGCGAAGAACATATCGAAGCGATAAGCCGCATCATTAGCTAGCGAAGCAGATCCTTAAAAAACACATCCTTCACAGGTAAAATCAGGTGAAGGATGCGAACAAGGAAAGGATCTGACTTATTCAAACACCTTAGAGGCCTTCTTCTTTTTGAAGTTTGGCGATGGTTTCCTCTACTTCGCGAAGCATTCCCCTGGCTTTCTTGTTACCGAGGAGGATGGCTTTATTTAGAAGACTGATAGCTTCGTTGAGGTCGCCTTCGAGGCCTCCCATGCCATAGAGGTAGTAGAGAGCCAAGTTGTAGACCGCGTTGGGCTGGTTGCGGTCGGCGGCCAGTTTGTAGTAGAAGACGGCCAGTTTTTCGTCCTTCTCAACGCCGTGCCCGAGGCTGTAGCAGAGGCCGAGGCTGTAGCTGGCATCGGTGTGCATTTGGTCAGCCGCTTTCTGAAAGTAGAAAAAGGCTTTGTTGTAGTCTTTCTCCAAGATATCGCCGACATAATAGAGCAGGCCCACGTTGTATTGAGCATCGGCCATGCCTTCCTCTGCGGCACGGATGTACCAGGCCACGGCTTTTTCTTTATCGATAGCAACCCCGCGGCCGCGGTCGTAGCATATGGCGACATTGACCATGGCCTGAGGAAGGCCAGCTTCTGCCGAGCGACGGAAATAATCGGCGGAGAGCACCTCATTCTGCTCGACACCTTCGCCCTGAGAATAGAAATAGCCCAGATTGCAAAGGGCCCGGGCATGATTCTGCTCGGCTGCTTTAAGAAAATAGCTGATGGCTTTGCGGATGCTGTGGTTTTCAGCATCCCGGCTGGTGGCATAAATGAGCCCCACCTTATAATTGGCCTCAATATCTCCCTGAGCGGCTTTAGCTAAAAGATCCGGAGTTAACTGGTTGGCATCGTTTAACATGTTTCTATCCTTTCTTCATTAAATTGTTTGGTTTTCCGCACACCAATCTACCCATATTTTGCGCAATGCCTGCTCCATATCGCAGGTAAAACGGGAAACATCCGCCAGAGGTGATTGCTGAAAATCCTGCCTCTGCACCTTACGATTCTGCGAGAGATACTGCGGGTCTGAAGCCAACTCGCAGGCAATACGCACGTAATCATCTTCAGTTTGAGCAATCCATTGCGGGCGGCCCACATGTGTGAGGATGGAAGAGGTAACTCTGGCAGCATGGCGATTCCCCTGCAGGGTGACCACGGGCAGCCCCATATAGAGGGCCTCGCAACTGGTTGTGGTTCCGTTATAGGGGAAGGGATCGAGCGCGATATCAACCTTGGAATAGGCATTTAAATGGGCTGCATTGCTGGCCATCATACCATGAAAAATCAGGCGTTTGGCTGAAATTCCGTTAAGCACAAAGAGGGAAATAACCCTTGAGCGGTTTTCCTCGTAATCGAAGTTGCGGTCCTTCAGGTATAGGCGCGACTGCGGAACCTGCTTAAGGATGCGGGCCCAAAGGGCGATTACCTGAGGCGTTATCTTGCGGACATTGTTAAAGGAACCAAAGGTAATGTAGCCCTCGGTTTCCCACGGTGCCGGAGCGACCGGTGGAAATTCGTAAAATGGCTTAAATACATGGAAGCCCTGAGGCAGGCGAATGAGTTTTTCCGAACTCCATTCATCCGCTTCGCCTTCGGGCTCGGTAATAGCATCGGTAAAACGATAGTCCATAGACTTAAGCCCGGTAGTATTGGGATAGCCCAACCATTCCACCTGTAAGGGAGCCATACGATAGGCCAATGCCATGAGTCTTTGCTTACCGGTATGTCCGGAAAGATCGATTACGATGTCGACCTGACGATTCCGAGAAAGGGTTGCGACCTGGGAATCGCTGGACGAGCGAATGTCATGCCATTCGGTAAAGTATTCCTTGAGTCTATCCGTCATGGGATCGAAATCTTGGTCCCGAGTTGATGAAAAAGCTACAAGCTCAAATTGATTACGGTCAAATTGCTTCAATACCGGTTCCATAAAATAAGAAACCGGATGAAAATGAAGGTCCCCGGAAAGGATTCCTATACGCAGCTTGCGATGAGGATCGGCGGACACATCCCATTGCAGAGATTTTGGGTCTACATAGACATCTGCCTCAAAGCGTTTTGACCAGTCTGTATGTAAATCGGCAATCTCTTGAGGCGTCAGGGAAGAGGAGTAATTGGAGTGAAACACCAGACTACTGTATGCTTCCTGAATACCGGTAATGCGGTCGTATCCCAGGCGCATCTGATCGATGGCTTCGTCGATAAGCACCATATTGAGCAGGACGCTGCCAAGGTTAATGTGAGGGTAGGCTCTGTGAGGAGCCATTTCGATGGCTTTGCGGCAAAGCTCAAAGGAACGGCGCAGGTGATGGGGGTCGTTCTCCCGATTGGTATGGTAGGCAACCGCCGCCAAGCCCAGGTGCCCTTCAACCAGGTCGGGTTTGTATTTAAGCACCAAAGAGAAAAAGGTACCCGCATCTTTATAGCGTTCCAGCCTCAAGAGGATATTGGCCGTATTGACGAGCACAGCGGTGTTTTCAGGGAAAAGCTGATAAGCCTTCAACAACCAGGGAAGCGCGGCTTCATCCTGGTCCATTTCCTTGTAGGTAAGTCCCTTAAGAAAAAGAGCATCGAAGTTTTCCGGTTCCTGCTGAAGCACTTTATCCAACACCTGGAGGGCTTCTTCGAAGCGTTCCAGATTAGTCAAGGCCTGCGCTTTAAGCACCCAAACACGGGGGATATCGCCCCCCAGGGCAAAGAGCTGATCGATCACCTGAAGGGCACGATCAAACTGCTCCTGTTCAACGAGGAGCACGGCATAGTTGTAAAGGAGGGTTTTATCGAGCGGTTGAGCTTCCAGAAGGGGTTTGATCAAGGCCTCAGCCTGATCCAGCTGCTTGCTTTCGATCAGCGAGCGAAAAAGGGAAACGGCTTGAGTAATCTGCTCGCGCAAAAGGTTTTGCTCTGCGGCGGTTTGACTGAGCTGGCTGCGCAAAGCCTCCAGACGCAAACTGCCACGACACTGAATAAGGGCCTGCTCCAATGCTTTAAAGGCCTCATCCGTGCGCTGCATGGAGTTGAGGGTATGGATGTATGCTTCCCAGTAACTTTCTCTGGTCGGTGCATAGCGAATGGCCTGATGGAAGTTTTTAAGGGCCTCCTCGAGACGATCTTTGTAAACCCAGGTCTGAGCCAAACCAAAGTAGGCCTGGTGCATTTTGGGGTTCTCCTTAATGGCTTTGCGGAAAGCTTTATGAGCTTCGTCGTAACGCTCGGACTTTCGCTCAATTTCGCCGATCAGGTTGTGGCAGTGGGCACTGTTTCCCGGGCATTGAATGGACTTGTTGAGCCATTTTTTTGCTTCCTCAGGGTTATCCTGTTCGTGGTATATGAGGCCAATCAAGTAGGCGGCGGAAGCATTTTTACGGGTGTGCTCCCATACAAACAGGTATTTCCGGAGCGCTCCTTCGCGGTCTCCGGATTCGTGCAATTGGATGCCAGCCTGCAAATCGTGGTTCATAGGGCATCTCGCTTCAACAGTTGGCAGGAAAAAGTATCTCCCGGGTAAAGGCTGAGGCAGGCCAGCTCATCGGAAGACAAACTCCGGCGGAGCTTATCCAAAGAGAGTTCAAAGGATTCAGCCTGGCGCATGGCAAAGAATGGCGAGGCAGGATCTTTAAGCACGTCGTCTGCAAGGAATGCAGCCTGTGAACCCAGGGGAATGAATACGGCGTTCAGTTTGTCTTCCGTAAAAGCGAAAAGGGAATAGTTTTCCGCAGTACCCTGCCCTTTCAATCGCAAAAAAAGCAAAACATCCTCCAATACGAGGGGATGTACGGCCTGTTGTTCGGCAGTGCCTGCAGCCTGAGCATTGGGTTCGTTTTCAACCAACTGCAGCGCTCTTTCGTAGGCGGCAAAAGCTCCGTCGTTATCGCCCTCTTTGCGGCAACATTCGGCCAGAGAGTTGAAAAAGCGATAGTTGTCGGGGTTCAGTTCAATGGCGCGGGCATAGGCACGCTTGGCCTGATCGCCCCACCCCATGAGCATCAGCAGATCGCCCAGGTAGTGAAAAAATTCTTCACGCAAGGAATGTGTTTCCGTGAGCGAAACGAGCCTGGAAATGGCCTCGGGGACCTGTTTTTCGCCGACGAGTGCTTTGATCAACGCAAATTCAATAAAGTGCGGTTCGGCAACACCCTGATCGAGGAATCGGGAAGCTTCGGCAATGACTTCGTTGTAGGCTTTCTGATGGAGAAGCTTGTGGAGCAGTTCGAGTTCTTTACTCATGGGTAAGCAGGGGCAGCATACCTAAACACCAGGCACGGTAATGGCGAGGAGCTTGCAGCGATGCTTAAGCCTGTTGATTTAAAGTGGAGGCATCGGAATTGGACTGTTCCGGATTGAGCTGCCCACGGAGGCCCTGGGCCAGGTTCTCATTGATCTGGATAAGTACGTCCAATTTTTTGACCTTAGGCTCTGCCATAATCTCCAGCGTGGTCTTACGAACAAAGACACTGAGGCTGAGGAGGTCCTGGCGGATGTCCTTGGGCAACTGATTATTAGGGCTTTGCCAATCGGAATTGAAGATATCCCAGACGCGCTGATTGAAGCGGAGAGCTTCATCCAAATCCCGGTCGAACTGGTTTTCTTTCCAATTCTGCTGGCAGCGGCGAAGGCGTATGGCACCCTTTTCCAGGACGGTAGCTTCAATTTCCCGCCCGGAGATGGTCTGCTTTCTCGCTTTCTCGTAGGCTTTCAGCGGATTTTTTTGCATTTTCTATGAGCTCCTTTTCGTATTGAATAAGCTTTTTAGTGAGTTTGAGGGCATCGTAGTATTTCTCCACGAGGATAAACTCGCTAATTTGGCTGATAAGATTGATAGCGCTGGGAGACGCTGCCAGAAGTTTTCTGACGTGTTTCCAGTAGAGTTTATGCAAGTCCCTGAGGTTATCGGGGGCAAAATACATCAACTGGATGACAAAGTATATTTGAGAACAGACGGACTTAGCTTCACTTTCGACCAGGATATCTTTCTGGCGCAGGAGCGGGACCTTGTTTTCGATGAAAATTTGAGCTGGCGTATCACCGTTGATGATCATAGCGCCGGCGATGAGAACTTTCTCTCTCGGCTTAAGTTTGAGTTTTAATGGCACGGTAAAATCAAGTGTATGGAGAGACCCTGAAATGGTCAAGCGTATGTCACTGTACCAGCGAATCTTGTGGCAAAGTGCCCGGCGCAGTATGGAGGATATTCACCAGCGCATCTTCGCGTTCGCGGCATTTTTCGACAAAGTGAAAAACGGCATTTCCGGCAGCGACAATTTCCTGAGCCCAAGTCTGATTCATCAAGTTGGGCGAGGGAATGATACGACTGAGGGCTTCGGCGCGACGGCGTTCACGGCGCAGGGTAGCCAGGAGCTCACGCACAGCGAGGATTTGCTGCACCGGGGAAGCGGATGAGGAGGCATCGTATTTGTCGAGGGATGTTTCGACAGAGAGGATGATGGCTTTGAGTCTCAGAGCCAGTGAGGTGCAGATTTGCTGTTGTGTAAAGGCGTGCATACGTTGATCAAGGGTTCCTTGTTAGAACGAATCGGCGGCCACTTCAGGCTGCGTGATGCAGGCGGGAGGCAACATCAGAAGATTGGCTGATCAGCCGAGGATCTGCAGGACATTCTGGGTCTGCTGGTTAGCCAGGGAAAGGCCCTGAACACCGAGCTGCTGAGAGGTCTGCAAAGCAAGCAGGTTGGCTGCTTCTTCATTCATATCTGCAAGAATCAGCTGGTCGGCACCTTCCTCCAAGGTAAGGACGAACTCGCTGGTATAGTCTTCGCGAAGGGAAATCGTCGACTGGTCGTAGGAAAGCAACTTGGCACGTGTATCGAGCATATCGCCGACAGTTTCAATCTGGCTGAGCACTTCGGAGAGCTGGATACGGTAATCACCGGTGGTGCCCCAGTAAACTTCGTGACCCGATGCAGAGGTGGCGTCCGTTCCGTAGGCTTTGATGCCGACAACGTCTGTGGGATCTTCCACACGGTTGATGACAAAGGAGTAGCGAGTGGCAATATTTGCCGCAGTGCTGGCATTGCCATCGTTATCAAGGAACCATGAGGCAGGAAGGTTGCCAGTGCTGACCGCAGCGACTTCGCCGTCTTTAACCTCACTGGAGCCTTCAACGTGAAATCCTTTAACGGTAAAAACGGAGTCGCCGTATTTTTCACCCATCTGAACTTCCTGACTCTGTTCTTCTTTAATGAGGTTAATACCGCCATATGCAGAGTCGTTGGCAAAGCCTTCAAGCTGAACAAGGAGCTCGTTGTATTTAATACCGAGGGCTTCGCGCTCTTCCACGGCATCTTCTGCGGTGCTCATGGCGCTTTCCACCACGGCCTGCATACTTTCGAGGATACTCTGCATTGCCTGAATCCCATTATCGGCTGCCTTAATGGACTGCACTGCCTGTGCCATATTATCAAGACGACCTTCCAAGGCGTTGGCACGATTGGTAAGGGTTGCTGCGGAGTAATAATTGGCAGGATCGTCAACCGGATTGTTTACCTTTTTTCCGGAAACCAGACGTTCCTGGGTCTGATCGTACAGCGACTGAGTATTTTGCAGACTCAGAAGGCTGGTCTTCATGGTGGCACTTAATGAGATATTTGACATCGTTCTGGCTTTCTGTTTGCACCCTCCCCATTCAGGATCGGGCATAAGTTCTTTATGTGTAGAGTGAAATTTTTTCCGTAGGAAAGTATAAGCTTACATCATGCCAATTCCGCTTAAAACATCATAAATAACTATCTTTCATTGTCTTAGATATAGAACAAAATTAATACAAATTTCAGATGTAGTTTAAAATAGTCGTATCCATGACCATTGAAGTAGTACTGAGAGCGGCGCTGTAGGCATTTTGGATATTGAGCATGGAAATAGTTGCCTCATTCAGGTCGACTGCGCGCAGGGCAGTTACCTCGCTGCTCAGTGCGGAATATTTTGCCGCATTAGAACTCTCCAAGGTTTCCATACGGAACTGCTTCATACTCAGATTGCTCATCCCATCGACCAGGACATTTTCAGCGTCCTGCACCACATTGGATGCATCCTTGATAGCGGCCGTATCTCCGGCAGCCACGGCATCACTGTAATCGAGCATGGCATTCAGGAAGTCGGCAATACTCTGATTGGTGTCTCCGTCTGTATAGGGAGAAATGGCAACGCCGTCGGCCACGGCAATTTCCCGGCCGGAATCGTTCCCGTTGTAGACATACCGCTGAACGGGATCGCCGTCGGCATTGAGAAAAGCGTTTCCATCGTTATCGGTATAGGAAAGACTAAAAGGCTCCTGCGCGGTATCCGTACCGGCAAAGAGATAGTCACCGTTATACTGTCCGTTGGCAGTGCGCAGAGCATCCTCGATCAGGGCATCGATCTGAACGGAAAAGACAGCGCTATCGGTATCCTCAAAGGCATTAAAATCGACAATAGACTGTGCCTGTTCGGAGAGGTCCTGGAGGTATTCCAGGGCATCGTAACCGGCCTGAGCGATTCCCTGAGCTTGGGTAGAATTTTCCTGGTACTGAATGAGTTGACGCTGAGTCTGCTGGTCACTGAGAATTCTAGCCGCAGTGGTGGGGTCTTCCTCCATACTGTTGATGCGTTGGCCGCTGATCAACTGGTTCTGAACTGTCTGCTGCTGGTTTTCAAGATTCTGCAGACGTGAGACTGTGCTTTGCACAAAAGTGTTGGTAGCGATTCGCATAATCGAGTCCTTTAAGCTTTCAGTTCGTTAACGACAACGGAGAGGAGCTGATCGAGCACATTGACGACTCTGGAGGTCGCCTGAAAGGCACGCTGGAGCACCATCATGTTGGTGACTTCTTCATTCAAATTGACGCCACTGATGCTGGTGCGCTGTTCGTCGAGCATGGTGCTGACGAGCTCCTGATATTCCAACTGAGTTTGATTGTTGGAATAAGAGGCGGCGATGGCAGAGGCGGTGGTAATGGTATAGCCTTGGAAGGTATTACCCAGCCCGGCGATTTCAGAGGAGGCAAGTTCCGAGATGGCCAAGGCAATTTCGTTACCGCTGGCGTTGTTCAGGTCGGCATAAATGGAATCGGCGGTCAAAGCCGAGTCCAGAGCAATGGTTCCTGCGGTAAGGCCTGCGGCATCAAAGAAGTCCGCACCATAAGCAGTATTAACAGAAGAGGTCAAGTTGGCGGCAAGCAGATCCAAATCGCTGCGGGCGTCGGCAATATCACCTGTAAGCACTGCAGAGTAGCCGTAAAGCGATCCCGAGGAGAGGCCCAGGGTGGTGCCGTCGGCCAAACCAAGAACGCCGGCGTTGTTCGTCAGGGAATTGACGGTAGTGTGGTTGAGCAGGGTAACCGTAGCGCCGGTATTGTCTGTACTGGAAATAATCAGTGTACCGTTGGCTTGCTCGTCCGTACTGATGTTGAGAATTTTACCAAGCTCCTCAACGATCTCTTGTCGCTGGTTGCGCAACGTGGTGGCGGTATCGTTCCCGCCCAATTCGGCTCGAACAATTTGCTCATTAAGAGAGGCGATTTCGTTCAGCAAGGTGTTTGCTTCGTCCACATCATCGGAAATGCGCGTATTAACATCGGTTTCAATTTCGTCCAACCGAGAGGACATGGTGTTGAAATACTCCACGAGCATTTCTCCAGACTGATAAACAATCTCCTGTGCGGTTGAATCGCTGGGATCGACCGAATAGTCGCTCCATGCGGCAAAAAAGGAATCGAGGGCTGCAGTCAGGCCGGTGGAATCGGAATCGGTGGAATACTCCAGAGAAGTGCTGAGGTTTTCCTGAAGAGACTCTGCGAAGAGGCTATTGAGCTGATTCAAAACGTCGTTCTGAGCCTCCAGACTGCCAAGATCTGCATTCTCGCGAACAATATTCTCGTCGAGCACAGCGTCGCGAATCTGCTCGATCGTGTAACGAGTCAGCCCACCGGCTGCTTCCGCCGGAGTGGTGGAATTCTTCAGCTGTTGTCGGGCATAACTGGTACTATTGACATTGGCCAGATTGTTTCCGGTTACCTGAAGGCCGGCCGAGTGGTTATTCAAGGCCTGTGTATTGTAGACAACATTGCTGATGAGTCCTGACATAAATGATACTCCTATACAGCGGTTTGAATGACACTTCCGGGAAGGGCCAAAGCCTGACCGTAAACGCCAAGGCGGTTGTATGTTTTCACTTTAACAGCGCCCGGACGTAAGGCCTGCAGTAAATCGCCGGAGAGCTCTCCGGCACGTTTCAAAATAGCCTCATTCTGTTTTGTTTTACGACTGAGGCGTTCGATCAGGCGATTCGCCTCATCCACCAGAGCATAAAACATAGATTGAATGGTTTCGGGAATATGGGGAATCAGCTCGATCAGGCGATGTTCCAGCGCAAGCCCACAATAATCAGCAAGCGTCTGCTGCAAAGACTGGCGGGTATTCCGCTTATCTACGGTAATTTGTAGCTGATCAGCCAAAGACTCATTGAGTTCGAGAATAGCTTGCGAATTGCGCTGCAGAATGCCTTTCTGCAAATCACACGTAAGCTGAAGCATCCAGGCGTATTCCTGGATTTCTTCACGCAAGGCCTGAGCCAAGGCCTGCCAATCGAAGTTCGTGTGTGTGCGGTTCATTCTTTTAGGTATATGCCGGGATGGGCGTTAAAAATACAACAAGCGAGTAGCACTAAAAATACCAAAAATCGTAAATACATATAAATCAAAGATATTTAAAATTTAAGAATTTATACAACCGGAGGAATCGGAAAAAAACTCCTCCCTTAAGTGGAAAAAAATACTTTTTTTCAAAAAAAATGCTTAAGTCGCCTGTGCCGTGGTCGAATTCCGAATAGGAGCAGTATATGCAGTGAAAGACGTGTTCAAATTCATCGGCCGAGACGTTGAATCCAATCTGCTACTCAAAGAACTGGGTAGTGGGCTGGGCACTGATGCGGTGCACCCGATTATCAATCTTTATGGAGAAGAAGGAAGCGGTCGCCGCTCGCTACTGCAGTTTGTCTGGGAAAGCCCCCTGACGCGTATGCCGACCACCCTGAGGGTACGCTTGGACTGCAACACCCTTGCAGAGGACGCCAACTTGGCCACCACACTCTCGGAAACACTGGAAAGCAACGACAAGAAGCTAACTCCGGTAATTACCCTTTTTCGCAAGGAATATGCCCAATCGCTGAGAGATTACACCGACTCTGCCAGCGCTGCCGAATCACAGGAAAACAATGGTATCGGAGCGGACATGCAATTGGACATCTGGATGGAGACATTCTTCCAGCATTTCGTAAGGCACCCCGACAATACCCGTGGCTTACAACTGTTGATTGAGCTGGATGACTTCGATTTGCTTTCGGAAAATTTAAAAGACCTGATTATCCGCCTACTCATTCAACCACTCAGCGGACAACATATAGATCCTCAGGTCAGATTTATTGTCACCGGCAAAAGGGCTTTAAAACAGTCGCCGGATTTGCTGAAATGCTGGAGTATATTCGGCAACAATACGCTGGATATCGAACTGAAGCCCTTTACCCTCTCCGAAGTAAGCCAATGGATAAGAGAGCACGACCACCCGGAGGACATCAGCAGCCGTCTACTGGATGAGAGCCGTGGACTACCGGGAAAACTGGACAGCGTGGCAGAACACATAATAGAGACTGAGCACTCTCAAGGCTGGTTGGCCATTGCCGAAAAGGTGTTGGCTCCTCTACCCCGGGAACAACAACGCATGCTTTGCCAGGCGGCATTGCTGCCTATTATAACGGAGAATAATTTAAGTATTTTTGTGAATGCGGAACAGGCGAGAAACATAATGCGCCTGCTGCCTTCAAATACTCAGCTCAAATTTAGAGATACGGGGCACGGTTTACGCTTTCCCAAGGAGCTGCAACGTTCGCTGCAAAAGTGGTATGAGAAGCATTTTCCGGCAGAATACCGCATCGACATTGCCAAAGCCGCCGCATTTACGGAACTAATCTCCATTCTCCCGGGAACCAAGGATAGAGAAATCCTGAATCGTTTGAGCATCTTTAACTACTTCAACAATGAAGTGCTGACGGAAATCTACGGGAGTGCACTGGCCAGGCAGTTGATCGAATACGTGGAAACACACAGCAACCTGTTTGAGCACACGACCGGGAATCACCGCATATCGGTCAATACCAGAAAAGCACTGGAAACATTTAATAAAGTAAACAATTTTCAGACGGATACAGAGGATTTGAAGCGTGTGGCCAATGCCTGGCACAAGCGCCGGGAAGAGATTCTTTCGGGGAAGAGCAAGGCTGAAGAACGCCTGCAGAATCAGGAAAAGAACATCGATGCACTGAAGAACGATATCCGCAAAATTCAGCACGATCTACTGGAGCGCAAGGAACGCCTGGAGAACCTGAAGAAGCGTTACAACAGTATGCCTTTGCAAGGCTCCAGAGACACGAGCAAGAGCATGGGCAGCTCTGTAGCCATGCAACTGCTGGGGGTAGCGCTACTCTATGTGGGAATTTTCTTTTCCGATACGCTGCCGCTGGCCTATGCCGTAGTGGGTATTCTGCTGATTTTTGCCGGACTCTTTTTGCAGAGCAAACACCTGCGCCCACAGACCTCTACTACTACACAGCACAAAGCCCCATTGAACACGGAGAATGCCGAAAAGAACATGCAGTTCCTGAATTTGAAGAAGAATCAACTGCAGGTAAAACTGGGCGCTTTTACCAGTAATGTGCAACGTTACAAAAATGAATTGCGCGAGTTCGACGCCCTTTTGCGGGAACCCTACAGTTGAGCCCCAGGCAATTTCCTCAGAACAAAGATTACATATTTATGGTATCGCCTTGATTTAATTCGATATTTGAGCTTTAAAGTTAGTTCGTTTCACTTATCGAAGTTTCTCACGGCAACCGAAGCCATAACATGCCTGAACTGACTAAATTAACAGATGAGCTTATTATGAGCAGGATTGAGGGGGCACCCCGCCTGGCCTCATTGAGAAGCATCAATATGGCCCTGAGTGAACTTGTCTATGCGGAAAACAGCTTTACTTCGCAAATTGCGGAAATCATCCGCCGGGACCCCTCACTGACCTCCCGCCTGCTCAAACTGGTCAATTCTGTATTTTTCGGCCTTTCCCAACGAGTCAACAACATCGAAGAAGCCATTTTTTATCTGGGTCTGCGTCAAATCCGCGAACTGGCTCTGGCGACCCCGATTATTGAGGATTTCGATAAGCTGCACTCGGGCTTCAAGCACGCCAACTGGCACCAGTTGTGGCAGCACAGTATCGGAACAGGGATCCTGACCCGTGAAATTCTCTCCATTGCCGGAGTGAAATTTGAAGATGACACTGACTACATTGTGGGATTGGTACACAATGTGGGCAAAATCGTCTGCGCGGGAGTCTTCCCGGATCACTTTACACTTTTACTGGAACGCAGCGTAAAAACCACGGATGACGTCTGCTGCGAAGAGCAGGAAATCATTGGTTGGGACCATGCGCAAATAGGGGCCTACTATCTGGAAAAGCACCATTTGGGTCCGGAAATTGTGGAGCCGGTGCGCTACCACAACACACCTTCGGAGGCTCCAGAGGAAAGCTACCAACAGACAGCGGCGGCCGTGCAACTGGCCGACCATATGATTCGCTCAGTCGGCATCCAGGGGTTGGAAGCTACTGACGTTCCAGAAGAAGGCTCTTGGGTTGAACTGGAGGGCTGGAAAATACTCTTCGGACACCTGGAAGCAGAAGATGCCGAGACTAAGCGCGAAGCGCTGGAGACCAGCCTAAACCGCATTCCCAAAGTGCTCAAGGGAATGATCTGACGCCTGCCGGCTTGGATAAAAAAACGCCCTCCCGAAGGAGAGCGTCTTTAAAGATTTAGCGGGCTAAATTCAGCGGCTGAGGTATTCGTTCATGGCAGCGGCAGCTTTGCGACCCTCCCCCATGGCAAGGATCACGGTAGCGGCACCGAGCACAATATCCCCACCGGCGTAAACGCCCTCAAGAGAGGTTTTACCGGATTCATCGACAACAATATTGCCGCGTTTATTAAGTTCCAGACCCGGGGTGGTTTGCCCGATCAGGGGGTTGGAGTTATTGCCGATGGCCACAATAACGGTATCCACATCCATCTTGAAGTTGCTGCCTTCAATAGGGATCGGACGGCGGCGACCGGAAGCGTCCGGTTCTCCGAGTTCATAACGGAGGCATTCCATAGAGGCCACACGGGCATCTTCGTCGCCAAGAATTTGCACCGGATTGGTGAGGAAATGGAACATAACCCCTTCCTCTTCGGCATGCTGGACTTCTTCTACGCGGGCGGGCATTTCCGTGCGAGAGCGACGGTAGACCAGATGCACCTCCTCAGCGCCCAGGCGCAGGGCGGTACGGGCGGCATCCATAGCCACGTTGCCTCCGCCGAGCACAGCGACTTTGCGGGAGCTGTAAATTGGCGTATCTGCACGGTCCAGATCATAGGCGCGCATGAGGTTGGAACGGGTCAGGTATTCGTTGGCACTAAAGACGCCCACGAGGTTCTCCCCTTCCATATTCATGAAGCGCGGCAGCCCGGCACCGGTGCCGATAAATACGGCATCGTATCCGTCCTTTTGCATCAAATCGTGAATCTTACGGGTGCGACCGACGACAAAATTTGTGCGAATTTCCACTCCCATAGCCCGGAGGGTATCAATTTCCTGCTGAACGATCTGCTTGGGCAGACGAAACTCGGGAATACCATAGAGGAGCACCCCACCCGGTTTGTGAAAAGCCTCGAAAACAGTAACCTCGTGGCCCGCACGGCGAACATCTGCGGCAACCGTAATGGAAGCCGGACCAGAGCCGATAACGGCAACTTTCTTACCGGTGGAGGCAAGAATTTCCGGCAGTTCCGAAGCGCCCTGTTCGCGCTCCCAGTCAGCCACAAAGCGTTCCAGACGACCGATGGATACGGAAAGATCCACATCCTTGAGGACTTTACCAACCGTGCACACGGCCTGACACTGAGTTTCCTGAGGGCAGACACGGCCACAAACAGCGGGCAGCACGCTGGTTTCCTTAATCACATCAATACCTCCGCGATAGTCACCTTCGGCTATGCGGGCAATAAAACGGGGGATATCGATATTGACGGGGCAACCGGCAATACAAGGTGCATTTTTGCACTGCAGACAGCGCATGGCCTCCACGCGGGCCTGCTCTGGAGTGTAGCCGAGGGCTACCTGGTGCATGTTGCCACGGCGGTCCAGAGCGTCCTGAGAAGGCATCTCCTGCTGGGGAATAGCAGTGCGATCTTTGGGCTTGAGAGGACCTTTGGCGAGAATTTGTTCGAGCTGTGCCTTGGCCGCAGCCTCCAATTGAACTAAAGGTGTATGACTCATCAGGACTTACCTCCGCGCTTGAGCAATTCTTCTGTTTTACAGGTGTGAGAGGCTTTGTGTTCGATATCTTTATAGGAAGCGAGGCGCTTCATCATGTTGTCGAAATCGACCAGGTGACCGTCAAACTCCGGACCGTCGACACAGACAAATTTGGTTTCGCCACCGACCGTAACGCGGCAACCGCCACACATACCTGTACCATCCACCATAATGGTGTTTAAGGAAACGATGGTATGCACCTCATATGGTTTAGTGGTCAGGGCACAGAACTTCATCATAATGGGAGGACCGACAGCGACCACAAGGTCCGGTTTTTCGGCACTTTCGCACAATTCTTTGAGCGGTTCGGTAACCAGCGCTTTGCGACCGACAGAACCATCATCGCTGCAGAGAATAATCTCATCGGCCAGGGCGCGCATTTCGTCCTCCAGGATGACAAGATCTTTGTTACGAGCACCCATAATGACGATAACTTTATTGCCGGCCTCCTTAAGGCCTTGAACGATAGGATGCAGTGGTGCCACACCGATACCGCCACCAACACAGACGACAGTGCCGACTTTTTCCAGATGCGTGGGAAGCCCCAAAGGACCGACAAGGTCTGCAATAAAGTCACCTTCATTGAGGGCGGCCAACTTCTTCGTGGTAGCGCCCACCGTCTGAAAGATCAGGGAAATGGTCCCGGCTTGAAGATCGGCATCTGCAATCGTTAAGGGAATGCGTTCGCCAAAATCGTGTTCCACCTGAAGGATAATGAACTGGCCCGGTTTTCTTTCTTCGGCGATGAGGGGAGCCTCGATCTCCATACGGAAAACTGCGTCAGAGAGTTGTCGTTTGCGGACAATTTTATTCATGAGAACGAAAAAAAAGAAGCCTGAGTGCCTGATCAGGGCAGTGATCTCTCTTAACGGGTAAGAGCGGGGCAGCACATAAGCCATTGGTTAAAGATGAGAGAGAAGAGACTGTAAACAAAAGCTCGGTGTCTGTGAAGAAAGAAAAAGCGGGAGGAGCTTCAGCGCCCGATTTTTTTGTTGGCGAGGATGCGGCGTGCTTTTTCCCTGCCGGAAAGCTTGATTTCCTCTCTTTCATCGGGGATGTAGCGGAGCATAAACCCAGAAAAGAGCATGATACCAAAAGAGAAGAGCACAAACCAGTCGCCATTGCGGGCATAAAGGCTCAATTTGCCGGACCAGAGGGGATCACGTTGAACCTCGAAGGTATCCAATCCGCTGAAATCGGTGGATCCGTCGGCGTCGATGAGTTCATAGCAGACGTTCCCGTATTCATCAATCCAGCCGCTCCAGCCATTGTTGCCGCAGCGCACGACGGGACGGCGAGTTTCCACTGCGCGGAGTACAGAATGGGCCATGTGCTGGAGGTTCATTCCCTCCTCGCCGTACCAGATACCGTTAGTGACCACATAATGGAAATCGGCACCGTTGAGGACGTTCTCTCTGGCCAGCTGCGGGAAGACGTCTTCGTAGCAGACAAGCCCTCCCACTTTGTATTCTTTGAAGCCAATACGCAACGGAACGATCGTATTGCGAGAGGCGGCAACATACTCTCCAATGGGAACCACTTTTTTAATAAAAGGCAACCATCGCTGAAAGGGAACGTATTCGCCGAACGGCACCAGGTGGCGTTTTCCATAGTAGGGAGCAATGCCTGTTTTGGGGTCGACCACCGTCAACATATTATACCAGGGGGCGGTTTTGTCGAATACATCGCCTTCCACCGCAATAGAGCCCATCATCAACGGAATTCCCAGATCGTGGGAAAAACCGGTAATCCATTCGTTGGGCTCTTTCATTCCGAGGATGGGCCAGGGCGTGGCAGCCTCGGGCCAAAGAATAACATCGGGATCGAATTTGGCAGCCAAAGTGGTGTATCGTTCCAAATCCTCCTTCACCTGCCATGAAAACTCGGGGTTCCATTTAATCATGGCCTCGGTAGCAGGCTGAACCGCGGCTGCAGTAAACATGATCTCGCGGCGGTTGCGCTTGTGGAAAAAGCCCGGTTCAAACATGAAGCAAAACGTAAGGAAAAGCAGCCCCATAGCTGCGTAAAAATCGGGATTGAGTTTTTGGTACCAAGCCTTGCGGCGCTTGGGTGTAAAGAGGTGTTTGATGTAGTAGCTGATGCCCAAATTGAAGAAAATGAGCATAAAAGAGAGCCCCCAGGCACCGGTATAGGCGATGATCTGCAGGAGCGCAGAGCGTTCCCACTGGCTGGCAGCCAGTGGCAGCCAGGGAAAGCCGGTAAAGACCCAACTGCGGAGCCACTCGAGCAGGACCCAAAGGCCGGCAAGGCCCAAATTGGCACTGATGCGGACCAGAGGCATTTTGTTGCGGTAGGCATCAATAACCTTGGCTGCGGCACAAAACCAGACAGCCCAAAAAACGGAGAGCACCAGAGACAGCCCCAGCATACCCATCCAAGTGACGTGGCGGAGCCAGAAAATCAGGCACACCCAACCGATAAAACCACCGGGAAGAACGGTCCACATACGTGGCTTCCAGGACTCCGGGCGGAGCATAAAGAAGCAGAGCAGAGGCAGGGCAAAAACATAGGCCGCCTCGGGAACTCCGCGGGAAGGGAAGCAAAGCGCATAGAGCAAACCAGTGGATATAGAGAGAAAGAGCTCTATGGCAATCTGCACCTTAGCGGATTGCAGGAAGGGAAAAGCCGGGGCGGGAGCCACTGTTTCCGGGGTAACTGGTTCGTTCATAGGATTCTCTGTTTTTACACGTGGAGGCACCAGTGCCGACAAGCACTGATGCCTTCAGGTTCAAAAATAAAAGCGATTGGTTATTTTTCGAGCTTCCAACCTTCTTCGGCAATCATTTGCCGGGCCTTCTTGAGCTTAACCTCTTTGCGCTCCGGTCCGCGAACAATGGTAACGGTATCGTTGCGGCCGACGTGCTCGCCTTCATTGACAACAGGCTGCTGCTTGACAGGAGCCGGCTGATTTTTAACAGGCATGGGAGGGCGTGTGCCCAAACGATTCGGGCCCTGATCGCCGTCAGGATCTGCGGGGCCGCTCTGGCGGGCACGCTGGAGCAGCGCCATGAGGTTTTCAAAGGCTTTGACGTTGGTGGCATTGCGGAAAATGCCGGAGCAAATGCCCAGACGGATGTCGTTTATCATCTGCTCGAAGAAGCTGAAGGCTTCGTTCTTATACTCCATCAGAGGATCTTTCTGGCCATAGCTGCGGAGCATAACCGCCTGGCGGAGATCTTCCATCTCGGTGAGGTGGCTCTGCCAGTTGTGGTCGATGTGCTGAATAATGACATAGCGTTCGAGGCGGACCAGAGCTTCGGGTTCCTCTGCGGCCTCCTTGGTAGCATATGCCGCATTCACGGCCTTGATGGCAGCTTCTCGGATCTGTTCCCCGGCAGCGTCCACCAACTCTTCGGTTTGCAGGATAACGGGGAAGTGGGAGCGCATCCAAACCGCAAACTCCTGCACCTTTTCGGCTTCGGCCTTGCGGGTTTCGAGCAAGCCGAACTCACCCAGACGATACTCGATCTCTTCCTCGATGAGGCTGAAGATAACGTCGCGGGGCGTTTCGGAAAGGATGGCTTCCTCGCGCAGGTTGTAAACGACCTCTCTTTGCTGATTGAGCACGTCGTCGTATTGGAGGAGGCGCTTACGGGATGAGTAATGGTGCTGTTCCACCGTTTTCTGGGCGCGCTCGATGGCGGTATTGAGCCAACGGTGCTGGAGCGGTTCGCCCTCAACAAATGAGTTCTGAAGCAGCTTACCGGCAATCCCCTGGTTAGAATAGAGGCGCATGAGATCGTCTTCCAAAGAGAGGAAGAAGAGGGAGCGGCCGGGGTCGCCCTGACGTGCGGAACGCCCGCGGAGCTGGCGGTCGATACGACGGGAGGTGTGGCGTTCTGTGCCGATGACATAGAGACCGCCCAATTCGGAGACGCCTTCGGCGAGCTTAATGTCGGTACCGCGACCGGCCATGTTGGTGGCAATGGTGACGGCGCCTTTCTGGCCGGCACGTTCCACGATTTCCGCTTCGCTCTCGTGGTATTTGGCATTGAGCACGTTGTGCGGAATATTGGCGCGGCGGAGCATGCGGGAAAGCAGTTCGGAAGCTTCAACGGAAACGGTACCAACCAGGCATGGCTGCCCGCGATCGTGAGCCTGCTTGATTTCCTCGACCGCTGCGTTGTATTTCTCGCGCCGGGTTTTGTAGATGAGGTCGTTTTCGTCCTTACGCACACAAGGTCTGTTGGTCGGGATGACCATAACCTGGAGCTTATAAATATCCATGAACTCGTTGGCCTCTGTTTCGGCTGTACCCGTCATCCCGGCAAGCTTTTCGTAGAGGCGGAAGTAGTTCTGTAAAGTAATGGTGGCGTAGGTTTTGGTTTCGCGCTCGATTTGGACACGTTCCTTGGCCTCCACAGCCTGGTGCAGCCCGTCGGACCAGCGGCGACCGGGCATAACACGGCCGGTGTGCTCGTCTACGATGAGGACTTTGCCTTCCTGAACCACATATTCCACATCGCGCTCGTAACTGCCGTAGGCACGGAGGAGCTGGGAGATGGCGTGGATTTCCTCACTGATCTGCTCAAAGCGCTGCTGGGCTGCTAGTTTCTTCTGATCCTTCTGGCGGGGCTCAATTTCCTCTTTGTCGATCTCCATATAAATAGTCGGAAGATCGGGGAGAACGAAGGCGTCTTCGTCATTGGGTCGGAGCAACTGGCGGCCGTTTTCGGTAAGGTCGACACTGTGCTGTTTCTCGTCGATAACGTAGTAGAGCTCTTCTTTGAGGGAATAGCGGTATTCTTTGTAGTGGTCGGCATTGAGTTCGAGGTCAAAACTATCGAACTCTTTACGGATAACACCGTCTTCCAGAAGACGCAGGAGCACTTTGTTTTTGGGCATCCCCTGAGTTACCTGAAAGAGACGAGGATAGGGATCTTTAAAGTCGGGAACATCAATGAGGGGCTCAAGGGGAAGGGCTTCCTGCCCTTTGGCCTCACGGGCTTCATTGTCCTTGGCAATCTTGACATTGCGGGCGCGGATTTTCTCATTTTTAGCCATGGCATCGCGGTAGGCTTTGGCGCGGGCCTGGCGATCTTCTGCCGGCTTGGAGAGCTCGGCCTTGGCTTCAGAGATGAGTCGATTACAAAGGCGGTTTTGAACCGTAACCAGGTGCTCAATAGCCGGACGCAAGGTAGTGTAGATTTCGCCCACATCGGAATCCTGCGAAGGGCCGGAAATAATAAGCGGCGTACGGGCTTCGTCGATAAGGACAGAGTCGACTTCGTCGACAATAACAAAGAAGTGGTCGCGCTGCACCAATTCTTCGGCACGGGTGGCCATACCGTTGTCGCGCAGGTAATCGAAACCGAATTCACTGGCTGTTCCGTAGGTAATATCGCGGTGATACATGCCGCGCTTTTCCGTGGGGCTCTGTTGATGAGCTCCAAGAATACAGCCAACCGTCAACCCGAGGAAGCTATAGAGGTTGCCCATCCATTCACTGTCGCGTTGGGCGAGGTATTCATTGACCGTAACCAACTGACAGTTTTTCCCGGAAAGCGCATTGAGGTAGAGCGGCAGGGTGGCAACAAGGGTTTTACCTTCGCCAGTGGCCATTTCGGCAACCATTCCCTGGTGCAGAGCCATACCACCGATGAGCTGAACATCGTAGTGAACCATGTTCCATTCGAGCTCATGTCCACGCACCATAAACTTGCGACCACAGAGCCGGCGGGCGGCATTTTTGACTGTGGCAAAGGCCTCGGGGAGCAGGGAGTCCAGCGTTTCGCCTTCCTGAAAGCGTTTGCGGAATTCTTCAGTCTTGGCCTGAAGCTCGGAATCGGAAAGGCTTTGGTAGCTCTCTTCCAAGGCGTTAATCCTAGAGACAATCGGACGGCACTTCTTGTAAAAGCGACGGTAATGGCTGCCGGAAAAACGATTAAATATAGATAAGCGCATGAGTCTGTGGGTTTGAGGAATTGCGTCTGCAGATATCAATGCTGCAACAATTCACGAAAATAGGAAATGGTCAGGTCGAGCCCTTCGTCAAGGGGAACCTTAGGTTGCCAGTGCAGGTGCTGTTGAGCAAGGCTGATATCTGGCTTGCGCTGCACGGGATCGTCTGAAGGTAAAGGTTTATAAACCAGCTTACTTTTACCTCCAACTTTGGAAATAATTTTCTCCGCCAGCTCGCGGATGGTAAATTCACAGGGATTGCCGATGTTGATCGGGCCGAGCACGGCATCCTGCTCCATCATGGCAATAAAGCCGTCGATCAAATCACTGACATAGCAGAAGGAGCGGGTTTGAGAACCGTCTCCATAAACAGTGATAGGTTCCCCTCTCAGGGCCTGCACAATAAAGTTGGAAACTACGCGGCCATCCTGAGGATGCATTCTGGGGCCATACGTATTGAAGATACGCACGACCCGGATATCCACACGGTTTTGCCGATGGTAGTCAAAAAAGAGGGTTTCCGCACAGCGCTTGCCCTCGTCGTAACAGGAACGGGAGCCGATGGGGTTGACATGGCCCCAATAAGATTCTTTCTGCGGGTGCTCGAGAGGGTCGCCGTAAACTTCAGAGGTGCTGGCCTGGAGGACACGGGCATTGAGGCGCTTGGCCAAGCCAAGGCAATTGATGGCTCCGAGCACAGAGACCTTGGTGGTTTTAATGGGGTTGTACTGGTAGTGGATGGGAGAAGCGGGACAGGCCAGATTGTAGATGCGGTCCACTTCTACTTTGAAGGGATCGACGACATCGTGTCGAACAAACTCAAAGTAAGGGTGATCGAGCAGGTGGCGGATGTTGCCCTTGCAACCGGTGAAGAGGTTATCCATGCAGACAACATCATGCCCTGCGAGCAAAAGTTTGTCGCACAGATGACTGCCGAGGAAACCGGCTCCTCCTGTGATGAGAATTCTCATAAGAATTGATTTAACGCGTTAAAGGCAGCCACTATAAGAGGGAAACCGGAATTGAAAAGGGTTAAATGGTAGAAGAAACAATAAAAAGGCCCCGATTCGGAAGAATCGAGGCCTAAAAAATCAGATCCGATAAAAGATCAGAGCTTATCGTAGTCACCCTTCATAATCTTGGTGACAACGGCGTAGCTGATTTCAAACTTTTTGGAAGCGGCATTCATGGAAGTGCCGGCATTGACTTCGGCCTTAATAGAGTCGCGCAATTCAGCAGTAATGCGGGTGCGCTTGCGTGTTTTAGCAAGGTCATCGCCTGCGACAGCGGCTACACCATACTTGAGAGACAGAGCCTTAATCAAGGCCTTAGGAGTCTTATAACCACTGTTCTGGAATATGGATTCCAGCTTGGTATCTTCTTCTGCATTTTGCTCCAACTTAGCAGCCAGAGTCTTTTTACGACGGGCCAGGCGTGCTTCTTCTTTTTCAATACGTTTTAATTCTGCTTCGTAATTCATAATTAAGATCTGTTAAAAGGGTTTTTAATTTATGTAATATACTTTAAACGAATATCAACTCCTAAGTTATAGTTTTATCAAAATAAATCACACAATAACTCCATGGAAGCAAATTTTCATTAATCAAATATAAGCAAATTACACTTTATAAACGTTAACAAAACCTGTAATAACACATAAACACAAGATAGTTAGAATGCAGTTAAATCAGCATGTTAGAACTAGAACGTTATGCCTTGCTTATAGATAAAAACCGAGCAGAGATAATGGATAATGGTTCTTTCCTAAAGGCCTCAAGAGGATATACTGACTTTTCATCAAAGAAAAATCCGTCTCATCAGAAAGGGTATATACACAGGAAATTAGCGCAGATGAGAAAGCTCCTATTAAGGAATAATACCTGTTTCGTAACGCTCGATCCATGCCTTATGCCATGTGTCAAAATCACCTGCATCGATATGCTCTCTGGCTTGTTGCATAAGGTCGAGGAGGAAATGCAAATTATGGATAGAGAGCAGCGTGCAGGAGAGAATTTCCTGTGCCACAAAGAGGTGTCTGAGGTATGCACGAGAGAAATTGGCCGTGTAATTATGCAACCCTTCTACGAGCGGTTTGGAGTCGTCTTTAAAGCGGGAATTTTTAATATTAAGCTTCCCCCATGGGGTAAAAGCACTGCCGTGACGGGCTTCCCGCGTAGGCATAACACAATCGAACATATCCACCCCACGGGCAATCATCTTGAGCAACTGAGGCGGGGTGCCCAGCCCCATAGCATAGCGGGGTTTGTGTTCCGGCAACCAGGGAGCTGAGGCTTCGATAGCAGCAAGCATCTCCGGCTCGGGTTCGCCGACACTGACGCCGCCGATGGCATATCCGGGGAAGTCCATCTCGGCTAGAGCAAGGGCGCACTCTTTGCGGAGTTCATCGAAATTGAGCCCCTGAACGATGCCAAATAAGTGATGGCCTTGGGCCAGAAATCCGGAATCGGTGCAGATTTGTTTGCACTGGGCAGCCCAGCGGAGGCTGCGGTCCACGGCTTTACGCACTGTTTTAAAATCAGCGCCATAAGGAGGGCATTCATCCAGAACCATAGCAATATCGCTGCCCAGCTGGCGCTGGATATCCATGCAGCTTTGAGGCGTTAGATAAATCTCCCGACCGTCAATATGCGACTTAAAGCGGATCCCTTCATCTGTCATCTTTCGGAGTTTGGCCAAACTGAAGACCTGAAAACCACCGCTGTCGGTGAGAATAGGGCCCGACCAGTTCATGAATCGGTGAAGCCCTCCCATTTGAGCAACCAACTCGGGTCCAGGACGAAGGTTGAGGTGATAGGTATTGCCAAGAATGATTTGAGCCTGCATCTGCTGCAGGTAGTCTGGAGTCACAGATTTCACCGTGGCCTGAGTCCCCACCGGCATGAAAATGGGCGTTTGAATATCTCCGTGCAAAGTGCGCAAACAGCCTCTGCGGGCTGAGGTGGCAGCGTCTTTCTTAAGTAATGTAAAAATGGGCTCCGTCATACAGTATGTGCAAGTGTTGCAATGAATTCAGAGAAAATACGACACAAAAATACAGTCAGCAAGCGGGGATGGGCAAAGCTTGACGCGGGCGAACAGATAAAACACAGTATGGTAAAGAGACGAACATGCTACTAGTCATCGATAACTACGATTCTTTCACTTACAATCTGGTGCAGTATTTCGGCCGACTGGGAGTGGAGCAGCAAATTTACCGCAATGACACCATTACGGTAGAGGAAGCATTGGCCCTGAAACCGGAACGTATCCTAATCTCCCCAGGCCCTTGCACACCAAGTGACGCGGGTGTAAGTATCGATATGATCAAGGCTTTTGCGGGCAAAGTACCGGTATTAGGCGTGTGCCTGGGGCACCAGAGCATCGGCCAGTTGTTTGGCGGGAAGGTGATCCGTGCGGATGAATTGATGCACGGGAAGACCTGCCAAATGCGCCACACGGGCGAGGGCATCTTCAAGGGCATGGAGAATCCTTTTACAGCTACGCGCTACCATTCGCTGATCGTCGAACGGAATAGTCTTCCGGATTGCCTGAAAATTACCGCGGAGACGGAAGACGGCATTATCATGGGGCTGCAACACAAGGAATACTCTGTGCACGGAGTGCAGTTCCACCCGGAAAGCTATGCCACTGAAAACGGCATAAAACTATTGGAAAACTTTTTAAGTCTGTAATGCACTGTCCTAAATGTAACGCCAAAGACACGCGGGTGATCGATTCGCGCCTTTCCAAAAATGGTTATGCGATTCGCCGGCGCCGCGAGTGCCAGCAGTGCGGAACCCGTTTCAGCACGGTGGAGGAAATCCTCCGGGAAGGACTGGTGGTGCGCAAGCGCGACGGCCGCAGCGAACCCTTTGACCGCGCCAAAATTCAGGCAGGCTTGAGCCGTGCCTGTGAAAAGCGCCCGATAGACATTGAACAGATCGACATGCTGGTCTCCGATGTATTGGCTGAGCTGGAAGCTGAATACGACACAGAGATCCCCTCTTCGGCCATCGGTAACAAAATTATGGAGCATCTGAAAAACGTTGATAAGATTGCTTATGTACGTTTTGCTTCGGTCTATAAAGATTTCCGAGATATCGACGAATTGGCGCAAGAGATTTCTCAACTGAAACGCAATGATTGACCACAATCCGGAAGAGTTGGCAAAAATACACTGCCTCAATGCTCTGTTCTCATCTCAGGGGGCGGTCAGTAATGAACTGACACATCACATCAAAAGCGTAATTGATTACCACCTGACGAGGTCAACCAATGAACGGGTTTCGCTGGAAGAATTTGCCCGTATGGCCATTGAGATTCTGCGGGAACAAAATTACCTTTCGCCCTCTTACGGATTATTCCATCTGGATCTGCGGGAGCGCGAGTTTGACGCACTGTGGGTACAGGAAGAACTGGTGCGCGGGCTAAAGCGCCTCTCCGGTTGCGAACAGGCACTGTTACTAGTCACCGGGTTGCGCAAATCGATTGCTCCACACGCCAAACGCTGGACCCGCAACCTGAAAGACCGCCATACCGAGTGCATTGATTACATAGACGATTTGGCGGCGCGGTATTCCTCTTCATCCACCAAACTGACCCTTATCTATTTATAATCATGGCCGACCTGACGCTGTTTCAAATGATCGAAAAGGGACAAATTCCCGCCGATTTTGTGCACGAAGATGATCTGTGTTTTGCGATACGGGATATCAACCCGCAGGCACCGACTCATGTATTGATTATCCCGCGCAAACCGATTGCCCGCCTGAACGAAGCACAAGCAGAAGACGCAGCACTGCTCGGGCACCTGTTGCTTACGGCGCAAACAGTAGCAGCAAAGTGCGGTCTGGAGAAAGGTTACCGGGTAATCATCAACAACGGCCCGGATGCAGGCGAAACAGTGCCCCATGTGCATGTGCACATTCTCGGCGGCAAGACCATGGGTGAGCGCTTGGTTTAAAGCAGTTCGTAGGAGCCGTCGGCCCGTTTGGCCAGGATTTGCTTGAGTTCAAGCATCATGAGAACGGAGAAGATGCTGGTTTGCGGCAGAGCAGTCTGCTCGGCAATACTGTCGGCATGAAGAATGGCGCCTCCCTGAAAGCACTGCACAATACGGCGCTCATCGGGGTCGAGCTCGGCGAGGCTTTTGACTGCGACCGTTTCTGATTGCTGTGCTTTGAGCGAGAAATTGAGGTCGAGTTGACGGTAGCGCAGTTCCTCCAGAATTTCCTCGGGAGCCGTCACCAAAGTAGCGCCCTCCCGAATAAGCCGGTGGCACCCGCGCGAGGTTTCCTGATCAATACGCCCGGGAACCGCGTAAACGGAGCGCCCCTGATCAGCCGCAAAACGGGCAGTGATCAAACTACCACCTTTGATATCGGTTTCGACAACTAGAGTGGCATCGGCCATGCCGCTGACAATACGATTGCGCTGGGGGAATGTCTGGCGATCGGCCGGCCTGCCGAAAGAAAACTCGCTGAGCAGAGCCCCTTCTTGCCCCAAGCTGCGGTGCAAAGCGACATTGGCCGGGGGAAAAACAACATCGAGACCGCACCCAAGAACAGCGGCGGTCCGCCCCTGCACCTCAAGGGCACCCTGATGGGCTTCGGTATCAATCCCTAAAGCCATACCGCTGACAATCAGGCAACCTGCCCGGGCCAACACTTGGGCAAAGCGGCGGGCAGTGGATTGCCCGTATATAGTGGCTCTACGGGTTCCGACAATAGCAATAGAGGGAGACTGCAAGGCAATAGTGCCCCTAACATAAAGGCCAAAGGGGGCATCATAGAGCTCTTTGAGGTTAGCAGGGTATTCGCTGTCTGCCTTGAGCATAAAGCGGACATGGTGCTTCTGCATGAGGAGCAACTCTCGCTCAAGATTAAACTTCTCTCTCCAGCGAAGGATTGCGGCGGCAAGTTCCTCCCCTACTCCAGAAACCTGTAACAAGGCTTCGCGGTCGGCCTGGAGAATGGACTGAGGATCGCCAAAGATATCCATAAGGCGGCGCATGAGCACAGGGCCGACACCGGAAACGGAATTGAGCACCAGACAAGCTTCGCGAAAATCCCGCGGTTCCATCAGCGAACTCCCTGTAATGGATGGCTAAGGACGCGCAAGAGGTCGGTGGTACGGGTTACCCGCTCTCCCATATCTCCAGCCAGGGACTGGGCAGCCAAGCCGTGCCAGACAGCAGCCTGACAAAGGGTTTCAAAAGGCTTTCCGGTCTGCTGGGCGTACAATCCTCCACAGAGCCCGGCAAGGATGTCTCCACTGCCGCCACGGGCTAAAACGGGACCGCCAAAAACGGAGTAGGCAAACTGCTCACCGTCGGTAAGCGAAGTAAGCGGACCTTTGAGCAGAAGGCAACAGCGGTGCTCCCGGGCATAGGCTTTGAGAACCGGTAATTCCTCTGAGGTGCTTCCACTGATACGGCGAAATTCGCCGACATGGGGCGTAAGCAGAACCATCGAAAAATCTGGAGACCGCTGCAACAGGGCTTCGGTTACGGCGGGTTGCAGTGCAGAAGCATCAAGTACGAGAGGAAGGTCGGCAGATGCCACACACCGGGCGATAAAGGAATGCGTTTCGGGAGCATCGCCCAATCCGGGTCCGCACAGCAAAGCGCTTGATTTAGCGAGAAGAGCATCGATTTTCGGCTGGACCGCAGCGTAGTCGAGCACCCCGCTTTGCAGAAGAGGAACAGGCAGCCACATAACCTCGGGAACGGCTGCGGCCAAGGCCCCAACCAGTGGTTCAGGAACAATGGCCGTGAGCAACCCAACCCCCGAGAGGAGGGCAGCCTGCAGGCTCATGAGCAGAGCGCCGGGCATAGACATGGAACCGGCAAGGACGCAAAGGTGCCCGTAACTGCGTTTGTCCGAGGTACTGCAGCGCAGTCGGGTGAGCGGAGCCAAGATGGTAGGTAATAAGAGTTTCCGGTCGGAAGCAGGCACCTCCGCATGGTCGAAGAAACCAATATCCAGGTAATGGAGCCTTCCGCGAAAGGGAGCCGCATGCGCTAAAAACAAAGGGAGCTTGGGGATAGCGCAGAGGTAGGTCGTATCTGCTCGAAAAACATCACCTGAGGGTGTTTCGGTGAGGCCAGCGGGTAAATCAACTGCCGCACGGAAACGAATATCGGGATGGCGGTTAACCATCTCCAGAAGCTGCGGGAAGGGATCCCGCAGCGGCGGTGTATAGGCCATTCCCAAAAGGCCCTCGATACAGAGGTCGTAGTGGTTGGCCAACTCGAAGCATTGCCCGGAAGGTTCGATGCAGTTGATGGGGCATTCAAGTGCATGCAACGCCTCAGCGGTCAGTGGCTTGAGTAAGTTTATATCGGAGGAGAAGACTATATCGACTTTTCCCGGTTCGACATAGCAACAAATTTCCCGAAGGGCAATCAGGGCATCGGCGGCATTGTGCCCTTTGCCGGCAAGGATAAGGATATTGGCTCCATCGCGCAGACCACCGATGATTTCCATGTCCTGAAGAATAGCCCTTCCCAATGCGTTCCCGGCACGTTGCAGGGCAGCCTGTTGTAATCCCTCCGAACCGTCCAGCAGGCGACGCTCCCAAACAGAAGCCTCCTTACAGGAGAGAACAGGATGCGATTTCTTCATGAGCTCCAATTCTCATATTTAGACACTAAAAACGCAAGGAGAAAGTAACGCTTTTTAAAGCGTAACTACTGCAACAGGCGGTATTGACGTGATGACATCAATACATAGGCATCTTTTCGCTGAGAATTAATCTCGATCAGTTGCGAAAGTTAGGTTTCTGCCCCATACTAGGGGTCTAACCCATTGAATTGTAAGCAACGACTGTGAGTAGCAAAAAAAAACAAGGATTTGAAGCAATCGCCACAGAAGCCGATCCCCGAGGCTTCGAGGGCCACTCAATCAACCAATCACTGAGCAGCGAGGAGAAGATAGGATTCTACCGCGAGATGGTGCGTATTCGCCGTTTTGAGGAACGGAGTCTACGAGCCTACCAGCAAGGCAAAATCGGCGGTTTTCTCCACCTGTATATCGGTCAGGAATCTGTAGCCGTGGGCTCTTTAAGTGTCTGCGGAGAGAATGACCATGTGATTACCGCCTACCGCGACCACGGGCACGCTCTGGCCAGCGGCATGAACATGAATGAGTGTATGGCAGAGATGTTCGGCAAGCATACCGGCTGCTCCAAGGGAAAGGGCGGCTCGATGCACTTTTTTGCGCCGGAGAAGAACTACTGGGGCGGACACGGGATTGTGGCCGGGCAAACGCCATTGGGACTGGGGTTGGCCTATGCTTTGAAATACAAAGGGATCAAAGGGGCTGCCTTGTGCTACATGGGTGATGGAGCGGTGAACCAGGGCGTTTTCCACGAGAGCCTGAATTTGGCATCGTTGTTTGAATTGCCGGTAGTCTACATAATTGAAAATAATGGTTACAGCATGGGCACCAGTCTACAGAGAAGCAGTGCCTATACCGAATCGCTGGGCAAACGTGCCGAGGCCTACAACATAGAATGGGAGACGGTACAGGGTCACCTGATCTACGAAGTGCGGGCCAAGGTCAATGAGGCCATTCAAAGAGCCCACGAAAGCAGCAAACCAACCATACTGGAGATTATTACCTACCGTTACCGCGGGCATTCCATTGCCGATGCCAATGCGGACAAATACCGGACCAAGGAGGAGGTTAAAGAATACCAGGAAAAGAAGGATCCCATCAACGTATGGCGCAACCTTCTGCTGGAGGACAAGGTATTGACAGAGGAGCAGGCCAAAGAGATCGACAAGCAGGCAAGGGCGGAAGCCGATGCCTCCGCAGATTTTGCCGATCAGAGCCCCTACCCGCCCACTGAATCGATCATTGAGGATGTTTACTGGACGCATGACAACCCCGGAAAACACGACAATGAAGGGCGCATCTTCTTCAACGATGACTGGGGCCCCCAAGCTTAAAAACCTTTTATTTTTCATAACAATGCGAGAAATCACTTATCGTGAAGCACTAAGAGAAGCTCTTTCCGAGGAAATAGAACGCGATGAAAACGTGGTCATCCTGGGGGAAGAGGTGGCCCAATACAACGGAGCCTATAAAGTAACTCAGGGACTCTGGGAGAAATACGGCGATAAACGCGTGGTGGACACCCCGATCAGCGAAGCCGGATTCATCGGCATGGGAATCGGGGCCAGCATGCTGGGAATTCGCCCGGTAATGGAACTGATGTTCTGGAGTTTTGCCTATGTGGCCTGGGACCAGATTTTGAATAATGCGGCAATGGTGCGCTACATGAGTGGCGGCCAGATCAACTGCCCGATCGTTATCCGTGGCCCGGCCAACGGCGGCACCAATGTGGGAGCCACACACTCGCACACGCCGGAAAACTTTATCGCCAACACCGCCGGGTTAAAAGTGGTCTGCCCGGCCACAGCCTACGATGCCAAGGGGCTGATGAAAGCTGCCATTCGTGACAATGACCCGGTTTACGTAATGGAGAATACGTTGCTCTATGGAATGAAAGGCGACGTGCCCGAGGAGGATTATGTAATTCCGATCGGCAAAGCCGACATCAAGCGGGAGGGAACAGATCTTTCCATCATCTGCCACGGGCGAGCCGTGCTGACATCGCTGAAAGCAGCGGAGGAACTGGAAGCTAAACACGGGATTCATGCCGAAGTGTTAGACCTACGTTCAATTCGTCCTCTGGATGAGCAGGCGATTATTGAGTCGGTGCGTAAGACCAACCGTGCCCTGCTGGTGGAAGAGAACAAACCGTTTGCCGGAGTGGGCGCGCAAATAGCCCACCTGATTCAATGGAATTGTTTTGATTATCTGGACGCGCCGATTGCCCGGGTAAGCGCCATCGATGCTCCTGCCATTTACAGTAAACCGCTGGAAGATTTCCAGCTGCCAACCCCTGAACGCGTGCTGGAAGCCGCACTCAAACTCTGCCAATAAGCAAAAATTTATTCACTCATGGCCAAAATCATAGAAATGCCGAAACTGAGCGATACCATGGAAACGGGTACCCTCGCTCGCTGGTTGAAGAAAGAAGGCGATCCTGTGGAAATCGGCGACATGCTTGCCGAAGTTGAAACAGACAAAGCCACCATGGAATTGGAATGCTTTGAAGAAGGTATCCTCTTAAAGCAGTATGTCCCCGAGGGAGCTCAAGTGCCTATTGGGGGAGCTGTGTGCGCTATTGGTGAAAAGGGTGAGCGTGCACCGGATGCCGGAGGCTCAGACGCCGCACCGACAGCAGAGAAGCCGGCAGAACCGGAAAAAAAGCAGGACACCAAACCCGAACCGACTCAGACTCAGGAAAAGCCAGAGAAGCCCCAGGAAACAGTTACAGACGAACGCATCAAAGCTAGCCCTTTGGCTAAAAAACTGGCAGCTGAGAAAGGTGTTGATCTGAGTCGACTGGAAGGCAGCGGCCCGAATGGGCGCATTGTGAAGAAGGATGTGCTGAGTGCTGCGGAAAATCCCCCCACTCCGGCAGCGAAGACGGCACCGGCCATTACCTTTGCCAGTTTGGAAGACAAGGAGATCAAGGTATCGACCATGCGTGGAACGATTGCCAAGCGCCTGTTGGAATCGAAAAACACCATTCCTCATTTCTACCTGCAGGCGGAACTGGATATTGGCCCCCTGCTGAAACTGAGAGAAAGCATCAACGCAGGACTCGCCGGTATTTCCGCAGAGCAGGGAAGCACCAAATTTACGGTAAATGATTTTATCCTGAAAGCGGCCACCGAGGCATTGCGCCGTGTGCCAGCCGCCAACAGCAGCTGGCAGGGTGACAAGATTGTGCAGTACGGTTCGGTACATATGGCTTTTGCCGTAGCCATAGAAGAAGGGCTGGTAACCCCGACGATCCGCAATGCCGAGGCTAAGAGCCTGAGACAAATTTCCGCCGAAGCCAAAGAGCTGATCGGCAAGGCCCGGGATAAAAAGCTGACCCCGAATGAGATGTCGGGCAGCACTTTTACCATCACCAATCTGGGGATGTACGGGCTGGATGCGTTCTTTGGAATCATCAATCCGCCGAATGGAGCAATTCTCTCCATCGGGGCAACAGTGAAAAAGCCGGTAGTGGATGCCAATGACAACATCGTTGTCGGGCAGCGTATGAAAGTAGGTCTATCCTGTGACCACCGCGTGGTTGACGGGGCTGTAGGCGCCCAGTTTTTGGCCGCCTTTAAGCAACTGATAGAAACGCCTTCTTTGATGCTTATTTAAGGCATTCTGTAATATTTTTTAATCATGACAATAACCCGCCGGAATTTCCGGCGGGTTATTATTTTAGGAATGAAGGAGGAATAAAGGGTTAAGCACGAATTAACACCAATGACTGTTTGAGGTTAGGGATAGGGTACGGCAAAGGAGCGAAAGGCATATGGCGGGGATTTTTATAAAAAAAGACCCGCTCGGAAGAGCGGGTCTTTGAAGAAGAGTTTATGGCGTTGCTTAGAACTCGTAGGTGAGTCCAATATTGGCGCCAAAGGCGTCGCGGGCGTTGCTGAAGCGGTAGTCACCGGAGAGGTTGGCCATCCAGCTGTCAGCAAAACGAGCGGAAATACCACCACCGAGGCGCACCGTGCTGGAGCTCCAGTCGGCGGCAGGCAGTGTAGCGCTTTCTTCTGTGCCGGCCCAGGTGAAGGTACCTTCGGGCTCATCTTCGAACTGGTAATCCCAGTATCCGAAGACATAGGGAACGAAGGAAACATCGCCGGAGGTAGCGGCATAAGAAGCACGCAGGCCCAAGCTGCTGCGAACAGACTTTGTGGTGACTTTGTCCCAAACGCGCAGTGCGGAACCGCCGACGGAATCGGTGTGTTCCTTGTCGGTAACACGCTGGAAGTTGAAACCTACGGAAGGCTCAACGGTCCAGGCACCATAGCTGCGACCGATAGAGAAGTCGATGAAGCCGGCGTAGTAGGAGCTGTCGTAGTCCGAAGTAATGTTCTGACGGTTGAAGCGCAGATAGTCGGAGGAAGTGATATCGGTATCACCGTAACCGAGGCCCATGCGGAAGGCCTGGTTCCAGCCATCGGATGTTGCCGGGGCAAAGTAATCGGCCAAGAGCCAGAAGGTGGTGGTTTCGTTCTCGTAAGTACTGGAAGCACCATTGTCGAGGTCCGCATCAATGCCGGAGATGGCACCGCCCACAGACCAGCCGGAGCCAACACTCTGAGAGAAGCCAACGATCATGCCCTTGTAGTCGCCGTCTCGTTCACCGTAGTTGAGGATGGAGTCGTAGCTGATATCACCGTAGGCCGCCTTGGCCCAAACGTATTGACCGTCGGGGTGCTGGATCTGCTGACCGGTAATCATGTTCATGATGTCATCAGTCTGTTCAACCAACCAACCGGTATTCATGGCCATCGGCGCGGCCAACTGGGAGAGGAAGTCGGTTACCTGAGCAGCGGTTTCGGAATCGTCTACGGAATCCATCAGGCCGCGGACATAGGTGCCGTCGGGAGCGGTTTCGTAGATGGCTTCGAGGCTGGAAGCAACGGAGAGCTGCGAGTTGTTATCAGCAAATTCCAGGAACGGAATATGGCGCAGAATAACGGTAACATCTTCCGGAGCATACGTAATTTCGGCGCGCTGCATGGCAGAGCCGCTGATGCTGGAGAACTCACCGGTTACGCCACCCTCGGCGTCGAGGACAATGTATTCATAGTTATTGAGGAGTTCGCCGTCGAGTTCCAGAGCACCTGCAATGGTGGCGGTTCCGGAGATATCGAGAATGTCGTAATCCTCACCGTCGATTTCCATAATGAGCACACCGGTAGCGGATTGAACGAAGTCGCCGTCGATAACAATGGTTCCGGGGCTGTATCCGGGAGCGATGGTGCCGTTGTTGTAAACTGTTCCATTGATGGTGCCTTCGCCATAGAGCAGGCTGCCTTCGGGAACGGTAAACTCGCTACCGGTCAGCGAGAAGTGATTTAAGTCGATATCGCCGGCATTCCAGGCAAATTCGCCGTCTTCAAAAGCAATGTCAACGGTGGGCTGGAAGAGACCGTCGTTGAGCTCAATGCTCTGACCTTGGGAAACGGTGGCCAGACCCCACTGGAGGGTGTTGTCGGAATTCAAGGCAACGGTGCCGGAAACGAAGTCGAGGTTTTCAGCTGTTACAGCGAAGCTGCGCTGAAGGTCGAGCGTGCCTCCGTCGAGGGTTACCAGAGTGGCAAGGTTTCCCGTATCGGTCAGGCGCAGGGAGGTGCCTTCGATGATATCGGCCAGGTTGCTGATAGAACCTGCAGAAGCCCATACGGTGCCGGAAGCGAAAGCCATGCCCTCGGCATCGAAGTCGGCGGTTAGGTGCAGGGTACCACCGTTAACCGTAATGATGTCGCTGCTATAATCTCCGGTAAGCTGCCAGAGGCCGGTCTTAACCACAAGATTTTCGACATTGGCGATAGTTGCCGAGAAGGTGCCCTCGTCTGTGGAATCGTTGAGCAGGTTGATGGTATCTACGCCACCGGTAAGGTCAATGGCTCCGGTAAAAGAGGCATTCTGGGTAACGTTGATGGTTTCCGAGATGCTACCGGCAAAGAGAGATGCCGATTCGGAAGCCTTTTCAGCTTCTTCATCGAAATCAATATAGCCGGAATAGATGGCGTAGGTTTCGCCTGTTGCACCGGTTGCAGAAACAGTTCCGTCGATGGTAAGGGCGGCAACGGGTTCAGCCATACCAAACAAGGTCAATACCTGGGGCTCTCCCGTATTGAGGAGGATGCCTACAGCGATGTCCGGGGAAGCTACGGAGATTTCACCGGAGAGTGTGCCTTCAACAGAGGCGGCATTGATACCGGTGGCAACCACTTTGCCTTCGCCGTTAATGGCACCGCTGACAGAGATAGAACCGGTAAAGTTATCGATGGTAACGGTATTCTCTTCTGCTGTAATGCCGGAAACAACAACGGTTCCGTGGTGTAGATCCTGACCTTCGGCAGCGGTTTTGGCCAGAGCACTGACGGTAATGGAACCGCTCATATTGCCGATTTCGATATCGGCATAATTGCCTTTGATGCCGGCAATATCCGTAACCACCAACTTATAATCGGGAACGAAATCGATCTCGTTGTCAGCAATGTAATCGTTGAGCGGTGTAAGGTTAAATGCCAGCACATCGGCGGCTACAATGAGGGAACCGGAAAAATCATCAATCCCGATGACGGATCCTTCTTCAATCTCTATATAACCGCGTTCGATATATTCTATGATATCAGGGCTGACAACACCATTACTGATGCCGAAGACTGTATTCAGAGGATATGCATCAAGCGCTTTCCCTTGTTCAAAGACTTCAATATCGTCTGATTCCACAAGCATGGCACTCAATACACCCAGGCCAGAGGTAACCTCGACAGAGCCAGAAAGGGTATCAATCTGCAGGTCGTGGGTGTATCCATCGGTCGGCAAAGTACCGGAAATGCCCAAAACTGAGTTGAAAACAATACCGGAAGCCTCACCGATTTGAGAGGTGACATCAACTGAGCCGGAGAGGGTTCCGATGCGGAAATCCACACCGGTATATACGGGATCTTCTTCGGGTTCAGCGATCAGGGCTAGCCTTTTTGGACCGGATGAAACAGATTGTCCGATAATGCCAGCGGTTGAAACGGTGTAACGAGCATAAGCCCCTTCGGTGGAAGCCCCAACGGTATTGTTAACATCAACAGTACCAGAGAGAGTCTCGATGGAATTTTCGGTGACGGCATCTTCCGTAACTTCTACCGATCCACAGCCGACGGCGATCCCAACGGCCGAAGAATCGACCGTAGAGTTACTGTCAATTTCGGGCATTATGTGTAGATCGTCGGCATAGATACGAACGGTTACAGAACCGGAGAGATCGCCCATAGTAAAGGCACCTGAACCGGAAGGGACATCGCTTTTCATAAGCATTCTGTCATAACCCCGGCTTCCAGAGGAGATACCAGTAGCTGAGAGATCGGCATCGGAATAGCCTGCTCCGGGGGTAACCACAGCAGAGATAGTTCCGGCCATATCGCCCATAATAACAGCGCCGGAAGTAAAGGCATACGCATAAACCTCGGCGCCGACATCATGAGCAGACCCTTCGACATAAGTTACATTACCGGTCGTTGCCTCTGCGCTGATAATTGAATCGGCACTGATTCCTGCTTCGGCCGTAAAGGACGCAGCGCTAAAAGCAATTGCATAGGCATCCGCTTCAACATAGTAGTCATCGCCGGGATCGTTATAGCTAACATTGCCGACAGTCGCGGTGGCTGAAATATCTCCAGAAAAAGCACCATCCACCGTAAAAACACCCCCATTCAGAGCAGTTGCCTCAGAAGAAATGTAACCACTGGTCTGATCATATGAAGCAGCAGCAGTGGATGCATTGGCTGTAATGGCCCCGGTGAAGCTTTGCATGTCCAGCGTAGAAGATGAGTAGAGGGCATATGCACGGGCTCCACTATAAACGTAATTATCGGTCACATCAACATCGGGATCGTTCTGCAAAGAACCGGACTGAGCAGAGGCGAAAATAGTGCCACTGACATTTCCCAGACTGGATTCATAGCTACGTATTCCGTATGCCCGCACATAGCGATTGATCTCATTGTCGACATCGGCATTTTCCTCGATCTGGGCCGCCGTGGCCGTGGCAGAAATGGAACCGGCAATATCCCCCGTGGAAAGCGTTTCGCTATCTATGCCGTAGGCATATCCATAATTATAGATATAGGAATTCGCTATTTCAGCGTAATCGGCTGCTCCAAGGTGTATGGTTGCGGAAATGGAACCATTTTCGCCAATATTACCAAGGGTTACATCGGACGTATTGATGCCGTAGCTATAGTTGTAATTACTGGAACGCGTAGATTTGAGGTAATTCCCGGTTTCGATAGTAGAAGCAATGGAACCGGTGATATCGCCAATGGTGAGCGATGAATCGTACTCATATGTCTGAATAGCCGCAGCATTGAGTTCTATTTCCCCAAGGAGATCACCGATCTCAATCTGCGAGGTAATGGAGCCGGAAACATCTCCGATGGTTACCGTTTCGGCGCGATAACTGGACTCAACAGCTAGGGAATAAATACCGGAAGTACTCTCCAAGGAAAAATCTCCAGCAGTAAAGGAACTGCTGATAGCACCGGAAACATCGCCCACCGACATAGATTCTGCCGACCAACCATACAGAGCAATTACTTGGCTATTGATGTGATGGGCTGTAACATCGGCGAGTTCAATTGCAGAAGTAACTGAGCCGGAAACATCTCCAATAGAGTAAGCGCCATCGTAACCGGAAACACCATAGGAAGAAAGACTTATGGCAGAGTTACTCGTAATATCGCTCTCTGTTCCAATGGTAGAGGCAATCGAACCGGAGACTTCGTCGACCGTAAGGCTGCCGCCTTGAGACTGTAATCCATAAATAGTGGCAGCAAAAGAGTCTGCAGCTGAGACCTCTCCGATAGAAATATTGGAGGTAACAGAACCGGAAACGGGGGCCAAGTGCAAATCTTGAGCGAAGAGGGTAAATAAACTGTTGCCGTTTGCGTTTGTAGTTAAATTGACAGCAATATCCCCGGCAAGGGAAGTAACATCGGAAGCGCCCACAAGGAATCTAACGTCATAACCTTCGACATTGATCTCGGTAGAACTGCCGGCATTAAAAGCGGCAGATGAAGCCCCCTGAATGGCTGTAAAGGCACTGCCGCCACCGGGAAGGGCATAGATGGTGGTATTTCCGGAAGTGGCAAAGCTTAAATCGGTTCCATCGAAGTTAAGAACGCCGCCATTATTGAATGGAACGGCTTCGGTGCCTATATTCCAGACACCGGTTGACTGGACTGTTGCATTGTTTTCAAAAACAAGCATGGATTCGGTGGACGTATCCGTGAGGATCCAGTTTCCATTGGCATCCTGCGCCCAATTGGCGTGGAGGAGAGGAACTGAAGCGATAATACCTGTTCCTATAATCAGTTTTGCTAACGATTGGTTTCGTTTCATAGTGGGTGTGTGGTTGATAAAAACTCAGCCTGAGCAGCTGATTGCACAACAAAATGCACGTTCAACTAAGGATGTTCACTTAGACGAGTGAGACAAATAAATTAGTGTATTTATCTTATATATTAGATATACTAATGGATTTCATCAAAACCTCTATCTGAAACTCAAACGTTTGTTCTTCAATATGTTTTAACTTCAAAAACATTTTAATCGAATTGTTTTGGTAAAAAAAAGATCCCCTATAAGACAAAAAACAACCGCCAACAGAAAAAACATCCCCTAATAAGCCACAAATTATTTCTCAGATTTTTTAGTGAGAAAAACGAGCATTCGAAGCGGACTATTTTTTCCGTTGCGGAACAAGGTGAATTGAGTCACAAAAGGGACCAGCGATGAGCAAAAGGATTGAAAGCGAAACGATAGGCAATGCGCTGAAGCTGCTAACCGAAAATATCGGAACGGCACACGCGCAAACCGAAAGGTTGATCATCATTGGAGTGGCCGACGGAGGAATCGAAGTTGCCCGACGATTGGGGCACCAGCTAAGTGAGCTCTGGGGCCGAAAAGTAACTGTGGGGTTTGTTAATGCGCTGTTTCATCGCGACGACATTACCGAGCGGAGCATCTTTAAAGCCTACATGCGTACCGACATTCCAGAAAGTGTGGACGATGCCACGGTGATTCTGGTGGACGATGTGCTCTTCAGCGGGCGAACCATCCGCGCGGCACTGAACGAACTTTTTGACAATGGGCGCCCCAAAGCAGTGGAACTGGCTGTCCTTTGCGACAGAGGCCACCGCAAACTTCCTGTGGCCGCAAACTACACAGGGATGACTCTGGAAACCAGGAGAACAGAAAAAGTGCGTGTTTTCCTGGATGAGGAGGCTGCCCAAAACGATTATCTGACGGTTGAAGAACAATGAACAAAAGCGAAGCCTGGACTTTAAAGGATTTGGTGAGCCTTGAGAAACTCTCGCGTGAGGAGATCGACACGATCCACCACATGGCGGCTCATTTTAAGCAAACTCTGGGAAGGCGGCAAAAGAAGCTGCCTTCTTTGCGTGGCAAGACAGTCGTCAACCTGTTTCTGGAACCTTCCACACGCACTCGAACAGCCTTTGAAATGGCAGCCAAGCGACTGAGCGCAGATGTGATCTCCATCAGCCAGTCGGCAAGCTCACTGGTCAAAGGGGAATCCTTAAGGGATACCGCACTAAATATTCAGGCACTGAATGCCGACCTACTGGTGATCCGCCACAGTGCCGCGGGTGCTGCCGAATACCTGAGCGAGCGTCTGGAAATCCCTGTGATCAATGCGGGAGATGGAGCCCATGAACATCCGACACAGGCACTATTGGACACCTTTACCCTGAGGGAAAAGTTTACCCCGGAAGGAGCCGAACAACTAAGCGATTTGAGCGGCCGCAAGATCACGATCCTAGGAGACATTTTATTCTCCCGAGTGGCCCGCAGTAATATCTACGCCATGCAGAAACTGGGGGCCAAAGTAACCCTGGCAGGGCCAAAAACGCTGGTGCCGAAAAGCTTTGAAGCCTTTGGCGTGGAAGTCTCCCACAACTTGCAGGAGGCACTGGCTGATGCCGATGCCGTGATGCTTCTGCGCATCCAGAGAGAGCGCATGAATGCAGCCTATTTCCCGAGCATAGGAGAATATACAAGCATGTTTGGGTTGAATCAGGAACGCGCATCGTTGCTGAAACCGGACGCCATTATCATGCATCCGGGCCCGATCAATCGTGGAGTGGAAATCGACTCCACCATTGCCGACGGGCAGCGTTCGGTGATTCTGGACCAGGTAACCAACGGGGTGCTTTGCCGCATGGCAGTATTGCTGCTGACCGCGTCTGCCGCCGGAACCAAAGCCAAGGGGAGTATTTGAAGTATGAGCAATATTTTATGGATACAGAACGGCCGCGTGATTGACCCGGCCAATGACCGCGATGCCAACGGCGATATCTACGCCGTTGACGGAATGATCGTAGATCAACTGAGTGATGTTCAAAAAGCGGCGGCAGAGATTATCGACGCCAAGGGACTGGTGGTCAGCCCCGGATTTGTCGATATCCATGTGCATTTCCGTGAGCCCGGACAAACCCACAAAGAAACCATCGCCACGGGCAGTCGGGCAGCCGCCGCAGGCGGTTTTACGAGCGTAGTGTGCATGCCCAACACCAGCCCGGCAGCGGACAATCCGGGAACTATCCAGCGCATCAAGGACTCGGCCGCGCGCAACTCGGTAGTACACCTCTACACCACCGGAACGATTACGGTAGGGCGCCAGGGCAAGGAGCTGGCACCCATCGGATCGCTCAACCAGGCCGGAGTAGTGGCCATTACCGACGATGGAGACTGCGTGCAGAGCAATGCGCTGATGCGCCGTGCCGCGGAATACGCCACCATGTTTGATCTTCCCTTAATGGATCACTGCCAGGACAGCTCGATGACGGAAGGCTCCGTCATGAATGAGGGTCTGATGAGCCTAAAGCTTGGCCTGAAAGGCTGGCCCAGTGCGGCAGAGGATATCATTGTCAGCCGCAATGTGATTATCTCACGACAGACGGGAGCAAAGATCCACATGCAGCATATTTCCAGTGCAGAATCCGTAGAGATCCTGCGCGAAGCCAAAGCCGCAGGAATAGCCGTATCCGGGGAAGCCACACCACACCATTTGTATTTTACAGACGACAATCTGGAAAACTACGATACACACTTTAAGATGAACCCGCCGCTGAGAAGCAAACGCGATCAGGAAGCACTGATTGCAGGTCTGCTGGACGGCACCATCGACTGCATTGCCACAGACCACGCGCCGCACACCGACTACGAAAAGGATTGTGAATTTGATTATGCGCCCTTCGGCATTCTAGGACTGGAAACAGCTCTGGCGGCAAGTCTGGAAGTGCTCTACCATAGCGGGAAAACCGATCTGAAGACCTTCCTCGGCTGGATGACCCACAAGCCTTGCGCACTGGTTAAACTGCCGCGGGAAACGGGAACACTCCGTGCCGGCTGCGTCGCAGACATTACCCTATTTGACCCGAATGAAGCCTGGACGGTAGGGGATACCTTCCAGAGCAAGTCCAAAAATTCTCCGTGGATCGGAATGACTCTGAGGGGTAAGGTTAAACGCACAATCGTGGCCGGCGAAACAGTGTGGGATGGTGCGCAGATTGTGAACCGGGATAGTGGGAAATGCTAGAAGAAGTCTCCCAGATAGAATTGCTCAAGACAAATCCGGCCTACTTCATCTACATCGTAGCAATGGGGATCTGTTGCCTTGGCTGCCTGGTGGCAACTATTGTGCGCGCCAAAGACCCCATGCGCACACTTATGTATGCAGACGGCATGGTGCGCCGCTGGGAACTTGGATGGTTAAATTTCCTTCTATGGATTTGGGTGATGGTGATGTCTGGATTCGGGGGCGCGGTTGTAGCCAGCGCGATTGTATTACTGCTTAAACTTCCAGAAGAAGAGGCCAAAACCTGGGGCATGATTGCCGGAACTTTTTCCATGCAGGCAGGCATGCTGATATCCTACCTTGTCTACCAGTTTTTCCTTCCCTTCCACCTCCGCCTGCCCTTAAGCGTGGAAGAAAACAGCATCAACCAAAGCACTCGCAAGGGGCTGTATTTTTTCCTGGCGAGCATGCCGGTGCTCTTTGCCATCAGCTGGGGTTGGCAGGGTATCATCCTGTTGTTGAATCAGTTGGGGTTAAACATCCAACTGCAAGAGCAGGATTTCGTAACCACTCTGATGATGTCCGGCTCCATACCTGAGGTGGTCAGCATGAGCGCTCTGGCCGTAGTAGTGGCTCCTGCAGTGGAAGAGATCGTTTTCCGAGCAGGCATTTACCGTTTTCTAAAGGGCAAGAGCGACCGAAGCACGGCCATGATCATCAGCGCAGCCATCTTTGCTTTGATTCATTTCAACGCACTTGGATTCCCCGTATTGCTGGCCCTGGGAGTGGTACTGTGTCTGGCTTACGAACGCACCGGAGACATTCGCGTGCCCATGGTCATCCACGCAGTGTTCAACCTGAATTCGGTAGTATTGATTCTACTGCAGCCCATTCCGGCATAACCAATGCACCCTTTCAGCAAAAACCCTCAGGCCTGCGCCGGAAATCTGGGAGAATGCAAGCTGCTAGAGCACATCCACGACTGGCTGGGCGAAAGCACCCCACCCTCGCCCTACGGCATGGGAGACGACACGGCAGTATTACAGCAGAGCGGAAACCTGCTGACCACCGACAGTCTGGTTTACAACAAACATTTTGACGACGGCGCCCATCCGGAAGCGGTGGGTTATAAACTTCTGGCAAGAAACTTGAGTGACATTGCCTCTATGGGCGGCACACCGTTGCACGCGGTAACGGCGTTCTTTATGCCGGCAAATACGAGTTTGGAGTGGCTGGAAGGCTTTACCCGGGGGCTTGGCGCATGCGCGCAGGCTTACGGTGTGAAGATTGTGGGCGGCGACCTGACCGGAACCGATGGTTTTCTGGGGGCAACGCTGACACTGGATGGAATCGCAGAACGCCCTCTCCTTCGGGGAAGAGTGAAAGCCGGCGACCTGCTCTACGTAACGGGAAATCTTGGCGGGAGTATTTCAGGAAAGCATTTAAACTTTATTCCCCGCTTAAAAGAAGGCCGCCAACTGGCCCGGTATAAAGCAGTGAGTGGCTGCATGGATATTACCGACGGTCTGGGGAAAGACTTACCCGGGTTCCTCAGCAAAGGACTGGCTGCACAGATCGACCTGAACGCACTTCCCATCAGCGAAGCCGCTCGCGAGCAAAGCGGCAGAGACGGACGGAGCATAGAGGAGCATGCTTTCTGCGACGGAGAGGATTACGAGTTGCTTTTCAGTGTAGAACCCACCTTTGCCGAGCAATTAGAAGGCGAATGGAAAAGCAGCGATTTGACTCCCATTAGAAGAATTGGAGTTGCTGTTGAGCAAAACGGGAGCATGGTGCTGATGGATAGAGCAGGAAATCCCCTTCCACACTGGCACGGTTATGAACATCTTGGAAAATCTTGAGCTGGGTATTGTTTCTCACAGTCCTGAAGAAACACAACATCTTGCTGCAGCACTGGCCCTGGTATTGCCGGTAGACCATGTATTGACTCTGCGGGGTGATCTTGGGGCAGGAAAGACAACCTTTGTCAAAGGGCTTGCAGAGGCCTGGGGCATACGGGAGGTAGTTACCAGCCCAACCTATAACCTTTACTCCATTTACGAAGGAGAACGTCAATTAGTGCACATGGATGCGTATCGCCTGAACGGTGCCGAATCGATGGAAGAATTGATGCTGGAGGAGTTCCTTAAAACACCTTACTGCCTAGCCATAGAATGGCCTGAAAAAATAGAGGAGTGGATTCCTGCCGACGCTTGGCATTTGACCTTTAATATTACCGAAACAGGACATTATCTACGGCTCAAGAACCGTTAAGCCTCCTTTCACTCGCTGTTTTCAGACAAAAAAACGGAACCCGAAGGTTCCGTTTTCTGTAGTAAAGATATACGCGGTTTAGGCGTCCTGCTTAGGTGTTTCCTCAGCTGTTTCTTCAGGAGCCGGGGCGGCTTCTTCAACTACCGGTTGAGAAACTTCGGGCGCAGCCTCCTTCACAGGAACCTCGGCAACAGCCTCAACTTCGGGATCTGCTTCTTCCACAGGAGCTTCGGAAGCAGATTCAGACTGAGGAGCCGGGGCTACAACAGCTTCCTCGATTACTTCGGGGGCGGTTTCGGCCACCGGTGTTTCAGCAACCGGCGCTTCGGCGGGAGTGGTTTCGGCCACTGGTGCCTCGGCTGTTGTTTCCGGAGCCGCTTCGACCTTTTCGCTTTCCTCAGCCTTTTGTGCTTTTGGAACATCCTTGCGAGGGGATGCGTAAAGGCGGCCATCGCTGTATTCGATAACGTAGCCTTCGTGCACCAGCCAGCGGAGGTCTGTGCGCAGTTGAGCCAGAGATGCTCTCTCGTCGTCCTTCAAAGCAGATTCGGCTTCGGGTGTTTCCACATTCAGGCCGAGGTATTCCTTGGGCAGGTGAGCTGCCTGGAAGTTTTCGTGCTCTTCGATAAAATCGATTAACTGTTGAACGCTTTCGCTGAAAATCTGATCGGGTTCGCGGAAATTGCGTTTAACCGCACAGATATAGGAAACACCCTTGGAGCCCTTTTTGTATACGGCAAAATTGAGACGACGCAGACGGCCGCGCAAATGATTGGCGGTATCCAACGGGAAACGCTTCTGCTGCTCAAGGAGGGCCTCAAGAGAACGGCGTATGTTGCCGTTGGGCATCAGCTCGATCTGCTTACCGGAGAAACGGGCACTGGGGGCGATGCGCACGATCTTATCTTTGGCATGGCTCAAGAGATAGAAACGGGCACTCTCAAAGCTGTCGAAGTCCTGCGGGGAACCCTCGGGAGCATCCTTGAGCTTAAAGCGCTTTTGCACCGTCATGCTCTGTACCCAAGCATCGATTATTTCCTGCTCGCGAACGGATTCAAGGCGGGCCACAAATTTATCGAAAGGAACACGAGGCAGGTGTGCCGCATGGTGAGCCTGCAACATTTGCTGATAACGGTGATAATTGGGAGCACCGATGATCTCGCCGGTGAATCCACACTTGTGGACCATTTGGAAGCTACCCTTGGGAGGATCTACTTCGATTTCTTCCACCGTGAAAAAAGTATCCACATACTTATTAAAGACGTGGTTGACGGCATCGTCCTCGGACTCAAAGGGAATTTCATCCGGCACGCTGATATAAAGCATGGGGTTGACGGCGTTGGCCAACGGCTTGGCCACACAGACAAAACGGTCCGGTTTGTCCAGAATGAGACGGGCAATTTCAAAGAGCTCGTATGTGCGGCAGGAATTACGGACGGCCTGAGAGAGGGCGCGGAAAGGAGCATCCTCTGGATAGAACGTGGCTTCCAGAATGGGTATAAAAGGTCGTTCCATGCGCTGACGTCGCTCGCGACCGGCACCTTCGGAGCGATTACCGCTTCTATGCGGGCGGTCTCCAGAAGGACGCGAACCTTCCGCAGCATCTCCTGCGGGCGGGGTATCCCTGCGACGCGGTGGGCGGCGATCTCGCCTAGGAGCATTATTCCCGCGGGAACGCTGAGGCCTTGCCTCATAGTCTTTGTATCGTTGCTGATCTTTGCCCTTGGGGTCTCCACTGCTCCAGTTTGGACCCAATGAAAGGTTCTGGAGTCCGGAAAGGTCCAATGAGATTACAGAATCAGGAGTATTCTTTTCTGAAGATTGCTCGGCCATGGTTAAGCTTGGGTAGCCTTATAATTGATAGGAAGCACGTTGCGGTCAAGCAAAGTGTGATGGATGAGTTAGACAGATATTTGTAATTACGGCAATGATTGTTTTTTTGAAAAAAAGACTTGCACTTGGTCGAAGGAATGGATTTTGTTCCGAACTTCAACAACGCAAGTTGCTCAGGTGGTGGAATTGGCAGACACGCACGCTTGAGGGGCGTGTGACTTCGGTCGTGCGGGTTCAAGTCCCGCCCTGAGCACCATATCTCCTTCGCAGAAATGCGATGCCCTCGACAAGAAACTCCTACAGGCAAAACCTTAGGTGTTTTTTTATGTCCGTAAATGAGGAAATCTTGCGAGAAGGCAGAACAATTCCTGAGTGAAAAATAAGTCTTAGTGGCTTGAAAAAGCCAATTGCACCACGGGATTACAGCAGACAGGTGGAAGTCCCAGTTGAGTTACGGCAGCCTGAGTGCGTTGATCCGCGGGCAGCACAGAGACAGACCGGACAGCCTCGTCGATACGGTGGAGCCAAGCAATGCGCTCCTGCATCAGGGTTTGGATCTCTTCTGTACCTTTGGTCGGCCCGTCAAACGACGACAGGAGCGTTTCCACACCGAGCAAGCCGGCAAGCTTGTGCGATGAATCAACCGTCTTACGGAAATTATCGTAGGTGGGCATATCCCCTACAGGCATGAGGGCATCCACAGAAATGAGCACGCCGGAGTGGGCAAAGTAAAATGCCAGATGGCCCCCCTCATGGCCCGGCGTATGCAGAACACGAAAAGGTTCGCACCCCGGAAAAACGAGCACCTGCCCATCCTCAAGCAGTTCATCCACCAAAACGGGGCCTTCAACAAGGTTATGGAATGAAGGCACGGGACGAGCAGAAAACTGCTGCTGAGGATCAATAATCCAGGGCAAGGATGCGGCATGCGCCATAAAGCGGCAAGCGGTTTTCTTCTGTAGAGTAACCGCACCACCCATATGATCGGGATGGGAATGACTGAGAATACAGGTGGTTACTTCTGCGGGAGTCCGGCCAATGGAAAGAATGTAATCTCTGATAACGGGCCAGGAGCCCTTAACCCCGGTATCAATCAGGGTGAGTTCTTTGCCTTCCAGAAGGTAGGCCCAGGTGGATCTGCTTAAACGCAAGGAGTTGCTCATCTCTATCGAAAAATCGATTTTCAGAGCATGAATATATTCTGTTATCTTCATGTTTGAGTGGTTAGGTTAGGCGACCATCAAAGCAGAAGCATAATGTAATATCAACAGATAAAGCCCTCCGCCGGAGCGGTTTTGCGTTGTCGAAGTCGAGGGATTGAGTTAGGAGACCGACATGGATTTATTTGAAGCAATCAGCAAGCGGCACAGTTATCGTCTGGGGTTTAAGGACACACCTATTCCTGAGGCAGATCTGCGCAAGATTGTGCAGGCAGGCCTGGATGCTCCGAGCGGTAAAAATGCCCAGACGACAACGTTTGTGATTGTGAACGACCCGGAAGTGGTCAGTCGAATTCGAACCTTAAAGAGCGGTCGCAAAGCAATGGAACAAGCGGCGGCCTATATTGCTTGCTGTTTGGACAGTGAACCCGAAGCGATTTACCACGGCGATCATTTCCAGATTGAAGACAGCGCCACAGCAGTGGAAAACATGCTGCTGGCGATTACCGCATTGGGTTATGCAACCGTGTGGATCGACGGCTGGCTGCGTTTGAGCAACCATGCGGACCAAGTGGGCAAAATCATCGGCCTTCCTGCGAATAAAGTTGTCAGGATTATTTTACCACTGGGTATTCCCGCAGAAGAAGTTACACCGCCGGAGAAACGGGCATTCGAGGAGCGTGTCTACTTCAACCGCTACGGTTAATCAGGTTTTGCGAACGAGCAGGGCCACGGCCTGCGCATAGAATTCGGTGTGAGAAAGGGAAAGGAGCACATCGTGCCCACCCACAGCTTCGAGCAGGACCAAGCCCTGAGCATCGAGGCGTACGAGGGGTTGTTCACGCTCTCCTTTGACGACTTCCATACTGGTCCACCCAAGCTCTTTGCCGATACCGGTGGTAAAGGTTTTGGAGATAGCTTCTTTGGCGGCAAAACGTGCGGCAAGGTGGGGCAACGGATTGCGTTTGGCCAAGCAATAGGCACGCTCCTGCTCGGTGAACACGCGGGTGAGAAAGCGTTCCGGGTGGCGTTCGTAGACCTTGCGAATACGCTCTACTTCAACAATATCTGTGCCGACACCGATGACGATGCCTCCTTCGGGTAAGCGGATATCCATACTCAGCAACCGTAGTTCATGAGGCGTTTCATCTCCCGCACACTTTCGTCTATCCCGGTAAGGATGGAACGGCAGAGGATGCTGTGCCCGATATTGAGCTCATAGAGGTGAGGGATTTTGCGCACTTCGGCAACGTTAATGTAATTGATGCCGTGCCCGGCATTGACTTTGATTCCGGCATCGTCGGCCACAGATGCGGCCAGACAAAGGCGGGTAAACTCCTGACGGCGCAAACCCACGTTGTGCCAGGCATTGGCAAAAGCACCGGTGTGCAGTTCGATGTAGGGGCATTGCAGCTCGGCAGCCACCTCTACTTGTGCTTCTTCCGGGTCGATAAAAAGACTGACAGCGATTCCGGCTCCGGCCATCGCATCGGCTATTTTGGCCACACGGTCTCGCTGGCCAACCACATCGAGGCCGCCTTCGGTAGAGACTTCGGCACGGTTTTCAGGCACCAGACATACGGAGTCGGGCTTTACCTGAAGGGCAAAGCTGAGCATTTCATCGGTGCAGGCCATCTCCAGATTGAGACGGGTACGGATACTCTCGCGGATGCGGAGAACATCCCTCTCCTGAATGTGTCTGCGGTCTTCGCGCAGGTGCACGGTAATGCCATCGGCACCGGCCTGCTCGGCGAGCAGGGCTACGGCAAGGGGATCGGGTTCAACAATTCCGCCGCAGGTTTGGGGATATTCGCGGTAACGTGCCTGCCGCAGAGTGGCAGAGTGGTCGATATTTACGCCCAGAAGAATCGGGTTTGTAGTCATAGCTTAATGACAGCAATTTAAACGAATCGAAGGTTTTGTCAAAAGTCGATTTCGTCCTGCTCAAGCGCAGCGTATCCGCCTTTGCGAATTTTTCGCAGAAAAAGTTCCCGATGTTCCGGGCAAGGCCCATGGGTAAGGATGGCTTCGCGGTGACTTTCTACTCCATAGCCTTTATGGTCGATAAAACCATATTGCGGGTAGCAACTGTCGAGCTCAAGCATCATGTGGTCTCTGGTGACTTTGGCCACAATGGAGGAAAGGGCAATGACCAGCGACTGCCCATCTCCCTGAACGATGGCCTCATGGGCATAGGGAAAATTTTTTAGCGGTTTTCCGTCTACGAGCAACTGAGCGGCGGCTTCGCATTTATCGGAAAGGCCAAAAAAGGAATCCGGAAGCAATGAGTGCAGCTCCACAGCAAAGGGCGCTTTCTCCACCGCAGCGAGCAGGGCCCGCTGCATGGCCAATTTGGTGGCGCCGAGAATGTTGTGTTCGGCGATTTCGTTAACATCGGCAACACCGGGAGAAAAAGCGATTTTGCAGTCTTCTGCCAGGCTGCAGATCGCAGAGAAAAGCATCTCCCGACGGGCGGCAGTGAGTTTTTTGGAATCGTTGGCAGCCTCGAGCAGTTTTAAGGCGCGAGCGTCTTCGTAAAAGGACAGGGGAGCAATAACCGCCCCGGCAACCACGGGACCGGCGAGCGCCCCTCTGCCGGCTTCGTCAATTCCTGCGAGTATTTTGCAGGGAAAGAGTCGGCAGCGGTCAAAAGCGGCTAATAGGTGAATCATAGGGAAACAGACAGAGTAACAGAGAACCAATCAGGAGCCCCAGGAGGGGCGTTCAGGAACAGGCAAGCCACGGGCTTCGTAGCTTGTTTTAAAGTGCAGTTTGGCAACCCCGGCAAGCGCAGCATCGCCCATATGAGAAACGATTTTAATAGCCGCCTTCTTGGCGGGCGCACCGGAGCCTTTGGGCAACGGGCAAAGGGATTCGTCGAGGTGCTTTTCGAGCAGGGCCAACTGGCGGAGGAATTCGGCACGGGCACAAATGGAGGCCGCGGCAACCACAGGATCGCTTTCCGCTTTGGTGCGCATACGCAGGTCGAAATCGCATCCGTCCTTCTTGAGCTGTTGTTGAACCAAGGGCTGTTTAGAGAACTGGTCGAGCAGGCCCCAAGGGGTTTTTTGTTTGGCCAACGCATTCTCCAGAGCGCGGGCATGGAGCCAGGCCAGCAATTTATTGAGGTTGGCCCGAGGGCGGGCCATGAGCTCATTGTAGCGATCCATGGTGCAGAAGGCCACCTGTACCGTGACGTTCTTCATTTTGCGGATTTCCTGATCGAGGCGCATAATAACTGGATCGGTGCGCGTTTTGGAGTCGGCCACGCCCATTTTCAGAAAATCGTGCACAGCATCGGCAGAGGCAATCACGGTAGCGGCCACCACGGGGCCAAAGAGATCGCCCTTGCCGGCTTCGTCCATCCCGGCATGTGGTTCGAACCACTCCGGATGGTGAACTTCGTCGTATCCCAGCCGGGCTTCTCCGGTAACCTCGGGTTCAATGAAATCGCGAACAAAATCCTCGGTGCCTTTACCGGAAATGACCAATTTGCGAAGCCCCTGCTTATTGCGTTTTTCGTAGGCAACGAGTGTTACCTGAGTGTATTTGTGCTTGTAGGCGTACTGCGAGTAAGGCGCATCGAAGGCTTCCCAAATTTGCTGTTCGCAATAAGCCTGAACCTTGTCCAACTGCCGGTCATCCAGCTCTATGGTATAAAGGCTTGTTTTCTTGGGTTGGTCGCTTTCGGATTTCTTTTTAGGGGCCATAAAAATGAGCCTCAGAGTAACCCATAGCAGGCCGGTGAATCAAGAATTTACTTTAGACAGAAAAACAAGGACATTTTCTTTTTCGAAAGAAACATTGACTAAAGCTATAAAAATAATGACAATCTAGTAGCAAAACAGACACAGTCACTAATACCTTATTTACTTTGCTGACATGAATAAACGAACTAGATCCACATTAGATTATTATGAATGTTTTTATGTTGAAGAATCTACGAAAACACTAAGTAGACAACTATATCAATACCAACAGAAAATATCAGAAGAATCACTAAACCTGAAGCTTAGTTATATCCTGATAGAAGACATGTTGATTGACGCATTTAAGTATATCCTACCTGTAGAAGAAAACAAACATTGTTCATCGATGATGTTTTCTTCAATCATAAGAGAATCATCTAATATATATGAAATAGTATCCAAAACCATACTCAAAAAAATGTATGAAAACGTTACAAAACCTAATATCCATGATTTCGTATTTTTAAGCAAAAAATTAAAACTAAACTCAGTTAAAATAGAATCATCTCTATTAAATCCGCTCTCTAAAAGCGAAAAGAACCTACTTAAACCATTTCAAAAAATAGAATCAGGAGAAATAGAAAAACCTGAATGGTGGAATGCATATAACAAGATCAAGCATTCACCAAACTCAACAAAAGAACATGCAACGCTTTTAAATGCAATATCCTCACTTGCTGCAGCAAATATAATTATTACAAAATATCTTGGACCAGGAGTTGTATTGGGAACATTATTTAAACCAAAAGAACAAGATGGAAAACTGCTTTTTGAAATAATTAACATACAAACATCTAAGCTATTCACAACAAGCACAAACTCATTCTCTTTCGATCTATAGAAGCAATAATCTCATCGAGGCTACAAACAAATCGGAAAAGCGAGTTGGCAAAGCGGGAAAGTGCTGCATGTTGAGGGCATGCAGGGAGAGAGCACAGCGCAGAAGAAAACATTTCGCAGGGCCTTGGGAGACTGGTTCAGGGCATCGGCACGCGATTTGCCCTGGCGGGAAACGCGGAGTCTCTACCGAACAGTGATTTCCGAGTTTATGCTGCAGCAGACTCAGGTAAAGACGATGTTGCCCTATTTTGACCGCTGGATGCAGTTGTTCCCTGACTTCGAAACATTAGCCAAGGCGGAGGAAGCAAGTGTGTTGAAGGCGTGGGAAGGGCTCGGCTATTACAACCGCGCCCGTAATCTGCACAAACTGGCCAAGGCATTAACCGCACTGCCTGATGTGCCGCAAACACCGGAGGCCTGGCAGGCATTACCGGGCGTTGGCCCCTACTCTTCTGCAGCGATCAGCAGTCTGGCCCAAGGTTATGCCGCGGCGGTGGTTGACGGCAATGTGGTGCGAGTGCTGGCCCGAATTACCGGAAACAGGCAATGCTTTGAAAGCGGAGCTGAAGCCATTGAGGCGATTCGCCCGGCGGCAGATGCCTTCCTCGACAAGCAAAACCCGGGACTGCACAACGAGGCCATGATGGAGCTTGGGGCGCTGATTTGCTTAAAGAACAATCCTTCCTGTATGATCTGCCCGGTGCAGCATTGCTGCCGTGCGTTCAATGAGGGAACGGCAGAGAGCATCCCGAATATCCAGAGAAAGAAGACTGAGAAAGTGCTGGTTGAGCGGGTACTGCTGGAAAACGCGGCTGGAGAAATCCTTCTGCGAAAAGCGCCGCACACAGCCAAAAGACTGGCCAATATTTATGAGTTCCCCACAGCCGAAGAGGTGAAGGTTTCCCTCACCGGAAAGGCGCTGCTCTTTAAGGGCAGCCGCGGTATTGCAAACCAGAGAATTGAAGAGCGTTTCTACAAAATTGCGTCGGATAAGCAACTGGAGGCACACATAGCCGGAGATTCGCTACTGGAATGGATCTGTGAGGACCGCTTGGAAGAGATACCGCTATCCGGCCCACACCGCAAATGGCTGGGCAAAGTAATACAGGCTATTGAAAAATAGGCGGGTTCTGTAACTCGGCCTTGAGCACACCGATGCAGGGAAGGTTGCGGTAGAACTCTCCAAAATCGAGCCCGTAGCCGACCACAAATTCGTCTTCAATGGTAAAGCCCACATAATCGGCTTCCACTTCGACCTCGCGGCGCTCTTTCTTATCGAGCAACACGCAGGATTTGAGGGATGCCGGCTCTGCTTTACGGAGCATTTCCTTAACTCGAAGGAGGGTGTTCCCGGTATCGAGAATATCGTCGATAACAAGCACATCGTGGCCACGGAGGGAGATGCGCAAACTGTCTATAATTTCGGGGTCGCGGCGGCTTTCCCTATCGTTGTGACTGGATACATGGAGGGTATCGAAGCGTACAGGCATATTGAAGCGGCGGATCAGATCCGAGGCAAACATGAGGGCACCGTTGACAATGGCAATCACTGTCAGTGACTCAACTTTACGGTAATCTTTGCTTATCTCTTTACTGAGAGCAACCACACGTTCTCTGATGGCTTCCTCGGAAACCATAATACGCTGCAAATCTCTATGCATATAAATAACTGCCTTTCGCTTTTTGGCGGACGGAATTCTGTATAGGCGAAAGGGAATTTGAGTCAACCTATTCCGACTTTGACAGTCGGCAAAATGCCAACAAAATGGGATCTCATGTGCTCTTTAAAGATCGAAGACCTGACGTTCTACGTGAACGGTGACGCCATTTTGAAAAACATTCATCTGGAAGTGCCCGAGGCTTGTGTTTTAGCCATTCTGGGGCCGGGCGGTTGCGGCAAGAGCACACTGCTGAAAATCATTGCCGGCGAAGAAAAGGTACGCCGGGGCAAATTGTATTTTGGGAATAAGGATGTAACCGGACAATCCCCACAGCGGCGACGGGCTTTTCTGGCTGACGAGTGGGATATCCCAACGGGGTGGCGCGTCTACAAGGCAGTGGAAGTCGTTGCCCGACAGTGGGGCGTTCCGCGCAAAGACAGACATGAGCGAGTATTGCGAGCGTTGAAAGCCGTTGGACTGGAGGCATTTGCAGAGCATCCGGTGGGGCGGCTTTCCACCAGTGAGCGCAACCGGCTTTATCTGGCCTCCGGTGTGGCTGTGCACCCGCACTGCCTCCTGGTGGACGATCAGCTGGCGTCTCTGGAACCGCGGCTGCGCCTGAAAATCGGGCGTGATATTGCAGAGTATTGCCGCACAGAGAGAATCTGCCTGGTATGGGCCACCACTCAAGTGGCTGAAGCCTTTGCTCTGGCCACCGATTTGGTGCTGATGAAAGAGGGCCGCATAGAAGCACACGACACACCGCGGCGACTCTGGCAATACCCAACATCCACCTTCGTAGCCCAGTTCCTGAGCGATGCCAATATTTTGCGGGGAACACTCCGACAAAGCGCCGCCGGCATGGCTCTGGTGGATACCGATCTGGGAGAAATTTCCGGAACACTGACGGCAGAGTCAGATGCTTATGTTGAGGGAACAGAAGTGGAGGTAGCCATTCGCCCGGAAAGCCTGCACATAGAGCAGATGCCGGCCGATGAAAACTGTTTCCATGGAACGATTGTCAATGCCACCGATGAAGGACTGATCGGACGTTACCGGGTGGCCACCGGAGAGCATTTGTTACTGGTCTATGAACAGAACCCGCGGTTTCTCCAATCGGGCGAGGAGGATCTCTATTTTTGGGCAGCGCCGGACGATGTAGCTATACTCCCGGTAAAAGTCGATTGAAGATATCTCTTTGGTTCTTTTTTGTCTTTCCCTTGGAGGTGCTTTTTCCATACAGTCCGGCATGCAGTCATTTTACGATAAACTGGAATCCATCTGGGAAAAGAATAACTCCCTGGTGTGCGTCGGGTTAGATCCCGATGCAGAAAAGCTTCCCTCGGCATTAAAAGCCGAAAAATACCCGATTTTTGAATTCAACCGCCAAATCATCGATGCGACCAAGGACTTGGTCTGCTCTTACAAGCCTCAATTCGCCTATTATGCTGGCTGCGGGGCGTTGGAAGAGCTGCAGATGACGATCGATTACCTGAAAGAAGTGTGTCCTGAGGTGCCGGTAATTCTGGATTCCAAACGTGGCGATATCGGAGCCACCGCAGAGCAATATGCCAAAGAGGCGTTTGACATTTATGGTGCCGATGCGGTGACCGTTAACCCTTACATGGGAGGCGATACACTGCAGCCGTTTCTGGAGCGCAAGGACAAGGGTGTGATTGTGCTTTGCCGCACCTCCAACCCGGGATCAGGAGATTTGCAAAACATCGTCGACCAGGCGACCGGGAAAACCATTTATATGACCGTTGCCGAAAAAGCCGCCAATGAGTGGAACAGCAACCAAAACCTGTGCCTGGTGGTCGGGGCAACCTATCCTGAAGAGCTCAAGGAAATCCGCAGCGCGGTAGGCGATCTGCCCCTGCTGGTACCCGGAGTCGGGGCGCAGGGCGGCGATGCACAAGCCTCTGTCAACAATGGAAAGAACAGCCGTGGAGCCGGGTTGATGATCAACTCCTCCCGCGGGATCATCTATGCCTTTGCCAAGGCCGGAACCGACAACGTCGGAGAGGCCGCCCGGCAGGCCACCCTGGAGCTCAAAAATGAACTGAACCAGTATCGCTGAAGCGATATAGGGGAATGCCGACATTCTTTTTAAGCAAATTACAAATCCGATCATAGATTGGCCCGATTCGGGCTATGGAAGACATACGTATGAAATTCATTAAATGGAGCCTTGTTGGCGTGGCGCTTTGTGGGTTGGGCCTCACAGCACACGCAGAAGTAAAAATTCGCAGCGAAGTGGAGGATGCCTACAAGTGGGATTTTTCTCTAATTTACCCGAGCTGGGATGCTTGGGAAGCCGATCTGGCCAAAGTTGGCACCATCGGTGATGAGATTGCCTCTCTGGAGGGAACCCTGGCCGAAGGCCCCCAACAAATCGTTAAGCTGGAACAACTTTCCGATGAGATCGGCAAGCTGGCCTACCGGCTCTACGGTTACTCCGGGTTGCAACGCGACATCAATTTGAGCGACAACGATCTGCTGGCCCGCTGGGGGCAGTTTATGGGCGCATTCCAGAGCATGGAGCAAAAGCTGAGCTGGATTACCCCCGAGATGTTGAACATTCCCGAAGCAACGATGATGGAATGGATCGACAGCACCCCGGAACTGCAGATATATCGTTTCCCGATCTCTGAAACCTACCGGCTGCAAGAACACGTGCTGAATGCCGAAGGCGAAAAGCTGCTTTCCTACTTCTCCAAAATGGGCACCGTACCTTCGGGTATCTATGCCGCGATCAGCACTGCAGACGCCAAACCGATGCCAATTACGCTTTCCGACGGTGAAAGCTTTGAGGTAACCGCCGGCAGCTATGCCATGGCCATGACCACATCGCGCAATCAGGCCGACCGCAAGCTGATCCAGAAGACGCTAAGCCAGTCGATCATCGACCAGAAAAACACTTACGCTGCCATTTACGATGCCGCGTTGAGTAGCGGTTGGGCAGAAGCACAGGCACGCAATTACGAATCCGTGCTGGCCAGCCAGCTGGACGGCGACAATGTGCCGATGGAAGTATTTACCAACCTGATCGAGACGGCCAAAGACGCCAAAGAAACACTGCGCCGCTACCACCACCTGCGCCAAAAAGTACTGGGACTGGAAACCTACGGTTGGAGCGACTGCATGTTCCCCATCGTAGACGACAAGACGCAATATCCTTTTGAGGACATCAAACCGCGCATCATCTCTTCTGTAGCCCTCCTTGGGGAAGCCTACCAGAAGGAACTGGCCTCCCTCTTTGAAAACGGCCAGATCGACGTCTACGAAAGCGTAGGCAAGCGCACAGGTGCCTACAGCTCGGGTATTTATGGAATTGGTCCCTTTGTGTTGCTGAACTACCATGACGCCATGGAAGACGCCTTTACCTTGGCTCATGAGCTGGGGCACTCCATGCACACTCAGCTCTCCGATGCCAATCAGCCCTTTGCCACCAGCGACTACACTATCTTCGTGGCTGAGGTAGCCTCGACCTTTAATGAAAAGCTCTTTCTGGGCGAGTTGCTGAAAGAAGTAACCACCCCGGAACAGCGCATCGCCCTGCTGGAACATCAGATCCAGGACATCATCGGTACCTTTATTACGCAAACGCTCTTTGCCGATTTCGAACTGAAAGCCCATACGCTGGTGGAAAGCGGCGAAACCTTGACCGCAGATCGTCTGACACAGATCTGGAGAGAGACCACTGCAGAATACTACGGTGACATCATCCCTGCCGATGATCCCTATATGTATTCCTGGGCACGCATTCCGCATTTTTACAACACCCCTTATTACGTGTATAAATATGCCACCTGCTACGCCTCCTCCTCCAGCATTTACAAGGCAGTCCAGACTGCTTCCAGCGAAGCGGATAAGGCAGAAATCATCCACCGCTACCTGACACTGCTCAGCTCCGGCGGCAACGATTTCCCCATTCGCCAGCTGCAAAAAGCCGGCGTTGACCTGACCAAGCCTGAAGCTACCGAAAACGTAGTTAAGGAGTTGGACAGACTGGTTTCCGAACTGGAAGCCGCCTGCGCAGAACTCTAAAAAAAGTTTTTCTCCATCCCAAAAGTCTCGTGATTCTCACGAGACTTTTTTTTATACTCAGAAACGATGAGGAGCTGGTTCATAAAAGGGATGAAGATGCCGGGAAACTCCTGCGGCCAGCCAAGTTATCAGTCTACCCCTGGTTGGCGCAGCGATGATGATAGATGTAGTGCCCCCGATTAACTCAAGCCAAATGAAGAGAGTTTTTTAATGCTATGTTTGATGTGTTTTGCTCCTCATATTGCTGAGGAGTGAGATAGTTGATGGTGGAGTGAGGATAGTCGTTATTGTAGCGATCTATCCACGCAGTCAGGGCAGTATACTCTCAGGACTGGAAATTATCCCAACGAGCTAAAGGGAATGACCCCATAATAAAATAACAGCATAAGGTTACAGTCTATAACCTTATGCTGTTATGATCTGTAACCCTATAGGGTTATGGACCATAACACGGTTGATTATCGTCTCGAACCTTATAAGCTTATGGTCTTGATTGGAAAAGCGGGTAAATAGGATTTGCCGACCCAAGCTTTACTTAACCGGGGGCAGTATATAGACGCTCCAACACTGATCTACATGACATAAAAAAAGGCCCCGCAGATTGCGGAGCCTCGAAAAGTAGAAAAGCTGAGGTTGATCAGGAAACCGCGCCGGCCAGATTGAAGATGGGCAGGAACATAGCGATGACCAAACCACCGATAACAGTACCGAGAAAAACGATGAGTACAGGTTCCATCAAGCTGGTTAAGGCAGCAACTATGTTGTCGATTTCGTTGTCAAAAAAGTCGGCAATCTTGTTCATCATCCCTTCAACGTTACCGGTTTGCTCACCGGCGCGGGCCATGTGCTTGACCGAAGGAGTGAAGTAATCGTTTTCGGCAACGGCTTCAGAAAGCATCCCCCCTTGGCTAACCGAGCGGGTGATATCTTTACAAGCGTCCTCAATAAAGGTGTTTCCACTGGAATTGGAAACAATTTCCAGAGAGCGCAGGAGAGGAACCCCACTGGTTAAGAGAATGGAATAGGTACGACAGAAGCGGCTGAGGGCAATTTTCTGTAGAAGATTGCCAAAAACCGGAGCCTTGCGCAGGATTTTATCCTTCATTCTTCGCCCGGAAGGAGTAACAATGATCTTCTTAATAGCAACAACAAGAGCCACAATGCCGATAATGAAGAAGATGATATTTGCTTTGAGAAAGTCGGAGAGGTCGATCACCATCTGAGTGAACTTTGGCAGTTCCTTACCAAAACCTTCGAACATTTCCTTAAATACAGGAATAACAAAGATAAGCAAAACCTGAACAAGAACAAGAGCCAGCGTAATAACCACAGCAGGATAAACCAAAGCACTCTTGACCTTTTTGGCCAATCGAACACTGGCTTCGAAATAAGCGGCTACCTTGCCGAGAATGCCGCCAAGGTTACCGCTGGCTTCTCCTGCCTCCACCATGGAAGTAAAGAGGTTGGGGAATGCTCTGGGAAATTTCTTGGTTGCTTCGGAAAATGAAGTCCCTGTGGATACGTCGCTGCGAACTTCCCGAATAATGATTTTGAACACGGGTTGTTCGGTTTGTTCTTCCAACGCAGTCAATGCCGAGACGAGGGGTAAGCCTGCGTCGAGCATGGATGAAAGCTGCTGAGTAAAGATACAAAGGTCGGCCAGTTTGATTTTCTTTTTTTTGGCCTGTTTTTCATAAGCTCGCTGCTTTGCAAGGCGTTGGCCTTCCCAGAAACCCACGTTTTTGGAAGACTGGCGCAATTGCGGCTTATTGGTTTGTTTAGAGGATGTGATCAGAGCCATAACACGTGTGTATATGAATGAATTATAACAGATTTATTGATAGGAATAATAAGACTAAGAGAAAATCATAGAAACGACAATCTCTAAAAAAAGCCAACATTTGCTTGACCCGAGAGAAGAGATTTCACATCTTCCGATACTTTCCCACTTGCGGGTATAGTTTAATGGTAGAACTCCAGCCTTCCAAGCTGGCCGTGTCGGTTCGATTCCGTCTACCCGCACCATTTTACAAGACTTCCAGAAATGGAAGTTTTTTTGTTTAGGGAGTATCGTCCGCGCTTGCATCATGTATTAGTTTGTAAAATAGTATCGGGATGGATGAGGGAATGATACACCTGTACACAGGTGCCGGAAAAGGGAAAACAACTGCCGCATTCGGACTTGCCTTAAGGGCCAGCGGCTATGGTATGCGAACGTTCGTAGGACAATTCCTGAAAGGGAAACTTTACGGAGAAGTGAAAGCAACCAAACCAAGTCCCCTGATTACAGTGGAACAGTTCGGCAGCGAAGAATGCCTGAGCAAGGAAAGCGTTACCGAAGACGATTATAACAGAGCACGCATCGGCCTGCAGAAATGCGATATGGCACTGCAAAGCTCCAGCTACCACATGGTTATCATGGACGAAGTGTGCGTGGCGGTTGCCTTTGGCTTGCTTGATGTAGATGCTGTGCTGAATGTGGTACTGCGAAAACCAAAACCGGTTGAGCTGGTCCTGACCGGACGCTACGCCGATAACAAACTGATTGCTGTGGCAAATCTGGTAACAGAAATGCGGGAGGCAAAACACTATTATAAAGAAGGGCTGGAGGCCCGCAAGGGAATCGAATTCTAAAAATAACGCAGCTTGTTGCCAGAAACCAAGATCAGGACATGTTTGAAGGATGATCTGTATTCTTTCAGGCACGAATCGTCCGGGAAACAATTCCTTAAAAGTAGCAACGCTGCTGAAGCAGGCATACGAAAACAGTGGAGAAAGCGTAACACTGCTGGATTTGCAAAAGCTGCCGCCGGAGATATTCAGCCCTGCCGCCTATGGGGATAAGCCGGAAGCATTCACTCAGGAGTTTTCCGGAAAAATACTGGAAGCGAGCGGGTTGCACTTGGTTGTCGGGGAATACAATGGAAGCTTTCCGGGAGTATTGAAGTATTTCATCGATATGCTGCCGTTCCCTGACGCATTTGAAGGGCGTCCCACGGCCTTTACGGGGCTGGCCGCCGGAGCCCACGGCGGCATTCGCGCGGTAGAACAACTGCAGCAGGTTTTCGGCTACCGCAATGCCTACATTTACCCCAAAAGGGTTTTTATTCCTTTTATCTTTGACGAATTGATCGATCAGGAAACACTTAAGTCGGAAGACTTGCAAAAGAGACTACAGCAGCAGGCTTCCGGTTTTCTTGAATTCACGCGGGCGTTACATTCCTAACCCCTTCATTTCCGCAACAATATAAATGGCAGAGTGGCCATTTTACACTTTTTTGAACTCGCCTTTTCAGCGGACAGAGCTAGTATCCTCCCTACATCAAAAAGCGCTATGGAAGAAATCACTTTCCCCGAAATTGAAACCCTGGAAGACCTCCTTGTTAATGCGGTAGATAATGTATTCAGCACAATGCTTGAGCTGAAGCCTATATACAAGCAATACCTCAGTTCAGCAGAGCTCAAGGGAAACAATAGCCCCTTTTACGCATTGGGAACAAAAGATCCACTGATGGTGGGTTCCATAGGCTTTACAGGAGAAGCCAACGGAGTGGTCTTTATCTATATTGAATTTGATGTAGCGCTGGAGATCACCAGCGTAATGACGGGGATGGATACTGCCGAACTCAAGAGCGAGTCAGAGATCGTCAAGGATGTTATCGGGGAAATCTGCAACATGACAATCGGCAACTTCAAGAACGGAATTTGTGATCTGGGATTCAACTGCCGAGTAACCCTGCCCACGGTACTACGAGGCAATAAGATTGAAGTTGATTCCATTCAGAGCGCCGAGCGCTATGCCTTCTGTTTCGAGCTTTTCAATCACCCTCTTGTAATAGACCTGTTCGTGCAAAAAGGCGGTCAGTAAATACCGCCATCCCCACGAGACAGTAACTCCCCATGAGCAAGCCAAAAATCCTAATAGCGGATGATGCAGATATCACGCGTACGATTATCCGTGAGGTTTTGTTCCATCTGGAGGTAGAGCTTCTAGAGACGACAACGGGGATCGAAACTATCCGTGCCATAAACAAAGAGAATCCAGACTTGGTTTTGCTGGATATTTCCATGCCAGGCCCTGACGGGCTCTCCATTTTAAAGAAAATGCGGCAGACAGAGGAGTTTAAAGACACTCCGGTAATCATGGTCACGGTTGAAGACGGGCCGGAATGCCGGGCTGAAGCAGCCAAGCACCATGTGAAGGCTTATATCCGCAAACCGATTAATCTCCGCCAGTTAATATCGGAAGTTTGCCTGGCATTGAATCTGCCGGAGAAATTCCATCCGTAAAGCTTACCATTCTGTTGAAATTTTTACCGCCAAGGTTGGATTGAACTCCCAGGAGTTGGAAAGACCGTGTGATTCGAAGACAAAATTACGGCTGATCTCAAGTTCTCCTCCTACTGCGAGGTAATCATTGAGCCAATACCAGAGCTGAGGTTCGGTGCATAAGGCTACACGATCCAGATCTATGGTCCAGATATCAACATACCCGCAAAGCTCCAAATTACCCCAGCGCTTGAACCAGACATAGGTTAACTGAACTTCAGAGCCAGTATCTTCGTTGAGTACATAAAGCACATCCAAGCCCTTATAACTGATCCCAAAGAGGCCGACATGAGGCATGGTATCGCCATAGATTCGGCCACCATTGTATTGCGCCGTCCATTTCAGGTTTTCCTGATTCGGGATATTGAAATAGCGAGCCACTTCGCCATAGATTAGATCAGAGCTGTTGGCATCGATATCGACAAAGGCATAGGTGGAGCCATAAGAGTCGAATTCCAGTCCTTCGATCGTGGTGGTCCAATATTCACGGTCTTCACCAAAATCATAATGCTGTTGAACATTCAGGGAATCAGCAAAAAGGCCGTTGACTGTGCTGAGAAAAATAAAGAGGAAGCTTAACTGACTATGGTACAACATAAAGCAACTTATCTAAAGTGAAGGGGCGGATTGAATAGAGGAAGGGGAAAGGTGCAAGGAAAAAGGTTTTTCTATAAAGAAAAAGGCCACAGCAGGAATGCGATGACCTTTTTGTAAAGAGTTATCCGGGAATGATTATTCGCGGGTGAATTTGCTCTTGCCGTAGTCCGGTGCGCCGGTGGCGTTGAAACGGGCGCGAAGGCGAAGTGCGTTAAGGCGGATAAAGCCGGTAGCATCGTTGTGGCTGTAGTCTGTCTTGGTACCTTCCATAGAGGCCCAGCCTTCGTTGTAAAGGGCCACAGGGCTCTTAACGCCGCAGGTAATGATATTGCCTTTATATAGCTTGAGACGAACCGATCCGGTAACGTTTTGCTGAGTGGTATCGATCAGCGCCTGGAGGGCTTCGCGTTCGGGAGCATACCAGAAACCGTTGTAGACCATTTTGGCATACTGCGGCATGAGGCTGTCGCGCAGGTGCATGGTTTCGCGATCCATCGTCAGCCCTTCAATCGCACGGTGCCCCTGCATAAGGATAGTGCCACCGGGAGTTTCATAAACACCGCGGCTTTTCATTCCGGCAAAGCGGTTTTCCACGATATCAACACGGCCAATACCATGCTTGCCGCCGAGGGCGTTCAAAACCTTGAGAATACCGGCCGGGGTGGCAGCGATACCATTGACGGCCACACAGTCTCCTTTTTCGAATTCAAGGGTAATGTATTCAGGCTCATCGGGAGCATCTTCCGGAGATACGGACAGCTTGAACATGTCCTTATTTTCGGGGGTGTGGGCATCAAACCAAGGATCTTCGAGAATACCTGCCTCATAAGAGATGTGCAGGAGGTTACGGTCCATGGAGTAAGGTTTTTTAGCGGAGGCTTCGATATGAATATCGTTGTCTGCGCAGTATTGAATCATTTCCGTGCGGCCGGGGAAACGTTCGCGGAAAGCATCAATACGCCAAGGGGCAATCACCTGCAGATCAGGGGCCAAAGCAGCATAAGCCAACTCAAAACGGATTTGGTCGTTACCTTTACCGGTAGCACCGTGAGCCACGTGGGTAGCACCCTCTTTACGGGCGATTTCGATCTGTGCCTTGGCAATGAGGGGGCGGGCAATGGATGTTCCCAAACGGTATTGGCCTTCATAAAGCGTATTGGCGCGCAGCATGGGGAAGATAAAGTCGGCGGCAAACTCTTCGACGAGGTCGAGGGTATAGTGAGCAACAGCACCGGTGGCTTTGGACTTTTCCGCCAATCCGTTAAGTTCTTCTTCCTGCCCGACATCGGCAGCAAAGGTAACGATCTCGGCACCATATTGCTCTTTGAGCCAGAGAGGAATAACGGAGGTATCAAGCCCACCGGAATATGCGAGTACTACTTTCATGATAGGTAATTGAAAAAAATTGGTTTACGGATGAAGCTGCCCCACCCTAGGAGCTTGTTTTTTAACGCGCCCGGAGCAGCAGAGCAAGATTATGATAACAACTGCGAAAGAATTGCCTTCTGCATGTGGAGGCGGTTTTCCGCTTCGTCGAAAACAATGGATGCTTTACCGGTGTAAACTTCTTCGGTGACCTCCATACCCACGTGGGCGGGCAGGCAGTGCATGAAGTAGGCATCCGGGCGGGCCTGATCCATCAGTTGCTGCGATACGCCGTAGGGTCCGAAGGTTTTGAGGCGCTCGGCGGTTTCCTCTTCCTGCCCCATGCTGACCCATACATCGGTATAGAGAACATCGGCGTTACGGGCCGCCTTCACGGGATCAGGTTCAAAGACAAAGGTTTCGCTGTAGCCTTCTTTGGCCAGAAGGTTGCGGATTTCCACACCGGGAGCGTATGCCTCCGGACCGGAGAGGACAATCTCCATACCGAAGAGGGCCCCACCGAGGATCCAGGAGTTGGCCATATTGTTGGCACAATCGCCGTAATAGACCAGCTTACGCCCTTTCAGTGACTCCAGCAATTTACCGGTTTGGCCCCAACGTTCGGCCAAGGTAAAAGAATCGGTATAAATCTGACAGGGGTGCAAGAGGTCTGTTAACGCGTTGACCACCGGCATGCTGCCATGTCTGGCAAAGCCTTCGATAATCTCGTGGCCGTGGGTGCGGATGACGAGACCGTGCAGGTAGCGGGAAAGCACACGGGCGGTATCTTCAACCGTTTCTCCGCGGTCAATCTGCATATTTTTCTGCTCCATGAAGAGCGGCTTGGCCCCGAGCTCGTTGAGGCCTACTTCAAAAGATACACGGGTACGGGTGCTGCTTTTGGAGAAAAGCATGCCCCAGGTTTGTCCGGCAAGGGGTTGGGCCTGAGGTTTCCCCCGATTGGCCTTGAGTTGGGCTGCCAGTTCAAAAACCGCGGCAGCTTCGGAATAGGAAAAATCTGTTTCTTTGAGAAAATGTTTCACTGATACTAAATTCCAGGGTCGTTAAAAAGGAAGAGTTCTGCCTGCTTCCGGGCAAGAGGAAGCAGGCAGGCAAAAAACTCAGGTTGCAGCCTCCTGCAGACACTGTTCGATAATCTGCAGCGCCTCATCCAGCTCCTCGCGTTTAACGTTGAGGGGGGGCAGCAGACGTACGGCATCTGTTCCGGCACGTACGGTAAGCAATCCTTTTGCCAAAAGCTTTTGAGTCATAGCAACAGGATCGCTTTTGATGCAGAGGGCGAGCATGAAGCCCATGCCGCGAATGCCCGTAAGCTGTTGCGGATACTTTTGCACAAGCGCATTCAGTTTGGGGATGAACTCCGAGCTGAGGGTTTGCACATTTTCCAGAAGCTTTTCCTGCTCTATAACCTCAAGCGTGGCCAGAGCCGCGGCAGCAGCAAGGGCATTGCCGCCAAAGGTGGAACCGTGAGAGCCCGGTTTGAGCAAGTCGGCCAAAGCTGAATTCATCCAGATTGCCCCCATGGGAAATCCGCCGGCAATTCCTTTGGCCATTCCCACGGCATCGGGCTGAACATCAAACTGCTGGTAGGCAAAGTAGGTTCCACTGCGTCCGGCACCGCACTGAACTTCATCGAGCATAAAGATAAGGCCATGCTTGTCGCAAAGCGCACGGATTCCCTGGAGAAATGCGTTGGTAGCCGGAACAACGCCGCCCTCTCCCTGCACCGTTTCAAGGAAAATGGCACAGGTTTGGTCGTCGATCATTGCTTCAAAAGAAGCTAAATCGTTGTAACGGGCAAAAGCAAAGCCTTCGAGCATAGGCCGGAAGCCACCCTGGATTTTCTCCTGCGGAGTGGCCGCCATACCACCGAACGTACGCCCGTGGAAGGCATGCTCGGCACAAAGGATTTTATAGCACTTGCCTTCGACCCCATCGGCCCTACTCCGTCCGTAGAGGCGGGCAAGCTTGATGAGTGCTTCGTTGGCTTCCGTGCCGGAATTGCAGAAAAAGAGTTTTTTCCGGCCTCCGGCCAAAGCGACCAGTTTTTCCGCCAGTTGCCCCTGTGTTTCATTGCGGTAGAGGTTGCTGCAGTGGGCGATTTGCGCAGCCTGCTCGCTGATACGTCGCACCCACGTCGGATGAGCGTGCCCCAGGGCGTTGACGGCAATTCCGGAAACAAAATCCAGATAGGAATTACCGCGGTCATCCCAGACACGTGTTCCGGCACCTTTTACCAAAGTAACGGGTGCTTTCCCATATGTGTTCGCCACGTATTGATCGTAGAGAACTTCCGCGTTTGTGTTCGTATTCATTTCTTGAGTATTTCTATGGAGGATTTTACCGGGTAACAATCTCGGTACCGATTCCCCGATCGGTGAAAATTTCTAAGAGCATACTGTGGGGCATTCTACCATCGACAAAGTGGACGCGGCGCACACCGGACTCCAACGCCTTAACAGCACTGTCCACCTTCGGGGCCATACCACTGGAAATAACTCCGCTCTTTTTCATTCCGTGAATTTGGTCCGGGAACAAGGTGGAGATGAGGGATTCGTGATCTTCCGGATCGCTGAGGAGGCCGGGAACATCGCAGAGATAGACAAGGCGACGGGCATGCAGGGCCATAGCCACATTGGATGCAGCCACATCAGCGTTGATATTGTGAACCTGCCCGTGGTCATCGACCGCAGTTGGGGAAAGCACGGGAGTCTTTCCCTGCTCGAGGGCATCAAGAATCTGCCGGGTATCCACATGTTTAACCATACCAACAAACCCGATATCCAGTGGTTTGCCCTCTTCATCCTCAACAATGCGGTCACAAACCATAGTTTTCTGGCCTGCGAGCCCGAAGGGGTTGCCACCTTTGGCTTTGAGCAGGTTGCAGAGGTCGGAGTTTACTTCCGAATCCAAGGTTTGGGAAACGATTTCAACTGTTCTGGCACAAGTAACCCGAAGACCATTGCGGAATTCGGGAACAATACCCGTTCCCTCGAGGGCACGGTTGATGGCTTTGCCACCCCCATGAACGACCACAACATGAATGCCGACGGTGGCCAGAAAAACGATATCGCTGGCCACGCGGCTGCGGGCTTCTTCGCTTTCCATGAAAGCACCGCCCATTTTCACAACAAAAATGGATCCTTTAAAACGTTGGAGGTAAGGCAGCGCCTCCATGAGGACATCGGCCTTGCGTTGGGGTTCGATCAAGTGAGTCATCGGTACTTTATTCGCTTTTGTTAAAGTCGACGTATCCGGTGGTGAGGTCAGTCGTCCAGAGGTTATAAGAGGCCTCGCCTAAACCGAGATCAAGGCGAATAGAAAACTCCCGTTGAGAGACAACCTCCTTCCATTTAGAGAGGAAGGCATCCTGAGCCACACCGTTTACAAGAACCGGAACATCATTATAAAACATGTTCAACTTGGATTCCTGAACACCGACACGAGCATACCCGGCAGCATGAATAACACGACCCCAATTAGGATCGCTGCCGAACCAGGAAGTTTTAACCAATAAAGAGTTACCAATGGCTCGGGCGACTTTATCGGCATCCTCTTCCGTTTTAGCACCCAAAATACGCAAATCGACGACTTTACTGATGCGTTCTCCATCGCCAACCATCATTTTGGCCAGGCTAACACAGACCTCTGTCAAGGCCGACTGAAAAGCGTCTTTGATCTCCTGCGAAGCCGGTTCCACCCCGCTCAGACCATTGGCCAATACCAGCACGGTGTCGTTGGTGCTCATATCGCCATCGATGGAAATACGGTTAAAGGACAAATCGGTGGCCTTTTTGAGCATTTCCTGTAGGAGGGGCTGCTCAATGAGCATGTCGGTGGCGATCAGGGCAAACATGGTGGCCATATTGGGCTGAATCATGCCCGCACCTTTGCCCATGGCGGAAACGGTTATGGTTTTGCCATCTACCGTAAAACGGGCAGTCACCGTTTTGGGCCGGGTATCGCTGGTGAGGATGGCAGTGGCGGCGTTGATTCCGCTTTGGGTATTGCTTTCGGCAACATCTACGGCAGCTTTGATCCCCTCTTTGATGGCCTGCATCGGCATTTTGCGCCCGATACGGCCTGTAGAGCAGACAAAAACCGATTCGCTGGAGTGCCCGAGCAAATGAGCTGTTTGTTCTACCATAGCAACGGCATTGGCATAGCCTTCTTCACCGGTAGCGGCATTGGCATTACCGCTGTTGGCAATAATGGCGTGGAAAGGACCTCCGCTCTGTAAATGCTTACGGCAAACCTGCACTGGAGCAGCACAGATATCATTGAGTGTAAACACACCGGCAGCAGCACAAGGGATATCGCTGTAGATCAGAGCAACATCGAGGCGTTTTTTATCGCCTTTCTGACGCACATCACAGGGAACACCCGAACACGTGAAACCGGGCACTTCGGCTATACCCGAAGTGTGACTTTCCAGCGATATTTCAATACTCATGGAAGGTATTTCTTTCGTCTTTTAGATAAGGCCGGCTTTTTCGTCGAAGCCGTGCATTAAATTCATGATCTGAATAGCTTGACCACTAGCCCCCTTGATGAGGTTGTCGATGGCACTGTTAATAACAAAATTTCCTGTGCGCTCGTCGTAAACAGCGCTGATATCCACACGATTGGAACCAACCACGTATTTGGTATCGGGGAAGGTCTTCGAGGGTAAAACAGACACAAAAGGCTTATCGCCGTATTGGGCATTCCAGGCAGCGTAGAGCTGATCGAGAGTTCCGTTGGCTTTGGCCACGATGGTGGACTCGATTCCGGCGCGCATGGGAGCCAGGTGTGGCAGAAATTGCACCGTTACATTTCCACCGTGGGCAAAACTGAGTTGTTCTTCAATTTCAGAGAGGTGGCGGTGTTTGGGGGCCGCATAAGCAACCATACTTTGAGTGCGCTCGCTGTATCCGTAGTATTCGTCTGCTTTTTTACCACCACCAGAAACTCCGCTGCAGCTGGAAATAACAATACCCCGGGCATCCAACAAACCTGCCCGCAATAGAGGAACAAGCGGAGTGAGGATACTGGTGGGATAACAACCGGCACAGGCAATGAGCTTGCGCTGCATCCACTCAGCATTCTGCATCAGCTCAGGGATGAGGTAAGGAGCCTTGGTCAACCATTCGGGGCACGGGTGCTCGTGCCCATAGTATTCTTTATAGAGCGCAGCGCTGTAGAGACGAAAATCGGCACTGAGGTCGATAACGGTTTTCCCGGCATTTACTAAAGGTACGGCAAATTCAGTAGAGACACCGTGAGGAAGGGCGAGAAAAAAGACATCTACATCGGATTCAATCAACTCTTCAACCTTGGAGTCGGTAAACGTCAGTTCATCCATAACTCCGCGGAGGTAGGGAATCACTGTAGAAAGGGGAGTACCGGCCAGTTTTCGGGAGGTAACCACAGAGAGTTGAGCCTGCGGGTGCTTGGCGAGCAGGCGGACCAATGTCTCTCCGGAGTAGCCGGAGGCTCCAATAATGCCAGTTTTCATGGGACTGAAAAATAGTGATCTTCTGATCTAAAACAATGACTAAATAAAGAGGTATAAAAACACAAAACCCTCCAAGGTGCTCAACACCAGGGAGGGTTTTGGATAAATTCGTACAATTCCCCGATACGGAGCTTTAACGCTTGGAGAACTGGAATCGCTTACGTGCACCTGGTTGACCGGACTTCTTACGTTCGCGTTTACGCGGGTCGCGCTTGAGCAGGCCTGCTTTTTTGAGGCTGCTGCGCCATTCCGGGTCGAATTTTTCCAGAGCGCGGGCCAATCCATGGGAAATAGCACCAGCCTGGCCGTTGGGTCCACCACCGGTTACTTTGGCAATAACATCGAACTGAGCTTCAGCTTCTACGGTCTTGAGAGGAGCTGTGGCTGCATTGACGAGGGTTTCGTCGTAGCAGTATTCAGTGAGTTCTTTACCATTGACGGTAAATTTGCCGGAACCGCCGGGAGCCAGACGGACACGTGCGGTTGCAGTCTTACGACGACCGGTAGCAACAAAAACTGTTTGAGTTTCGCTCATAGTATATAGGTACTCAGAAATTAGAGCTCAATCGGGTTCTGGGCTGCGTGCGGGTGCTCGGCACCGGCATAAACCTTCAGCTTCTTCAGCTGAGCGGCAGCAAGCTTGTTCTTGGGAAGCATGCCTTTAACAGCGTGCTCGATAATAAATTCCGGGCGATTTTCGCGGAAGTCCTTCACGTTACGATAGTACTCATTGCCCATGTAACCGCTGTAGAACATGTACTTCTTGTCGGTTTCCTTGTTACCGGATACCACAACTTTGTCCGCATTGATCACGACGACGAAGTCACCAGTGTCGATGTGCGGTGTGTATGTTGGTTTGTTGCGGCCGCGAAGCACATTGGCGATCTTCACCGCGAGGCGCCCCAGCACTTGGCCGGATGCATCGATGACATACCACTTTGGCGCAACTTCTCCTTGTTTGGCGAGATAGCTTTTCATTGTGCAGAAAAAGGTGTTGAAGTTAGGACAAGAGGCATCCTTGTCAACCTCTATTTATAAATGGATTAAAGTTTTTTTTAAGTTGGCGAGGACCATACGTTTTCCGTAGGTGAGGTCAACTCTATCAGCGCAGAAAGTGATCTTTTTTTTCAAAAGAGGTCAAGACTGGAAAGCAGGGGAAGAACGCCGATGAAGAAAATCTGGATAAAAAGCCCGCGGCTTCATGAAAAAAGCCGCGGGCTAAATAAAACGGTTAACTCAGAGTTACCTCAGAATTAGAAGCCGCATGTGAAGGAAGCACCGCCCCAGAAGTCGGCATCGTCTTCACCATACTTGGCGTAATCTTCGGTAGCAGCTGTGAAACGGCCGCCAATGCTCAAGGAAGCACTGTCGGTGAAGTTGTAGATGTAGTCTACGCTCAAACCGGTGTAGAAGTAGTCAGCACCTTCGTCGAGGTCAACACCACCAACGTAGCCTGCGAAGTCGAGGCTGCTTTTTTCGCTGAGGGGTGCGCTGTATCCGGCACTGAATTCACCAGTCCAGTTTTCGAGTTCTTCATCATAGTAGATGTAGAAGGAGGGGCTCAGGAAAACGTCGAGAGCAACACCTGCATAGAACTCGGCTGTGTTAACGTCGCCATCAAAGATATCGTCGTCAGCATCAGGATAGGTGTAGTAAGTAACACCAAAATCGGCACTGATGATGTCGGACAAAGCCAATCCGTAACCCATGTAGAAGTCAACTTCGTTGGAATACTTGGAGTCGGAAGGGTTGGCGGACCAGATACCGGCATAGAAGTCGCCGTAGCTCAGGTCGATACCACCGGTGTAGATGGAGTCAGCAAGCTGAACACCGCGGAAGTAGTAATCGGTTTCGAAGCCGAAGTTGGCGCTCATGGAGAGGTCCTGAGCGTTGAGGGATGCTGCGCCGCTGAGAGCAGCAAGAACTGCGATGAGTTTATTCATGGTTCGTTTATAGTTGTTTGCTAGATTGAGAGATAAGCATGAATCATTTGCTAAGCAGGTGACCCATGAACGTTACGGTTAAGCAACGTATAGTCATGTATTTTACAAATTAGATAGTAAATACAAGCCAAAAAGAGTCACACAGTCATTATTGCAAGCTTCATACCAAAACTTGAGATTCGTTGATTTTGCTAAAATTTAGCATTTTTCCCTTGATAATCATTCATTTCCAAGACGGACAAGAGAAAGGCTCAAAGAACAAAACCGTTTATAAATTCTTACATTGGATTTACGCAAAGATGAGTCAGCGAAGTTGAGGAACAGTTCCATATGATTATATTATGGGTATACTAGTTAAAGAGAACTATTCCTAAATTAGAGGATCCGTTATGAATACAGAACTTTTACCTCAGAATCAGCTGGATCAACTGAAGCAATGGACCACGATTGTGGCCGACACGGGAGACATCCAGAGCATAATCAAGCACAAGCCTCAGGATTCCACAACAAATCCAACCTTGATCTACAAAGCCGTGGAAAGCCACAAGTATAATGAACTACTGGAGCAGGCTATAGCTGAAAATGAAGGAAAAGGACTGCATGCGGGAGAAGGTTTGATTGACAGCATCATCGACAGCCTACTGGTGGCCTTTGGCGTTGAGATTCTCAAACATATCCCGGGACGGGTCTCCACCGAGGTCAATGCGCGGCTTTCCTTTGACACCGCGGGAACGATGACCAAAGCGAAGCATATTATAGATTTATATGAGCAAAAAGGTGTTCCGAGAAACCGAGTGTTGATCAAAATTGCCTCCACCTGGGAGGGCATTGAAGCCGCCAGGGCGTTGGAAAAAGAGGGGATTCACTGCAACATGACCCTACTCTTCTGTCTGGCTCAGGCAGTAGCCTGCGCCGAAGCGGGAGCACAATTGATCAGCCCGTTCGTAGGCCGCATTACCGACTGGTACCAGGAAAAAACCGGAACAAAGTATAGCCCGGAACAAGATCCCGGTGTTGCCTCCGTTAAAAACATCTACGCCTACTACAAGAAATTCGGGCACCGGACAGAAATCATGGGTGCAAGCTTCCGCAACCACGGTCAAATTCAGCAATTGGCCGGCTGCGATCTTTTAACCATCAGCCCAGATTTACTCAGTCAACTGAATGCGGATAAATCTCCCCTTGAGCGATCGCTCACAGAAAAAGAGGCCCAGAGCAGTTCTCTGCAAAAATTAGCCATCACAGAAGAATCCTTCCGCTGGCACCTGAATGCCGATCCCATGGCCACCGAGAAGCTGGCCGACGGCATCCGCCGCTTTGACGCTGATACGGCAAGCCTAGCACAATTAATTCGCACGGAGTTAATCAGCAATTAAGCAGATAAAGAAACGGCTCTCGTTTTGACTTTACTCCACTGAAGGGAACGCAGACAATGCGGGCCTATGATTCGCCATATCGTATTCTGGAAATTCCACCCGGAAGCCGAAGGCCGTAGCGCCTCGGAAAACGCTGCTTTACTAAAAGAGAAGTTGCTTGCGCTAAAGGGAGAGATCCCCGAACTGCTGGAAGCCTCCTGCGGGGTGGATTTCAACAAATCCCCAGCGGCCTTTGAGTTTGCACTGGATACAGTGTTCGCCACGAAAGAGGATCTGCAAATTTACCAAGACCACCCGAAGCATGTGCTGGTCAAAGAATTTGTCGGTAAAATTACCAGCAGCCGCGCAGTGGTTGACTACGAATTCTGATACGGCAAAGCGGATTGGCTGCGCGATTTTCAGCCCTGCGCTGCTGTAAAGGGCCAGAGCACTGGAATGAGCAATGTGGCCAGCACCCACATGACCAAGTTCAAAGGAATACCTGCACGCAGGTAGTCGGAGAACTTGTATCCTCCCGGCCCCATGACAATGGTATTGGTGGCATAGCCGATAGGAGTCATAAAGCTGGCACTGGCACCGTAGCAGATGGCCATTAGTAACGGTTTGGGATCGATCCCAAGGTGAGAGGCCATGCTCAGGGCAATAGGCATCACCAAAACCGCCGTGGCTTTATTGGAGAGCAGCTCTGTTGCAATACTGGTAAAGAGGTAGAACACACTGAGAATCACCATAGGGCTGGCATCTTGCAGATAATGCAGCATAAAGCCGGAAATCTCTTCAGCGAAACCGCTTTTCTCCATGGCGTGCCCCAGAGGAATGGTGCCGGCAAGTAGAAAAATGACTGTCGTTTCGATGGAACGCATGGCCTCTTCGACATTGAGACAGCGCAGGCCAAGCATGACGGCGCAGCCCATGAGGGCAGCCAAAACCAGTGGAACCGGAGTAAATGCAGCCGTCAAAACAACGCCCAACATGGTGGCGATGGCGATCATGGCCGGTTTTTTGGAAGCAATCGCCCGGTTGGGAGCCTCAACCACAAGCACCGCCTCGGTATCGCGCAGGGAGAGGAATCCCTCTTCGGAAGCCTGCACCAAAAGCACGTCGCCGGGTTTAAGGATCATCTCGCGCACATGGTAACGGTGGTGCAATCCGCGGCGCTGCACCGCCAAGACTTTAACCCCGAACCGTCGGTTGAGTTGGAGGGTGGAAACACTGCGGCCGACAAACGGAGAGCCCGGAAGCACTACAGCCTCCCCCATCATCAATTCCATGGAATGCATAGGGACCACCTGATCGTCTTCCACCACAGAAGGCAGGGCAACCTTGGCACTTGCCAGAAAGTCTCCCAATACCTTGGGGTTGCCTTCGATAATCAAGGCATCGTCGAGTTCGAGTTTATACTCCTTGGCATCCTGAGCCATGATGACGGTTTCGCCGCGAACCATCTCGATGAGGCGGAGGCCGGAATCCTTGGTAAAAATGCCCACCGGAGTCTGCCCGAGGAGCAGCGACTGCTCCGTGATACAGACCTCTGTGACAAAGCGGGCTGTGCGGTGGCGGGAAATCAAAGCCGAAAGTGAAGTGCGGTCAGGAAGCAGTGTTTTAATAAAGAGGAGCACAAAAAGAACGCCGGCGACGAGGTAAGTCAGCCCCAATGGAGTAAAGTCAAACATATGAAACCCCGTACCGCCGGTATCGCGGTAGAGCTGATCGACAAGGATGTTGGTATTGGTGCCGATCAAGGTACAAGAACCTCCAAGAATGGCGAAGTAGCTCAACGGTATGAGGAGCTTGGAAGGCTTGGCTCCCAAGTCGCGTGATATAGCCAAAACAACGGGCACCATCATCACCACCACCGGAGTGTTGTTCATAAAAGCACTGGCCAGGGGAACCGTCAGCGCCATAAAGAGCATAAAACGGGTGGTGCTGCCCTTACATTGTTTTTTCAGGGCTTCGGCCACCCAATCGAGTGTTCCGGTGCGCATGAGCCCCTCGGAAAGGACAAACATACAGATAATCGTAATCGTAGCCGGGTTGGAAAAACCACTGAGGGCCTCATTGACATTCAGGAGGCCGGTAGCCACCAGGGCCGTAATGGTAAGAATGGCAGTCACTTCAATCGACACCCATCGGGTGATAAACAACACCATTACAGCAACCAGAATGAATGTCAGAATATATATTTGCATGCAGATTTATCCCTAAAAAATGGATTTAAGCTCCAGAGCACTATTACTGCAAGTGTAAACCCACAAGCGAGACGAGTGACATTTTGACTCTTTAATTGTCTCATTGAGGCCAAACGGCACGGGCTAAAAAGATCGAAAGAAATTGTAATTCACTTATGAACAGCACATTATCTCTCTAAGAGAAGTGTACTTCTTCTGGCCTGAATTATGCAAAGATAGCTGTATCATGACCATTGACCCTAACCGACTCACAGAAAAAGCACGTGAAGCAGTGCTCGAAGCACAACAGGAAGCCCGCCGCAACAATCATCAGCAGGTGGATGTATGGCATTTGCTGAGTGCCCTGGTGAAACAGCGAGAGGGGATTGTGCCTGTGGTGCTGACTGCGGCGGAAATCACCCCTTCGGCGGTGGAATTGTCCCTTGCCCGTGAACTGGACAAGCTGCCCAAAGTTACGGGGTCCGTGGATACCTCGCAGATATACATTACACAAGCCGTGCAGGATGTGTTTACGGAGGCTGAAAAACAGGCTGCGCGCATGAAGGACAGCTACATCAGCACAGAACATCTCTTGCTGGGATTGTTGGCCAGCAAAGACAGCAAGCTGCAGCAGTTCTTTAAGCAGTTCGGACTGACGCAGAGTAAAGTTGAGTCTGGGCTAAAGCAGGTACGCGGCAATCAGCATGTAACCACGCAGACCCCGGAATCGGGATATCAGGCCTTGGAAAAATACGGAATGGACCTCGTGGAACGGGCCCGCACGGGCAAGCTGGATCCGGTAATCGGGCGCGACGAGGAAATCCGTCGGGTAATCCGCATTCTTTCGCGCAAGACCAAGAACAATCCGGTGCTCATCGGAGAACCGGGAGTAGGTAAAACGGCCATCGTGGAAGGGCTGGCGCAGCGTATTGTGCGTGGAGACGTGCCTGAAGGCCTGAAGGACAAGACGGTTTTCTCACTGGATCTGGGATCATTGATCGCCGGGGCTAAATACCGCGGAGAATTTGAGGAACGCCTCAAGGCCGTGTTGGCCGAAGTGAAAGAGTCCGACGGGCGCATTATTCTTTTTATAGACGAGATGCACACTATCATCGGAGCCGGAAAAACTGACGGCGCCATGGACGCGGGCAATATGCTTAAGCCTATGCTGGCCCGCGGAGAGCTGCATTGTATCGGTGCAACCACATTGGATGAATACCGCCGCTATGTGGAGAAGGACAAAGCACTGGAACGGCGGTTCCAAACCATATTGGTGGATGCTCCGAGCGTAGAGGACACGATTTCGATTTTGCGCGGGCTTAAGGAGCGTTTTGAAGTACACCACGGTGTGCGCATCAAGGACAATGCACTGGTAAACGCAGCGGTACTTTCCAACCGCTATATTTCCGACCGCTTTCTGCCGGACAAGGCCATTGACCTGGTAGACGAAGCGTGCGCGCAAATTCGCACAGAAATGGATTCCATGCCGGCCGAGCTGGATTCGCTCTCGCGGCGCGTTCTTCAGCTGGAAATTGAAGAAGCGGCTCTCTCCCAGGAAAAGGATGAGGCATCAAAAACACGCCTAAATGAGCTACGTAAAGAGCTGGCAGATCTAAAAGAGCAAACTTCAGCCCTGCGTTCGCGCTGGGAAACAGAAAAAGCCTCCGTAGGCAACGTGCAGCAGCTGAGGGAACAAATTGAGCGCACCAAACAGGAAATGGAAGTAGCGGAAAGAGCCTACGACCTGAACAAGGTTGCAGAACTGCGCCATGGCCGCCTTCCCCAACTGGAAGCACAATTGAAAGCCAGTGAAGAGGCAGGGAATACCCGTGAATTGCTCAAGGAAGCAGTGGGCACCGAGGAAATTGCTGAAATAGTAGCGAAGTGGACAGGAGTTCCAGTATCGCGCCTGCTCGAAGGCGAGCGGGAGAAACTGCTAAAACTGGAAGAAGTGCTGCATGAACGGGTCATTGGGCAGGAAGAGGCCGTAACGCTGGTTTCGGAAGCTATTCTGAGGGCTCGTGCGCAAATCAAAGATCCCCGCCGTCCCATAGGAGCCTTTCTCTTTCTCGGCCCAACAGGAGTGGGAAAGACCGAACTGGCCAAAACGCTGGCGGAATCGCTGTTCGACAGCGAAGACAATCTGGTGCGTATCGACATGAGCGAGTATATGGAAAAGCATGCAGTTTCGCGGCTGGTAGGAGCGCCTCCGGGATACATCGGCTACGATGAAGGCGGCCAACTGACTGAGGCGGTCCGACGCAAGCCCTACAGCGTAATCCTTTTTGACGAGATCGAAAAAGCGCATCCCGATGTGTTCAACATTCTACTTCAGGCATTGGACGACGGGCGCATTACAGATGCACAGGGGCATACGGTGGATTTCAAAAACACCGTCATCATTATGACGAGCAACATCGGCAGCCGCTACCTGATAGAAAACACACTGGGCAGCGAGATTTCCGAAGGAGTTCGAGAAAGCGTGCTGACGGAATTGCGCAGCTACTTCCGCCCGGAATTCCTCAACCGGGTAGATGACACCGTGTTGTTCAAGCCATTAACGCTGGAAGAAATCGGAAAAATTGTGACCTTGCTACTGGCGGACTTGAACAAACGGCTGGAGGACCGACGCATTACGGTTGACCTGACACCTGCAGCCCGGGAATGGGTGGCAGACCGCGGTTACGATCCCGTTTACGGGGCCCGCCCGTTAAAGCGTTTTATGCAGAAACAGTTGGAAACGCCACTGGCCCGCGGGTTGATTTCCGGAAGCATCCATGAAGGACAGCACATTTCTTTTGGTCTGGAAACAGGCCACGATCGCTTAATACTTAAAGAGTAAGGCAAAAGGAGACGGCTTGCAGGAACCTGCAAGCCGTTTTCGGTATGTGGCGTATAAATAGAAAGGAAGTCTTTCTTCTGTGTTAAGTAAACTTACTTTAAGTAGAGATAATCTTTTGATTAGCAGCAATTTTTCTTCAATTCATGCTAATGAAATAACGGTAAAGAAAGAAGTTTTTTTATTCACCATTCTGTAAAACAGAATATTCTACTTTACAGAATGCCCTTTCGAGTTCATACTTACTTTGTGATTGGGAGTTTTAAGTGCAGTGAAACAGAAAGCATCTTTCTGGAAAACGGATCGAAAAAGCTTCCGATGGGAGAACGGGTACGCACACGATGTGGAAATAGTAGACTACCACTAAAGATGAAAAAACTGACACCAGCTTCTCCGGGAGAAATCTTACTGGAAGAATTTCTCAAGCCAATGGAGATCAGCCAGAATCAACTGGCCAAAAGCCTGAAGATACCCCTTTCCCGGGTAAATGACATTATTCAGGGCAAGCGGGGAATCTCTGCGGACACTGCCTTGAGACTGGGGCTTTTTTTCAATATGTCGGCAGAATTCTGGCTGCATGCCCAAGCCGATTATGATCTGAGAAAAATGCGCAGAGACTTAGAGAAAATCCGCGGCGAGATCTCACCACACGCAGCCTGAAGGACGATGAGTTTGATTTAATTAATTCCACAAAAGCAATTATATAGCCATACTCGCTATGTTTTATTGACAGAGGTTGGCCGGGTTCGGTTGGGGTAAAACTCGCGGCAGAGGGGGCAATGGAGCCCGTTGCACTGGCGGGCGCTGCAAATTTGGCGGCCGTAGAAGATGATCTGCAGGTGGAGGCGGTTCCAGCTTTCGGGGGGATAGAGTTTTTTGAGGTCGTTTTCCGTTTGCACGACATTCTTTCCCTGAGTGAGGCCCCAGCGCTGGGCAAGGCGGTGTATATGCGTATCCACGGGGAAGGCCGGCACACCGAAGGCCTGCGACATGACCACAGAGGCGGTTTTGTGCCCTACTCCGGGAAGTGCCTCCAGCGCCTGCATATCGGCCGGGACCTGAGAAGCGTGCTGCCGGACAAGGATGGCCGAGAGGTCGTAAATGGCTTTGGATTTGCGGGGAGCGAGCCCGCAGGGGCGGACGATGGCTTCGATCTGTTCGACGGAGAGGCGGATCATGGCATCGGGAGTATCGGCCAAGGCAAAGAGTGCTGGAGTGGTTTTATTGACGCGTTCGTCTGTGCACTGAGCGGAAAGAAGCACCGCAATGAGGAGGGTGTAGGCATCTTTATGATGCAAAGGGATGGGGGTTTCGGGAAAATGCTCATCTAAAAACTCCTGCACTCGTTTTGCTCGCTGCTCTCTAGTCATACGAGGAAAGAGTAAAGAAGAACCGCGGCGGGAAAAGCTCAAAGGGGAGACTGAGGTTGAAAAAAGTAAGAAAGGGGCATTTTTTATGAGGTCGGACTCGACTTGAACGTGCCCTGAGATTAAGGGGTTAGAAAAGCCTTGCGAGCAACAGCGGAGCAAGGCAAAGAAGACCTTTCCATTCATCCATCACCTAAACACTGTCAGCAGTAAAATTGACCATGATCGAAAAGTATCCGCTCTCCTACACACCGAGCGACCTGCCACGCGAGCTGAAGCGGCACTATATATCCGCCGATGCGACGGATACGGCACATATGCTGGAAGCCATCGGGCTGCCCTCGCTGGAGGCCCTTTACGGACACATTCCTGAAGCCATCCGTTTCAGCGAACAACCGGATCTGCCGGAAGAATTGAGCTACGAGGCTCTGCAGGAGCGCATGGTTGCTCTTTCGGAAAAGAACCGCGCAGCGGTATCCTTTATCGGAGACGGACTTCCGGCCTACAGCCAGCACTCCATCGTGGACTTTGTCTGCGGTATCCGCAATCTGTTGACAGCCTACACTCCCTACCAACCTGAGCGCAGCCAGGGAACACTTTACACCCACTGGGTTTACCAAAGCCTAATGGCCCAGTTGACCGGATTTGAAGCCATCAACTCCTCCCTTTATGACCGGGCCACCGCACTCTTTGAAGCTGCCTGCGCGGGAATCCGCCTGAAGCGCAAGAGCGATACGGTGATTCTGCCGCAGGGCCTCTATCCCGGTGATCTGGAAGTGGTGGACACACTGGCCGCAGATACCGAGGTAAATATCGTAATTTGCCCGACCGATCCGCAAACCGGTTGTGTGGATGCCGCACAGTTAAAGGTGCTGGCCGCCGAACTGGGTGAAAAACTGGCTGCCATAGCCATTCCCCAGGTAAACCATTTCGGTTTGCTGGAAGATGTCGATGCCCTGACAGACTTGGTGCACGAACTGGGCGTTTACGCAATCGGCGTGATCGACCCGATGCTGCTGTGCACCGGCGGTTTGAAGGCTCCAACGGAATGGGGCCGGACAGGAGCTGACATGATTGTGGGCGAAGCCCAACATTTGGCACTGGCTCCCAATTTTGGTGGCCCCGGGCTTGGGTTGTTCGGTATTCGGCACAATGACAAGTGCAAGAATGACATCCGCCAGACCCCCGGCCGTTATGTGGGCAAAGCCAACGACTTAAACGGCCGTGAGTGCCGCGTGATGGTGCTTTCCACGCGTGAACAACACATCCGCAAGGACAAGGCAACGAGCAATATCTGCTCGAATCAGGCATTCATTGCCACACTGGCGGGAGCCTCCCTACTGGCCCGCGGCGAAAGCGGAACCAAGGCCATGCTGAGCAAAGCCCGCAGCAATGCGGTTGAGGCTTATGAGCGTTTAACGGCAATTCCGGGCATTGAAGCCGCGTGGAAGGGAGCCTTCTACAATGAATTTACACTGCAGCTGCCGAGCTGTGCCCGCGAGTTCCTGGAAAAAGCCAGAGCCGCAGGCGTGCATGCCGGAATCAGTGTGGGCCACCGCCTGGAAGGCCGCAGCAAGTTGCTTAAAGTATCCTTCAGTGATCTGCAGTCGGCCGAAGATGTGGCCCAGTTGGTAAGCCTCTTTGAAGACGCGTTCGGCAAGGCCAAGGGCAAGGGCAGCGCCCCGGACGCCGGAGCCTACCTGAGCACAGAGCCTCTCGGCTTGCCCGAATTCAGCCTGGAAGAGGTAAAAAGCTGGTATGTTGAGCTGGGGAAGCTGAACTGCTCTCCGGACGATGCCCCTTACCCGCTGGGTTCCTGCACGATGAAGTACAACCCGTACATCAATGAATGGGCCGCCGGCCTGCCCGGGTTTACCGCGGCGCACCCGCAGGCTCCCGTGGAAGATGTGCAGGGCTCTCTGGAAGTGCTCTACGAGATTCAAGAGTGGTTTAAGAAAATAACCGGTTTGGCCGGAGTAACCACACAACCGCTGGCCGGAGCACAAGGAGAGCTGGTTGGCTTGAAGCTCTTCCAGGGCTACTTCCGCGACCGTGGTGAAACCCAGCGCGATGTCATCCTGATCCCCGCTTCGGCTCACGGAACCAATTTTGCCACGGCGGCCATGGCCGGCTTCACTCAAAAGACAGTTGACGGCAAGAAGGTGGGCATCGTAACCCTGAAAGCAGATGCACGCGGACAGATTGACCTGAGTGATTTGGATGAGAAGATCGGTGAATACGGCAACCGCATTGCCGGGGTAATGATTACCAACCCCAATACCAGCGGGCTTTTTGAAACCGATTTCCGACAAATTGCCGACAAGATTCATGCCATCGGAGGCCTGATGTATATGGACGGGGCCAACATGAATGCCATTGCCGGCTGGTTGGACCTGGGGAAGATGGGCGTGGACGCCATCCACAACAATCTGCATAAGACCTGGTCAATCCCCCACGGCGGCGGCGGCCCGGGCGATGCCATTGTGGCCGTATCGGAAAAGCTGGTAGACTTTCTGCCCGGATATCAGGTGATCCTGGAAACAGGCGTCTTCAAGCCGGTAAAGGCAGCCAAGAGCATCGGCTCCTTCCACCGCCACTGGGGCAACTTCCAGCACAAGCTGCGCACCCTGTGCTATCTCTACAGACTGGGCAAGGAAGGGGTGCCGCACATGAGTGCCATGGCCACGCTGAGCGCCCGCTACCTGTTTGCACGCCTGAGCGGCAAGGGCCACTATCTCTCGCTGCCTTTCGGGGCCGAAACCACACCGCGCATGCACGAGTTTATTCTGACCCTGAGCGAAGAAGACTTTGCCCGGGCAGAAGCCGCCGGAACGCCCAAGGCCAGCGTATTAGCCCGTGTGGGCAAGCTCTTTCTGGACTTCGGCTTCCACGCGCCAACGATGTCGTGGCCGGAAGTCTACGGGATGATGATTGAACCGACGGAAAGCTACACCCAGGCCGAACTGGATCGCTTTGCCGATGCCGTGCTGCACATCCTCAAACTGGTTCGGGAATACCCGGAAGTATTGGGACAAACGCCGTTCTTTACCCCTGTGGACCGCATTGATGATGTGGCCGCAAACCGCAACCTCTGCCTGCATGAGCAGATAAAAACATTGCCGAAACTGGAAGGTAACCGGAGCGACCCGATTGAACAGGGCAAGCTGCCGGTTAGCGAGATCTACGCTCAGATTGTAGAACAGTTAAAGCAGTAGGCATCCTGACATTTAAAAAGGCGGCATTACGGTGCCGCCTTTTTGCTGTACAGACACCACGGGTTTGGAAAACAAAGTGATGTGCGTACATGAATGCGGAGTGCTCTCCAGCACTCCGCAAAATAATGGGTTATCAGATAACCTATTAACTAACCTAACTCAAAAATTGTAACTGATCCCCAAAGAGAGGATGCTTACTGAGGCATCGTATTCACCGATTAATACGTTCCCAGCAGTGTGAGTATCGTTATTTACATAAGGATCGTCAACAAAAATATATGTGTAAGCCGCTGAAAGGTGTAACTTTTCGTTAATATTATACGTTAAACCGGTGGAAATCCAAAAGCGGTCTTCATCGGGAATACGGGGGGAGCGGTAGTTATCTTCCTGAGAGGGAGCCTCGTCGTAGGCAATCCCGGCGCGCAGCTTAAGTTTGTCGCTAAGGCTGTAATTAAAGCCAAGGGATGCGCGGATAACATCTGTCCAACGTTCCTCGATATCGGTATCGGGGGTAGCGGCATCCTCAAAGTCAATATAGAGATCTTCAAAGCGACTCCAGTTAGTCCAAGAGATATCGGCGAGGAATTCCCATTGGCGGTAGCTCTTGTAGAGGCTGAGGGAGAGGACTTCCGGAGTGGTCAGATCGGCATTGATGCTCTGATCATAGAAACGGCCGCCAAAGAGAGCGGAGATGACAGCATCGTTGGGCAGGGTAAAATCTGCATCGCCCTTGAGGTTGTGTTTTACCTTGGAGCGGAAGTTAAGGCCGAGGCGCAAGGTAGGATCAAACTCATACATAATGCCCAGGTTAAAGCCGAAATCGACACTGTCTCCAGAGACCACAGCCTTACCGTCCTGAGCGGTGGAACCGAGGGAAGCCATGGAATAGGCCAGATACCCGTCAGGCAAAGCGGTAGCAGGAATAGCCCCGTTGGCCACACTACCGACCACAACAGTAGAAAAGTCGATGGCATTGCTCAGTTCCGCATCGCAATACTGCACCATAATACCTGCAGCTACAGAAAGCTTGTCGGTAATGCGGTAGGCCACATTGGGGTTGAAATTGAGGGTCATCAAGTCGGACTTGAGAGCGGTGTAGCGCCCTACCCAGCCATCTTCGTATTCGGTAACCAGGCCAAAGGGGGCGTTAAGCCCGAAGCCAAAGGCAAGACGGTCGTTAATGGGCTGGGCGTAATACAGAGTGGGAACCGGAGCGGATGTGCCGCCATCGACATTACTGCCCCCCTGAACCGGTTGTCCAGAAATGGAGTTGTAGGTACCGCGATCGTTCCATTCGGCTTCGATGGTGATGTAGCTGAGGCCGGTTTGGATCTGAGGACCATCGAGGTAAACGAGGCCTGCGGGATTGTAGAAATTGGTGGAGGCATCTTCCGCAGAAGCGGCAGCACCGGCAAAGGCATTGCCCAACAACGTGGAACTTTGCTCAAGGATATAGAACCCAGATGCCGAGGCAGCCGAGGGCAGGAGCAACAGGCCGGAAAGAGCAGCGGCTTTGCGGCACAAAGAGGTAAAAGACACTGTGGAATTCATAGTCAACGAGATGGGTTAAAGACGCCCCACATGAGCGGGCCTGATACAGTTTCGATGGGGACCTTAGGAGACAAACTCGCAAGATCAATCCTTTAGCGCAAAAAGTTAACACAAATGTATGTTTTTTACCTTAAATTTACTGATGAAACAAAACCACATTCATCTTATATCGCACAACTCGTTAGGACATAGTCCTTTGAAGAGTATCTCAAAAAAATGACATCTATGTCAAATTCACCAAACCAAGAAAAATAAATAAATTTATATGTTTAGCGGAACACCGGGTTTATTTAACGGTCTAGAATAAGGACAGCAGATAACACTTAAGATTGGAAAGATACAAACCGATCACAGCATTCCTAATGCGAAGGCCACCTGAAAGCAGACAGGTGGCCTTTTTGCGTCTAGAAACCGCTTTGCCGTTGACCCGGAAAGCAGGCCCACCTAAACCATGAGGTAGATGAGTCTCACCTGCGAAGTCATTACCGGACACCGCAATTTGGACGCACTGCGCCCGGCGATAGAAGCCCTCTATTTCAGGGCAGAGCGCCCCAATCCTTACATGTGCCCGGGGTGGGTCTTCAGTTGGCTAAAAACGCTGGGAAAGAGCGAGGTGCCGGTTTGCCTGGTGCTGAAAGACGAAGAAACGCTGCGGGCATTCTGGCCTTATTTTGAGTGCTACAGTTTAACCGGAAAAGGGCTCTGGCCACTGGGGGCGCACTGCGCCGATCTATTTGATCCTCTGATGGATTTACCGGGAGAGCAACTCCCCGATGAGCTGCTGAACGGGTTGGAATTCCTTTTGAAGAGCTATGACTTTATCTGGCTTCCTCTGCTGGACCGTTTGCGGGCAGTAGAAGATATTGGCCCAAGGCTGAAAGCACAGGGATTGAGGCACCTAGTACGCCCCCGCACAGAGAACCAGAAGATCTATTTGCCGGAGACGGGATTTGAAGCCTTCCATAAAGAGCACATGGGAAGTAAATCGCGACAAAACCTGAGAAGAAAGCTGAGGCGACTGGAGGAACAGGGAACGGTGAGTTTTGGAGTCCTGACAGAGCCTGAAGCAGTAAAAGATTTCCTTCCGATTATGATCGCCATTGAGCGGAAGAGCTGGAAAGGGCAACAGAAGCTGGGCATTTTCTCCAAAAAGAGCATCAAGGAGTTTTACCAAGAAGCCATCCCAGCCATGGCCCGGGATGGTGAGCTGCGCATAGACACACTGAGTCTGGGCGAGCGAGTGATTGCCTACGAGTTTTCCCTGGTGCGCGACGGTTACCGCTGCGTTCACAATCAGGCCTATCTGCCGGAGTTTAAGGAATGGTCTCCGGGAAGCCTGTTGTTGCTGCACACGCTGGAATGGGCCTTTTCCTCGGGCCTGAGCATTGTGGATTTCATGCAGGGAAAGCATGACTACAAGCTGAGACTGGCCACAGACAGCCGCCTGCTCTACGACGTAAACCTGTTTGCCCGCAACCGTAACGGGCTGTTAAATTACCTGGCGGTAAAACTTTTCTCCAGACGGGTTAAAAACAGCTACAAAAGCAGCGATTCAGAAGACGTATAAACGGACTGAAAGCCGTTGAAGGAGCCAATTCCAGAACCTCGGTCGGGAGGGTTGTCACATTGTTAAAAAGATAGTGAAAATCCCGATTTATTTTGCAGGGTTAACTGAAATGCCTTATATTCTTAACATGAATGTAAGATATCCCCTGTTTTTCCTTATATTCGTCTTTCAAGTCTCCTTATACGCACACATCAACTCGGACCGCTACGAATCTTCCCCTGAAGACATCATCAATTCAGGGGTTGTTCCTGAAGAAATAGCCCGGCCTGAGGCGATTATGCACGTAAGTGAAGCTATGAAGGCGTTCGTGCACGAGCATATTTCGATGGAGACCACCCGGCTGGATCGACTGAACCGCCTGCTGGACCTGTTGGTCTCCGAGGATAAGTTCGGGTTCCGCTATGAGTATGACAAGACACTGACGGCCGAAGAAGCCTTTGAGCAGCGTTGCGGCAATTGCCTGACCTTCAGTATTCTTACAGCAGCGCTGGCCCGCGAGTTGGATTTAGACGTATACTTCAATTCCGTGGAAACCACACCTGCCTGGGAAACACTGGGAGATCTGGTAACAGAGGAATACCACATGAATCTGCTGGCCCGTGTTGGCGCAGATTACTATGTTGTGGAATTGCTCCCCTACTTCCGCAATTTAACGATCCGAGCGGAAACACAGGCCGATTCGGTAGCCTTTGGGCGCTACTACAACAACCTGGGAGTCTGGGCGATCTCTGAAAACAAGCCTCAGCTAGCCGAGGCCTACTTCAAGCAGGCCATTCGAGTAGATTTAACCTGCCACCCGGCCTGGAGAAATCTGGGAGCCTTGAAGCGGATGCAGGGAGCATGGAAAGAGGCAAAAATCTGCCTGGAACGTGCAGCTGCCATCCGGCCGAAAAGCGATATCATCTACCAGATGCTGGCTCAAACTTGCACAGATCTCGGGGAAATGACCAAAGCGGCCCATTACGAAAAGTTGATGGAAGACTATCGTAAAAGTAATCCCATGTATCATTTTGCCGTGGGACAGAAATCGATGATTGCAGGGGATCTGAAAGAAGCCAAAAGGCACTTGAAGAAAGCCATCAGCCTAAACCCCGACTGCCATTATTTTTACTATGCATTGGCTTGTGTATACGAACGCGAGCACGACTACAGCCACATGCGGGAGGCCCTGGAGCAGGCATTGAAATGCAGTGCCACAGACAGTGCCCAAGACACTTACAGTCAGATTATTGCCTCTCTGCCGACAGAGCTTCGCTGATTTTTTAGCGTATGCAAAAGAGCCCGTTCCGGTTTCGGAACGGGCTCTTTCTTTTAAAGAGAGGTCAAAATAGGCGGCTTATCCCTCGGCACGACGTTCAGCATCGGCCTTAATGGAGGCGGCCAAAGCATCGAGTGTTACGCGGGTTTTGGCTTTAACATCGGCCAACGCAGAAGGTTTGGAAACCTTTTCCGCTGCAAAGAGGTAGAATTTGATCTTGGGCTCAGTGCCGGAACCACGGACTGCATACTGGTAGCCGTTGTCCAAGGTAAGGAAGTAGAGATCTTGCTTGGGAATTTCCACTCCATCGGCATCTTTGAGGTCCTGCACTCCAAAATCGAGGAACTGGGTAACCTTATTTTCACCGATTTGAGTGGGTTTATCCTCGCGGTAGGACCTGAGGATATTGGCAATCTTCTGAGAGCCGGCAGCACCTTCGTAATAGATGTTAACGAGGGACTCCAAGTGGAACCCGTAGCGGATATAAATCTCGTCAAGGAACTGGAGCACAGACTTGCCCTCGCCTTTGAGGTAGCTGGCCATTTCCACAAACATCAGAACAGCGGCGTTGGCGTCCTTGTCGCGCACACGGTCGCTAGCCAGATAGCCATAGCTTTCTTCTCCACCACAGATGTAGAAGGTGCTGTATTTCAGGAGCAACTCACAGCGTTTTACGAGATCGGTGGAATCGTAGTCCAGAGAGATTCCCTCTTCTTCGATCAGGGTATCGAGCAGTTTGTCTTCATATTCGGCCAGCTTTTTACCAATCCACTTAAAACCGGTAAGGGTGTTGATGATTTTGAGGCCGTTGGCTTCGGCAATGCGGTCCTGCAGCGGAGTAGTGACAAATGTTTTGAGCAGTGCCGCACTCTTTGTTCCACCTTCGGGCAATACACCCAGTTCGCGGAAACGCTCGATACGGTAGGCCAGGAGCATGGAGCCAATCTGATTTCCGGTAAGGAGCTTCATTTCGCCATCGGTATCGCGCACGGCAACTCCCATACGGTCGGCGTCGGGGTCGGTGGCAATAACGAGTTCGGCACCGGTTTCCTTAGCTTTGCGAATGCCCATATCCAGGGCGGCAGATTCTTCAGGGTTGGGGCTCTTAACGGTGGGGAAGGCACCATCCTGAACTTCCTGCTCGTCCACAAGGACGAGGTCGACTCCATAGTTTTTGAGAATAGGCACACTGGCTACGGAACCGGTTCCGTGAATGGGCGTGAAAACGGTTTTGATCTTGTTTTCAAAAGCGTCCTGAGCAAGGACGTTCTCACCAACGGCTTCTATGTAGTCGGCATCCACGGAAGCAGGCAAAGTGATAACTTTGCTGAGATCCTTCTCGAGATAGGCGGCAAGGGTGCTGTTATCCACGGCATTGACTCTGGCGATAATGCCATTGTCGTGCGGAGGGGTTACCTGGGCACCATCGGAGAAATAGGCTTTGAAGCCGTTGTATTGCGGGGGGTTGTGGGAAGCAGTGATAACAACCCCGGCAGTGGCTCCTACGTGGCGCACGGTAAAGGACAGCTGAGGAGTAGAACGGGGACCGTCAAAAATCATGGCAAAGCCGCCCAGGCGTGTCCACACGCTGGCAGCCAGTTCGCAAAAATGGCGGGAAAAATGACGCACATCGTGAGCAATGACCAAGCGAGGCTGCTCTGCGTAGCCGAGTTCCTTGATAAGAAACTCGCGGCAGTATTCAAAGAGACCCATCGTTGCCCGAATGATGTTAAAATCATTGAGCATGGTAGCGCCCACAGCGGCGTGCTCGGGAACAGGGCCGGTGGAGTTGCCTTTTTCCGCATCGGTAACAATGCCACCAATGGTGCGGTCGCGCATGCCACCGGTACCGAAAGCAATGGTCTTGTAGAAGCGGTCGTTCAGTTCGTCCCAGGCAGAAGCTGCAACGAGGGCCTCAATGCTTTGCAAAGCCCATGCGGGGAGGAAGCCTCCGCTGAGCCATGCTTCAAGATTACTTACGGTTGAAGCGAGGAGCTTTTCATCGCTCCCGGCCTGCTTAATCGTCTCAAGCGTAGTCATTTTCTATTGTAGTTTCTGTTGTGTTAAAGGTGGGAAAGGGCTTAGCGAAGAACGGTGCCTTCTTTGATTTCCGGCTTTTCCGAAAGCGCATTCCACGCGGCATCAAAAGCGGCCTGGCTATCGGCAAAGAGCGGGCTGACCTCCCAGGTAAAACCAGGCCAGCCGGCCTCGTCGGCCTGCAGAGGCACCCCCGCGGCAATGGCCCAGCGAGTCCACTGGCAGACCTGATCGCGAGAGCAGGCAGCCGGGGAGTCCAGACCTTCGGGGTTTTTGATGGGCGAGAACTCGTCTTTACGGTGAAATTCCATGACCACCGGATGTTTGGCATAAGGGAGTGCGTCGAAAACGAACATCTCGAACTTAACGCCATTGGGTTTTTCCGGTTTAACGGGATTGCCCTGGATATCGATGGTGGGAACCTTTTTATCCGCACGGTGGAAGGGCAGCGCATAATCGGCCTCTCCGCCGCCGACCCGGGCAATGAACTCGCGGGAAACCACGTGCAGGGCAATGCTCCCGGAAATGAAGCGAATGTTGCCGGACTCATCGGTTTCGGTAGCCAGTGCTTCGGGTAAATCGCTATATTCGATGACCTTGAGTTTTCCCTTTTGATGGCAGAACACCCCGATTTTCTCATCGGGGGAACGCTTGGGGATCATCTTGCTGGACATATCGGATGCGTGCATGACATGGAACCCGATAAAGGCAGGATCAAAGAAATTGGGCAGGGGGTTATCGACCTGGAAATAGCTGACCATCTCGATACCGGCCTTGCGCATGATATCGACAGCACCACTGCGGAGCATGGCACGAAGGCTGCCGCCGTGGCCGTCGGGCGTCATGGCTATTTCGTCTTTAGCGGCCAGAATAATCTTACCTTGGTCAGTAACCGCGGGCATACGTCCCTGAACAAAGAAGTGGACGACATCGCGGGAAAGGCCAAAGAAGTTATGCTCCTCAAAGAAGGCCACGGTGTCGGCGTTATTCACATGGCTGGTAAGGATAAACCAGTGGAAAGGAACCCCATAGCGACGGGATGCGGAAAGAATTTTTTCGGCAAAGATCTGGAAGAGAGATTTGCGGAGGATGGGCGATGTGGGATAGGTCCCCTTGGGAGCATCAAACCCAAGGCGAGTCCCCTGACCGCCGGCAACGGTAAAGGCGGCCACTTTCCCGTTGCGGAGCGCTTCGTCGCCCAAGAGGTATGCCCGTTTCCAAAGTTCGACATCGCCTCCGTGGTCGGGGTGAACGATGTAAGGAGCTGGCTCCAGGCCTTGCAAATCGAGGGTGGCTGAATGTGAATCGTCCAGGTGAATGGCACAAAGTTGTTCCAGTTCCTGCAAATCGATTTCCGAAGCATCGGCAAGCAGGCGCTGGCGGGCATTGGCATCCAGTTGGTCCCAGAATGCAAACACATGACCTTGCCCTGCTGCGGCAAAATCAGCAATGAGTCGACTTTCGTTGTTCATAAAGCGTAAAAGAGTTTTAAGAGCACACGCGGCTTATTGAGCTGTGTCAAAGCGGAAAATCTGCTCATTCTCCCGAACGTATCCAAGGCGCTCGCGAACAACACGTTCCAAAAACTCCGGATCATTGAGCACGAGCTGTAAATACTCTTCTCTCTGCTTGAGCTCGACGCGTGCGGCTTCGACGCGCTCGGCATAAGCCTGCTCCCGCATTTTATAAACCTGATACTCTCTGTAAGGACGCAACAGCAAAGCAACGGTGGAGGCAGTGACGAGGCAGAGCACAACCACTAAAAAGACAACAATTCCCTTTGCCAAGTAGCGTATCATGTTTGTGTAATTTACCTTAGTTGAATCCGTAATCTTTGAAAAGATCAAAATGGGTGCTTCCATTTGAAAGTTATTCTTGCTAACTTGTACGCACTTTGTAAAAAATTATTTAATAATGTATAAAGAGTTCTACGGCTTTCGCATAGCCCCCTTCAATATCACCCCGGATCCGAATTTTCTTTTCTACAGTCCCACTCACGAGGAAGCGCTCAAGCACCTGCACTATGGGATACGAGAGAAGAAGGGTTTTATTGTGCTTACGGGTGAGGTAGGTTGCGGAAAAACCACGGTGTGCCGTAAACTGCTGCAGGAGCTGGACCCCGACCACTACGAGACGGCGCTGATCCTAAACCCCCGCCTTTCGGAAGCCGAGTTGATTAAAGCAATTCTGACCGAGTTACGGGTGGAACCGGTCAGCGATTCGCGCATGGAACTGGTACATCAGTTGAATGAGCTACTGCTCAGGCTGATTGATGAGGGGAAAGACATCGTTGTCATCATCGATGAATCGCAGAACCTGGACTTTGAAACGATTGAGCACCTACGAATGCTCTCGAACCTGGAAACCGATACCCAGAAGCTGCTGCAGATTATTCTAATGGGGCAGCCGGAGTTGAAAGAAAAGCTGAAACAAAAGCGCCTGAGACAGCTGAGACAGCGTATTCTGGTGTATTGCGACATCCGCCCACTGACCCTGGAAGAGATGAAAATCTACATACTCTACCGGTTGAATCTGGCTGGAGCAAACGGACGTCCCCGATTTACCCCACGGGCCATGAAGAAGATTTATCGTATCAGCGGAGGAGTGCCGAGAATCATTAATAATCTGTGTGACAAAGCCCTCCTCGCTGCATACATTAGGAATCGAGATGATGTAAACTGGTGGGACGTTCGCCGAGCCCACAAAGAAATGGAACTATAATGAGTCTGATTAACGACGCACTTCGCAAGACCCAGCAAACCCAATCCGGGGGAACCCAGCCGATGGCTCAGGGATCAATGTCCGGAGGCGGGTTTCAACCTGCGCCAAAATCCTATACAAAACTCATCATAGGGCTTTTTCTGGCCGGATGCGGCTTTGTAACGTTTCTGGTAGTAGGCGGTTATGTGCTATTCGCCAAAGTATCCGAAAAGATGCCCACAGAGGACGAACAGGCTATTATCCTGAAAGCTGAGGCTGCGGTTTCCAAAATCATGGAAGAAACCAATACAGTAGCCAACGCGCTGGATACCCCCATTGCAGCAACTCCTGCAGTGGAGGCGACAGTGGAAACACCTACTCCTGCCACGGAAGCAGTGGTGGAACCCCCTCCCCCCCCACCTCCGGTGGAGGAACCCGCCGTATCCGAAAAGGAAATTTGGGCTCTGCTGCGCCCACTGGAAATCCGCGGGGTGCGCGTCAATCTGGGGAGAGCCTTGATTCAGGATGAAGAGCTTGGGCGTGCCGTCTCCTACTCTATTGGAGAGCCGATTTTCAATTCGCCACGTATTATCTTGAGCGAAGTACACGACGACTATATCATTGTAACCGATGATGCCGGAAGAACCTTCAAAAAACGATTCTAAAGAGGCTCCGAAACTCAAACTGGATTTGCGCAAAGATGCGGCGGAGGAGACCTCCCCGGAAACAGCGGAATCTGTTGAGCCGGCTGATTTGACAGAATTACCTCCTCCACCGGAAGAAAAGAGGCCGCTTGCATTAAAACTGAAGCTGGATTCCCCTGCCCCCCACAAAAAGGAAGTGAAGAAGGCGGAGCCGGTGAGCAAAGCCGTAGAAGAACCTGCTCCCGTTGAGGAAACACAAGAAGAAGAATCTGATCCAGTTTTACGCGAACTCTTAAGAAGAGCCCGGGAATTGAGTAACTCCGAGCTTTTCAAAGAATATTCGAGCAAGGGCAAAGAAGAAGCTTCGACTAAGCCCGCAGCGGAAAAACCCCCGCTCAAACAGGAGAAAAAAGCACCCGAAGTAAAGGAACCGGAAAAAGCTGAGGAAAAACCCGAACCCAAAGCGGAAGCAAAGGTAGAGCCTCTCCAAGAAGCACCCAAGGGAATTGCGCTGCAGCTAAAAGCAGTGGAACCGTCAAAAGAGGCTAAAACCAAGGTTGAGATTCAACCGGAACCCGTTGTGCCACAGAAAACAGTTAAGCCCACGGAGGAACCGGTAAGGGCAGCCAAGGCAAAGAAAACAGAGGCTAAAAAAGAGAAGGCGGAAAAGAAGAGCGCAAAAACTCCTAACCCGGAAAAAGTCAACGCTCCGATCATCGAGGAGAAGGTTGAGGAAGCAGAAGAAGCTCCGGCTGTCGCGGCGCCACAGATATCTGCCCCCATTGCCGAAGGACCACAGGCCGCCAAAGAACAAACCATCCATTACTACGACGACAGCGAACTCAGAGACAAAAGCCAGATAAAGGCTTTGCTGATGGGTGGAGCGGTGTTGCTGGCACTGATGGCAGTGGTTGTTATTCTAATTTACGCTGCATATCTGCTCTACGGTTATGCCCAACCCAAGACCGTTTCGACTCCAGAGCCGGCAAGAAACCCTATACAACAGGTGGATACCTCGGTTGCCGAGCTCAATACCGTGATGGATGCTGAAAATGCTAAGACTGCGACTCAGGAACCGCAACAGTCGGCAGCACAGGCCACCGCTGCAGCAGCGCCCGTTAATGCCGATGTCGAGGGCTACCTGAAAACCTTGAGCGCAGACAGTGTTTTCTACTCAAACACCACACCGGTGGTTGTCATTGCCCATGTTCGTTACGAGCGGGGTGACCTTGTAAGCCAGGAATACCAACTGCGTTTTGTTGGAACGAACGAGCAAAAGAAGCAACTGGTATTCAAAGACAACCAAGGGAATACCTATAAGATTCCCGCAGGTAACTGACAGAGACTCAGGAGAGGGCTTCCGAGAGTGCCTGAATAATACGCGCCGGATCTTCTGTGCCTACGGAAAGGCGGATCAGATCTGGATCGATGCCATGCATATGGAACCATTCGCGGCCTTCGTCTGTGCTGACCATATCGAAATTGGCCAGATAGAAGAAGGGGCACAAAAGGGTAAACTCGAGCCCGAAACTGGGACTCTTAACCAGTTGCACACGATCATAAAACCGATCCAGAGGAATATTCAGAGAAAAACTGATCACAGATCCATTGGCGGTTTCGCCATTGGCAATACGTGTAAAGTGGCGCCCTGTTTCTTCCGAATAGACCCAGTTCACCGATTTGACTGCGGAGTGGTTGCGTAGAAAACGTGAAACCTCCACTGCGTTGGCATTGATGCGGCGAAGAAGGGGTTCGTAGTCGTCGATTTCGTAGGCAAGACGGGCGATATCTCGCACATAGGGTTTTTCGCGATAGGCCTGAATGAGAGGTTTGAGGAGGTCATACCACTTGGAACGGCGATTAAGAGCTACCGCGCCCATAATGACATCGCCCTTGCCGGCGGCATACTTGGTGAGGCTGTTGATGAGCAGATCCGTCCAGTTCAGGATATCCACATTGAGGGCGCCGACAAGCGTAGGATCCATCAGGAGGATGGCATCGTGGTCTTTGGCAATGGCCTTAATCGCTTCCACGTCGGGAGTGTGCACAAGCGGATTGGAGGGCACTTCGGCAACAATACCGGCAATCTGCCCTTGATAGCGCTGAAGTGCGTTCTCAATGGCATCCGTATCGGAAACATCGTAAATGGTGATGAATTTTTCGTCGGGTGCCAAAAAGTTATTAAGGATGTGGGTGCTGTCGGCATAGAGCCAGCCAAGCTGAACCCAGACGGTGCGCCCTTCTTTGCGGCGCAGGGTGCGGGCCGCCTGAAAAGCGGTATAAAAGGCATTCATGCCGGAACTGCAGAGCGCAACATCGTCGGCACTGCGGGTGTGATAAACCGAATGAAGCTTTTGCAAAATATGTGCTTCCGGGTCATCTGTACGGACCGCTTCTTCGGTGGGACAAAGCTCCAGGAGGTCTTCCGCCTGGCGTGAGCCAATACCGCAGCCGGTGTGTTGGAGGAATTTCCAAGCGCGCTTGAGGAGATCTTCCTGCGGTGGAATAATGGCTCCTGAACAGGCAAAGCCTTCGAGCAGTGCCCCTGCCCCAACCCACTCCAGCAGCTGAGCAGCAGCTCTGTCGGTAGTGGTAAAGAAAACCCTTCCGGAAAGATTTTGGGAGCGTTCCACCTGATCGGCCAGCTTCCGAATAAGTGGGTTGCGGACAAAGCGCGGATACCCACTGGCAATTTGCCGCATAATCTCTGGATCGGCTTTCTCATAGCCAATGAGATCTGCCATCGTCGGCAAGCTGATACAAATACTGTGCGGGCTGTTATTAATGGTATGCCCCAGAGGGAAGTGTTTTATAGCATCCATGAAGAGAGATAAATGATTCGATGAGCAAGCATAGCGCACAAAGCGATTTTCACTCTGTGCGAGTAGTACATTTTAGAATATCGCAATTCTCCAAACATTTTGTGGCGCTTGGGTGAGATTCAAGCAAAAGAGTTAAAGGGCAAGGTCCTTTACTTCGTTCTCGATGATTTGTTCAAGGGTCTGCTTACGGCGGATCAGTAACAATTCGCCATTGCAGCGCACCATAAGTTCAGGAGCCTCTGGAAATGAGTTGTAGTTTTTGGCCGGCATGGAAGAGCAATAGGCTCCGGCGCTTTCGATAAGTAAGAGATCTCCAAGAGCAGGCACTGGCAAGGTGCGCGGTTCGAGCACTTCAGGTTCGCCGGCGGCAGGCGTAAGGATATCGCCGGACTCACAACAATGCCCGGCAACCACGTAGCTTTTCTCTTCGGCAGCATCGGAGAAGAGTGAAATCCCGTGGCGTGCGCCATAGATGGAAGGGCGCAGAATGTCGTTCATCCCACAATCGACCTTGAGGAAATTAAGCCCTGCGGAGCCGGTATCAACGATGTCCTGAATGCGTGTCAGAAGCACGGCATTTCCGGCCATAAGGAAAGTGCCCGGTTCAATCTCAATGCGGAGCTTGCGCCCGGTGCGCCGGTAAACGTCTTCAAAAACACGGCGAACCGCATTGCCGACAACCTGAAGGTCGGACTGCTTTTCATCGGGCATTCGGGCAACCTTAAACCCGCCTCCAAGATCCACGGTGTGCACATCAGGAAAGCGGTCGATGCTATCGAGGCTGAGCATAGCCGTCTGCTGCCACTTTTCCGGATCGCCGCCGGAACCGATATGGGTGTGCAGGCGAACAATCTGTAAACTGTAGTCTGCGGCTATCTTGAGGATACGATCGATGTATTCGTGCCAGATACCGAAGCTGGAGGAAACGCCGCCTGTATTGGTGCGGTTATTGTGGCCGGCACCGGCCCCCGGATTGAGACGTATGCCGATTTCTGTACCCGGGAAGGCTTTACCGTAGCACTCCAACTGATCGAGCGAACAGGCATTCATGTGAATGCCCAAGCGAATGAGGTCGGCAAAATCCTGGGGCAATTCCTGAGTGCTCAGAGAGATTTCTGTTGGGGGAATACCGGCGAGGAGCGCGCGGCGTGCCTCAAAGCCGCTGGAGGCATCGATACCGATACCCATACTGTGGAAGAGGCGAAGGATAGCGGCCGTGGAGGCTGCTTTCATGGCAAAGCGAGCTTTGAACCCGTAGGGGGCCGGAAAAGCGAGAACTTCTTCGGCAGTACGTCGCAGGGCCGCCTCGCTATAAACATAGACAGGCGTTCCATAAGTTGCGGCAATCTTTTGTGCGGTTTCTCTGTCGATCAGTGCCATATAGCCACACATTGCGCAGAAACCGGGCAGCGGTAAAGGCGAAACTGATACTGAAAAGAGCAGAAAAAAGCCTTCCGTTTAAAAAACGGAAGGCTTTGAGAAAGGAAATGTGGAAATGCTCAGGCGCTTGGTTGAGCAGCGGCCGATTCGGCATTGAGCTCGGGAACAGTTTCCAGCAAGCGCTGTGCACGCATGCCGTGAAGGCCTGGATTCTCCAGAACGAGAATGGCCTCAATGGTAGCTCTCATGGCAATAAAGTCCTGCTGTTGCCAGTAGTAAACGGCCAAGTTGTAGCCGGCTTCGGCACGAGTCGTATCGAGCACGCCGGTATTGTTGGCCAGAGCCTGAAGCAGAGCAACGCCCTGTTCAGCCTGATCGCCAAGGAGGAGGGCCATTGCATTGCCCAGCTGGGAGCGCTCATAAAGCAGGGTGCCTCCGAGGGAAGTAGATGCCTTGGAATAGAGCTCGGCGGCTTCGGAATAATTCCCCTGAGCGTAAAGATCTGCAGCCACATTCAGCAAAGCGGCACCGGCAAGGGCATCGCCCTCGTGATCTGCAGCAAAAGCGCGGAACTGTTCCGGAGTGGAGCATTCGGCAAAAGCGGCTTCTTTTTTGATGCGGTTTTGATCTTTGACGTAGTGATAAGTCTGAACGCCGAGGATAATCGCCAAGCATACGGCGATCGTAGAAAAGATGGAGGGACCGTTCTTTTTCCAGAAATTATTGAAGATTTCTTCTGCGTCGGCATCCGGCGGGAGGTCGGACTCAATATGTGAGCGAATCTTCTTATCGGAAAGTTTGGGGTCAACGGGTATATTTTTATCTGTGCTCATGGGCCGTAAGGAGGAAGGTTTCACAAAATGGAGGGCTCAAGTCAACATGCTTTTTATGTATAACGGGGTGTCGATGGCTTTGCGCAGTCAAAAAAACGCTCTTTGGAGGAGGGATATGGTTTTTGACATCGTCAAAGTTTAACTCTATGTGTAGCGGATGAATATCAAACACCTCGTAAAAAAGCTGGGGATGTGTGTTTGGTTGGGAGTTTGTGCAACGTGCGTCTGGGGACAACATTTTGATGAGTTCCCTGTAGACGGAGAAACCTATTATGATGTGACGATCACAAATCGGACACCGCGTGGGTTTACCTTTAAACACAGCAAGGGATTCAAACAAGTGCTGTTTACGGATCTTTCGCCGCGTGAGCGAGAGCTGCTGGGTTATGATCCGGTGATGGAACAGGCTTATCTGCAACAGCAGAACCATGTAGCCAACGAAGAGAGGAAACGGCAAAGACAGGAGCGGCAGGAGCTGACTCAAAAAAGGAACTCCGTGGATGCACCTGTAGAGGCCAACGGAAAGACCTATACACAGGATTCTGCCCGCCTGTTGCGGAGTCTGGGAAAACCTCCGATCATAGAAAAAGAGGTGGACCTACGCCCCAAATACAAGGAATACGGGTTATACATCAAAAACCAGGGAAGGCGCCCCAGTTGCACTGCTTACGCAGTGGTCAGTGCGCTGGAACTGCAATATGCCAACCACACGAGCAATCCTGTAAGGTTTTCCGAGGAGTACCTGATTTGGGCAACTCGCCAGGTGATGGGGATCAACAACACTCAGGAAAGCTTTGTGCAACACCTGCAGGAGAAGGCCAGGTATCGCGAGGAGGGCTTTACCTTGCCTCAAGTGATGAACGGCTTACGCAGCTACGGGATTTTGCCGCTGCAAATGATGCCCAAACAGGGAATCGGCGATATGGATGCCATTGACACGCCAAGCAACAGCCAGATTGAGTTTGCCCAAACAAAACAGCATATTGAATTCTTTTTCCTGACGGCAGACGACAAACGGCAGGATATTGAAGGTATTATTCAGCTGTTGAATCAGGGAGTGCCGGTGGTGATCGGCGTCAACTGGATTGCCAAAACCAATCTGCATTACCTGAACAAGCAATCGACCAAGGACGGCTCAAGGCATGCGGTAACTATTGTGGGCTACCGCAGTGAAACCGGCAGTATAGAAGATACCACGTTTTACTTTAAAAACTCCTGGGGGGTAGACTGGGGTCTGGGCGGTTATGGCCTGATGACCTACGAGTATTTGAAAGAAAACCTCTTCATGAGTATGTTTTTGACGATTCAGCCCTCCCGGTAACGGGAGCGGCTCAGTCAAAAACAACGGTTTTACCTTTATAGGCCAGAATGCGGTTTTCCAGGTGCCAGCGGACCGCCTGAGCAAGCACAGATTTTTCGAGGTCCTTCCCCTTGCGCTGGAGGTCGTTGACGCTGTGGCGATGGTTCACCTGAGCAACGGCCTGCTGAATAATCGGGCCTTCGTCCAAATCCGGGGTGGCATAATGCGCGGTGGCTCCGATAATTTTAACGCCGCGACGATATGCCTGATAGTATGGGCGTGCGCCTTTAAAAGCAGGCAGGAAGGAGTGGTGAATATTGATGACAGGCGTTTTTACCTTACGCAGAAAATCATCGGAAAGGACCTGCATATAGCGAGCCATAACGATGAGCTCCACGCCTTCGGCTTTGAGCAAGGTCAGGGACTGTGCTTCGGCCTGCTCTTTGTTTTCCGCGGTTACCGGGATGCAGTGAAAAGGAACCTCATAGGTAACCTCTCCGGCATGGCGCAGTGTCTCGTGGTTGGAAATAATGCAGGCAATTTCGCAGGGAAATTCACCGGCTTTCCAGCGCAGCATAAAGTCGTGGAAGCAGTGTTCTATCTTAGAGACAAAAACAGCGACCCGAGGCTTACAATCGCTGCGGGCGATCTCCACATCCATCCCCAGCTCCTGAGCAAAGACCTGGAATGCATGCATGTGGCGGGCGATGTCTGTGCCCGGGGCGGGAGTCCATTCGATCCGTTGAAAAAAGATACCTTCCTCGTGGTCGGTGTGTTGGTCGGCGTGGAGGATGTTACCGTCGCAGGCAAAAATCCAGCTGGAGGTTTTGGAAACCAGGCCTTTTTGGTCAGGCCCGTGCAGCAGAGCAGTGAGGGTGACTTGATGTTCCATGAGTAGAGAGACGAGACGGGCGCTTAGTTTAAGCGCCCGTCTGAAAAAGAATTACAGTTGAAGTTCGCTCTTGTATTCCTGAAGCGACTTAACGTTCCAATCCTTACGGCGCATGGTGGCGATGGCCTGCAGGGCAGTGCGGGCACCGGTCATAGTAGTAAAGATAGTAACACTGTGCTTAACCGCCTCTGTCCGGATCTGATTCTCGTTTTTGATCGGAATGCTTCCCTTAGGAGTATTGATGATCATTTGAATCTGGCCGTTTTTGATGCGGTCGATAATGTTGGGCCGGGCTTCGTTGATTTTGGGAACACGGGTAACGGGGATCATATCATCCTCCAGCACCTTTGCGGTTCCCGCAGTGGAATAAATGGTGAAGCCAAGGTCGATGAGGCGGCGTCCGAGTTCCACAGCAAGGTGTTTGTCGGAATCCTTCACACTCATGAAAACGTTGCCTTTGTCGGGAAGTGGGCTGCCACTAGCCATTTGAGCCTTGGCAAAAGCCAGCCCGAGGTCGTAGTCGAGGCCCATCACCTCACCGGTGGAACGCATTTCGGGAGTCAAGGCAACCGGGGCTCCGGGGAAGCGGACGAAGGGAAACACACTTTCCTTAACCGCCCAGTATTCCGGCATGATTTCCTCGGTAAAGCCAAGGTCTTTGAGTTTGGCTCCGGCCATAATGAGGGAAGCCATTTTGGCCAAAGGACGGCCAATCGCCTTGGAAACAAAGGGAACGGTGCGGGAGGCACGCGGGTTAACCTCAAGCACAAAGAGTTCTTCGTCCTTGATGGCGTATTGCACATTCATCAGACCGATAACGTTGAGCGCCTTGGCCAAGGCGTAGGTGGCCTCGCGCACATCGTTGAGGATTTTGCGGCCAAGGGTGTGCGGGGGCAGCACCATTGTGGCATCGCCGGAGTGAACACCGGCGTATTCCACGTGCTCGAGCATACCGCCAATAACAGTTACTTCGCCGTCGCTGATCGCGTCCACATCCAGTTCGATGGCGTCTTCAAGGTATTTATCAAGGAGCACTGGCTTACCGGGAGCCACATCAAAGGCTTCCTTAAGCACATGACTCATTTCCTCTTCATCATAAACGATGAACATACCGCGACCACCGAGCACAAAGCTGGGGCGCAGGAGAATGGGGAATCCGATACGGGAAGCCTCGGCGTAGGCTTCGGCCTCGTCCATTGCAATGCCGTTTTTGGGCTGATGGAGGCCGGTTTCCTCAAGGATACCTTTGAAAATTTTGCGGTCTTCGGCGGCTTCGATACTTTCCGGACTGGTGCCGATAATGTTGATGCCACATTCCTTGAGGCGGCCGGCCAAATTGAGCGGTGTTTGCCCGCCAAACTGAACGATGGCACCCTCGCAACCCTCCTTGCGGTAAACCTCGCGAACGTCTTCGAGTGTCAGCGGTTCAAAATAGAGGCGGTCGGAGGTATCGTAGTCGGTGGATACGGTTTCCGGGTTGGAATTGACCATAACGGTCTCGTAGCCGTTTTCGGAAAGGGCAAATGCGGCATGTACACAGCAGTAGTCGAACTCAATGCCTTGACCAATACGATTGGGGCCGCCACCGAGAATCATGATCTTCTTCTTCTCAGAGGGCTTAACTTCGCACTCGTCTCCGTAGCTGGAGTAGTAATAGGGCGTATAAGCCTCAAACTCAGCGGCGCAGGTATCGACCAGGCGGTAGCCGGGCTGAATGTCGTATTCGGCACGAAGGGCATGGATTTGCTCGTAGGTGCTGCCCACAATGTAGGCGATCTGGACATCGGTAAATCCGTATTCCTTGGCCATCAGGAGCAGTGCCGGAGCCAGCTTGGCACTGGTTTTGGCATTCTCAGCCAAGGTTTCCTCCATGTCCACGATTTGCTTGATTTGCTCGAGGAACCAGCGGTCGATTTTGGTATAATCGAAGACCTGCTCAACCGTCATCCCGGCGCGAAAAGCATGGCGCAGGTAGAATATACGGGAGGCATTGGGACGGGTGAGAAAGGGGATAATTTTTTCTGCGTCGTAGATGTCGCGTTCACCGAACTTACCACCACCGCCAAGGCCGTTGGCGCCGACTTCGAGACTGCGAAGGGCCTTTTGCAGGGACTCTTTAAAGGTGCGTCCAATGGCCATAGCCTCCCCTACACTCTTCATGGAGCTGGTCAGGGTATCGTCTGCCTGAGGGAATTTCTCAAAGGTAAAGCGAGGAACCTTGGTAACCACATAGTCGATGGTCGGCTCAAAGCTGGCCGGTGTTTCGCGTGTGATGTCGTTGCGGATTTCATCGAGGCTGTATCCAACGGCGAGTTTGGCGGCCATCTTGGCGATGGGGAAGCCGGTTGCCTTGGATGCCAGTGCCGAACTGCGGGAAACGCGCGGGTTCATTTCGATAACCACCATGCGGCCGTTATCGGGGTTGACGGAAAACTGGATATTGGAGCCACCGGTGGCTACCCCCACTTCGCGAATGCAGGCAAAAGAGGCATCGCGCATGAGCTGGTATTCCTTGTCGGTCAGCGTCATGGCCGGGGCAATGGTGATGGAGTCACCGGTGTGCACACCCATGGGGTCGAGGTTCTCGATGGAGCAGATGACGACGCACTGGTCCTTGTGGTCGCGCATAACTTCCATTTCGTATTCCTTCCACCCGAGGAGGCATTCCTCCACCATGATTTGGTGAACGGGGGAAGCTTCAAAACCGTGCTTGGCGATTTCCTCAAATTCTTCGCGGTTGAAAGCCACACCACCGCCGGTGCCACCCATGGTGAAGCTGGGGCGAATAATTATGGGGTATTCCCCAATCCATTCAGCAGCATCTACGGCATCCTCAAATGTTCTGACGATGCGGGATTTGGCGACATCGAGGCCGATTTTGAGCATTGCCTCTTTGAAAAGCTCGCGGTCTTCACCCTTATTGATGGCCTCAATATTGGCGCCGATCAACTCCACATTGTATTTCTGAAGAACACCGAGTTCATCGAGTTTACAGGTGAGGTTCAACGCCGTCTGGCCGCCAAGCGTAGGCAACAGGGCATCGGGACGCTCACGGGCAATGATTTTCTCAACGGCAGCGGGAGTTAAAGGCTCTATGTAAGTGACATCGGCGAAGTCGGGATCCGTCATGATCGTAGCAGGATTGCTGTTGATCAGAACGACCCGGTACCCCTCCTCTCGCAGGGCTTTACAGGCTTGCGTGCCGGAGTAATCAAATTCACAGGCTTGCCCGATGATGATCGGGCCGGAGCCTATAATGAGAATGGTTTTGATGTCGGTGCGCTTTGGCATGGCAAATTAACCCGAGAGTTAAGCGGGCGTTTAGGTGAAGGGGCAAGCAGAATTTAGTACTTTTTTAGGATGTTACCGAAAAATGACAATGACTATCGGTAGAGGAAGGGAAAAAGGAGAGATATTTAAGAAAAGAGTCTTTTTAGGGTTGCCATGCAGTGAACATTATTTCACTCTCTTAAAGTGAAAGGACTTCCCTTTCTGAATAACTTATTACCTAACTTAAACAAATATCCATGAGTAAAGATATCCGCAATCAGCACGGGGCCATTTGCTGGGGAGAGCTTTGTACAAGCGATCTCGAAGGTGCCCAAAAATTCTACCAAAAAGTATTAGGCTGGACCTTCGAAGCAACCAAAAGCTGCAACGGAGGCAGCTATATAATTACCAAGGCCGGTAATGAGATGGTTGCCGGAATGATGAGTCTGAAGGACATTCCCGATCTGCCACCGGAAGTGCCGCCGCATTGGGGACTCTACATGACGGTGGACTGCATCGACACCGCTCTGGCCGAAGTGGAAGCCAATGGAGGAAGCATTATTATGCCGAAAACCACATTGGATTGCGGTTCTGTATTTGCCTTTGTGCGCGACCCTCAGGGAGCGACACTGGGCCTGATGCAATACCCGAGCGAGTGCAGCTGCGATCAGTAAGCAGTTTTCCTATAGGAGATAAAAAACCGCCCGGAAGGTTTCCGGGCGGTTTTGCTGTAAAAAAGAAAGGCGTTGATTAGAATTTTACGCCAAGGTAGAACCCAAGGACATTATAATCGCGCCAGTAAGAGCCGCGGTCATCGCGCTGGAGCAGATAGAAGAGGTTGCCACTGATGTGATCGGTAAACTTCATATTGGCACCAAGGTAGTAACGGACGCGGTTAAAACCGGAATCGCTGTTGCTGTAGTAGAAAGGTTCCACAGCGACATAGGGGTTGATGCCGATGGAAGTCCAGGACCACGGGCTGGTCAACTTAACACGGAAGCGGTAGCGGTCGTAGTCTTCGGCATCTTCATTGAAGTAGTATTCCACACGGAAGCGTTCATCAATTTTCCAGCCCCCGGCAAGGGATTGTTTGAAGATGAAGTCAAGGGTAGGAATATCGGAAGACTTCCATTCGTCAGAGCCTTCCACTTCCACGTGGAGGTGGCCAAAGGCCACATTGAAGGCATCGTTTACCTTATAGGTGAAGCCAAGGTAGGTTTCAACATCGTAGCAATCGGACATATCGTCGCCGAAGCGGAATTCCTGAGAGATCGTGATGGAGGTTTTTTCGGCAATGCTTGTGGTAAAGGACGAGCTGACCCAGAGCTGGGAATCACCATCGTCAAAGGCAGAAGCCTTAATCATAGGGAGCACGCACAATCCGGCGAGGAGGAGAGATTTGATTCGTTTCATGATTTTTGGAGTTTTTACAAAGGTAACAGTATTATGGCACATCTTTATTCATTTGTGAAGTCATATGAGAACTTTCTCTAAGTAGTGAAGATCATCATCCAAACTTCAATACCCATGACTGCCTAATCAAATCCTTTGCTAATTCAACCTCCTCAAGAGTATTTAAATCTGCTCGGCTATAGGACCCCATTCCAGACTTCAACATATGATGAGGATCATCAAAGTCATTTGGTTTCCCGTAAAAACTTACCCTGATCCCAGGTTCTCCTCTACTCTTGAGGTATTCAATGAAGACGAAGTTAGGGTCAAAGCGAATCCCCCTTCCTGTATTACTCTTTGAAGCAGTTACAGACTCATATTTCAATACCTCATCAACAAAGACTTGAGCGATATCAAGCGACTGAATGTTCATTCCTTTAAATCTTTTCCTAACATTGAATGAATTAACTTCATCATTTTCGAGAATATTCTCATCTACTGATGGCGATGTTAAGGGCGTATTGTATTTACTATTATCAATCATAACCTCAGTAAGAACAAGAGAGGCCATCGTAGGAACATCCATATTCTTCACCTTTGCTTCAATAATGCTGTAAATTTGATCCGGAATAGTAATTGTTATTGTTTTCATGGTTCACCAATACTTACTAACAGTGCACTGTTAGTCAATGTATTTTTTGTAGAACGCAAAAAAGCCCTCCGGAAACCGGAGGGCTTGAAGCAATTCAATCAACTATAGCGAAACAAGAAACTATCAACTCAGTCTCTAGAGCCTCAATACTTGGTAACGGGAACGAAACCGATGGCTTCGATGATTTCCTGTCCCTTAGGGGTGAGGTAGAGGTTGAGGTAGTTGAAGAGGTCTGTGCCGAGCTTAGGATATCCGTTGGAGAACATGAAGAGGGCACGGGCAATGGGATAGCGACCGGAGCTGACGGTGTCTGTATCGGGATAAATGCCGTTGATGGTAAGGGCCTTAACCTGGCGGTCTACGAAACCGAGGCCGGCATAACCGATGGCACCTGGAGTGCTCTGAACACGGGCACGAACGGCACCGTTGGAACCGGCGTATTCAGCACTCTGGCCAATCTTTTCTTTGGTGCCACTGTGAGTCATTACCAGTTCGTAGAAGGTTTCGTAGGTACCGCTGTTGGTGTCGCGGCTGATGACTACGATTTTGGCATCCTGGCCGCCGAGTTCTTTCCAGTTGGTGATTTTACCGGTGTAGATATCGCGAACCTGATCGGTAGTGAGGCCGGAAACCGGATTGGAGGGGTGGACGATGACAGCCAGACCGTCCATTGCTACAGCGAATGGAACGGGAAGGACGCCTTTGTCCGAGGCAGCTTTGATTTCGCTTTCCTTCATGAAACGGGACATAGCGCCCACATCGCAAGCGCCATTGATGATTCCCTTGGCACCGTTACCACTGCCGGATTCACTGACAGTAATGTTCACGTCGGGGTGCAGAGTCATATAGTATTCGGCAAAAGCCTTGGCGATAGGTCCTACAGTAGTAGAACCGTCGACAACGATTTTGTTGTCGGAAGCATGGGCTACACTTGCAGTCATGCAAACAGCTGCAAAAAGAGCGGCAATTTTCTGGATAAGTTTCATAGGTCTATTGAATTTCGAGTGAATGAGTTCACCAAAAAGGATTAGTATTTAAAGCCAACAGCCATACCGATGGCGTTGTAATCGCGCCAGGAGGAGCCTTTATCGTCGCGCTGGCGGCAGAAATAGAGATCGCCGGAGATGTGATCGTTAAACTTCATGCCCATACCGACGTAGAAGCGGTGGCGGTCCCAACCGGCGTTGCTGTCTTTATCGCTGTAGTTGGACTCAACCGAAACGTAGGGGTTGAGGGCGAGGGAAGTGAACTTCCAGGGGGACTTTGCTTTTACACTGACGCGATAGCGGGAATATTCGTCGCTGTCCTGCTTCATGCGGTATTCCCAGCGAATGCGTTCTTCAAAAGACCAGCCTGAAGCGGACTGTTTGAACTTGAAGTCAAGGGTCGGGCGGTCTTCGTCTTTCCATGTATTGCCGGAAAGCTCAACAACGTGGCGGTACCCGTAAGCGATGCTGAAGTAATCGTTGATTTTGTGGTCGAGCATGATGAGCGTTTCTTTGTCGTAGAGCTCGGACATGTCGTCGCCGTATTTAAATTCTTCTTCGAGAACAAAGGTTGTGGAGGAGGCGACCTTCAGTTTGGCGCTGGCCTTGAGCCAGAGCTGTGTATCGCCGTCTTCGTAGGCGTGTGCTTGATAAGCAGCCATGCCAACAAGAGCGATGGCAGCAACTTTGAGAGTATTAAGCAGTTTCATTTGTAGGTTGTTTTTTCAGTTTGAAGGCAAAAGTAAGAGAACAGAACAACAGGTCGTTGTTATGTGAGCTCAAGAATGCGCCAAAAGCATTCGGATGTGATTAATGATATGTTAGATTTTCATTAATACAGAGGGATTGAAATCGGGCAGAGTCCCTGAATTCTCCAAAAACCAACACATTCCTTACACGATCTTAACAATGGCCCTGTATGCTGCTTATTGCGGGTGTCTGCAAACGTGTCTGCCCGCTCATCTTTTATTCTTTCGAACAGCTAATCATGACAACATCGAGTGCCAACGGGCTGACTTTAAGCCGACGTAAAGTACTGATACGCCAAGCACTGGCCAAGACAGGGACAGGAGCCCTGTTTCTGGTGGCCGCGGCTTCCGCGCTTATCGTGCTGTTTATCATCCTTTACATTTTCAAAAATTCGCTTCCGTTTTTTGAATCGCGCGGATTTGTGGAATTTTTCACCAGCACTCGCTGGTATCCGTCGCAGGATCCGGCGGAATTCGGTGCATTGGCCATATTTGCGGGCAGCTTACTGGTGACCATAGGGGCTGTTTTTGTCGCAGCTCCGCTGGGAATCGTCTCCGCGGTATGCCTGAGCGACATCATCAATTTCAACCTAAGACAGTGGATTAAACCGGTGGTAGAAATCCTGGCGGCGATCCCCTCGGTAGCTTACGGCTTTTTTGCACTGGTGGTGTTGGCTCCGTTTATGCAGACACACGGTGGGCATTTTCTGGATGCCATCTGGAAGCTGATTGCCATACCCTGTGCATTTTTGGCCGCTATGGTGCTGGGAAGTTCACTGAGCGGAAAGGTAAAGGAGAAAACCAAGCGCAGGCTCTATGCCACCGCTTACACCATTATCTGTTTTGCCGTATTGCTGGGATTGATTCAATACATTTCCGGCTATCTGGTGGGAATCAGGATCAGCAGCGGAACCAATGCCTTGAACGTATCGCTGGTACTTGCGGTAATGGCTCTGCCCACGGTAGTGAGTGTATCGGAAGACGCGTTGCAATCAGTTGGCCGAGAATTGCGCGAAGGCAGTTTTGCGCTGGGGGCAACCCGAGCAGAAACCATGTTAAAAGTAATTATTCCGGCGGGCAGCAGCGGGATTCTGGCCGCAGTGCTGTTGGGGATTATGCGCGCTTTGGGAGAAACCATGATTGTGTGGATGGCCTCGGGTAATGCGGCCAAGATCCCCTCACCTATTTTCAATTATCTGGAACCGGTGAGAACGTTGACGGCAACCATTGCCGGAGACATGGGGGAGGCGGACCACGTAACCGGATCGGATCGCTACCACGTGCTTTTTGCCATGGGATTCAGCCTGTTGCTGTTCTCCTTTGTATTAAATTTAGTATCGGAAAAGATAGCTTCTCGCCAGCGCGACAAGCTCCGGGGGAAATAAGGTATGAGAGAACATACACGGAAACTGTTTGACTACGCATTCACCGGACTGGGTATTGCGTCGATTACATTCATGGTGGCAATCCTCGTCATCGTGCTGGTCCCGATATTTGCCCGGGGGGTGCAGGCTGTTATCTTTAAGGGGACAGTGGAACACCGTCTGTTGCATCTGGAAAAGTTCTCGCACGGGGATGAGGATGCCATTCGCGCAGAATATGATGAGGCATTGAAGGCTCGGCAATTCGCCTGGGATATGCTGGACAACTTTAAGAAGGATCTGAAAGCCATGCCTTCCTCCGAGCGCGGCCACTACCGCAAGGAATTTGCCGATGTGGAAGCTATTTTTGCAGAGCTGATGGGACCACGCCCCGGCGAGCACCGTTTCCCCATTGTGCGCATGCAGTACGGGCAAAACCGCTGGGACAGAGCCCAAGTTAAATTGCATGAGCTGATGTATTATGAACAGTGGACTTACGAGAACGGAGAAAGCCACCTGCAGTATTTGCCGCGCAAAGACTTGTTTACAGGAACCTCTCTGGAAGGACTTTTCGACTATACGGAAAGCCACCTGGAAGAGATGTTGAAGCCCAAGATAACGTTTTACTGGAGATTCCTGACCGACTCTTCCATAGACGCGCATATATTCGGCGGTATTTGGCCTGAACTACTGGGCACTATTTACCTAACCATCGGCTCGATGCTCTTCGCTGTGCCCTTCGGTATCCTAACAGCCATTTATCTGGCCGAATACGCCAAAGAAGGCATGATCCTGAGCACGATCCGCTCTTGTATCAGCACGCTTTCGGGTGTGCCCAGTATTGTGTTTGGGTTAATCGGTCTGGCATTTTTCATCAACTATCTGAAAGTATCGCCCAACAAGAGTGTGCTGGCCGGGGCCTTAACCTTGGGGCTGCTGGTGCTGCCAACCATTATCCGCACCTCGGAAGAGGCCATCAAAGCCGTGCCGCACGCCTACAAAGAAGCGGCCATGGGGCTGGGTGCCGGCCGTTGGTTTACAGTGGTGAAAGTTATTTTACCGGCATCTCTGCCGGGTATTATGACGGGGATTGTGCTGAGTATGGGCCGCGCTGCAGGGGAAACCGCGCCGATTATCTTTACGGCTGCCGTGAGTGTGGGGCAGGCCCTCTCCCCTATTCAAGCCCTTTCGGAGCCCACACCGGCCCTCTCCTGGAATATTTACAACCTGTGCACGGAGCATGAAGCCGTGGAGGAAATCCGCCATGTGCAATACGGCATGGTGGTGGTGCTGATCGGGGTAGTGATTTCCCTGAGCCTGATAGCGATTCTCATGCGTGCCCGCATCCAAAAGAAGATGAAGCGTTAAACCCTTTAAAAGAAAGTTAAGATAGATGGAAACAGCAGTATTAGGGGCGGGAAAGCCCAAGACCAGCAAAGAAACCGCACTCAAGGCTGAGGATTTCTCGGTCTTTTACGGAAGTTTTGAAGCCGTAAAATCGGTGAGCATGGAAATTACGGAAAAAGATGTGGTGGCCATCATTGGCCCGAGCGGCTGCGGAAAAAGCACTTTTCTGCGTTGTATCAACCGCATCAACGATCTTGTGCCGGAATGCCACACCAAGGGAAACCTCTTTTTCCATGAAAAGGATATTTTCAGCCGCGATGTAGACGTTAACGTTCTACGCAAACGCATTGGGATGGTTTTCCAAAAGCCGAACCCCTTCCCTAAAACGATTTTCGAAAACGTGGCCTTTGGTCCGCGCCTGCATGGCATCCGCCGCCGCAGCGCGCTGGAAGAAATCGTTGAAAACAGCTTGCGGCAATCTGCCCTGTGGGACGAAGTAAAGGACCGCCTGGACCAGAACGCACTGGGGCTTTCGGGCGGGCAGCAGCAGCGCCTGTGTCTAGCCCGGACTCTGGCGGTGGAACCGGAAATTGTGTTGATGGATGAACCGACCTCCGCATTGGATCCAAAAGCCACGCTGAAGATTGAGGACCTGATTGCCAGCCTTTCGGAAAAATATACCATTGTCATTGTTACCCACAATATGCAGCAAGCGGCCCGAATCTCGGAAAAGACGGCCTTTTTCTACGAAGGTTCTCTGATTGAGTATGGCCCGACAAAGAATCTCTTTACGACTCCCACCAAGAAACAAACAGAAGACTACATCACAGGACGCTTCGGTTAATTCACGCTTATGGACGCCCAACGATACAAAACCATGCCAAAACATTTACAGCGAGACATTGACAGCCTAAAACAGCAGTTGCTCTACCTGAGCTCTATCGTAGAAAATCAGCTGGCGCTGGCTACCAAGGCGATTACCACGCAAGATGAAACGCTGGCCCGGCAGATCGCCGAATCGGATGACGAAATCGACCGCCGCGAAGTGGAGATCGAGGAAGCCTGCCTGAAGACGCTGGCGCTGCATCAGCCGGTGGCCATCGACCTGCGCCTGGTAACCGCGATTATGAAGATCAACAACGACTTGGAACGCATCGGCGACCTGGTCTGCAATATCGGTAAAAATGGGGCCAGACTGGCCAAGGAAAGCCCCATCTCCTACCATTTTGATTTTTCGGAAATCTCCCGCCTAACGGGGCTTTCTCTGAAACAGAGCATTGATGCCCTGGTCAATGAGAACGCCGAGCTGGCCATGGAAATAGCAAAAACCAAGCGCGAGGCCATTGCCATGAACCGCGAGTTGAGAAGGCAGGCGCTGGAGCAGATCATGAAGGATCCGGAAAACACCAGGACATATCTGCGCTACCGTTCCATATCGCGCAATTATAAGCGCATTGTCGATCTTTCCAGCAACATTGCCGAAGACATTATTTACATGATCAACGGTGTGATTGTGCGGCATAATTATGAGAAATTTGCCGATGATGATGATGAGTAAATCGTATAAGGCTTTTGCATTTGCCCGTTAAAAGGTTCTGTGTATTTGTAGTGCAACAGAAATTCTCACAGAGATAAAAGGCTTCCCGTATGAATTCCCCCCATATTTTAGTAGTTGAGGATGATGAAGATATCTCCCGCCTCATCTGCTTCCACCTGGAACGCGAAGGTTACGATGTGCGCAGTGTCGGCTCAGGCGAGAAGGCACTGGACAGCATTTACCAGTCGCCGCCGGAGATGATTCTGCTGGATTTGATGTTGCCTGCGCTGGGGGGGCTGCAGTTGTGCAAGATACTGAAAAACAACCCAAAAACGGAAACCATACCCATTGTCATGGTGACGGCCAAGGGAGAAGAGAACGACGTTGTCAAAGGGTTGGAGCTGGGCGCTGACGACTATATGGTGAAACCCTTTCGCCCGCGCGAACTGGTGGCCCGAATTCAGGCCATTCGCAGACGCTCCAGTCGCAACGGGCAAACCGACGCCCGCGATGTAATCACCGTGGAGAACCTGGAAATTCATAAGGGCAAGCGAGAGGTGCTGGTTGGAGGAGAGCTGATCAGCCTGACGTATACGGAGTTTGAGATTCTCTACATCTTGGCGAACAAGCCCGGTTGGGTTTTCTCCCGTTATCAGATTGTAAACGCCATTCGTGGAGAAGATTATCCGGTAACAGACCGCTCCATTGATGTGCAGATAGTGAGTCTGCGGCGCAAGTTGCAGGATGCAGGGCAGTTGATCGAAACTGTCCGTGGAATTGGATATCGATTTAAGGATACAACACTGTGAAAAGACTGAGAATTTTCTATTTTCTGTGGCCAAGCTATCTGCTGATTGCGGTCATTGCGCTGGTTTCCGCCGGTATTTATACCGGGAAACTTTACCATGAAACCACTGTAGAGGCCGTGCAAAGCGAGCTGACCTCGGTGGCTTATCTGGTAAGAGAAAATGTAACTACGGCATTGGATGAGGAGCGTTATGAATGGATTGACGGGCAGACCAACCGTATGGGAACGGAGTCCGGCTACCGCATAACAATTATTCTGCCGGACGGGCACGTAGTGGGAGACTCAGAAAAACCGATCAAGCAGTTGGGGTTGCACAACGATCGCCCGGAAATCATCGATGCGCTACAAGGTAAAGTGGGCGTTATAACCCGCTACAGTGAAACTATCCGCAGAGATTTGATGTATGTGGCGGTTGTCGTGGAGAAGGACGGTAAAGCGCTGGGTATTGTGCGCGTATCGAAACCGGTAGCCTCTATTGACGAAATGCTGGCTCAGGCCCGTTCCCGAATTCTCGCCTTTTGCTTTTTCGGAGCCATCTTAAGTGCCATTCTTGGCTGGTTGCTGGCCAAACGCATCAGTTTGCCGCTGGAACAAATCCGCGACTGGGCGGAGAACTTTACACGAAAGAATCTGCGCCGCCGCATTCCCAGCTCCAGCATTCGGGAAATTGATGTGATGGCGCAGACCATCAACGAAATGGCCGAGCAATTACAGGACCGGCTGCAGACCATCCTGGAACAACAGGATGAAGAAAAAGCACTCTTCCCGAACATGATTGAGGGCGTCTTTATGGTGGATAAAGACCGCCGCCTGACCAAGATCAATGCCTCTGCCGCCAAGCTCTTTAATGCGCCGCAGGAAATGGGCACACCGCTGGTGATCGAATCTTCCATCCGCAATCCGGAAATTCTCAACATGGTCAGCGATGTGCTGAAGGAGAAACACTTGGTACAAAACGAAATTTATCTGGCAGAAAAGGACAAGTATCTGCAGGTGAATGCTAATATTTTGCCGGGAGCGGCCGGCCAGCCGCGCGGGGCTTTGTTCGTGATCAACGACATTACCAGTATTCGCAAAATGGAATTGATGCACCGCAATTTTGTGGCGGATGTCTCGCACGAGCTGAAGACTCCGATCACCTCGGTGATCGGTTTCTCTGAAACGCTGCTGGAAAGCCCGGATATGGGGAAAGAAGACCAGGAGCACTTCCTTGGCATTATCAACCGGCAGGCAAACCGCCTGAAAAACATAGTTGAGGATCTGTTGATGCTGACAGGGTTGGAACACGGAATTGACTCGGGTAAAATCGAACTTTACCACACGCCTCTGAAATCCGTACTGGAAAGTGCCGCCCAATGTTGCCTCTCCAAGGCTGAGAAAAAGTCTATAACGGTAAAAGTATCGAGCACGGGAAATCCTGAGGTGGAGATGGATGTGCACCTGTTTGAGCAAGCCATTATGAATTTAACGGAGAATGCCATCAAATACAGCCCGGAAGGCAGCACGGTGGATATTCAAGCCGAAGCCGTGAAAGGCAAGGCGGTGATTCGGGTAAAAGATACCGGATGCGGTATCTCTAAAGAACATCATGAGCACCTGTTTGACCGCTTTTATGTGGTGGACAAGAGCCGCAGCCGCAAACTGGGGGGCACCGGATTGGGTTTGGCCATTGTGAAGCACATTGTAATGGCCCACAAGGGAAGCATTACTGTTGACAGCACGGCGGGCAAGGGAAGCTGTTTCACCATAACCCTGCCCCTGAGTGCGGGCGAGGCTTAAGTGAGGCGCCGGAGGCGTTGGATGACGTCGTCCTTAAAGGCATCCAGCTCGGTGGCAATCAGCTGCATAAGCGAAGGCGCGTGCTCCTGAAGTAATACCGAAAGGTCCAATACCCAGGAAAGCGCGGCACACTCGTCTGTGTGGTGAGATCCAGAATAGGTAGCATTGGCCAGACGACGCCCGACGGTAGCCAGATCGTAGCGTTTGCCACCACTGATCTGTGAATCGAAGACACCGATTAAGGCGGCGGCCAGCGCAGGATGATCGGCCACCGGAAGGGCTACTTTAGCGGGGCTTTCGATCAACCAGTCGAGGCTGCGCCAGACCTCTCCGGCATAAAGTTTTTGGGGGCGTTGCTCGAGCGGCAAGGTTGTGACTGCGGCCAGCGTGCGCAGGAGGGCGGCCACATGGGTATCGTGGCGGTCAGCAGGGTTGTGCACATAGAGCACCTGTGGTTGGGTTGCCCGCAATATGGCCTGGAGGTCTTCAACAACGGGTGTTGCCGGCGGCTGTTTTAGCTCGCTGCTGCTGTAGCCCAGTTGGAGCATCGCTGAATATTGCCCGATGGAGGCTGCGGTGAGCTGCTCCTGCCGGCGAATCTGTTGCATACGGATATCGTCCACCCCGGCATAATCACCGCTCCTGGGACTCCCCTTACCATCGGTCAGGACCACTCCGGTGAACCATTTTTGCTCACTGCGAAAGCAGTTGGAAATGCCGTGGTAGGCAAAGATTTCGATATCGTCCTGATGGGCAGCCACACACAAGTGTGTGGTACGACTTAATGCGAGCGAGAGTGAGCTACCATCGGGAACAAAACAGTCCGCCGAGGGATGGTGCAGGGCCAAGGTTTGCATGGTGATTCTTATCCTTTAATAGCGCCTCTGGTGAGGCCGGTAATAAATTCTTTCTGCAAGAGAAGGAAAAGGAGCATCACAGGAGCAACGGAAACAATGGTACCGGCGGAGATGGCGCCGTAATTGGTGGAATAGGCCCCTCTCATCTGGCTGATAGCCACGGACAGAGGCAGTTTAATATCGTCCTGCAGGTAGAGTTGAGGTTGCAGGAAGTTATTCCATGTAGCGAGAAAACTGATGAGGAGAAATGCGCCGACCATGGGCCTGATGATGGGAACGACAATGTGGCGGAAAATCTGCCACTCGCCCGCGCCGTCGATACGAGCGGCATAAATGAGCTCATCGGGAACGGAGTTGATACACGTCTGGCGGAAGAGGTAAACGCCGAGGGCGGAAGACATGGAAGGCAGGAGCAAGGCCCAATAGGAGTTGAGGAGTCCCAAATTGTAGAGCAGTTGATAGACAGGAGCCAGAAGCAGCGATGGGGGAATGATGATGGAGAGAAAAACGATGCCGTTGCAGAGGGATTTGCCGCGAAAATCGAACTTGGCCAGTGTATAGCCTCCCATTGCGGAGAAAAAGGTCGAACAGAGGCTGATAACGGAAGCCAGAAAAAAAGAATTCATCATGCTGTTGCCGAAGTTCAGGCCGGAGAGGACCAAACGAAAATGTTCCAGAGTAAGCCTGCTCCACTCTATACCGAGGAAGCCCTCTCCCATAGGGAGAAAGAGAAAGTTGAACTGATCTTCGTTATTTTTAAAAGCCCCGCAAAACAGCCAGATAAAGGGGCCAATAATAATCAGAGAAAAGATGCTGATGAGGATGTAGGTAAGCACCTTTTGTATGAAAAGCAGTTCTGACTTATAGGTTTTCATGGTGCAGTTCAGGATTCAAAATAATGGATGAGGCGACGGTGGACAAGCACTGCGATGAGGCTCATAAAGGTAACGATCCAGCCAACAGCACTGGCGTAGCCAAGATCACCATAACTGAACCCGGAGTTATAGAGGTACATAACCACCGTCATTCCCTCGCCTCCGGCGCCTCCCTGATAGCCAAAAAGGATGAATGGGAGCTCAAAGAGCTGAAGGCTGTTGATCGCCGAAAAAAGGAGGACAAAGCTCAAGACCGGGCGAATGGCGGGAATGGTGATGTAGCGAAAGCGTTGGAGTGAGCCTGCTCCGTCGATACGGGCAGCGTCCATAAGCGTGGGGCTGACCTGCTGGAGAGCCGCCAGGAGGTAAACTGTGCTGAACCCGATCCACATCCAGGAACCGGCTATGAGCAGGGAGGTAATCGCGTGCTCCTGCAGCCATGGAAAATCGAGAGACCAGCCCATGAGGTCGTTAAGGACTTTATTGAGCAAACCGGTACGCTTCTGGAAAATAATGGAGAAAATAACACCGACAAAAATAGGCCCGATAAGGGCCGGGGAAAAGATAATCAGGCGGTAAAGCGAACGCCCGCGCAGCCATGGTTGATTGAGCATGACAGCCAGAGCCAAGGCAATGGGGACCTGGATGACGATGGAGCCCAAAGTATAAAAGGTGGTATTCCAGACTGCCCGATAAAACAATCGGTTGGTGAAAATTTCTTTGAAATTATCGAGAAAAACAAAGGTATGAGCATCCGGTCCGAACGTCTGTTGAGTGGAGAGGTAAACGGCATTGATGATGGGATAGGCCATGAATACCGCAAAGACGATGAGGAAGGGGCTCAGGAAACCATAGGGAACCAAGGGATGGAAGGGTTGTTTCATTTCTGAAAAATCTTTCCTTTAACAGAGTGGAAATGGTTGCGGGAAATCTCGTTCATCAGATTCCGTTGAGCGTCATTGAGTATTTCTCTGGCGTAGGGTTCTATTTGCTCTGTTGTTTCCAGCCCCTTTTGTTGGACAATACGGCGGAGTTTAACAAAGGATGTCATAACTTCAAACTCCATCTGTTGCTGGTAGGGAGATGGCGAACGCGGTGGTAAATCATCGCATAATTTAAGGTAGAGGCGGCCCAGAGGTTGATTGCAGAAGAAAGGTTTGGGTTCGTCGTAAAAAGAGCGGAACCAGACTTCTTTATTGGGAGAAACGATGTTGTGAGCTCTGTAGTGATCTTCGGCCGCGGCGGGGGTGAGGTAGAGTTCTTTAGCCAGCGCCCAAGCTTCCTCAAAGTGCTGCGTTGTTTTGGGAATGCCCAGCATAACCCCACCCCAGACAGACGTGCGCCGCCCACCCGTTTCCCAAGCCGGAAGAGGCATGAGTTTGATTTTTCCGGCCAGTGAGGGCGCCTCCCGTTCATAGTTGGCCGTACGCCAGTCGGGAGTGACAACACAGAGAAAATGTCCTTCTGAGAAAAGACGGAAAAAGGTTCCTTGGAAAGGGGTCACATCGCTGGTGACTTTATCCTTACCGGTGGCCCAATCGGCCAGTGTCGTAAAAATGCGTATGTTGCGTGCGTCGTTGAGGGTGGGAAAGTTGTCCTCGTCGTATTCCTGCCCCCCCTGCCGGATGAGAGTGCTGAGCACGCCCCCAAGGCTTTCCGGCATATTGAGGATGTAGCGATCGATGGAACCATCACCATCGAGGTCCTGCACAAGAGGGCGCATGGCCTCAATAAATTTATCCCAGGTGTTGAGTTGAGAAACGTCTATACCGGCAGCTTCCACAATGTCGGCTCGGTAGGCCAACATCACCGGGTTTAAGTCTCGGGGGATACCAAAAACTTTGTCGTCCACCGACCAAGGGGCAAAAGCTTCTTTAGCGATACGGCGGAGGTAGCCCTCCGTTTCGAGATGTTCTCTGAGGTCAGAGAAGCCAACAGAGTCGACCGGGCCAAGCCAGATTTTGTGAGCCAGGCGCATTTCCACCTCAATCACATCAGCAACAGGCAGCCCGGCGTGAAAAGCCGACATCAGTTTCTGGTCCAGAGCTTCATACTCCAAGCTTTCCAGATCAACAGTAAAAGACTGCTGTGCCTGCCACTGTGCAATATTTTCGCGGTAATGATTGCGGTGGTTCACATCAAAGGTCCAAAAGCGGACCACAGCGGCGTCATCGGAGGGGCGGAGCAAAAGGTAAAGGGAAGAGACAGCAGCAATGCTGACGAGAATCCACACCCCTTTGGAGTGTTTTTCCTCGCGCAATCGAGTTCCGGCATCTGACGGACGAGCGAGCATGGGAGAGACTAGCAGTAAAAAACTACTATTGAAGAGATCAGAGAGAGAGTAAAGCCAATATCCACATTTAGCGAACGCGCCGGGTAAACAAAATCACCTGCGAACGGTGTTCGCCGTGATTGAGGTTGAGGAACCAACGGCCATGAGCGGCAAAAAGGTAGCGCACGAGGGTACTCTCATCATCAAAGAGCTGAGGCGGCATCAGGGAACAGGCCATTTTGACCCGGCTGAGCATATTCTTGAAGGTGCCGGCGATCATATTGACCACTTCGCCGGAAGCATCGGTCAGGATCTCATCTCCGGCAAACATCTCTTCTTTAAAGGCCTCAAATCCGAGGGAATTCAGGGCAATCTCGCGAACTAGAGCCTTGGGCATTTGCAGGCATATGGTGCCAACGAAATCCCCATGAATATGGACATAGGGAGACATAAGAGATTCTGAGGCCGAAGCTGCAAGATCGTCCTGCTTAATATCTTCGATGGCGGTAACGGGGCATTTGAAATTGCCCTCAAAGGCATGGCGCACGGCTTTTTCAAGAACCAGGCGCGTAGCAGCATCGGAGAGTTTAAATTTTTTCTGATCGGGCATAGCAGAACAAGCCCCGAAAGGATCGGGTAAAAAGGGAACAACCCAACGATATGAGAATCGGCGCATATATCCAGCGAAAAACGTATTTCACAAGGAAATACGTTTCAGCCATTTAGAAAAGAACAAGATTAGCGGGGGCGTTCGACAAAGCCGGCTTTGCGGTAAACCTTAGCTAGCGTTTTGTAAGCAATTTTTTGTGCGGCCTCAGCTCCTTTTTTGAGCACCTCGTTGAGGTAGTCTTTATTTTCGGTGTATTCAGCGTAGCGCTGCTGTATGGGCTCGAGCAAGGCAATGACGGCATCGGCCACATCGGATTTGAACTGCCCGTAGTTGGAGCCCTGATACTGAGCCTCGAGTTCGGCTACAGACTTACCGGAGGATGCGCTGTAAATTTCCAAGAGATTGGAGATGCCCGGCTTGTTCTCATCGTCGCGGCAAATATCGCATCCGGAATCCGTTACTGCAGAAGCGATTTTCTTGCGTATAACGGAAGGCGGATCCAGCAGGTAGACACAGCCGTTGGGGTTGGGGTCGGACTTGCTCATTTTGGAGGTTGGATCCTGCAGGCTGCGAATGCGGGCGGCCGTTTGGGGGATCATGGGTTCCGGGATGTTGAATGTGGGCGAATAGGTAGCGTTGAATTTTTGGGCCAGATCGCGGGTGATCTCGATGTGCTGTTTCTGATCTTCGCCTACGGGTACGGCATGCGCGTTATAGAGGAGAATATCGGCCGCCATGAGCACGGGATAGTAGAGCAACCCGGCACCAACATTTTGTCCCTGACGCTTGGCTTTGTCCTTAAACTGAGTCATGCGCTCGAGTTGGCCCAAGGGGCAGATGCAGCCAAGGATCCAGGCCAGTTCGGTGTGGCCGATTACGTGGCTTTGGGCAAAGATGCTGCATTTTTCGGGATCCAATCCACAGGCAAGGTAGACCGCCAATGTCTCGTATGTGGCCTTACGCAAGTCCGCCGGAGAATAGGGCATGGTGATGGCATGCTGGTCGACAATACCAAAAAAGCAGTCGTATTCTTCAATAACGCTCACCCAATTCTTGACGGCGCCGAAGTAATTGCCGAGCTGGAGCTTTCCAGACGGTTGTGCACACGTAAGAACTGTTTTGCGCGGTGATGTATTCATTGGTGTAAAAGTCTACAGTTAAAAAAGCAAGGGAGAGGGTCTAAGGAAAAGTAAAAAATCTTTCAATCGAATTATTCTCCCAGAGGCTCATTTGACTTTTAAAAAAGTTATAGCTTATTGATTTTGAGAGTTTGTAAAAAAATTCTCTAGCGTGGTCATTTATGGGAGCAAAAAACACATCGGCGAGCAGGATCACTCTTGAGTCGGCACAGAAGCGAATTGCCGAACTGGAAGAGATGGTGCTGCAGCAATTCCCAGAGAAGCATGTTGAAGACGCCTTTCCATTAGAGGATTTACTGGACCACTATCCGGGAGTGTTGTTATGCCTAGACCGCAAGGGGCGGATTATGAGGTATAACCGTAAATTCTCTCAGATGTTGCAAAGAGTCAGGGGAACGCGTCCGGAAATTGGCTGTCGCTTTTCGGATTACATTCCTGAACCCTATCGGCGGCGCATGCATGAGGCCGAACAAATGGTGATGGGAAGCCGACACCCGGAAATAGACCACTATCAGGAGATACCCACGCTGGGGCACACCCCTGCGGTGTTCCGTTTTTCCAGAATACCGTTGGTCAACATCATGCAACAGGTTTATGGGCTGCTGATCATTGGGCATGAAATCACCACTGGGCAAATGGGTGAAGTGGCCAAACAGCCCCACCTGACGAGCACTCCCGAGGGGCAGAAAAAAAACACTCAAGCAAAGATTGACTTAAGGCAGCTGGTAAACCCGGAACAGATTCAGTTACTGCAGGACGCCTTTGCCGAAATATCCGGTGTATCGCTGCTGTTAACCGGCAGTGATGGAATGCCGATCACTGAAATGAGTTGCGCCTCGAACAATTGCGAGTATTTTGAAAAAAGCCAGTTGAATCTGTGCCACAAATGCCGGGACTTTCGGAGGCAGGCAACCGACAGCAAAGAAAACGAGCTGCGCTGTCCTATTTATGCCTTCGGCGAGCATATTGAGCCCATATACCTAAATCAGGAACATGTGGGTTCGTGGTTTATGGGGCACTACCGCACGGAAGAGATGGAGGCACCTGATTTTCTACGACTAAGCAGAGAATTAAAGCTGGACGAGCAGCACTTGCGGGAAATCTATCAGCAAACACCCGCAATAGATGCCAGAGAGCATGAAAGAAATTGTAACCTGCTGAGAATTATAACCCTGCAGATGGAGCAATACCTGCAACAGGGCAAGGACTTAGTAGAGGCCGGATGCGAATTGAGTGACCTGAAGATGCGGTTTTCCAAGCTGGAACAGATCACCCGTGCCAAAACAGATTTTCTGGCGTATATGAGTCATGAGATTCGAACGCCTCTCAATTCGATTATCGGCAGTGCCTCTTTATTGAAAGAGACCATAGAGAATGCAGATGACCAACAGTTGATGGACGTAATTTATAGCGGAAGTGAAAACCTGCTGAATCTCATCAACGAAGTGCTGGATTTATCGAAGATGGAAGCAGGAAAGCTGCATTTGGACATGGCTCCGCTTGATTTGGAAAGTCTTATCGATGAAGTAGTCAACCTGCACCAGTTTGCGGCACAATCCAAAGCGATCGTACTACAAGTAGAATGGCTGAGACATCCAAATGGCAAGATTGTGGGAGATCGCCTTCGTCTGTTGCAGGTAATTAACAACCTCATGAACAACGCCATTAAGTTCACCTCGGAGGGAACAATAACGATTCAAGGAAACTGTTTCTACGTTCCGGCTGACAAGACGGTGGAAGTGACCCTGAAAATTATCGATACTGGAATAGGAATTGAGCAATCCGAACAGGAAAGTGTATTTAAACCTTTTGCCCAAGGCAACACAGAACTAAAACACAGCGGAACGGGGCTTGGATTGACCATTTGCAGGGAATTACTTCGATTGATGCAGGGCAGTATTCAACTGGAAAGCAAACCCGGCAGGGGAAGTATTTTCAGTATTAATTTCTCCACAAGTCTGGCAGAAGAGCAGGAAACTGAAGTGCCGGCAGCAAAAAATACTACAGAAAAGCTGGGGAAACAGCACCCGTTGAAACTTCTTGTGGTGGATGATTCCAACAGTAACCGCAGGATGATCACGGCCTTAATGAAGCATCTGGGATATGATCCTGTAGCGCTGGAAAGTGGAGCAGCGGCGCTTGAACATCTGGAGAAGGAATCGGCAGATCTGGTGCTGCTGGATATCCGCATGCCCGGAATAGACGGATTTGAAGTCAGCCGCAGACTTCGGGAAAAACATGCCGAAAGCAGCCATACGCACCGCCCTCTGAGAATTGTGGCCCTGACTGCAGACAAGATGAAGGTGAACGAGCAGGATTGCACCTGTGCCGGCATAGATAGGCTGATTTACAAACCGATTACGCTGCCGGTGCTGGGACAATTGTTGCGGCAGGAAGCTGAGGCACTGGAGAGTGCCCGTTGACATCGCCCGGGGAATCTCCATGCTGCCGGCTATGAGCCGTATTTGTGTTTTCTGCTCTTCCAGCAACCATCTGGGAGAAAACTACAAAGCACTTGCTCTCGAACTGGGTAAAGCCATGGGAAGAGCGGGACATGAGTTAATCTATGGAGGCACTCAAGTAGGGTTGATGGGCTTGCTGGCCAACAGTGTAAAGGAACACGGCGGGCTGGTGACAGGGGTGATTCCAGAAAAGCTGCAGGCTCTGGGCATTGCCAACACTCAGGCCCACCGCCTTTTTGAGTGTAAGGATTTGCGGGAGCGAAAAGCTAAAATGGACGAACTGGCGGATGCGTTCATAGCATTGCCGGGCGGGCTGGGAACTTATGAAGAACTGTTGGAAATAGTTAACCTGAAATTTCTCGGCTACCACAACAAGCCCATTATCTTACTTGAAATCGACAACTTCTACAAACCGCTCATCGATTTAATTGATTTTCTACATCAAGAGCGGTTTACACGGGAAAGTGTGAAAGAGCTGTTTCAGAGAAGCGAATGCGTTGAAACTGTATTGGGGTGGATTGATAAGCCTATAAAGGTAGCAGGGCCCATTGATAAATACCCATCTATAACGCAATAAACAAGGCTGTCTATTTGTAAAAAAACCGCGTAAGTTTTTGTTTGACACAGAGTAACACAAGCATTATCTTAGGTTCGTTACTTACTCCATTGTCCTCTTCTGTTTCAAACAATGTTTCACTATTTACCGGCTTTTGTGACAGCGTACGGGTATACCGTGGGCGTGCTTTTAGGCACACTTGCGGCACTGTTTTTTTTGTACATGAGGATGTCCCGCAAGAGCAATGACCGCGCTGATTTCATGCACTTGAAAGAGGGTAAACACGCCCACAAGCACCATACCCACCATCACTTTTTCAGCTAGATCGTTGATATTGCCTTCTATGCGAGGAAAGAAAATTACTCAGTTCCCGTGATGCTCTACGATGTTCGAGCCGCATGCGCGAAAGCAGATTGCGGATGTTTTTTTTGTCCCGCTCATTAATGGCATCCTGAAGGGCAGCATGAATTTGCAAGAGCTTAGTAGCGCCGACGGACCTGAAAGAATGCCGTAAAGAGGCGGTTACCCTACTAAGAAAGGCCCACTCATTTAAGTCTGCAGCTCTTTGCAGGCTGCGTAGTGTAGAGGGAATGGTTTTCAAGAAAATGTCGGCAAGGGCTGCCCCGTGGTATGCCTGAGAGAGTTGATCCCAAGCCAGCATCTCCCCTACCCGATGGGGATCGATGCAGCGATAAAGAGAAATCGGAGAGATTTCATTGTTTGATTCAAGAGCAAGAGCCTGGCATAATTCTCTGCGCATTAAAGGCAGTTCCAAAAAGCTGCTAACGCCTGATTTCAGGCAACGATCGTAAATCTCTGATGAGATATCGACGCCCAAACCAATTATTTTAGGAAGCCCTTTGGCCGATTCCAGAACTTGAGCCGCAAGATCGCTGCTGCTGACACTTCGAAGCCTGGTACTCATCAAAATATAGTCGTATGCCTTTGAGGCTACCAAGCGCAGTAAATCGGTGCTGTTTCCGGCAACATCCAGAGCAATTTGCGGGTGCTTGAATATATCCATGGAATGAGCCCGGCGCTCAAATGACTCCTCAAAGAGAAGCACGTTAAAGACGTGCCCTTGAGGAGGCATGGGAGACTCTGGAACTGTTTCCAAAGCTGCAGGGCACTCCAAACGAAGGCGGAAGGTGGTGCCTTGATCGGGGCGGGTAACAAAATCCAGCGAACCACCCATGTGATTGACGATGGAACAGCAAAGGCTCAATCCAAGCCCGGTACCTCTTTGGCCGGTAAGGTGGCAGGCACTGCCCTGATAAAATGGTTTAAACAGGTGGTCGACCTCAAAATCGGGAATGCCCGGGCCCGTATCTTCTACCTCAAAAATCACCTCATATTTACGAGATGGAAGGCCACGAACCTGCAGGGAAAGAGTGACCCCGCCTTTTTGAGTAAATTTAACGGCATTAGAAACCAGATTAACTAGCACTCTGCGGAGCAAGGCAGGATCCGTTAAGATCATTGGCAACAATTCCGGGATATGCTCGAAATGGATACTAAGCCCCTTAGCCATAGCCGTGCCGATAAAAGCAGAAATGATGTTGCCGCCCAACGACTCAAGGGAAACCGTCGCCATACGAACAGGAACAACCCCAGAGGTAAGTTTACTCATCTCGAGGAGGTCATTGACAATGGCATGGAGCAGTTCCGCACTCTGATTGAGGTGCTGAATCATGCGATCGAGAATGCTTGGATCCACCGATTCCTTAAGCATTGAAGAAATGCCAATGATGGAATTGAGGGGGTTACGGATCTCATGAGCCAGAGTCGCAATAAACTCATCCTGAGCTTTTATGCGGGCCTGCAACTGAGCAATAGTTTGCCCCTCGGAAGAAGAGGCAGCAGGAGCAGCCGACGGGGAGGTGTCGGAATTTAATTGGGGAGAATTGCACATAGAAACCAACCTGAAGGTTCTTCAAAATACATGAATATAAGAACCTAGATTCAGCGTAAAAGCAAGCTTTATTGATTACTATTTTTTAACATTTTTCCGAACAGAACCTCCGGCATCTTCATCTGAAAAAGACTCTGCTATCTGAGCGGCAACAGAAGCATTAAACTGAGCACCCAATGGTATGGAAACGTCTTGAGCAATTTGAGCCAGCAGGAGACAGAGGCGGGAATCGACCATAACGCCAAGCAACTGCCCGTTCTTGGAGAAGACAAAATCGGCGCCGGAAGGAGAAAAATCGCCGAAGAGTCGGCTAAAGAGTTTACTCTCCATTTCGAAATAGCGGTTATCCTCCACATGAATACGAAATGGAGCTTCGCCGTATTTATCTCCGGCCGCAGTTACGAGAACGGCTTCGGGAAAGCGCAAGGCATCGGATTCCAGCGTAAAGGGCGTTATAGATGCCTCAGCAAGGAAGGATGAGGGAATGCGAATGAGGACAATTCTATGATCTGCCTGTAAAAGAGAGACCATGGGAATTTCGTAGCGTTTTTCGCCAATAGCAATCTGGCCTCTAATGGAGTTGAGGCGCTTCATCGTAGACGCATTGAAAGGCGTTTCGTTGACAGCAAATAAAGCATAAGCCTGCCCCTGATAAACAATGGGAACAGCGGCCTGTAGATAACGCTTTGAGACAGAGCCCAAAAGGGTGCTCTCCTGCGTGGCAAAGCCAACCGTCAGTCGATTGCGGTTGAAGCGGTCAAAAATCTCATTGAGGGAAAGCGGCGTATTGCGAACGAATTCCTCGCGGATGGCATCGCTGGAAGTGGCAAGGTCGGAAACGCTGCCGGCGAGGGTAGCGGCGTGCTGCTCGGCGGCCTGTTTGGCCACACGTTCGGTTTCCAACTGCACTTCGAGCCTTTGCTTGACTACATTGGCACTTTCCAGCTGAGTACTGAGGATGGCCTGTTCCCGCTCTTTGGAAACAAGTTCCTGAGAGAGATTCTTTAATTCGCTTTCGCGGGAAGCCAAGGCCTGCTGCTTTTCCTGAAGTTGCTGCTGAGCCATACGCAGGCGCTCTCTGGCGACGGCTAAATCCTCCTGGACGAGGTTGCTCTGCTGGGCCTGCTGACGCAGTTGATCCTCCTGTTGTTGAAGATTCTGCTGCAATTTTTGCTGTTGTGCCTGCAACTCCTGACGCTGCTCTTCCAGTGTCTTTTTAGAGGATTCAAGCTGATCGATATTTTGTTTGAGGTTTGCCGCCAAAGCTTCTCTTTGACGAATTTCCTCTTCTTTTTGGAGCAGTGCCTGATCGCGTTGATCGAGCTCGTCATTCAAAGCTTCCCGGGCAGACTGCTCACTCTCCAGAGACATTTGAAGCACTTCCACAAGATCAGCGTGCGCCTGTTCCTGCACTTGTTCGGCCTGGGCATCGGAATGCTCTTCTTCTTTGGGTTTATCAAAATTGGCCAAAGCAAGCAGGCTGAGCAAAAGAAAGTCGCAAATAACAAGGAGGATGGCGCGTGACATGGGAAATCAGCCTTTCTTGTCCGGATTTTGCTGCATAACCTCAATGAGCAGCTTACGGCGGTAGAGGCGCAGGTGAAAAATTTTCAGGATGGCAGTAAAGATGATCCCGAACAAAGTTGAGGCATAAGCGGCAATCAAACTGGCCTGGACAATATCCATAGCCAGCAGAATAAGGGAAAGGACGGTGCCACTGAGCCCAACATAAAGCCCCAGTTCAAAGAGGTTTTCCTCGTTTTCAAGCAGAGTGATTTTGGCTTGTGGGGAAAGCTTCTGGCGACGGATTTCAGCAATTTTGATGAGGTTGAAAACGTAGACCAGCAACTGTATGAAGAAGAAAAGCAGGAGGACGATAATAGTGACCTGATCAATCATAATAGGTTCTATATTTTGAGATTTAAGAGACTCCAAGGCATTGGCGACGACAAAATCGAGTTTCAGGGTAGCGGCATGATTTTGACTGAATTTGAGCAGGGAAGGTTCCAGAAGCATCCATACGGTGGAGGCAAAGACCAGAGCCATGAGGAAATTCCAGAAAAGGACAAGCGGTTGGGTGCGCCAGCGCCGGCGGCGCAGGTTGCTGATTTCCAGCAAACGTTCCAGGAGGATGGAAAGAACAAAACCGGAAGCCAGTAGAAGGGAAATTTTAGCAACAATGGCCAAAGAGATGTTACGCGAAGTAAAACGCGCGGTAAGCCCTTCCTGAACCATGGAAAGCGGCTTATCCAACCAGCGTATCCATGTCGGAGGGCGATATAAAGGCTTATCCTGAGCCACCAGTAATTCGACAGACCCTTTGCCCCACTGGATGGCATATTGAAGGGCCGCCCAGCCCTCCTCCTGTTTATCTTCCAAATAAGAGAGGAGCGGTTCCGGAGAATCCAGCAGGAAGGCCGCAGATAGGAAGAGTGGCAAGGAGTCGGGAGATGTCTGCAGCAGGAGAACGCTTCGTTCAAATGCGGCCATATCCGGACAGAGACGGATAAAGTCGTTCAATTGCATCCAGTCGAGGCGCAACGACAAAGCCATGAGCGATGCATAAAACTGCTCAAGGTCCTTAAACGCAGTAATGTCTTCTTCTTCGGCAAGGCCGAGTATCTGTTGAAGGCTTCTTTGAAATTCTGGGCTGTATGCACCGCTTTGAGCGAGGAGTGCGGCCAACTGAATGGTGGCATCCAAAGGTTGCCCTCCGGCAGAATGAACTGCGGGAAAATAGGTATACCCGGAAAGCTCTCGGGTGGCCAGGAGCTGTTCCACCAAAGGAACTTTTCCCGCCTGAAGGAATACTCGAAGTTCCTCCCGGGCATGGCGGGGAAGCAACAGGGGAAGGACTTCTCTATGAGCATCTGCAGAAACGTTTTCCGGAAGAATCATCTTGAGGAATGTTTCCGCATAAGGACTACTGCCTCCGACTAACCAGCGGGCAGGATCATCGGTACGCAAAGCATTGACCTGCTGCTGTTGTTCGGCGGGGAGAATAGCCAAGTAATCAACCTGCCCCAGAAGCATAGAGACGCTGAAGCTGCCACTTCGGTAATATGCCTGTGAGACACCTGCCAATTGAGGCGTTCCTTTACCGGCGGCCTGCAAAACCGCCGGAGAAACCGCTCTGAAATGCCACGGCACACTGATACCGGCCCACGCCAGAAGAACGGCGAGGAAGACATATGCGAACATTTCGCCCCAGACGAACAAACGCAGGCGCAACATTCCCCTCACGATAACAATCGCGAGGGAAATGTCACGGTCAAAGAAAGCGCTAAGCAGGCTTAAAGAGCCTGATAGGAGGCACCATTCATGGGTGAGGTAAGGAAGACGCCCGGCTCCTGACCGAACTTCTCACTATACACTTTGCGAATAATAGCAGCGATGCTTTCAGCCTTGGATTTTTCGACCAGAGCAATAGTGGAGCCACCAAAGCCGCCGCCGGTCATGCGGCACCCGTAAACGCCATCCAGCGGCTGGAGCGTATCGACAATAAAGTCCAGTTCATCGCAACTGACTTTGTAGTCGCGGCGGAGGGATTCATGACTTTGTTCCAATAGCTTACCGAAAGCCACATAATTCCCCTTTCTGAGCAATTCGACTGCTCTGGCGGTGCGGTCGATTTCCGTCATGACATGACGAAAGAGCGGTTGCAGCTCCACAGGGACCTTCGGCAAAAGAGCTTCGTATTGATCCATGGTCAGATCGCCCAGAGTATCGACATTAAACATGGAAGCGATTTTCTCGCAACCATCGCGGCGTTGTTTGTATGCACCATCGGCCAAAGAGTGATGGACTTTGGAATCGATCACAAGGATGCCCAGATTCGGGTTGGTAAAAGGAACCAGCTCGGATGAATTATCCTTGCAGTTGATGAGCAGCAAGTGATCTGCTTTGCTGCAGATGACTGCCATTTGGTCCATAATGCCACAAGGGACACCGGCATAGTTGTGTTCTGCACGCTGGCAGATAACGGATTTATCCACAGGATCGAGCGTTCTCCCGGTAACGGCCTCGTTGATGGTAGCAATCAGAGCCTCCAATGCCGCACTGCTGCTAAGGCCTCCCCCCATGGGGATGGTGGAATAGATACAGGCATCAAATCCTTTTACAGCCACACCGGCGACCTTGAGTTCGGCCAGAACACCTTTGATGTAATTTTCCCAAGAGCCCTTTTCGGGAGCCATGGGTTTGGAAAAATCGATTTCAGCGAGGCTTTGATAACGGGCATCCCAGATGCGAACGAGGGAATTCCCATTGGGGCTGAATGCGGCGCCCATACCACATTCGATAGCTGCCGGAAGCACCATGCCTCCGTTGTAGTCTATGTGCTCGCCAATAATATTCACACGGCCCGGGGCAGATGCCAAAAATTGGGGCTCAGCCTTGAAATACTCGGCGTAAGCAGTTTTTACATTCGCATAAACATCTGCGAGGGATTCGGGTTGGATGGTACTCATTTTTTGCTTTTAAGGAGTGGGTTAAGGACAGGGCAGTTGTGTCGACTGAGCCGCCCATACTTCCCTTTTAGGGGAGAAAAATCAAGCTATAAGCATGGAGTGAAATGGGTTGCACTTTATGAAGCGGAAAATTAGTTCTTAACTTATAAAGAATGAGAACGCGATTTCTTATTGTAGCACTTTTACCGTTTTTCGGGTACAGCGCACCCCAGGAGGGCCCCACAGCTACGCAGTGCATGGAACTGATCGAGCATTCGCTGGCTGAGGGCAATCCTGAAAAAGCGCTGGAACAGCTCGATTATCTGTTGGCATTCTACGGTAAAGAGGCAGACAACTACACCCGTTGCGAGTGGCAATTACATGCCGCCTGCCTGAGCCTTTCATCTGGATATGCGCTGCAGGCAGAAAGCATTCACCCTACTACCGCTCAGCAAGAAGCCGCTCTCGCCTTCCTCAGTTGGAAGGCAGCCCCCCACCCCGTGCCCCAACTGCCCAATGCCCTGACAGGGGATACCCTTGGAGAAATCATATTATTCCGGAGCATTGCCTTACTGTCAGCAGAGGAGAAAACTGCTGATGCCTTGCTCTTATATGAACACTTGCCGGATCACTCGCTGAACAAGGCCCGGGCCGCATTAGTGTTGAATCTGGAAAGCGGAGCCTTCCCTCACCCTTTGTGGGAGGCTGAAGCGGCGTACTGCGAGCTACGTAACGCTCGAAGTCTACTGGAAAAAGGATACGCGGATAAAGCGTTGGAAAAGCTCGGAGAGTTACCGGATGCCCATCAACTGCTGGAATCACTTGAGCATCTGAAATACGATCTGAACCACGAGTCGAGTTCTACCGCATATCACAGCCTGTTGAAACAGAGTATGCTGGAAGATATTGCCGTAATGGAAAGAAGCCTGAAAGAAGGCTACGGGCAAACGATTTTCCGTCTGCAGGCGCTAGCCTATGAACAGAACGGAAATCCAGCCAAAGCACTGGAGCTGGTAACACTCTATTTCGCGGATGACTTGAGTTGGAAAGGGAGGCTGCAATTGTGCTGCGGAATGCTGAAACGAGTGGAAACAGAAACGCGAGAAGCTCTACTGCAAGGCACTGAAGATGAGCGATTTTTTACCTTATGGGATGCCCTTATCCAGAAGACAATAGAGACAGCAGACAGTAAAACGGCCATTTTCCTGCTGTTGGAGGGAGAGCATTCAGCAAAGGTCCCAGAGGCAATGAAATTGCGCTGGAAAAAACAGCGTGAAAAGCTACTGACTCCATAAAAAAAGGCTCCACCGAAATGGAGCCTTGGAAAAGTAAAAAGGAAACCGGTTAGAACTTAAAGTTCACCGCAGAACGGATGCCGTAGTAATTACCGGCATCGATCGAAAGGCTGCCGAGGGAAACCTCCGAATCGCCGTAAGTGGTGGTAAAGTTCTGCTCGACCTCATCTCCGGAGTGGTAGATGGCACCAGTGCTCCAGGAAACGCGGCGGTTGATTTCGTAAACAAAATCGGCATTGGCATAACCGCCAAGAATGAACTCACTTTTACCCTTACTGTAGTCATAGCGCTGGCCATCCATAAAGGCGTAGTCGGAATCTTCGGGGATGCCTTCCGGATAGAGCACATTGAAGAGAGTCATATCGCAGTCAACAAACATGAAGGATATTCCGGCACCCACTTTCATAGACCACTTGCGGGTCAAATTAAAACGATAGAGTGCTCCCAGACGGAGATCATAAAATCCGATTTCAGCATCCCAGTCGGACTGAACCTGACCATAGGAAGTGTACTGTGTCGTCAAATCCGAGTCGGGGAGGAAACTGATGAGGTTGCGGCCATCTTCATCATCCGCATCGGGGCGGTAGTAGGTACCGGTGTAAGATCCATATGGATTATCCTCTTCGTCGGCTTCTATAGGGTTGTCTAAATCGGCTTCGTAGAAGTAGTCTGTTTGGGCAATGGTGGCATCCTGACGTTCACTGCCGCTGCTGTGGGTTCCGTGAACAGTGATACCGGCGGTAATACCGAAGCGGCAAGCATTGTCAAAATAGCGGGTGTAGTTGATATCCAGACCGGCCTTGTAAGAACCATCGTCCTCATAAGTCTGTGCATTAGATGCCGTTCCCGCGTAGGTGGATTGGCGCACATAGTATTGCCCGGTGGAACCTGCTAAAGTCGGATCGGAGACAAACTGGCCGTCCTGAAAGTAGCCAACCTGATCCATACTGTAGAGGGTAAAGTTACTGGTAACACCCTCCGCTGCCGCGTAGTCATTTCCACCGAAATAGGTTGTGGAGGTATCGTCCGTAGTATCGTCAGGCGTGTCGTTATCATCGGTAACGGTATAGTAGTAGGCGTTATCTACTGAAACGGAACCGGTAAGGTAATAATAGGCAGCCGCGTCAACATCATCTGTACTCCCATCGACAGGAAGCCCCGAAAGACCAAGATATGCGGGGACAAAGCCAGCTGATTGGTAGCTGACATTGATGGGACTGATAATGGATAGACCAATGGAGAGTTCATTTTTCTGAACTTCAGGCTCCGGGCGGTAAAATTCTTGTGCGGAGAGAAAAGCAGGCAAACTGAGCAAGGTGCCAAAGAGTAGGTGACGAATCTGCATAAATAGAATTTTGAGTGTTAGGTTGGAGCAAACCAATGGGGAGAGGAAAGCAGATCCGCACAGTATGTCAAATCCTTATCAAAAGGAGGGTTTTCTCTGCAGGCTTGAAAATTAAGCGATAATGAAATAGGTATGTGGGTAAATTACTCTGTAACCCTTCGGAAAAAGAAATTTACGCGTGACTTGGGAACTAATCATCGTTTTAGCATTACTGGGCTTTGCTATAGCCAGTTTTTTATGGGAACGCATCAGCACCGACTTCACCGCCTTTCTGGTGTTTACAGTCTTGGCGGTGATGAGCACGGTATCGCAAAGCCCGAATTTGCCGAACATTTCCGAGCTGTTGACGGTTTTCTCCAATCCGGCACCTCTGGCCATTGCCGCTCTGTTTATCGTGAGTGCGGCGCTGGAAAAATCCGGAGTACTGGATAATCTGGGCACCCTGCTGGAGGGAATGGCCAAGCTCAGCTACCTGAAAGTGATGCTGCTGGTCATTCTTTCTGTGGCGGGGATTTCCGCTTTTATCAACAATACCCCGATCGTAGTAATTTTTGTGCCGGTGGTGCTCTCACTCTCGCGCAAAATGAAGATTCCGCCGTCCAAAATGCTCATTCCCCTTTCCTACGCATCCATGCTGGGAGGCATGTGCACGCTGATGGGGACGAGTACCAACATTCTGGCCAGCAGTCTGCTGAAAGCAGAAGGGCTGCCGGGCTTTTCCATGTTTGAACTGGCCAAGGTGGGTGTACCCCTGCTGATTGCCGGAACCATCTATATGGTCACTACCGGCTGGAGGCTACTGCCCGACCGTGAGACATTGACCTCGATGCTTTCCGAAGAAGAGAGGCGTGAGTACATCACAACGGCGTTTATCGGGAAAAACTCTCCCATTGCCGGGAAGACTCTTTCCGAGTCCGGTATTCTAAAAGGGCACAGCATCCGGGTACTGGAAATCATCCGCAGTGATGTTGCGGTGATGGGTGAAATCAAACAAACGCCCCTGCGTGAGGGGGACAGGCTGGTGTTGGCTTGTCGGCCCAGTGGATTCGCATTGGCCCGCAGCCTGGAAGGTTTCAGCCTGGACATTGAAAACAAGTTTGGAGTGGAAACCATTGCTGCGCACGAAGGGTCTATTGTGGAAGGTGTTGTGGGGCCGCGTTCCAAGCTGATTGGAACCACCATCGGAGACATCAATTTCCGCCAGCGCTACCGTATGATTCCTCTGGCCATTCACCGTGGGGGGATCAACATGCGGAGCAAATTTGAGAATACGCGACTGGAATTCGGAGACACGCTGCTATTGATGGGAACCGATCAAGCCCGTGAAGAATTGCGCAAGGACAACGACATTTTGCTGCTGGACCGCGCAGCGACACCCTCGCGAACTTATCGCAAACAGATACCGATCGTATTGATCACACTCGTAGTGATGGTGGCCACAGTTTCTCTTGGAATCATGCCCATCGAGGCATCTGCCATCGGTGCCTGCGCCATTATTTTCCTCTCAGGGCTGATGAGCCCCAAGGAAGGCTATGCCTCGGTGGACTGGAGTTTGTTAATTCTCATTTACGGAATGCTGGCGCTGGGCATGAGCATGGAGGTGTCCGGAGCCAGCCAGATGTTGGCGGTAGGCCTGACAAAACTGGTCAATGGAGCAACGAGCATAGGGATTCCCGAAGAAGTGGTGCCTTACCTGATGCTGGCGGCTGTTTATGGGTGCACCACACTGGCCACAGAATTTCTCTCGAACAATGCCACCGTTGTGCTGATGGTCCCTATTGCCTTGGGAATGGGAAGCATTCTCGGAGTAGACCCGAGGGCCTTTGTCGTGAGTGCAGCCGTTGCGGCCAGCGCTAGTTTTTCAACGCCTATCGGCTACCAGACCAACACCTATGTTTACGGGGTAGGCAATTACCGTTTCAGTGATTTTGCCCGTATCGGGATTCCTTTGAACCTGCTTTGCTTTGCCGTAAGCGTGGTGCTGATTCCCCTCTTCTGGCCTTTTTAAGGCTCAGATAAAATACATACCCTCGTGTGAGGAGGTGATCATATCCTCCAAGGTAATCCCACGAGTCATTTTTTCTAATTCAGCAGTAACCTGTGCCCAAAGCTCGACGAGGCGGGCTCCGGACTGGCCTTTGACCTCGGTATTGAATTCTAGGAGACCACCGTCGATGGCGCAGATAATATCGCAGAGGGTTACCTGGTCGTTCTCGCGGGCCAGAGCGTAGCCCCCCTGCTTCCCTCGACGGCTTTGAATGAGGCCGCTGTTGCGGAGGTCATTAAGGATTTGTACGAGGTAGTTTGCGGGAATTTCCTCCTGCGTGGCCAAGGCTTCGATGTGAGGCCACTCTCCCGATCCATTGTGCCTGGCCAACTGTGCCAACACGCGGCAGGCGTACTCCACTTTCAAGGATACCTTCATGCTATCATTTATATCTTTTTATCTTAGGTTGTAAACCTAAGATCGCATGTTGGGTATTTTTTCAAAAAAAAGCCGCGGATAATCGGGTGATTATCCGCGGACTTCTCTCTCTCATCTCCATAAAGAATCAAAGCCGGGAAGTAGATGCGTCTCTCAATCAGTCTTAAGTTCTGCTTTGATTCCTGCCGGAGCGGTGCGTCGCTCCGGTCATTCAACCTGGAATCGTTGAATTCCCCTTAACTTAAGATATTGAGACTCGTTTGCAACTGAAAAATATAAAAAATTTATTCTTATCCAAGAATGCGCTGAAAAGCCGCATGTTAAGTGGCTCAGGAAGCCTTCAAGTGCTGCTGTTGGCAACGACAACGGCGGAAGAAACGGTGGTGCAAGCGACGGAAAAAGCGTTTGCAGCGGCACTTGAAGCACTTTTTCCCGGTACAGGGATCAGCTGGAATGACACAGAGAGACTCCAGCAATTTACCTTCCACGGCGAATTGCCCGTTACGACAGCGAACCAATGCAGTTTTACTGCCTTGGACCCAATGAACGGTAGCACCCTCGCAAAAACCCATTCTGCGGAGGAGGCGTTCCGAATCAGAACAGCCTTGAAAGCCACAGACAACAGCCCTTTCTCCCTTGCGCAAACAATGCGGTGGAGCGGGAGGCAATGATGCATTGGACTGAGGATAGACTTCCATTTTCTAACTGAGATTGTATCTCACTCTTAATGAAATGCAATCTCTTTCGTTTGGCCAGAAGATAAAGTGGATTTACGGGGTAAAGAGAGCAGAAAGGTTGCCGAAGTGATAAAAGGCTGCATTTTTGCTGGAAAAAGCAGTTGAATCTTTTCAGCATAGGAAGAACCCCTTGAGGCAGCTAAAAAAAGAGCATGAACGATGCACAATCCATGACCCCCGAAATCCCCGGTGATGTCGGCTTGGTCGAATACCATGATTTTCTCTGCGAACAGCCGTTTACCTTCGACTGCGGCAAGACCTTGCCCGGATTTGTGCTGCGCTACGAAACCTACGGGCATTTGAATCGCGAAAAGAATAATGCGGTGTTGATCTGCCACGCCTTGAGCGGAGACCACCACTGCGCAGGCATTCACAGTTTAAAAGACCGCAAACCCGGATGGTGGGACAATTTGATCGGGCCGGGCAAATCCATTGATACCAACCGCTATTTTGTCATCTGCTCAAATGTGCTTGGGGGGTGTCAGGGCTCCAGTGGCCCCTCCTCAATCAACTCTCAGACCGGTGAGCCTTATTTTCTGGATTTCCCGGAAGTCTCCATCGCCGACATGGTGCGGGCGCAATACCTCCTGCTGACGCAACAGTTTGAGTTGAGCGAGCTGCATGCTGCCGTGGGCGGTTCCATGGGAGGTATGCAGGTATTGCAATGGGGAATCGCCTACCCCGGATTTGCCAAGCGCATTATCGGGCTGGCCACCACCGGCCGGCAGTATGCGCAAACGATTGCCTTCAATGATGTCGGGCGCTGCGCGATTATGCAGGATCCCAACTGGAATGAGGGCCGTTATGAAGCGGGGAAAGGCCCCGATGTGGGGTTGGCCGTGGCCCGCATGATGGCCCACATCACCTACCTTTCGGATAAGGGTATGGAGAATAAGTTTGGCCGCCAGCGCAAGGCAAGCGATCAGGGAAATCCTTTTGCTGCTGAATTTGAGGTGGAAAACTACCTACGCTACCAGGGAAAGAGTTTTATCTCCCGCTTCGATGCCAACAGTTACCTCTACATCACCAAAGCACTGGACCACTTTGATCTCTACGGTGAAAGCGGCCAAATGGAAGATTCGCTCTGCGCAATGGAAAGCCGGGTACTGATCGTCGGGTTTACCTCCGACTGGCTCTATCCACCGGAGCAAAACAGAGACATTGTGCACGCATTGCTGCGCTGCGGCAAGGATGCCACTTACGCCCAACTGAACATGGATCTGGGGCACGACTCCTTTCTGCTGCACGCACCGGAGCTGTATCAACTAATTGAAAACTTTATAAACGACTAATGGGCAGCGGACGCACACAGCGAAAACGGCAAACCGACCTGGAAATCATCTCGGAATGGATTGATGAAGGCTCCCGCGTGCTCGACTTGGGTTGTGGGCGGGGTATTTTTCTGGAACACCTGAAAAACCGCCGGGGAATCCGTGGAGTCGGGGTGGACATTAATGTGGACAAGATCAGCAGTTGTGTAAAGCGCGGAGTCACCGCCTATCAGGGCGACGCACTGGCCTTTATGGATGTGTTTGACGACAAACACTTCGACTGGGTGGTATGCTCGCGCACGCTGCAGGAAATGAGCGAGCCGGGTCTGTTGCTGGAGAAAGCGCTGCGGGTAGGTCGCAATGTGGCAGTGGGCTTTGCCAATTATGCCTACTGGAAAAATCGCGTGCACTGGCTGCTGCACGGGAGTCGCCCACGCAACAAAGTATTTACGCAGGAATGGGCTGAAAGCAGAGCAGATGTGCCGATCAGTATCGGGATTTTTGAAAATTACTGTGCAGCTAAAGAGATAGAAATCTGCCAGCGGGTATATTTGAAAAGCGACTGGAAAACACCTCTGCAGCAACTGCCCAACCTACGCACAGGCTATGCCATCTACTCTCTACGCAAGCAATGAGAGAGGTGCTGAAATAACGTTTTTTTAACTTCTCGCACGGGTAAAAACCTGATTCAATTGGGGGCTCTTCTGAGTTTGAGCTTCTTTTCTTGAGGCCCCATCCGTATGCTCCGTTTCCTGCTTCCAACCCTTCTTTTTTTCTGTATGCAAGCGACTCTTTTGTCCGAGCAGGCAGCGCTTGAAACGGTTGAACGGGAACCGGCATTAAAGGATGTCTGCGGAGGTTACTTTGAAATCGGAACCGCTCTAACCTACGATGTACTACGCAAGGATCCGGCGACCTGCGATCTAATCCGCTACCACTTCAACAGCATTACGCCGCAGGATGAGCTCAAATGGGACTCCGTGCACATTCGCCTGGGGATTTACGCATTCCGCAAGGCCGATGCCATTTTGCGCTTTGCCCGGGATGCGGGCATGAGCCGCATCGGGCATGTGTTGATCTGGCATCAACAGATCCCCGACTGGGTGGAGTACCGCTCCACCGGTCGACAGTGTTCGAGCAGGGATTTGCTGGAGCGCATGCAGCAGCATATCTACCGGGTGGCCGGAAAGTATCGGGGTGACATCAGCCACTGGGATGTGATCAACGAGGCTTTTCATGACAACGGAAACTACCGCAACACCTTCTGGTATCGGATCATCGGCCCGGAATACTTGGAATACGCCTTCCGCTACGCCATGGAAGCGGCACCGGAGACGAAGCTATATTACAACGATTTCAGCATCATCCAGCCGGGAAGAAGAGCTGCCGTGATTCAACTGGTGCGCGATTTGCGCTCCAAGGGAATCCGCATTGACGGAGTCGGGATGCAGGGCCACTGGGAGCTAAACTGGCCATCAGTAGATGAACTGGACGCAACACTAAATCTTTTTCGGGAAGAAGGCATCCAGGTATGCATCACGGAAATGGACATTTCCGTGCTGCCGCGGGCCTGGAGTCAACCCGGAGCAGACCTTTCCCTGAATTATGAGCTGAAGGCAGAACTGGATCCCTACTCAGAGGGCCTTCCGCAGGAAGTGGAGAAGGCTTTGGCCAAACGCTACGGAGAGCTTTTCCGGCTCTTCCGCAGGCATGCCGATATTATAGATCGGGTAACCCTCTGGGGATCGACGGATGCCTGCAGCTGGCGAAACGACTGGCCGGTCAACGGGCGCAGCGACTACCCGCTGCTCTTCGGCCGCAACCGCAAACCAAAAGCAGCCTATTATGCAGTGCTCGAAGCCATGACAGAGCACTTAGACAATGATGACGCTACCGGAACAGAGTCCCATAATGATAGAGGCAACATAACTGAGAACACCATAGGGGACACCGATGACGAGGCTGAGGCCGGGAATAAAGATGAAGGCCAGGAAGATAATCAAACTCCACTGTGAGTAGCGCATAAATGCCTCCTCGCTCATTTTAAACAAGTGCTTAACCACAAAAGCGCCCTCCAGAGGAGGAATCGGCAGGAGGCTAAAAACGGCCAAAAGGATATTTTGCTGGATAATGAGGAGAATAAGCTTGTCGAACTGCGGAAAGAAGCGCAGGAGCAGGCCACCAACAACAGCAAGAAAGAAGGCCACCGTTAAGTTGACGGCAGAGCCGACCAAAGAGACGAGCACTTCGCCGCGCGCCGGGTGTTTGAATGCAGAAGCATGCGAATAAATATGTTTTCCCCAACCGTAAACCGGAGGTGTGTGCAGAAAGAGCAGAAACATGACGGGGATGAGCAAGGTGCCCAAAGGGTCAAAATGAACGAGTGGGTTCAAGGACACGACTCCCGTCATGCGTGGCGTAGGATCTCCGAGGCGATCCATAAGCCATGCTTTGGCCCATTGACGGAGGGTTATGCTGAGCAGAAGAACACAGAAGCCCAGCGCCACCATAGGAATGTCATTTGCATACTGCATGTGCCCGACATGCTTACCCGTTTCAGGCAGAGTTCAAGTGAAAAAGAGAAATGGCAGTGTCGTCCACAAGTGAAACGACAAAAAAGGCGGCTCTACCAGAGAGCCGCCGGGAAAGAAAGAAGCCGTTCAGGAATTGCTGTCAATGAGAGCCTGCACCCAGACCAGCATGCGCGGTTTAAGCGCTTCCAGAGATTGCTCACCGTCGAAGGGCACCGTCAATGTCTGCATGACCAGTTTGCCATGGAGGTGAACCATGGAGCTGCCGATTAGCAGGGGGATTGCTTTCCCATCGGGACCTGAAAGCACAATCACCATAGCGTAAACAAAGCGGTCGGGAGCTTCCTGCAATGCACCAAGAACCTTCGGCTGGCCGATATCAACTCCCTTGAGGCCGTCGGCGCTTTCGATGGCTTTATCAAACTCATCATTAAAGGAATCGCTACCGAGCATGGCCTTGGATTGAGCCACGATTAGAGCAAAATCCTCTTTAGTCAGACTTTGCGCCTCGAGCGGAACAATGGACTGGATCGTGGCCGATGTAATCATTGTTGCATCCTGGGGATCCGTAAAGCCGCAGAGGAAGCGGTTTGAACCCGGAAGGCTTGCTTTTACCTGAAGGGCAAGCGGAGCCGACATTTCGACAAAATGTTCGGACGGAGCCGGGACAACAAAGGATTTTTCCCCGACGGTAATGTTCAGTTGAAGTGTTTCTGCCTTTGCCTGAGGAGCAAAAGCGAGGCAGCAAACAGCAGTAAACAAAGCAAAAAGGCTGTGTAATTGTTTCATAGATTAGGTTTTAAGGGTGTAATGAATGCAGCAGCGTATCGCATGAACGCGAACTCTTCAAAGCAAATGCGCTAAAATTCCAGCCGATGAGTCTTACCTATGTGTTTAACCATACGGTGATGAATCGAAGCCTGTTCTGCATAATCCGGCCAGCGAGAAACAGCATCAAGGACTTCTTCAAGAATGCTCTCTGGATTCTTCAGCCCAAACCGTTCTGCCGGAGCCAGAAGATCGGCCAGAGAAAAGTCGTCGAGTTTTCCGTTGAGGGAAAGCTGGTGGTGCTGTGTCCACATTCCCGAGGGGTTGTAGGCCCATGTTAAGTCGTAGGCAGGAGAGAGGCTCCACTGCCCTGCCCTATTCATAAGGAAAGTGATATTGCGGGTGTGGTCGTCCTGATTACGGGCCACCACATTGAAGAGCATACGGCGATACAACTGACAGAGGCTCTCATAGGGTAAGCCGATTCCCTGAGCGATGCGCAGGGCGTTTTCGTAACTGTGGCGACCGGGCCGATTGAAGTCGAGGTGCCCCATGGCGCAAAGGGACTGCATATGGATTTTATCGTTGCCGATGCGGTCAAAGCGCTTGGTGAGAAAATGCGCCCGCTCATGCTCCTCAAGGAGGCGGCACGGAGCCATATTGATGCCGGCGGCAGTCGCCATGAGGTAATAGGCGTATTCAATACGCCCAAAGCCCAAAGGATCCCCCAAGCCCGAATTATTGACGCCATCGAATTTAATCAACCAGTGCTCATAGCCCTCTGGGGCCAGAGTCTGCCCGGAGCGGAATTTGCCCTGTTGCCAATTCACGGCAACCACGGCTTTGGGGCGTGCGCCACCTGCAGAAGTACCTACACGGATGATATCCTCCAGGGCTTCATCACTCTCTTCGTGAAGGGGTAGATCGAGCTGATTGCGCGTTTCCAGAGCACGGTTTGCCAAATAGACAAGCCCTTCCACCTCTACCGAAACCGATTTATTGCCGGAGCGTACCGAAGGTTGAAATTCCAAGGCTCCCATTCCCCGGCTGCCGATGTAGCAGAGGCGTTCCACAGAATTGAAATCGCCCAGACTGCGCCCCTGACGGGCCAGCCAGAGAGCGATCAAAGTGGTGCCAAAATGGTCGGGAAGGCTGTCGGAAAGTAAACCGGGCAGCCCCAGATACGTCTCCGCATTGAGATCGGGAAAGGCAAACGTCCCCGAACGCAACGGCAGCATGACCGGTGCCACCTGCAAGCCGCTGCGCAGGAACTCCGGAGCATACTCAAAAAGACCAACCTTGCGGTCGGTATCCCAAAAAACAGCCCCCACCTGATGCTCCCACAGGTGAATACTGGCCAACTGCAAGCTTTTAGCCACGGCTTTTACCTCCCGAAGCTCGTTTGCGAGGTTGCCCTTTAAGCTTCAGCAATTCCATTGGGCTGACTCCCGGTTCCGGGAGAAACGCATCCAAGCGATCAAGGAGGCCAAGGCCCCGCAAAACACGGAGAAAATTCTCCAGAGTGCATCCTTTGCCGTTTTCCAAGCGGTGCAACACCAAGCGGCTGATACCAACCACACGGCACAACTCCTCCTGAGTTTGATTCTGCTGAAGGCGGTGGGCCGCAATTCGTTCTCCCAAAGCGGTAAGCACTTCCGCATTACTTTGGAACATGAAATCCATAATGTATAAAAAAGTATATATTAAATATCTATGACATCAATAATATACCATATACATGACATTAATACTATTTATTGTGATAATTCTGAAAAACAAAACGAATTCCCCGGTTAAAGGTTTCGGCAACGCTGCTGCCGTGACCTTCGCCATCGATCACACGAAACTCACTGCGGAAGCCCTTATAATTTGCCTCGGTTAGCAGTTTATTGAATTGGACCACTTTTCGTTGGAAAAGTTTCGCTTCTTCGCCACCAACCGTCAAGTAAAGGGCTGTGGGCATGGCCGGGGCACTGCCCGACTTGAGCGCATGCTTGCAGAATGCTTTTGCCCGCTTAAAAATCCAGTCACCATCCCAAAAAACAGAAGGAGAGCCGGCAATGATGCCCTGAAAGAACCCCGGCGCTTCATACATAGCCACAAGGTCGAAAAGGCCTCCGAGTGAATTGCCGGCCAGAACACGAAAGGAAGGATCGGCACGGGTTTGCGATTCAATATAAGGAACAATCTCCTCCTGCAATGCCTTGAGAAATAGAGGAGCACCACCCATCTCTCCTCTAACGCCCATCAGGCTTGGGAAAGTCATTTTAGAAGGCGTTAACTCGTAAGTGCGCTCTTTTTCGTAATCAATATTTTCGCCGGCATAGCCAAGGCCGACGACGATGTATTCAGGAGCGGCCTTATCGTACCACAGGTTTGAGCCAAGCGAATAGAATTTGGTAAAGCTCCAATAGCCATCCGTCAGGTAAACCACGGGATAGCGTCGATCGGAGCCATCGTGATAAGAATCTGGATAACCTACATAGAGGAGGTAGTCCCGGCCGGTGATCTCGCTGTGCAAAGGGCGCATTTGTGTATTCCCCAGAACCACAGGCGAATATTCAGAAGCGCTTTGGGCATGGAGAAACAGGGGGCAAAAAACAAGACAGAAGAAAGCAATAAACCTCATAGAGAGGCATATATCGTTTTCAAAGAAAAACACCAAGCAGATAATTGTGCAAAAAAACAGGTTCGACCCTCACGGATCGAACCTGCGTTACTAAAGAAAAACAAGCATTTAAGCCACGCGCTCGACGATGAGTTCGGGCGGAGTGGGACGCTTGGGGGCCAAACGATAGGCCTGGCGGAGGTAATCCAAGGCCGCTTCCAGGCGGGCTTCATCATTGTAATGAATCATCATCAGCGGTTCGCCCTGCTTGACCTGAGCGCCCACCTTCTTGATTTCGGAAACCCCCACGGCGTGATCCCATTTGGATCCGCGCTTGGAACCGGCAGCATCCTTTTTAGCCAACAGCTGAACACCACGGGCAATCATGCCTGCGTTGATGGTGTGCACATAACCACGCTTGGGAGCGGGCAGCTTGCGCACATACTTGGCCTTGGGGAATTTGTCCGGATCGTCGATATAAGTAGCATCTCCTCCCTGAGCGGTGATCATTTCCTTGAACTTTTCCAAGGCAGAACCGTCGGTGAGGTGCTTCTGCACGGTTTGCTTGGCAGAGAGCGTAGAACCGGCAACACCGGCCAAACGAACGATCTCCATACCCAGCTTGAGGACAAGCTCCTGGAGGTCTTCGGGGCCTTCTCCCTTGAGCAACTGGATCGCTTCGCGAATTTCCAGAGCGGTACCTACGGTATCGCCCAGCGGTTGATTCATGTCGGTGACCAGAGCCACACAGCGACGCTTCATAGAACGGCCCACACGGGTAATGGAGCGTGCCAACTGGCGGGCCTGTTCGACATCGCGAATAAAGCTCCCGTTGCCCCATTTAACATCCACCACCAGACCTTCGGAGCCCTGGGCCAGTTTGCGACTGAGCACAGAACCGGTGATGAGCGGCAAGCTCGGAACCGTGGCGGTTTCCTGACGCATGGCGTAGAGGGTGGTATCCACCGGAGCGATCTGCGGATCCTGACGGACGGTGACACAACCAACGGTATTCAGTTGTTCAATAAATTCTTCGAGCTCCAGCTCTGCCCGAAAACCGGGAATAGCATCCAACTTCTGGAGGTTGGAGATGACAAACTCTTCATCAACCCCATTCATCATCGGCATAACAACACCACAGGCCGCGGCCAGGGGCGCCAGCACCAGAGATGTTTTATCACCTACACCGCCGGTGGAATACTTATCGATTTTTGGCTTGGTAATCCGGGAAAGGTCAACAACCTCTCCGGAATACATCATTTCTTCGGCAAGAATGGCTGTCTCCTGAGCAGACATCCCCGAAAAATAGATGGCCATGGCGAGTGCCGAAAGTTGAAAATCCGGAATTTCTTTATCGATGATGGAGTCGACAATATAACGAATCTCTTCTTGGGTGAATTCCCCACCATCGCGTTTTTTCTCGATAAGATAAGCGAAAGAGGGCTTGATAAACTTGCGTGAGGATACGACTTTTGTTCTCATATGTGTCTGGATCGCGGACTTGCGGGAATGCCCTTGCGGGCGCAAAGCATTCTCTATAAGGAATATATCAAGCCAGATGTCGAGCTTTTTATTTTTTGAGGTTTGCTTTTCTGTATTTTTTTACCCAAAGCAAGCAAGATAATAAAGGAAGCCCCTTATTTTATTAGTTAATTATCGTTTCTTTTAAGTGAGATTTCTGCCAACGCCCCGGAAGAAAGTTGAGCGTGGAAAAAGTGCCGCATTTGTATTGATGCGATGGAAGGAAACGCCTATGAGTGTGTGTTTAAACCCTTGGAGGCTGCTGGAGATGCGGCCTCTGCGAGCTTTTTATTTCAGCTATGGAAATCTGTTTTGATCCGGCATACTATTTGACTGCAATTTTGAGTGAATGTGCTCACCAAACCGGTTTGGGAGAGACCTTTGACCCCATGCTGCGTGCGGCCGACCCACGATTCGGGGATTTTCAGGCCAATGGTGTGCTTCCCTGGGCCAAGCAGGAAAAGCGCAACCCACGTGAGGTAGCCACCCAACTACTGGAAGCCCTGAACGCAGGCAGCAAGCTGGACGAATCACTGGTAGAGTGCAGCATCGCCGGTCCGGGGTTCATTAATTTTAAACTGACTCCGAAATTTTTACTGGGATGGATGCAGCACTACCGCACCGCAGAAGATTTCGCGAAACAGGCCGCATCATTTGAACAGGGCCGCCACATTGTAGTGGATTTTTCGGCGCCCAACACAGCCAAGCAGATGCATGTCGGGCATATCCGCTCCACTGTAATCGGTGAGGCTATCAGCCGCCTGTTGGAGTTTTTCGGAGCCGAGGTAGTCCGCGACAACCACATCGGCGATTGGGGCACGCAATTCGGCATGCTGATCTGGGCCATTAAGGATTCCGGTTATGATCTAGATGCGGAACATAAGGATGCGCTGGCCGATCTGGAAGGGCTCTATAAAGCAGGCAATGCCGCTTATAAGAGCAGTGAGGCCACCGCTGATAGCGTTCGCAACGAGCTGGTTAAGCTGCAGAACGGAGATCCGGAAAACACCCGCATGTGGGAACGCATCACGGAAATCAGCTGGGTGGCTTTCAAGGATATTTATGATCGCCTAGGAATTCGTTTTGATGAGGTTCTGGGTGAAAGCTTCTACCGCGACAAGGTTGAGCGCATCTACGAGGAGCTGACAGAGCTAAACCTGGCGGAAGAAAGTCAGGGAGCCTTGGTTGTGTTCCACCCCGAACACAAGCGTTTTGCCACTCAACCCTTCATTGTGCGCAAGGCAGACGGAGCGAGCAATTACGCCACTACCGACCTGGCCACTATCCTCTACCGCTACGAAACGTTCAATGCCGACGAGGTGATCTATGTGGTGGATGCGCGCCAGAGTGACCACTTTGAGCAGCTATTCCTGACAACGCAAAAGTGGTTTGCCGGAATGAATCGAGTGCAACCCAAGTTGGCCCACGTGAGTTTTGGAACGATTAACGGCGAGGACGGCAAGGCCATCAAGACCAAGGAGGGCGGATCCGTGAAGCTGAAAGAGCTGATGGCCGAGGCCGTGGAGCGCAGCTATGGCATTGTAACGGAAAAGAACCCCGATCTGCCCGAGGCAGAACGCCGGGAAATCGCCGAGGCGGTTGGGTTGGGCGCAATCCGTTATACCGATCTTTCGCAAAACCGCAGCAGCGACTATATTTTTTCTTGGGAGAAAATGCTGAGCTTTGAAGGGAACACAGCTCCCTATCTGCTCTACGCTGTTGCCCGCATCTACAGCATTTTCCGCAAAGCAGAACTGGCTCCGGGGGCCAGCGAAGAGACCGCCGACGCTTTCAGCACCGAAGAAGAAATGACACTTGCCCGTAAACTGCTGGGCTTTACCACCGCACTGAAGCAGGCACGCAGCGACTTGCGGCCGCATTTTCTGTGCAGCTATCTCTATGAGCTTTCCGGTGCATTCAGCAGCTTCTACAATGCAAATAAAGTAATCGTAGATGAACCGGAGATTAAAGCCCGGCGCCTGATGCTGTGCTCCCGCACCCTGACTGTACTGGAAACAGGACTGAACCTGTTGGGGTTGAAAACACTGCAGCGAATGTAAAAGTATTGCGACTAATCCTCAGGCAGTTATAGGGCCTGAGTGCTTCAGTAAAAAAAATGTAATATTTCTTGTATGACTTAAAATTATTTTACATGCTTATAACGATTTAAGTCATACATTATGAAAAACCAAAACGTAATACTTCGCCAATGGCTAAGCCAGTTACCATTGGTGGGCGGTTGTTTTGAAAGGAAAGAAGCCCCCCTGCCGGAACGGCATCAGATACATCTGGAAAAGCTGGAACAGAGAAAAGAGAGGCTGGAAAAAAAGCTGAAAGAGTACAACGAGCATTATCAAAATGCGGAAACCGATCTGGAAGCAATCAGCAATCGGTTGTTGATGTACACAGCGAGCCTCGAACTGGTGCATGTAACGGAAAAGGTAGATACCTTAAAAAACCGCACAAACAGGACAAGGAACCGTAGAATGGTCCCCTGCACTGCCCCAACCTTCTTCAATACCCATGTGAAGCTCTCGGAACAAGTAGTCGATTTGGCCTTTGACGAAATCAACGAAAAAATGAGCTACCGAAACAGTATTCAAGAAAGTCTGGGGCGAGAGATGACTCAAGACGAGTATCGCATCTTCACCCGTCTATTTAACGAAAAGGTATTGAGCAGAAGAAATACCTATTCGGCAGTCGAGTAGTATCGTTTGAATAAGCAAGCCGAAGCCCCGCAGGAAACTGTGGGGCTTTTCTATTAAAAAACTTCTCAATAAGTGAATTCCGTTTAGATTAACCGACATGACCTCCAATGCTCTCACAGAAATCCTGCCACTGGCAATCATCATCGCAATCATCGCCGTGGTGGCCTACTTTGTAATCAAGAGGAATGTGCGGCAACGCACAGAAGCCATGCACACGCTGGCACAGAAGCAGCCCGGTCTGGAACTCATTGAAAAAGAGCCGGTATTCCCCTCCATTCGACTGCTTAAGAAGATCACCAAATCTCCCTATATGCGCGGAACGATTCAGAACCGGGCATTATTACTGGACCATTACTACGCCGACAAAAAAGAATTTACCCGCCTGCAGGTAGCATTGCACTGCAGTGTCGACTTTAAGACAATCATCAGCAGCACCAGCGTTTTTCGCCGGCGATGGGCCTCACGCAACCTGAAAAAAGTAACAATAGAATTCCTGCCAAGCGTAAATGTGCTGAGTACGGCGCCTGAATTTACGACGATCATTTTGTCCCTTCCAGAAACGGCCCAGGCGATTGAACTGCTCTGGAAAACTAACGCGCCCAAAGGCTTTGTAAAAATCGAGGGAAACACCATTTACTACAGTGGTATCGGAGCATTAAGGGGAAGCAGGCGGATAGAACAAATGAGCCAGCTGATTAACATCTGCACCTTGCTTGCAGAAAGTATAGAAGCATCACTTGAAGTGATAAATCCATCACCCCAATAAGGTAATCCTACCCATATCACAGTCACGTCTGTCCTTATAAAATATACTTTTTTTAACTGTGCGCCTTGACGATTTACCTATTTTGCAGGTAGATTATATAATAATAAGGAGACATTCTCCAATTGCTAAATTCAGGTAATGAAGCAAATACTCAGCATATCTTTATTTTCCTTATCAATCCTTCTGGCAAGCGGTTGCACCACCACGGTAGGAAAGCATACAGAGTATACGCAGGACCGGAAAGAAACCCATAACTATAAAGGCGGCCCTATAGGCAACCCCAACAGCAACGACGTAGAAGAGGCGCTGAACTTTGGACAAAAGTCACAGAACAATCATTTACTGGAAGATGCGTATACGATCATCTGGAAGTCCTCCTCCTTCGACAGAAGCGTTAAAATCATCGTTGAAACACCCATTTACCGGATAGCCGAACACGCACAAAAACGGGCTCGGGAGTTCCGGCACACGGACAGTCGATATATCAATTCGATTTGCCAGCAAGGTGTTATTACACTTTCGGCTGCAAAAGATTCAGCAATCAACTCTCGGATATTCAACCAGAAAGCATTGCTGATACGGGACGGTATTCGCATCGAGCCGATATCCCGCCTGTCGTTGAGCTACTCAATAGAGGAAATCAGCAAACCCGGAAATTATGCCATTGTTATTCGGGATACCGGAAAAAGAACCTCCTCCTTCAAAGAAATCAAGATTCCTATTTCCTTCGAAGATTTCCGATAAAATGGGGGCTTACGGGAAATTTACTAAGAAAAAGGCTTGCACTGCGGCTCTGAAAGCATAGCTTTCGAGACTTTCCAAGCGTCCCGTTCGTCTAGCCCGGCCTAGGACACCAGGTTTTCATCCTGGCGACAGGGGTTCGAATCCCCTAC
>JAFGCZ010000005.1 GCA_016932335.1 Opitutales bacterium | reverse complement strand
TTTTCATTGGCGCAGCAGATATAGTCGCTACCATGAAATCTAAAAAGCTGCGAGGGATCGATTACGAAGCTATTTATGCATCGTAAACGGTTCTATTTGAGATGGTTAATGACGAGGAAAGCGGACCGTGAAGAGAGCGCCGTGCCCGAGTGTGCTTTCTACGTTTACTGCAGCGTCGTGTTTTTGGGCAATGGCATTAACGATGGCCAAGCCTAAGCCGGTGTGACCGGATGTCCCTGTGCGCGCTTTATCTGCGCGGTAAAATCGCTCGAAGATGTGCGGTAAATCTTCTTCGGCTATCCCGGGGCCATCATCACTGACTTTCAGTAGGCAGGCTTGGTTTTCGCAGAAGCTTTCTACCCATACATGGCCTCCTCTGTGGTTGTGCCCAATGGCGTTGGCCACAAGATTGCGGGCGAGAATGAAAAGCGCAGCCGCATCTCCGTAGCAGGGAGTAACATTGCTATGGCACGTTACGGAAACGCCGCATTTTTCGGCTAAAGGTAGAAGTTGTTCCACCACGTCTTTGAGGATGCTGCCCATATCGCACTGTTCTTTTGTGACTGTGGAATTTTCCTGTTGAGACAGCATGAGCAAGGCCTCAATCAGTTGGCTCATGCGGCGTCCACTGTTGTGGCAAGCCATTATGGCCTCCCGGTATTCATCGCAACTGCGTTCTCTGCGAAGAATGCGCTCTGATTCCGTGAGCAGGGCGGTAACAGGCGTGCGCAGCTCGTGGGATGCATCGGCGGTAAAGCGTTTTTGCCTGTTGAAGGCGGTGTGTAGGCGGTCGAAGGTCTGATTCAGCACTCTGGCCAACTCGTCCAGTTCGCTGTTGCCCGATGTATCGATGCGTTTTTCCAAGTTGCCTTCTGCGATGCGGAACGCTGTATTACTAATGGTGGCAATAGGTTTCAGTGCATTGCCGGCAAGCAGCCAGCCTCCCAACAAGCTGACCATCCAGACGCCGAGCCCGGTGAGGAAGAGCCTTGTTTTAAAGTGCTGCATTTCCTCCAGTTCGCGGCTGATATCGCGGCCAACGATGAAGTGCAATTTGCGCCAGGGCCCTCGAACCATTTCCCGCCGATTGTCAATAGAGTGGACTTCTTCGGTGAATCCCTGTTCTCCGCTTACCTGAAGTTTTTCTGAATCGGGGGTATTGGGTGTTTGCAACAACACACTTCCGTCGGCATCCCGAATGCTGAAATAGACATAGCCGGGATCTTGATTTTCGTAGGCGGCGGCAAAATCGCGCCAGATATCCTGTTTCTCATCGCGAAGTGTTTTAAAGAGTAGTTCCGGTGGCATTGGCGGTGCTTTTTCGTCATCCGGCATAATGCTGTGCTGTAGCTTATGGAATATTTCGCGTTCTGTCCGTTCCAAGTCTCTGTCAATTCTACGAAAATGATCTTTCTGGGCCATACGGGCGGCGGTTAAGCAAAATGCCATCAGGACAAAGAGGAGCAGCAAGCCATGCCAGACCTGAATGCGCCAACGAATAGAATGCAGGGGAGATTTCATTGAATGCTGTAGCCGTGCCCCCGGTGGGTGACGATGAATTCGTGGCCGATTTTGCGGCGAAGGTTTGATACATGCACATCCAGGAGGTTGGACATGCTGTCGTCGTCCTCATCAAAGAGGTGTTCGTACAGGTTGCTGCGGCTGATAACCTGTCCGGGATGCATCATAAAATACTCCAGCAGCACGTATTCCCGTGCCGTGAGAGGGATTTCTTTTCCTGAGACTTCCACGCGGCGGGCAACGGTATCCAGCGTAAGGTTACGCAAGTTTCTTTGTGGCTGCGTTTGACCGGATGAGCGGCGAATCAATGCCCGTACGCGGGCAAACAATTCGTCTAGCTCAAAAGGTTTTGGCAGGTAATCATCGGCCCCGTTGTTCAGTCCCTTAACGCGTTGTTCTGTTGCTCCTAGTGCCGTAAGCATCAGCACCGGGGTGGTGGATTTTTCCCGAAGTGCGGCCAGTACCTCCCAACCATTGAGTTTGGGCAGCATAACATCCAGCAGGATGCAGTCGTATGCCGTGTTGAGCGCTTTGTAGAGACCGCTTTGTCCGTCATCGGCCACATCTACGGCATACTGTTCTTCGCGCAGGCTTTCGGCAAGGCTGCGTTGAATGGAAGGGTCGTCTTCGATTACCAACAGGCGCATGAATTTCAATCTGTTTTAATGTAACTCCAGGGTTACTCGTGGCGCAGCGCATCGATGGGGTCCAGGCGAGATGCACGGCGTGCCGGAGCATACCCGAACAAGACACCAATGGTCGCTGAGAATATGAACGAAATCATATTGATCTGAATATTGAATGCAAACGGTATATCTATCAATTGAGAGAGGCCCAGGCAGATAACTAATGCCAGTAGTATGCCTACTATCCCGCCGATACAGGAAAGGGTGATGGCCTCTACGAGAAACTGAAGCAGTACTTCGCGGGCCAGAGCACCGATCGATAGCCTAATTCCGATTTCTCGGGTGCGCTCGGTAACGCTGACGAGCATGATGTTCATGATTCCGATACCGCCAACCAGCAAGCTGACTCCGGCTACCGCAGCCAGAAGCGTGGTCATGGTTTTGGTGGATGAGCTGAGGGTATCTGCTATTTGGCGTGTATCAAACACATTAAAATTGTTGTCCTGATTCGGCTGAAGATTGCGACGTTGCCTCATCAGAGAACTGATATCTGCAACAAGCTTGTCGCTGTCCGTTCCTTCGACTGCGGACACACAGATCGTGCCAATATTGTGCATGGACGTATAACCGGTTATGCGGCGTTGCACAGTATTGATGGGAACCATGATGCAGTCATCCTGATCCCCCATGCCTACTTGACCTTTCGCTTTTAACAGGCCAATGACTTCAATGACCGAACTGCCCACGCGTATTTTTTTACCGATGGGGTCTTCTCCGTTAAAAAGCTCTTTACGCACGGTATCGCCAATTACACCAACAGCGGCTCCGGAGGTGGCTTCGCTGCTACTGAAGTAGCGACCTTCAGCCAATGTCCAGTTGTTAATGCTAAAATACTCCAGAGTGGTTCCAGTAATGCTGCTACTGCGGGCTTCCTGCATATAAATGGTCCCCATTTGGCTGCTGCTTACGGGAGCCACGGCAGAGATATTGTCAATCTGTTCTCTGATGGCCTCCACATCATCCATCGTGAAATTTGGGATACCTGCGGAGGCAGAGCGCGGTCCAAAGCCCATACCCGGGCGAATCATCAGCATATTGCTTCCCAGACTGGAAATTTGCTGCTGAAGCGCTTTGGTGGTGCCATCTCCGAGCGTGACCATCGTAATCACCGAAGCGACGCCAATGATGATTCCCAACACTGTAAGGAAGGCACGGGTAAGGTTTCTCCGGATTTCCCGCAGTGCTATTAAAAAAGCGTTCCAGGTCATTTGTTGTTTTTTCTGTTGTTAAGCGTATCGGAGAGAATGTTTCCGTCGGATAGGCACACAACTCTATCGGCATAGGACGCAACATCGTCTTCATGTGTTACCATAAGAATGGTGATGCCTTTTTCTCTGTTGAGCTGTGTCAAGAGAGTCATCACCTCGTGTGTGGTGGATGAGTCCAGGTTTCCGGTGGGTTCGTCTGCAAAGAGAGTAATGGGATTGGTAACAATGGCCCTCGCGATGGCGACTCTCTGTTGTTGCCCGCCGGAGAGCTCCGAAGGTTTGTTTCTCAGTTTGTCGGGAAGACCTACCGAGCGTAGAGCCTTTTCTGCCATTTCATGCCGCTTCCCGCGGGTGAGGCCGCGGTAGAGCAGGGGGAGTTCTACGTTTTCCAGTGCGCTGGTGCGGGCCAGAAGGTTAAAGCCCTGAAAAATAAAGCCAAGCGCGTGTCGACGAAGCATGGAGCGTTGGTTGGTCTCCAGTTTCTGGACTTCTATATTTTCGTAGGCGTAGACACCGCTGGTAGGCGTATCCAGACACCCCAGAATGTTCATCAAGGTGGATTTCCCGGAGCCACTATGACCCATGACAGCAACAAACTCGCCCACATTAATCGAAAGATCTATGCCTTTGAGAGCCTGAAATGCGGCATCTCCCTGGCCATACGTCTTGGTCAAGCCAGATAACCTTATGAGTTCCTTTGCAGGCATGGTGTTATTTCTCCCGGATGATGATCTGCATCCCATCGGACAGCCCTTCGCCTATAATTTCGATGTTTGCCCCTTCGCTCAGTCCGGTTTTGACCATAATCGGCTGAGGAATGCCATCCATTAGTACCCAAATTCTGGAACTGCCAGATTTCAGTCGTTTAGAATTTTGACCGTTGGAGTGTCCTGGCTGCCGCACACGAGGAGGCATGGGTACGATGCTTTGCAGAAAACTCTTTTTCTGCGGAGCCGCGGTGCCTTCTTGGGCCTGGGGTTTAAAACGCAAAGCTGTGGTTGGCACGATATAGGTATTTTCACTACTGGCAGCTTTAATATCTGCAGTAGCCGTCATTCCGGGACGCAGGCTCATGTCACTGTTTTCCACTCCCATTTCCGTTTCGTAAGTAACCACGTTGTCTGTAACGGTGGATCCATAGGCAACCTTGAGCACATCTGCCTGATAGACTCGCCCCGGCCATGCGTCTACGGTAAAGCTGGCTTCTTGACCTTCCTGAAGGCGACCGATGTCTGCTTCTGCCACGGTAACAGTCAGTTTCATATGCTCCAGACTTTGGGCTATGACAAAGAGTTCCGGTGCAGTAAAGCTGGCGGCCACAGTTTGCCCAGGTTCTATCTCACGGGAAAGAACGATCCCGTCGATGGGGGAGATGATGATAGCTTTTTCCAAATCTCTCTCGTTGATGCTCAGGGTTGCTTCGGCAACGCTGACTTTGGCCTCGGCTGCCTGAAGATCGGCGGCCGCCCTTAAGGCGGTGGCTGTGGCACTGTCAAAATCTGCCTGAGAAGGAAGCCGGCCGTCGCTCAATTCACGGAGTTTCCGAGCTCTGGCCAGGGTAGCGTCTGCTTCCACCTGAGTTGCCTTTGCTTGTGCCACACTGGCTTTGGCAGAGAGGAGATTTGCTCGGCTGGAGAGGATTTCCTGCTCCAGAATACTGGTATCCAGCTTGGCCAGCGGGTCTCCCTTGTGGACGATGCTGTTTGTATCGACATAGACTTCGAGCACTGTGCCGGAGAGTTCACTGCCAACAGTTACCTCATCCGTTGGTTCCAAATTCCCTGTGGCGGTAACCACCAAAGAGATCTCGCCCCGCGCAAGGGGTATCGTCTCAAATGATGGCATCGGAGGTTTGTCTCCCGCCATTCCCGTTCGGACCAGAACACACAGCACAACAAGGACTACCGCACCAATGCCGATTCGTCTGCGCAGCTTTGAGGAGGACGTTGTGCCTGCTGCTTCGATAATGGCATGCAACGATTTTTCTGATTCTTTTTTCATTTTGAGAAGTAAATAGATTTATTGATTCGTGGGGATTTCCCGAGTCCAGCCTCCACCTAGTGCCTTGAATAGTTGAATCTGAGCAGTAGCCATTTCCTGCTGGGCGCTGGCCTTCTGTAGCCTGGCGGCCAGCAGGCTGCTTTCTGCAGAAAGTAAAGTGGTGATATCCGCACTCCCTGCCTCGTATTGCATTTTTGCCAGTTTATGGGCCTCGGTGGATGCGATGACGGCTTTCTCAAGCGAGGTTATTCTGGTGTTGCTGCTCTTGTTGTAGCTGAGGGCATTTTCAACATCGGATAAAGCGGTCAGCAGTGCAGTTTCGTATGCGTAAATGGCTTGTTTTGCCTGCTCCCGACTAATTGCTATCTGTTGGCGGATTTTGCCGGAGTTGAAAATGGGGGCGGTGAGGCTGGCCAGTGCCTTGGACGCGATCTGTTCCGGATCAAAAAAGTCTCCGGCTTCGTAGGCTGTTGAGCCGATGGAACCGCTCAGGGTAAGTGATGGAAGCCGTTCTCTTTCGCTGGCCTTCATATTGGCGAGAGCTGCGGCAACATTATATTGTGCGGCACGAACATCCGGCCTTTGCAAGAGGGTTTCTGCCGGGATACCTGCCGATATGTACGCCGGAGCATTGGGGATGATGGTCGAATGTCCAAGAAGGGTATCCAGCTCACCGGGGGTTTCCCCGATAAGTGTGGCCAACTGATTACGGCTGGTGGTTATGTTGTGATCGAGCGTCGGTAGGCTTGCTCTTGTCTGTTCGATGGAAGCCAGCGCGCTTTGCACATCGAAATCGCTGACATCACCGGATTGTGCTTTAAAGCGCGTCAGCTCAAGTGTTTCCTCCTGGATTGCGAGATCGCGTTGAGTTATTTCGTATTTCACCTCGTAGGTGCGGAGTGTTACATAGGCTGTAGCAATCTCTGCAGAAAGACTGGCCTGTGCCGCTCTAAAGTTTTCCTCGGTTTCTGCCAGCGTGGCTTTGGAGGATTCCAGTTCCTGACGCAGTTTGCCGAACAGATCAATCTCCCAACTGGCATCCAGTGAGGAGGTGAAACTGTTGGAACCGTCGCTGCTGTCCGTTCTTCGATTGCGGGTATTGCTGGCTCCTGCACCGGCTCCGACTGTTAAGCTGGGAAACAGCGAAGCGCGGGTAACATTGCTTTGAGCGCGTGCCTCCATTACACGGGATATGGCTGTGAGCATATCCGGGCTGTCATTCAACCCTTCTGTAATGAGCTTGTCCAGAATGGGGTCGTTGAAAAGCGTCCACCACCGACTAAGGGATTCTTTTGTGCGGACCACACCATCGGTTTTTTCCGATTGTTGCCACTGTTTGGGAATGTTCACTCTGGAGTCGCTTACTCCGTGTGGTGCGGTACTGGCGCAGGCCGCAAGAAACACGGAGGAAGCCACGGCAACCATCGGCAATGGTCTAAATGCGGATATACTGGGCTTGGATCTCATCTTGTGGCCCAAGTATAGCAGGAGGAACCTTTAGAGAAGATTAAGGGGTATGAAACAGTGTGTCCTAGACATGCAAGAAGCGCGCAAAATCTTTTCCCTTCGCTTGCGTCTGTTTTTTAAGCAAAACTGAATCAAGGAACATATGCTTTTTTAACACGATACTGTTTTGGAAATCTCTGTTCGAAAGCGCTTTTGCGGAGGATTTTCATTGTCTAATGGAGGATAAACCATTAGCGATATATGAAATGAATGTAAAAAACATCCTGTTATACCTATTCCTCTTATGCCCGTTCATCCTTGCCGCTCAGGAGTCCGAATCGGAAGAACCTGCCGGAATTCTCTATGAGTTGGATGACGGTTATGCCAACCTGCAAATCGTTGACGGTTGTTTCCATTTATTTTTCCTCAATGCCGACAAAGAGGTGGTTCTTCCCATCTACAGCAAGGCATTGCTGCACTACGAAGCCCTTGCCGGTAAAGATAAGGGCAACAGAGAAAAGTGTCAGCTGACATTGGAAGGTGATTCTTTGATGCATCCCAAAAAAGTTTTTCATCCGTATGCTTTCAGAGTGCGGGTAATTCTGCTTCCTGAAGAAGGCTCTGATGCGGAAAAAGTCGTTTTAGAGACTGAGATCTTGCGGCAGGACTGATCTTAGCTTTATATCGGAATCATGGAATTCCGAATCAAACAAGAAGAACTGGAGTGGAAAAAGCTTGGCTTAACACTCCTTTTTTCTGCACTGGGGGCCGCTTTCTCTGCCTGGACCAGTTCCGGCATTTACTTCGATGGCAATGGTTCCTTTGTTTTAGCCATTTTCCTGTTGGCTGTCCTCAATACGGGACTGAAACCTTTTCTCGTCTCACTAGCTCTTCCGTTTGTATTGCTTACTTTCGGCATAGGGCTCTGGTTTATCAATGGGCTGCTTTTTATGGGGACTGCATCGGTGGTTCCCGGTTTTCATGTGGAAACCTTTGCTTCAGCACTTTGGGGTGCTTTTTGTGTGAGCCTTTCGCAGGTCTTTGTCTATGCCGTAGTTCTTTTTCGCGAGCTGCAGATAGTAAGGATCTACCGCGATTTGAAGAGGAACCGTCCGCCGGTGGTCGATAACGACGACCACATCATTGATATTTGAACTCTAGAGAAAACATGGTTCGGAGTTGAAAAAAACTCAAGGTGAGGTTTGTTAGCAAAAAGTCCCAACATGTCAGAAAAAGCATATGATCTTGTAGTTATTGGTGGCGGCCCGGCCGGGTATGCCGCTGCAATTCGAGCAGGCCAACTTGGAAAAAAAGTTGCCTGTGTGGAAATGGAAAGAGCCGGCGGCACTTGCCTGAACTGGGGGTGCATCCCTTCCAAGGCGCTGCTCAAGGCCGCAGAGGCGTATCGTACAATCCTTGGCGCGGAAAAGCTGGGAATCAGCGTAAAGGATGTTTCCTTTGATTTTGAGCAGATTATCAAGCGTTCCCGTGGTGTATCCGATACGATGGCAAAAGGAGTCGAGTTCCTGTTTAAAAAGAACAAAGTCGATTACGTAGTTGGGGTCGGGCAGATTTCAGCTCCCGGAATGGTCGAGATCGTTGACGGTGAGTCCAAAGGTACTTTTCTGAGCACAGAAAAAATCCTCATTGCCACCGGTTGCAAAGCCCGCACGCTGCCCGGGATCGATGTTGACGGTGAACGGGTGATGACCAGCCGGGAAGCACTCGTAATGAAGAAGCGTCCCGAGAGCATTGTAATTGTCGGTGCCGGAGCCATTGGAGTGGAGTTCGCCTATTTCTTGCATTCACTTGGCACCAAGGTAACTTTGGTGGAGATGCTGCCACAGATACTGCCGCATGAGGATGCCGATACCGCAGCGGCGCTGCAGAGGTCTTTCAAAAAGCAAAAGTTGGAGGTGCATGTGGGGACAAAAGTGGAGAACATCGTAAAGACAGAATCCGGCGTAAGTTTGGAACTGGTCAAAGGCGATAAGCGCACTCCTGTTGCAGCCGAAGCGCTTCTGCTTTCCATTGGTATTGTTCCCTATTTGGATAAGCTGCTTTCTTCCCGTGTAAACCTGAATTTGGACCGCGGCTATCTGGTGGTGGATGACAACTACGAAACCAGTAGCAAAGGTATTTATGCTGCCGGAGATATCATCGGGCCGCCCTGGCTCGCGCACGTGGCCACATATGAGGCTGTTCAGGCCGTTAATGGGATGTTCGGCATTGCCAAGCCCAAGCGGGTATCTCTCTTCCCCGGCTGCACTTATTGCAGTCCCCAAGTGGCTTCTGTAGGGATGACGGAGGCTCAGGTAAAGGAAAAAGGGATCGATTACAAGGTAGGGAAGTTTCCCTTTACCGCGTCCGGCAAGGCGGTGGCCATCGATGCTTCAGAAGGTTTTGTCAAAGTAATTTTGGATGCCAAACACGGCGAAATCCTCGGTGCCCATATCATCGGACATGATGCCACGGAGTTGATCGGCGAATATGCCCTGGCCATGAATTCAGAGCTGACGGCAGAGGATATACACCACACCATCCACGCACATCCAACACTCAGTGAGGCCAATATGGAAGCAGCCGCCGCCGCATTCGGTGAGGCCATTCACATTTAAGCAAAAGAGGCTGTAAGTAGCTCTACATTTGTGTTGACCCTTGGGGAAACATGTGGAGCATACAGCTCGCTTTGCTCCTGTAGTTCAATGGATAGAACATCGGTTTCCGGAGCCGAGGATGTGGGTTCGATTCCCGCCGGGAGTACCAGTCCTTTTTATGTGGCTGGTTTGGCTTTAGGGCCTGCGCTGTTGGAGCAGCTCTGTGATCTCTGCCCATTTTTTCTGAAAACGTTTCAGATGTGGTTTCCCCTGGTTGATTTCGGTATCAACGAGTTCCTCCACAAGCTCCAGTTCCTTCCTGTAGTCGGTATCCGAGAGTAGACCTCCAAAATGGGCAATGCGGGCCCAAAGAAGGTGCGTCGTCAACGCATCAAATTCGTTGTAGTGAACGATTTCATCGAAGCGGCCCTGTAACCAGAGATCCCAGACGTTGTCGCCGCTGACGTCAATTTTCCCGGGAATGCCACTGATAACGGCAATTTCATGCAAGCGGGGCATGCGGCCCCAGCGGCCTACGATGGTAGCGAGGTCTATATTGTAGTCTCCTGCCGTGCTGAAATAGTCTGCTCCCTCCCAGGGTTTGTCCGGGCGTTTGGCAAACCCGAAAGAATCTATCCCGTGAGCGATGGCTCTTTGAATTAGAATGGGAACATCCGAGTTTTGGGAGTTGTATCCCACCAGTTGAGGCTGTTTGGGCCCGACTGATTTGTAGAAACATTCCAGAATATGGCGCTCTGTCCATTTCTCTGTATCCATCGCCTCGCGTGGAAGCGAGACCAGCTTCAAGCTCACGCCGTGTGATGTTTGCTCCCGTAAAATGCCGCATATGGAAACAATTCGGCAGAGTGGCGTTTTTACAAAAGGGCGGGGCAATTCCGGTGTTGCTCCGGCGTCTTCCCAGAGCAGGCGAAATGCTTCCTCGTAGGATTGGGGCGGGTGGTGCTTTAGTCCAAAGAGCAATTCAGCGCTGACGGGATCCGGAACCCATTCAATATCAAAAGAAAATACACGCGGGGCGATGAACTTAAACATATTTTGATTATGAAAAGTGTTCCTTTATCAGGCAACCTGAAAAGCTTTGCTCTTAAAATATGCAACGAAGGTTGTCTATCTGCTTCTGTGTCTCCATGTTAAAGAAAAACTGTGGAAAAAGTTCCTTAAGGCATCGTAATAAGTGCTAGAGGCTTTTCCTAATATATTATTCACACAAACTGAATCTGCGTTGACTTTTAATGGGCTCAGTTCTCTAAAAAACACATGCATTCCGATTTCGATTCACAGGTAGACCGCAAGGGAACAGGAAGTCTCAAATGGGACAGATTTGCCGGAAGGGACGTGCTCCCTTTTTGGGTTGCGGATATGGATTTTAAAGCGCCACAGGTGGTTATAAACGCGCTGCAGAAACGAGTGGAGCATGGTGTTTTCGGTTACACCATTCCATCGGAATCATTATTTCAAGCGGCTCAAAACTATCAGGATACTCACTATGGAGTGCAGGTCGAAAAGGATTGGCTCATTTGGTTTCCAGGGGTTGTTCCGGCACTGAATGTGGCCTGTCGGGCGTTTACGGAGGAGGATGAATCCATCATGGTGCTTTCGCCGAATTATCCTCCGTTTTTCTCTGCACCGGCAAATATGCAGCGTAAGGTAATTTCAGTCTCTCTAAAGGATGTTTCCGGTCGGTACGAGATGGATTTCGAGGCCATGGAGGCTGCTGTTACGCCCAAGACAAAGCTCTTTCTTCTGTGCAATCCGCAGAATCCTGTCGGACGCGTTTATTCCCGCAAGGAATTGGAGCAACTGCTTGATTTTTGTGAGCGTCACGATCTGATCATCTGCTCCGATGAGATCCATTGCGATCTCGTTTTAGATGCGGACAAAGAGCACATAACCATTACGGCACTCGGAGAGCGGGCGCGCAAAAGATCGCTGGCTTTAATGGCTCCCAGCAAAACATACAATATTCCGGGGCTTTGCTGTGCCTTTGTAACGATTCCGGATCGTGGTCTGCGCATTCGTTTTGAAAAAGCCAGAGCCGGGCTTGTTTCCGAAGTCAATGCACTCGGCTACATTGCCTGTCAGGCGGTGATGGAAGAAGGTGAATCCTGGCGCAGGGAGCTGATTGAATATTTGCGGGCTAACCGCGATTACATCGTAGATTTTCTGAAAAAACACATTCCGCAAATCAAGATCAACCACGTGGAAGCCACATACCTGGCCTGGATGGACCCCCGGGAGCTTGGGCTGGATAATGCAAAGATGTTTTTCGAGCAAGCTGGTGTCGGTTTGTCCGATGGTGCCGATTACGGGTTGAAGGGATTCCTCCGCTTTAATTTTGGGTGCCCCAGAGCCATGCTGGAAGAGGGCCTTATGCGAATGAAGCGCGCGGTAGATCTGCTTGAACAAAAGCACTGAGAGCTTTTTTAAGGAAAAATGACATTTAAGGATTGTTGCCTGAGGTAAAAGCGTACGGAATGGGCTTCTGGAATGAAACTATTTCACCGCTATATTTTTAATGCTGTTCTGGTAGCCGGTTTATCCGGGGTAGGTCTGTTTGTCTTTGTTCTGATTACCGGTAATGCGGTGCGGGATATTCTCAGCCTGTTTGCCTCGGGGCAGCTGAATGTGCGGATGTTTTTAGGACTGTTGGCGTTGCTGATTCCTTACGCCATTTCCTTTGCCTTGCCCATGGGACTTTTAATAGGGATTCTCGTGGTATTGGGGCGTATGTCTGCGCGCCGGGAGATTACCGCATTAAAAGCCGCCGGAGTCTCCATCTGGCGCATCAGTGCTCCTATTCTGTGCTTTGCCTGTTTGGGCGTTCTTTTCAGCTCAGTCATTAATAACTATTACGGACCTAAAGCCAGGAGTGAGTATAAGTCTATCCTGGCCAATATCATCCGCGAGGATCCACTGCGCTTTATTGTTCCCAAAACGTTTATTCAGGACTTTCCTGGATACGTGATTTATGTGGGGGAAACCGAAGGCGAAAACTTGAAGGACTTTTGGATTTGGGAGCTGGATGACGAGGATCAGGCCGTACGCCTGGCCCGTGCCAAGCGCGGAAAGTTCACCTATTTGGAGAACGAAGATGTTCTGTTGCTGGAACTCTTTGACGGCTTCACCGAGTTGCGCAGTGAACGCAATCCCGATGATTTGCAACGGAGTAACCCGACCCCGACCTTTGATTCGCTGACGGTTCGCCTGAGTCTGGATAAAATTTTGGGCGGGAAGCGTAAGGCCAGTACCAAGCTTAAGTATCTGTCGCTTCCCGAACTGACTCGTATGAACGAAGGCTTGAAACAGGAAATTCGGGCGTTGGGAAATCGTATAGACGATGCCCAGAGTTACGCGAAGTGGCAGGATTTGCGGGTGCAAATAACGAAGGTGCAGTACCAGATTCAGCACAATTATTCTATGTCCTTCTCCATTCTGGCCTTGGCCATTATAGGGATTCCGCTGGGCATTAAAGCCAGCCGCTCAGAAACCTATGCCAATATCGCCATCGCTCTAGCTCTTTGTCTTGTTTACTACATGTTCATGATTCTGGTGGACTGGGTAAGCGCTACGCCCTCCTGTTACCCACAGTTGTTGGTGTGGGTTCCAAATCTGGCCTATCAAGGATTTGGCAGCTACCTGATGTTGCGTTCAAACCGCCACTAAGCAGCTGATGCGAAGATATTTTCCTTGATTGAAGGTAGGAAAAAAGCTGAGATGCCCCCAACGCTCCCATTGCCCATTAGTTTACCCTGAGCATGTATCTCCGAGAATTACGCATCAATGGATTTAAAAGCTTTGCCGATCCGGTTAAGCTGGATCTGCGTCCGGGAATGACGGCTATTGTGGGTCCGAATGGTTGTGGAAAAAGCAATACAGCGGATGCGATTCGTTGGGTATTGGGGGAGCAAAGTTCCAAGAGCCTGCGTGCCGGATCCATGCAGGATGTTATTTTTCAAGGCACGACCAACCGAAAGCCTCTGGGACTCTGCGAGGTTTCGCTCATATTTACCGATTGTGAGAAGCAACTTGGAACCGCTCACAATGAGGTTGAGGTAACCCGCAGGGTGGTTCGCGACGGAGGCAGTCAGTACTACATCAACGGTAAAGTTAGCCGGCTTAAAGATATCCAGAATCTTTTTATGGATACGGGGATTGGTCAGGTCTCTTACTCCTTCATGCTACAGGGGCAAATCGACAAAATTCTTTCGACAAACCCCACGGAACGACGGACCATTTTTGAAGAGGCTGCGGGTATTTCAAAATATAAGGCTCAGCGCAAAGAGGCTCTGACTAAACTGGCTCAAGTAGACGCCAATTTGGCCCGTGTTACCGATGTGATCGAAGAGGTCTCCCGACAGATTACGAGCCTGAAACGCCAGGCGACCAAAGCATTTCGCTACAAAAAGATCAGGCATCGCTTGAAGCATCTGGACTTGGCTGTGCGCAGCCGCAAGTTCAGTGCTCTGATGACCTCCGTGGAGGATACCAATCGTGAGGCGGAAGGGTTGAGGACTATTGTTATTGCCGCAAGGCATGCTGTGGATGCCATCAATCAGTCTCTGGAGCAGCTGAAAGAAGAGCGGTCTATGATGGCGGAAAAGCTTCAGGTATCTCAGCAGCAGGTATATGATTTAAGGAGCCGTAAGGACCAGGCCAATAACCTGATCGAGCTGTCCACTTTGCGGGCAGAGGATTCCTCTGGGCGCATTGAGGCACTTTATCGGGAAATCGAATCGCTGAAAGAAGAGCGGGGCGAATTGCAGGCTAAAGTGGAAGGAGAGTTGAGGCATAAGGCACAACAATTGAGCCTCTTCAGTGACTCCGACTCCGATTTTAAAACGCAAAATGAATCCCTGTTGGAGGTTGAGGCACGTATTGCCGAAGCTGAAGGCGTTCTGGCCCAGCGTAAGCAGAAATTGATGGGACTGGAAAGTTCTCTTTCCCGTTTTCGCTCCAATTGCACCACACTGGAAATCGAAAGCAAAACCTTTCAAAACAAGACCACTCAACTTCTGGAACAGTTGCAAATACTGGGCGATGAGCATGGAGAGCTTGAGGCCAAAAGCATTAGTTTTGAGCAGGCCCATAGGCAACGCTTACAGGAGCGCAATGATGCTGAAGCACAACTGAAAGAAGCTCAGGAAACATTAGATTTGTCGTTGATGCGTTTCAGGAAAACGCAGGAGGATATCCGGTTTGTGGATCGTGATCTTGCCGGGATTATTGCCCGGAAGGGGGTGCTTGAGGATCTGCAGCGAAAATTGGAAGGTTTTTCTGATGCGGCGAAAGCCATTTTGCAGGGGAAACTGGCCTCTTCCATTGAGGCACAGGAGTATGCACTGCTTTCTGATTTGCTTACAGTATCTTCCGCATATTCTCCGGCTTTGGAGCTTTTTCTCGGCGTTGCGGTTGATGCCATTCACCTGCGCTCAACAGACAAGCTGTTACCCTTGCTCGAGGCTCTGGAAAGTGGAGGGCATGGTCGCGTTTCACTCCACCTTTCGATGGGGAATCCCCCCGGAGCGGTAAGTGTTGAGGGCTTGATTCCGATGCGTTCGCTGGTATCTTTCGGTGAGGAAAATGCAGTGCTCTTTGAGCCATTGTTTCGCGGCGTTTACCTGTGCGAGTCGCTTTACCAATTTATGGAAATCTGGAAAACCAATCCGAATCTGGATTTCCAATGTGTAATTACGCAATCCGGCGAGTATGTCGATCGGCGTGGATTTGTTTTTGCCGGCAAAGCCAAAGGCAAGAAGGACAGTTTTCTGCACCGGCAGATTGAAATAGAAACTCTGACCGAGCAACAGGAACAATCACAACAAAGGATGGATGCGTTGCGCTCTGATGCAGCGGCGATTCAGGAGCTACTGGACCTGGCGGAAGAGACCATGAATGTCTCTCGAGGAAGACTTCAGGAGCTTTCCGGAGAAGTTTTAACGATCGAGACTCAACTGGGGCACATTCGGGAGTCACTGATGCGCAATAGGCAGTTGTATGAAAAGCAGCAGTCTCAAATTGATGGTTTGGAGGAAGAAAAAGAGGCGGTGGGTTCGAAACTGGAATTGGCACAGCAAACACTGGAGCATTCCGAAAAGGAAATAGAGCAGCAGAAGCAGTCGATCTACGATGCCGAAGAGGCTTTGCAGGTGCTCCGGGAAGAGCGGGATGTTTGTCGAGATTCCTTTAACCGTATTCGCCTGGAAATGGCCGAAAAAAAGCAACGCCTGGCCTTGTTGGAGCAGGGGGTTGAGCAAATTAAGCAGCGAATCACTGAAACAGAGTTACTTCAGGAGCGAAAAACCCAGGAAATTGCCCTGCAACAAAAGCAAATTGAGGTGTTTAAAACAGAAACCTCTTTGCAGGCGAAGATTATCGAAGACATTGAAACTCAGCTCGGTGATGTAAGAAAAGGGCTCGATGAAGACCGTGAAGCATTGATGCTCGTCGATGAGCGAATTAAGAAAGAAGAAGCGACTGTAACCGAAAAACGTTCGGAATATGAGGAAACAACCGCTAAGTTGAATAAACTTGAGGTTTTGTTAGCCACGAAGCGTTCCGAATCCGAATACCTGTTCAACGAGACCCATAAGGAATACGAATCCAATCTGTCTGAAATCGACTGGAAACTGGAACTCTGGCAAGCCGGAGACTCGCTCCCGGACCGCATAAAGATTGATATGGAGGACGATTCTCTGGATTTAGATGCGCCGATTGAGCGAGAGGGCACTCCTACTGACATGGAACTGGAGTCCTTTGAGCGTTTTGACTGGGATAGTGCCATCGATGAAATCGAAACGCTGAGGTCCCGCGTTTCAGGTATGGGGGCGGTTAATCTGGTGGCTATTGAAGAATACAAGGATCTGCGGGAGCGTTACGATTTTCTGAAAACCCAAAGCGATGATCTTTGGAACGCCAAAGAACAGTTGGTGTCCGCTATTGATGAAATCAATGGAACCTCTTTGGAGCTTTTTGAAAAGACTTTTGATAAGATTCGAGAGAACTTCCATTACACTTTCGATGCACTCTTTGGGGGAGGTGAGGCCGACCTGGAACTGGTCAATGGAGAGGATCCGCTGGAATCCGGTATTGAGATTACGGCAAGGCCTCCGGGAACGCGCCTGAAATCTTTGGCATTACTCTCCGGTGGTCAGAAGACCATGACCGCGGTCGCGCTGCTTTTTGCGATTTATATGGTAAAGCCAAGCCCTTTCTGTGTGCTGGATGAAATTGATGCACCTCTTGATGATGCAAACATTGGGCGTTTTTGTGAAATGTTGAAACAGTTTCTGCAATACTCGCAGTTCCTGATTATTACCCACAGCAAGCGAACGATTGCCAGTGCGGATACCATTTATGGTGTAACGATGCAGGAAAGAGGTGTGTCCAAGCTGGTGTCTATGCGCTTTCAGCAAGCGGTGGAATCTGCTGAAAAGACGCTTGCCTGATCAAATGGGCTCCGTTAGAAATTTGAGCCATGGATACCCTTTCGGCTCTTACCTCAAAAATGTGTGCGGGGTCTGACTTGACGATCGCAGAAGCAGAGAGTGCAGCGCGTTATCTCGCAGAAGAAGGTATTTCTGCAGGAGATAAAAAAGACTTTCTAAAGGCTCTCTCTACGAAGAAAGAGACCGTAGCGGAAGTGGCCGCATTTGCCCGGGTTTACCGTTCTCTGGCACTGGATTCAGGACTTTCTGTGTATGCAGATTCGGCGATTGATGTTGTCGGTACCGGCGGCACCGGCTGTCAGGGTTACAATATTTCCAGTGTCTCGGCCATGATTGTGGCGGCATCGGGGGTTAAGGTGCTGAAACATGGTAATCGAGCCATTACCTCTAAAAGTGGATCCGCTGATTTTCTGAGTCACCTGGGGCTTCCGTTATCTTCTGACATCCATGTACTGCAGGAGAGTATTGCTGATTTGAACTTCTGTTTCTTTTTTGCTCCGGCGTTTCATCCGGCGTTTAAGCACATTATGCCCGTGCGCAAGCTTTTGGCGGAAGAGGGACGGCGCAGTATCTTTAATATCCTTGGTCCTCTGATCAATCCGGCCAAACCCACCAAGCAACTGTTGGGAGTATTTGACTCCCGTTGGGTAAAGCCCTTGGCGGATGCCTTGACCGAACTGGGGATGCAGCGAGGGCTTTCCGTGAATTCTTCCGGCGGAGATATGAGATCCGATGAGTTGACCACTTGTGGCGTGAATCGGGTTTCCGGCATAGGAGAATTATCCGGTATCGATACCGAATGGAATGCTGAGGACTTCGGGTTGGATCAGTCCGACTGGGATGACGTCAGAGGAGGTACCGCTGAAGAGAATCTGGAGATCCTTCGGGCAATGATGGGAGGCTCCGGCCCCAAAGGGTTGGTCGATACCATTGCCTTGAATGCTGGCGCGGCGCTTTGGATAGCCGACTCTGCAAAGGATATTCGGGAAGGAATCTCCCATGCCAAGACCATCCTTCGAGGGGGAGTTCTTCAAGCTTGGATGGATAAAGTGGCTACACATTTTAACGTAAAATGAAACGATCTTTTTTTGGAACAGATGGAATCCGCGGCGCTGCCGATGGGCCCTTTTTTACCGATGCTTTTCTGAGTGCTTTAGGTGCAGCGCTTTGCTGTATGTTAAAGGAGCAGAATGCGCCTCTTTCTGTTGTTATTGGGCGGGATACCCGTGCTTCGGGACAGAGGATTCTTGATGCTTTGGCACGAGCTTTGACGGAAGGTGGAATTCAGGTGACGAATGCAGGGATTGTTCCCACTCCGGCCGTTCCTGCTATCGTCCGTTATCGTTCTGCCGGCCTTGGAATTGCGGTTACCGCCTCTCACAACCCCTACAACGACAACGGTATTAAATTATTTAAAGCGGATGGGTATAAACTGTGTGATGCGGTTGAACTGGAGATCGAGGAAAAAATTAGAGCCTTTATGGCACAATCTTATGCGCCCAACGGTGATGCCGTGATGGATATGGTTGACGGAGGGGCGATATATCTGGAATCCCTTCCGCATCTGTTACCTAAAGATGCTCTGCACGGCATGAAAATAGTGCTGGATACGGCGAATGGAGCAACGGCAAAGACTTCTGAGGTAGCCTTGCAGGCTTTAGGGGCAGAGCTTTACCGCATTGGGAATGCTCCGGACGGCGTGAATATCAATCAGGGGATCGGCAGTGAGCACCCTGAGGTGATGAGCAAGGCGGTGCTCGAGTGGGGGGCCGATTTAGGTATTGCCCACGATGGAGATGGCGATCGTTTGATCCTGTGTGATGAAAAAGGACAGGTCCTCGACGGGGATACTTGGCTTGCGATTGTCGGCAGATACCTTTCCGCGGAGGATGCATTGCCTGGAAAGGCTGTTGTGGCCACCGTTATGAGCAATTTAGGCCTTGAGGAGTGCTTGGGAAAAGTAGGAGCGACGGTGGTTCGGTCTCAGGTTGGGGACCGCTACGTGCTTGAGGAAATGCGCTTGCATGGATCTGTTTTGGGAGGAGAGTCCAGTGGGCATTTTATTCTGGGGCAACATGCAACAACCGGAGACGGTTTATTGGCCGCACTGTATTTGCTGAAGGTTTTACGAGATTCGGATGTTCCCTTATCTCGACTCAGTCAATGTATCCGTTATTTTCCGCAAAAGAAAAAGAATTTGCAGGTGAAGGAGCGAATGGCATTGGAGTCTCTTCCCTGTATGCAAAAGGAACTCAATGAGTTGAAAGAATGGTTGGGACATGACGGCCGCATTCTTTTGCGCTACTCAGGGACTGAGCCTAAAATTCGGCTTCTTGTTGAGCACAAGAACGACGAGCAGGCTTCAGAGGGCATGGAAAAACTGGAATCTATTGTGGTGAAATATCTTGGGAGCTGAAACCATCATAAATGCAATACAACAAATCCCCGAGTTGGAGGTAGCTGATCTCGACTCGAGAGAGCAGTTTTTTTTGCAATCCAAACGTTCCTCTAAGGCTAGAAAGATTGTCTTGGATTATTATCTGAAAAAATATCCGGGCTGCCTGGAATTGCACAGAGAGGTTTCGGTGTGGCGTAAACACAATCCCAAGCGTTCTCTTTGCAGGGTCGGTGCCGATGTGCTGAGTTTGCTCTGTTTCCCAAAAATGCAGCAGGTGTGGGCGAAAAGAATGCCGCTTCGTTTTCTTACAATCGCATTATGGTGCATTGATTACGGGCGATTTCCCGTGTTGTGGGCGCAGGTGTTCCTTGCTACTCTTTCAGATCTGGGGCTTTCCCGGATGCAGCATCATTTTCTTCTTTTTTATGGGAATACATCGACGGATTCTGCCCGCTTTAAGATCCAGTTGGCTCAGTTCTATCTGCAGCAGGGGGCTTATGAAAAAGCGCAATGTGCAGTAGGTGATATAGGGCGAGATGACTCTCTATTTTTTGAAGTAAGAAACATAAGCCGACAGGCATCTATCGGCTTATCTCTTCGGGATTCCGAATCAAAAGACTGATTATGCCCGAGAAATCTGTGCAAAAGCAACAGCAGCTCCTGATGAGAATTTCATTATGGGCAGGCATTTTTATGTTGTTCATCAAATTCGGAGCCTACTTTCTGACGGGGTCAGCGGCACTGATCAGCGATGCTTCCGAAACGATTGTACATCTGTTTGCTGTGTTCTTTGCCAATTTTTCATTGCGCTACAGTATGAAACCTGCGGACAGCGATCACCCTTACGGTCACGCCCGGATCAGTTTCTTTTCCGCCGGATTTGAGGGAGCCATGATCTCTCTGGCAGGTTGTTTTTCAATATTTATCAGCATCTGGAAATGGGTTCAGGGGGTTCCTTTGACGGCATTGGGCGACGGGATTTTGCTTACAGTTTTTTCTGTTTTGATTAATTTGCTGCTGGGCAGAGTTCTTATCCTCAAAGGTAGGGCAACCTCCAGTATTATTCTGGAAGCAAATGGGAAGCATTTGCTTGCCGATTGCTGGACAAGTATTGGGGTTATTCTAGCGCTTGTTTTGATATCACTGACTAAATTCACGTGGTGGGATCCTGTTTGTGGGATTCTTATTGGTGTTAACATACTTGTTTCTGGCGGGTTGTTGATTCGAACCAGTGTCAGGGCTTTGATGGATGCTGCCGATCCATCTATCAAGGAGTGCATTAAAAAGCACTTGGACGTAGAGACTGTCTCGAGGAATGCCACTTACCATGCACTTCGCTTTCGTGATGCAGGCAGTGCCTATTGGATGGAGGTGCATCTGCAGTTTGACGATGATATGCCTTTGGTTGAAGCGCATCGTTTGGCAACGGAAATTGAGCTTGCCCTCAAGTCGATTTTAGATCGTCCTCTGCAGGTAACCACGCATTTGGAGCCTAAAGAGGCCCATGATACAATTCATCGTAAATGAAATAGAGGAGACCGCTTGCCATGGACCTGATAAATCAACTTTTCCAGAACTCTGCACCTAAGAAAAAGAAAAAGGTGGACCATGAGGCACTGGCGTCTCCCTTGAATCGGATTCCTGGTATTGATTTGAAGACGGTTCGCGACTTGATTGATCTGGGAATAAAGATGCGTGAAGATTTGTATGGTAGGGCTCCCGAGGTTCTTTTCGAGGATTTGCGTAAGCTGAAGGGGGATAGTATCCCTCCCGAGCGCTTATGGATGCTTCGGCTGGCAATCTATTATGTGGAAACTCCAGAGCCGGAGCAAAGTAAACTGACTCCATGGGCCTGGCAAGAGTAGGTTATTTGACAAGAAAAGGGAATCCCTTAGTTTATTCTGCTAAACTTGCAGCTGATCTTGTCGATATTATTGATGTGATGAAACCTACCGATCAGAATAGTGTGCAGAAAGCACCCCGTCTACCTGTTCTTAAACAGGCAGTTATTCATGATTCGGAGAAAATTGATATTAGGGAGCAAATGGTTTGTAAAGGACAACGTCTTTTGGAGGATCCAGGCTATCCGGACCGGATTATAGCTGAAGCGCTTGCAGATATACTTCTACCTGTTCTAGGTTGAATTACGTAGAAAATGATTGAATCAATAGGCAGAATTCTTCAATTTGAATTGAAATTCTCCGTGTGATGCAGAAGCCCCAATCCAAGCGATTATTGTATTCCATACTAGGAGGTAGTGCCTTTGCTTTGGCACTCACTGCCTTGAATGTTAGTACGCTATTGTATGCACAGTATGGATCGCGGTGGAATTCGATGCTCTTTATCGGAGTTGTTTTTCTTGTGTTTATTACCTCAGGAATGCTTACCGGTGTATTTGTTTTTCGCTACCTCAGTCACAAAGCAGATATTCTGATGTTAGAGGAGCAACGTGATCAGAATCATGCGATTGCTGAGAATCTCCCAGGAGTTGTTTTTCAGTGGATACAAAGCGAGAAAGGGAAAAGTAGATTTCGTTATTGTAGTGATCGGAGTAAGGTTTTATTCGGTTTCAATGCAAATGATGTTTTGACCAATTGGAAGCATTTGAACCTATTTGACAGAGATGAGTCGGCGTTTCTTGCTTCTTTCAAAGTTGCGGCCCGAGAATTTACCAAATGGTCTTACGAAGGTCGTATTCTGATTGATCAAATGGATTTTAAATGGATTCGCGGGTTTGCCACGCCACAGTATTCTTCTGATGGGGATATCCTTTTTACAGGAGTGCTAATAGATATTACCGACCAGAAGGAGGCTCAGGAGGAGATGATGCAGGCGCATCAAAATGCGCAGGATCTGAGTTCTCAACTCTTTGAGGTGAATCAGATTCTGGAGGATAAAAATCATCACCTGTCAAAACTGAATCAGCTAAAAAGCGAGTTTTTGAGCATGGCGGCACACGACTTAAAAAACCCTTTGAATGGAGTTTCCGGTATTGCCTCCATCTTGCGTGATATGCTCAAAGATGACGCCGATTTAAAGGAAGCAAAGCATGCAGAATATGATGAGATGATTTCCTTTATTCAATCATCCGCAGATCACATGTCGGAAATTATTACGGCAACGTTGAATTCTGAAGCATTGGAGCACGGCTCTCTCTTTCTGGATCGTAAACTGCAAGATATGGAGAAAATCGCTCTGCATGTTGTTCGATTGAATCAAAATCACGCGGATGAAAAATCGATTCGTATAAATTATCTTACTGATGGTAATATTTTAGCTCCGATTGATGGCCCCAAAATACGCGAGGTCATGGACAATTTAGTCAGCAATGCTGTTAAATACAGTCCAAAAGGAAGTGAAGTAACGGTTCAACTTCAACATGCCGGTAGTGATATGGTCCTGTTCTCGGTGAAAGATCATGGTCCCGGTATTTCTGAGAAAGATATGCCCAAGCTGTTTGGCCGTTTTCAAAAGTTATCTGCCAGACCTACCGGAGGAGAGTCGTCCACCGGGCTCGGTTTATCTATCGTAAAAACAATTGTGGAACTACACCAGGGTAAGGTTTGGTGCGAGAGTAAGCCCGGAAAAGGAAGCATATTTAAAGTCGAGATCCCTCTGTTTCTTAAACTGAGGGATCTCGACCATGCCTCACAGGCAAATATGCTTTGAAAAGCCTTTAGTAGGACTTCCCAAAAATAACACGACCGGCACTGGGTCTTCCGCTGATAATGCATTTTCCCGGGACTTTTTCTCCCTCAAAAGGAATGCATCGGATGGTGACTTTTAAGTCTTTCTTCAATTGTTCTTCAACTTCGGCAGAGCCATCCCAGTGGGCTAAGGCAAAGCCGCCATGAATTTCCGGTTTTTCTTGATTTTCAGGAGTAAAGAAGTTGTAGAAATCAGCCTTGCTGTCGATTTTGTGGGTGTTTTCTGTTCTGAAAGCCAGAGCCCTCTGGTAGAGGGTGTCCTGAATGTTGTCCAGAATCGTTCCGATGTTCCCAACAAATTCATCAACAGAAATGGATTTTTTTTCTCCGGTATCCCGGCGGGCCATGAATACGGAATTATTTTCGATGTCGCGAGGCCCCACTTCAATCCTGAGAGGAACACCTTTCTTGACCCATTGCCAGCTCTTTTCTCCTCCTCGAATATCGCGTGCATCGACATGAACTTCCACGGGATCGTCGTGCCAGCGTAGAGAGCGCAGACGTTGGCGAAGGCGCTCACAGAATTCAAGGACTTGAGTGCGTGTTTCTTCTTTGTTGATGATAGGGAGGATAACCACATGCTGTGGTGCCAGACGCGGAGGACAGATTAGGCCATCATCGTCGCCGTGGGTCATAATAAGACCACCGACTAGCCGCGTGGAAACGCCCCAGGATGTTGTCCAGGCATATTCAAGTTCTCCTGCTTCGCTTTGGAATTGAATATTGGAAGCCTTGGAGAAGTTTTGTCCGAGGAAGTGGCTTGTGCCTGCCTGAAGGGCTTTTCTGTCCTGCATCATGGCTTCGATGCAGAGAGTCGATACAGCTCCCGGGAAGCGTTCAGATGCTGACTTTTCTCCCTGAATTACAGGCATGGCCATATAATCGCGACTAAAAGTCGCATAAACATCAAGCATCTTACGGGTTTCCTCCCAAGCTTCTTCGCTGTTGGCATGAGCGGTATGACCTTCCTGCCAGAGGAACTCCGCCGTACGCAGAAAAAGACGTGTTCTCATTTCCCAACGGACAACGTTGGCCCATTGATTGATGAGGATGGGGAGGTCTCTGTAACTTTGCACCCACTTTGCATACATTTCTCCGATGATGGTTTCTGACGTTGGGCGAACAATGAGAGGTTCTTCAAGTGGACTTGCCGGAACCAGTTTTCCAGTCCCATCATCTTCGAGTCTGGAATGGGTTACTACCGCACATTCCTTAGCAAAACCGTCCACGTGAGCGGCTTCCTTTTCGAGATACTTTTTGGGGATAAATAAAGGGAAGTAGGCGTTGACGTGTCCGCTATCTTTGAACATTCGGTCCAGATGTTTCTGAATGTTTTCCCAAATCGTGTATCCCCATGGTTTGATAACCATACAACCCCTGACGGGTGAGTTTTCTGCTAGGTCAGCAGCTTTTACGACTTGCTGGTACCATTCGGGATAGTCTTCGTTGCGAGTAGGGGAGATTGCGGTCTTCGGTTGTTTTGCCATAGTATTCGATTTTCCTAAGCACTACATGAAATGCGGCATACCATGCAAGACTCGAAATGATGAAGCCGGTGTTATCTCATTTTACCTTAGACGCGGTTTTGTGTTTAGGAGCTTTATCAATAGCCTTGAGTAAATGATCCAGCTCAAGAGGCTTACTCAGGTAATCATTCATTCCTATTGCCAGGCAACGTTCTCTATCTCCGGATTGGGCAACGGCTGTTACCCCTATGATGTGAATGTTGGCATTCTCGACTCCGGCAACTCCTTCACGGATTTTACGGGTAGCTTCCCAGCCGTTCATATTGGGCATATGAACATCCATAAGAACTACGTCGTAGTGGTTTTTAGACAGTTTATCCACCAACTGAACACCATCGGAAACGACGCAGTGATTGATTTTAGCTTTTTTGAGCAATGCCCGAATCAACAATTGATTTGAAGGTTCGTCTTCCGCACAGATTACACTTTTGTTGTTGGGGTTGCCCTGATGGTTGATAAAAAGGTCTGTCTCTGCCGTAATTGGGTCAATATTGTAGATTGCCTTACAGGGGAAGGTGAGGGTGAATACGGAACCTTCTCCCGTTTTGCTCTTGGCAAAGATCTCTCCCCCGAGCTGGTTTGCCAGCATTTGACCGATGGCAAGCCCAAGCCCCGTTCCACCATATTTTCTAGTAAAGGAAGAGTCCGCCTGGCGAAAGGGTTCAAAGACAATCGCCAATTTATCATCGGGAATACCTATTCCAGTGTCAGCAACCTTGAACGTCATCGTATAGGCGTCTTCTTTCCCGGCAATTGGGGATGCACTGATGTGAAGACTTATATTTCCCGAATCTGTAAATTTGACTGCATTTTGCAGCAGATTATTTAAGATTTGTCTCAGGAAGACTGGGTCGGACTCAATGCATTGGGGAATGATTGAATCCACCTCAAGTTTCATTTGGATGGGCTTCCCGTGATTGGAGTGCGCATCAAGAATGCAAGCGGCCTCTGTGTATGGTTCAAATGGCCCCATTTCACAAACGTAAGCAGAGGCAGAGAAGCGCGTATAATCTAAAATCTTTTCAATTAGAGCAAGTAGGTCGGCACTGTTTTTTTGAATTAACGAAGTGTACTCTTTGATAACCGTTGCATCCAATTCTCCCTCCAACAGCTGAGAGAAGCCCACGATTGAATTCATGGGAGTTCTCAGTTCATGGCTCATTACTGCCAGGAATTCATCTTTTGCTTTATTGGCTGTTTCTGCCTTAAGAATGGCGGCTTTTTGCTTTTCCTCTGCTTCTTTACGGCTGGAAATGTCCTGAATGAGGATGTAGTAGTTGGAAATGCGCCCGGTTTCGTCTCTGAGACAGCAGAGAGATGTTTCGATGGTGATGAAACTTCCGTCTTTGCGGCGTAGGCGTTGGTCCATTTGGTAGCCGTTGGACTCATTTCTCTGGATACTGGCTATTTTATTGCCGGTAATATGAACTTCATCGGGATGGATCAACTCGATCCATGTCATATCAAGCAATTCATCCTGAGCGTATTCAAGGAGTTCGCAGAAGCGATCGTTCAGGCGTTCCCATCGCCAGCCTGCATCCAGAATGGCCATCCCGACGATGCCTAAATCAAAAAACTGACGACAGCGGCTTTCGCTGATTTTCAGCTCTTTTGTCTGTAGGTTGAGCTCTGAGAGCATCAGATTGAACGCATTCGTCAATGCGCCCATTTCATCATTGGAAAAGCGCCGAGCACGAATTGTCGTGTCTCTGTCTTTTATAACTCGTTTGGTTACGTTGAGTAATTCGTAGACCTGGTTGAGCAATTTTTTGAAAGATCCTCGGGCAATCAGTAAACAGAGTAAGGTGGAGAAGAGCCCGGTTCCTGCAAAGATAGCGGCGAGTATCAATGCCTGTTTGTTAATGTCGTTGAGTGAACGAGCAACATAGAGGTTTGCGAGGTTTTCTTCGTTGGAGGAAATTGGAAAGGATATGGCGAGCGAATTCCAGCGTTTATCTATTGTTTCTTCCTTACGAAAAATGGGTGTTCTACGCTTTACATGAGAGAATCTGGGAGCTACAGCAAATAAATCCCCATTGGGGAGTGTTACTATAACATCTGCAATCGTTTCATCTCGAGAGAGTGCTTCTAGAGTAAAGACGGCTGATTCAGTGTTATGCTCGAGAAAAGCTTTTTGGATATCTGGAAACGTAGTCTCTACTTGATAGCGGAGCATTTCCTCTGCTTTATGCCGCATTTGAATGATACTGAATCCAATGAGAACAGAACCGGTGATCAGTAGGGCAAGTGAACAGCAGAAAAAAGTGAGCGTTAGAATACGGGCTTTATAGGACATTTGCGTGCAGCAGACGTGATTACCTCAAATACGGTGTAAAAAAAATGTGAGATTCCGATCGAGATTTTTAGGAATGGAGTCTTCGCTATACTTATTTTGCATGCGATAGGCAAGCCCAGAGTCCTGATCTATATTAATTTACCAGTTAAGCAATATGTAAAATATAGGTAAAGCTTTTACTATTGCTTGATTTACATTGAAAACAAATTCGTGTATTTTGCTTGGTTTTCCTGTTCACACCCACATAGTGGCCGCATAAGAAGGATAATGTATGTTTGTTGACGAAGTAAAAGTGAAATTGAAGGCCGGAGACGGCGGCAACGGATGCGCCGGATTCCGCAGAGAAAAATATCTTCCGCATGGAGGTCCTGATGGAGGAGATGGTGGCAACGGAGGAAATGTGATTTTGCGTGGAGATGAAAACGTGGGAGATCTTCGTCAATACTATTTTAAGCCTCACGCCGAAGCTGAAAGTGGTGAAAAAGGTAAGGGGCGTGTTAAAACTGGACGATCTGGATCAGATTGTGTTTTGAAAATACCATTGGGAACAGTTGTAACCAATCTTGAAACCGGTGAGGTGATTGCAGAAATTACCGGACATGAAGAGGAGTTTGTTCTCCTTAAAGGAGGCAGCGGCGGTTGGGGTAATACTCATTTTAAATCCAGTATTAATCAGGCTCCGACTCAATTTAAGGAAGGTCTTCCAGGAGAGCGCGGAGAGTTTGCTTTTGTCCTGAAAACTATTGCAGATATTGGTTTGGTTGGATTTCCCAATGCTGGCAAATCTACGTTGACGAATCTGATTACGTCTGCTCGGCCCAAAACGGCTGCATACCCATTTACTACGCTTCAACCAAATGTTGGAGTTGTTCTTTATCCGGAACTCTATGATCGTATTACGCTTGCAGATATTCCAGGTCTGATTAAGGGAGCCCACGAGAATAAAGGTCTGGGACATCGCTTTTTGCGGCATATTGAACGCTGTAAGGCATTGTTATTGATCATTGATATGCAGGGCACTGACGGACGCAATCCGTTGGATGATTACAAGGATTTGTTATTTGAGTTGGATGCCTATTCTCCTGATTTATTGAAAAAAGATATTTATGTAGCAGCCAATAAAATGGATGAACCTGATGCGCCAGAAAAGTTTAGTGAATTTATTAAGGAGTTTCCCGGTGTTTCTGTTTACCCGATTTCCTGTTTGTCTGAAGACGGTGTCAGCGAGTTGAAAAAGACCCTTTATAATGCGGTGAAAAAGGTGGATTAAGTTTGTCTTTAGAGTTTTTTTCCGCATGATGAGGTATTCTTTTCATACAATTTTCCGACTATCCCACCGATATATCCTTTTGATATGTCTAACCGCGTTCTTATTGTTGATGATGATTCCGATTTCAATACGCTCCTGACGGATGTTTACCGTCAGGCCGGGTATGAAGTGATCTCTTGCTTTTCTGCGGAGGAGGGCTTTCAGGAATTCCAAAACAAAGATGAGTCTATCGATGTGTTGGTCACCGACCAACGCTTACCGGGAGCCTCTGGGTCGGAATTTGCCAAAGAAGTGCTTCAGCGTCTTCCGGGTCTTCCTATTATTATGGTTTCAGGTCATTTGGAAAGTGACACGGTAAGAGAGCTGATTGAGACGGGGGTCGGCGGAGTGTTTGCCAAACCTCTCAATGTATTTCAGTTGCTGAAGAAGACACAGCAACTCATCGAAAAAAAACAGCAGGGGCTTTTTGTTTCCATAAAGAAAAAAAGCGGCGTGGCCGGGAGCAGTCATTCTCTCGGGTTTCGTTTTACCACCTTTGCCTGTGTAACTGCAGCTTCTATTGAATTTGCCAAGGCACTTTTCTCCAAGAAGAATTTTACGACAAACCTGTTGTTAATCGGTTCATCTGATTGTGATTATGAGCTGGTGTGTCGTGATCTGTTGGCGATGGAAGAGAAGGACTCAGATTCCCTTTTTGTCGTTTCTGATGAATACAAAGATGCTGACGGACTTCTTAAAGATTTGACAGTGACCGCTCAGGGGAAATCGGAAATGACTATTTTAGTTTCCGCCGTGGATGTGAGCAGCATGCATTTGCTGAATTTGGTTAAGCAGGTTGTTGTTGAGAAGATGCTTCCTGATTGCGATTTGCGCTGTGTCATTGCGTTGGATCGCGGCGTGGACAACTTGCTGGATGATGAGGTTATTGATGAAGATACGTATATCTTCCTTGGAACCACCGAGATCAAAGTGCCTGCGCTTACTGAAATAGTAGAAGAGAGCCCTTTTCTTCTCCTGCAGTATCTTAACTCATCTCTGGATGGTGACAAAATCTACACACTCTCTGATTCGCTGGAACAGGAGATGGTTTCGGGTATATATTCACTGGAAATGTTGCCTTTGAAAAATTTGGCAGGCAATATTGGCAAGATGATTTCTCCGGGAGAGATTGATTCGGAGACATTCAAGGCAGCCTATGATGGTCGCTTAACTATGGTGCAAATGGTCGGGAATTCCGGGACCCTAAAAGATATGCTCAGGGAAAAGCGGGATGAAATTCTTAAGGCCGTTCTGGTCCTCAGTGGAAATCCTGACACTGGAGCAGAGGCTTTGGCCTGCTCCTCTGGGCTATGGAATGGTTTTCTGGAGGATGAGCAATGAGCAACACCATTCTGGTTCTTGATGACGAAGCAAATTTTGCCGAAATGATACAGGGGCTTCTGCTTGCAGAAGGATATGATGCTGAGGTATCGACAAATCCTCATCAGGCATTGGAGCAAATCCGTAGCAAGCACTATTCGTTGGTAATTGCCGATTTCAAAATGCCTGAGATGGATGGAGATGTATTTCTCCAAAAAGTAAGAGAAATCAATGTTGCTCTGCCTGTTATTATCGTTTCGGGGTTGATGAATACACCTGATTTAATGCGTGTGGCCAATATCGGGGTTACGCTTGCCTTGGAGAAGCCCTTTCAGCGAGAGCAACTGCTCAAGCATGTGGCCCATTTTATTTCCCCTAAACAGCCTGAAGCTTCTGTTTCTCTGAAAAAAAGCAAACTGGTCTCTCTCCCCGGAGAAATAGATGTTTTTTTGGGAAAAAGCCCGGCAATGGTTCGTTTTCTGCAGGCTCTGTGGGGGCAACTGGATAACTCGGGCATAGGACTGGTTTTTGCAGAGGACGGTCATGAGATGGATCTTGTTTGTAAACAAGTTGCGAGATGGGCTTCATTTGATGTCCCTTGTATACGTCTTGGTTTCTTTTCCTGGTTGAAAAACATTCGGTTGATTATTGATCAAACCAAGGACCGCCTGATCCTGATTGAAATGTTGGATGCGTCCATAGGAGCTCTGCCGGCATTGTTAACAGAGGAGTTTGTCTCCAAATGGCAGACCCGTAACGTAAAACTTATTTTTCGCTTCCAGAAAAAAGCTCAGATTGACGATGCGTCCATTTCCATTCTGCAGTTTCCTTTGCTGCGCAGCAGGGCGGGGGATATTGCAGCCCTGATTGATTCGGAGCTTTTGCGTGGTGAGGCCCATATTAATGATCCTGAGTTGCTGCAGCAGCTTTTGGCTTATCCATGGAAGGATAACTTTAGGGAGTTAAAATTGGTGTTGATGCGCTTGTCTCGGCGCGATGCCGCTCAGCGTATAAGTGGTTTCACGCGGTTCTTAACGGATCGAATGGAGTTGGGGCATGGTTCTGTAAGCATGACTTCTTTACTGCATTCCGAGCAGAAAAATATTTTGCAGCGTGTGGGAACGACTGAATTGGATGATGTTTTAGAGCGTTTAGATATTGATCGAAACCTTCTTTCTCCTGATACTTCACTTCAGCAACAAGATTTCCTCTACCCGGAGCTATTGGCTACCGAGTAGCCTACATACCGTCATTTATACCAAAGGATCCTTTCAAAATGAGCATAGAACGTAACATGGGGAGTGTGAGCCTTAAGGCGAACCGCTTTCTGGGAATGCAGCTGGTTGACCGCGGTTTGATCACACTGCAACAACTGGAATCAGCCAATGCAAGATATCTCGAGCGACGTAGAGATAAAACCCAGGCCCGGTTATCGCTGTTAAAAATTCTTTGTTTTGAAGAGCAGAGCTTAAGTGAGGATGCATTGCTGAGCTATCAGTTGGACTCATTCGATATCGGCGCGCTGAATCTTCCAGCTTACAAGATTGATCCGGCCTATATGAGTGAGTTTTCTGTTCAGGAAATGTTGGCCACTTGGACCGTCCCGGCCGAGAGTGTTTGTGGTGTGCCTTTTCTTTCAACCGCCTACTACCTGAGCCCTTTTGTTCGTGAATATTGGGAAGAGAGGGTCGGTTCCGATATTGTTTGGAATCTCAGCCCGCTCAGTGATTTGGAGCTGCTTTTTGAACAACTTGAATCCAGTGTAAAGGAGGGTGCCTGATATGGCTCTGGCAAGACTTCAAAAAACCATTATTCAAGCGCTTCAGGATCGCAGCAAGCTCTCCACTGATCAGGTTCAGGTATTGATCAGCAGTCCTGATGAAATGTCGGGGGATGAGCTGGAAAATCTGCTCATGCGCGAATACAAAATTCGCCCATTTGATATCCTGATGGCGAAGTGCCGCGCATTCGATTTTGTTCCTTTCAATGCAAAAAGTTTTTTGCGAACTGAACGCACTCACGAGTATTTGGATGTCGATTTTTGCCGTGAGCATAAAGTGCTCCCTATTTGCAAACTGGGAGACCATATCGTGCTGGCATTGGCCGACCCGTTCAATCTCAGCATAACCTCCAGAGTGCATGAGCTGACTGGGTTGAAAATTAAACCTCTTTTGGCTGATAAATCAGTTCTTGATGATCTTCTTAAGGAAGATAAGCAGCAGATGCATTCGGAGGACTTTTCAGATGTAGTTGCCGCCTTTGGGGAAGACTCTGGAGATGATTCTAATAAGACTGATATTGATGAGACAGATATTGAAGAAGACTCTGCTCCCATCGTACAGTTGGCTAACAGAATAATTGAAGATGCCTATTTTTCAGGAGGGAGTGATATCCACATTGAGCCATTTGAAAATGCTGCCCGCGTACGCGTGCGTATTGACGGCGTTTGTCGTGAAAAGCTGCACATCACACCCAAAATTTGTGCAACGCTGATTGCCCGCCTGAAGGTTATGTCAAATTTGGATATTGCGGAAAAACGGTTACCTCAGGACGGACGTATTGTCTATAAGCAGTTCAATCGAAAAGGTCTGGATCTTGACCTTCGTGTCTCAACCGCCCCACTGAACCATGGGGAAGGCGTTGTTATGCGTATCCTAGATAAACAGAAATCGACGCTGCCGTTGACTGCTCTTGGTTTTTCCGAAGAAAATCTATCGCTTTATCGTTCTCTGATTACGCGTCCTTATGGGATGGTACTGCACTGTGGTCCTACCGGTTCCGGTAAGTCCATGACTCTTTATTCCGCATTGAACGAAATCAATGATCCGGATACTGTTATCAGAACTGCTGAAGATCCTATTGAATATACGCTTCCGGGCCTTTGTCAGATGCAAATGCATCGAAAAATCGGTCTTACCTTTGCCTCGGCACTGCGTGCTTTTCTTCGTCAGGACCCTGATATTATTCTGGTGGGGGAAATTCGAGATACTGAAACGGCTCAAATTGCGGTTGAAGCGGCGCTTACAGGTCACATGCTCTTCAGTACGTTGCACACAAATGATGCTCCATCCACTATTTCCCGACTTACGGAAATGGAAATTGAGCCGTTTATGATTTCTGCTTCTTTGGTTTGTATCTGTGCTCAGCGTCTGATGCGCCGTGTATGTAAGAGCTGTAAACAAAAATATGTAATCGAAGGCAGAGAGGCGGAGTTGATGCAGCGCGCCATCGGATGGACGGGCGAAGTTTACCGTGCATGTGACGATGGATGTCCGGTATGTAATGGAACAGGCTACAAAGGGCGTGTTGGTATCCATGAGTTGATGGCCATCAGTGAGGACCTCATCAAGGGAATCAACAGCGGTATGGAAGCTGCCAAGCTAAAGCGTATTGCTATCCGGAATGGAATGAGGACTTTACACCAGGACTCTATGTTGAAGGTGCGTGAGGGGCTTTCGACTATGGTTGAAGCGCTGGCCACCGTACCACCAGACCTTGAGGATCTGGACTTTATCCGCAATGCGGCAACGCTGGAAGAAGTTCTTTCCGATAACCACGGACACTAATAGAACGGGCGGCATATGCCCACCTATATTCCTGACAGAATATACATTTACGAGAGCGAGCTGTGTGCTATCTCGCAGCAGGTTGTCCAGTTTCCGGACAAAGAAACTGGCGGCGATTGCTTTGGGTTATGGACGCATCAGGGATGTCCTGTAGTTCAACGTGTGATTGGTCCCGGTGAAAATGCTCGGGCCGATCGCACCAGTTTTTATCAGGATGTCGCCTTTCTTTCGGAAGAAGGCCTGCGTCTCCAGCAAGCACATGGACTCCAACATATCGGACAATGGCATTCTCACCATTGTCTGGGGCTTTCTTTGCCAAGTAATCACGATGATAGAACTATTTATTCTGCAATGAGTAAGTATGGTCTTTCTCGTTTTTGTTTACTGATTGCTACTTTGGATGAATTGTTTGTTCCGGCTTTGCATTCATTCCTTTATAGAGAGCCTGATTTACGAAATGGTCTGCATTGGACTGTTCTAGCGGGAAATTCTCCATTTTCATGCCGGACAGAAGAGAGGGCTAAGTTACCTCTTTGTTGTCCTCCTGAACATAAAAGAACACCGGAAGAACTGGCCTCAGTTTCTGATCTATTATCCGGCTCTGATGGTCGAACGTGGTTGCAGCAAGTATATGATTCTTTGTCTTTGCAGTGCGATACCGTGGTAATGCAACAGAACCAATTTAAGCAAATTGTTTTTGTTTGCAGCAAAGATGATAAAAGGAGCAATTTGGTGATACCATCTCATTTTCCGGATGAACCCTATTACTGGGTTGATCCAAACGCTCATTTCTGCGATATAAAAATCCCTCCTCATGGATAAGCAACGCTACAATATCGAGTACGCTATTTTGCAACGAAACTTCCCGGGGCGTTTTTTATTTAAAAAAAAGGGCCAGGAGCTATCGTTGGATATGGGGATGAAAACCAGTGCTGGTAAGGTTTACCGTATCGAAATCAGAATTCCCCGGGATTATCCGGCATCAGTGCCTATAGTGTTGCTGAACTATCCTGACACATTGAGAACCTATCGAGGGGAGCTTCTGGCCGATATCTCACCGTCCCATGCGATGCATACTCTGGCGCCACAGGCTGGAGTCCTGCAACTTTGCCATTATAAACTGGAAAACTGGCATCCCAATGTAACGCTCTACAAAGTGGCTTTAAAATGCCTGATTTGGTTGGAAGCGTATGAAAATCACCTCACCACGGGGCGTCCCTTAACTGAATACCTTGGAGTATGATATGTCGGAGAACGATACAAATAAAATCGGAAAGGAATTAGTTGTTAGGAATAAAGGCGAAGTTACTATGAATCGCCTCGAATTCGATCCGGAAACCGGAGAATTGGTCGTCCGTCGCAACGATCTTCCCATGAATCCGGATGCCACAACGGTGGATCAAATTGCCACAGATGGTTTTGCCGCACTCTAAGGTCTTCTATGCGTGTTTATTTTTATGAAGAGCAGCTCCGCTCTTTTTTGCGGGAGTCAGGGAAAAAAGAATTACTTCAAGCCTGTGCTGTTGTGTATGTGTTTAGAGCAGAATCGGTTGCTCATTTTTATTTGAACCCGACTCCGGTTTCACCTTATGCAGAACAGGCTAAGGGATTGTTGCTTGTATCACCGGATTCCATGGTAATGGACGAGGGTGAAAATTTTCGACAGTTCTGCCAAAAAATGCCGTTGGGCAATGATGTGGAATTTGTTCTCTTGGTGCTGGGGGCTGATGATTCTTCTGCTGTTTGCTATTACCGGGACCGCGCTGATTGCTTTGTTCGGGCGGAAGTTGTTTCAGTCAAAAAAAAAGGTGATTTCCATTCCAGAAGTCGAGGCTTGATTGAGGTGGATTCGCTTGCACGTAAAAGCGTCTGCATTATTGGATTAGGCAGCTTTGGTGCGCCCATTGCCTTGGAATTGACAAAAAGCGGGGTAGGGCATCTGGCTTTGTTTGACCCTGACAGAATTGAGCCCGAAAATATCAACCGTCATCCCTGTGGAATTAATGACCTTGGACGTTTAAAGGTAGATGCCGTAAGAGAGCTTGTACTTCGGAAAAATCCTTCCATTATAGTGAATGCCTTTCCTTTTGATGTAAATGAGCATCTTGGCGAGTTGGAAGCGCAGATTGAGCAGTCTGATTTGGTTGTATGTGTGACCGATGAGAAACGTTCACGGCTCAATACAAACCAGTTGGTTGTTCGACAATCTACACCGGCTATTTTTTCCAGGGCGATTACGCGTGCCGCCGGAGGGGATGTTTTTTGCTATCGTCCGGGAGGTCCGTGTCTGGCCTGTTTATTTGGTCAGGGGCTTTACGGAAATGCTGATGAGATCTCCACAGAAGTCCAGTCGCGAAGGGATGCTCCAGCATACATGAGTAATACTGATATCGGCGCCCGTATACAGGCTGGTCTAAGTGTAGACATTCTCCCCATCGTGCAGATGTCGGTAAAACTGGCTCTGGTTGAGCTGAGTAGAACTACTGAGCTGCCTATGTCTTCTTTGGAGGAGGATTTATCAATGCCTTTTTATATTTGGGCCAACCGAAGAGAGTTGATCTATGAGAAGTGGTTACCCATGAAGGCATTTTATAATCGCAATAGTATTATGAGGTGGTATGGTGTGGATGTTTGCAAAGACAATGAGTGTCTTTGCTGTGCTGTCTGATATGGCTGAACGTCTTATCTTCAACCCCGAAACCGGTGAGCTGATCTATACCTCTCGCCATGGTGTCCTGTCGCAGGATGTGGATTCTAAAGAAGCACCAGCTCCTGTCGAAGTGGGTATTGAGGAACAAGGCGATGGTGGAACGCTGGCGCTTAAGGTAAAGATTTCCCGTATGGAAAAGCGTTTGCTGAAAGCATTGCAGAGTTCAGACCCTGTTGTTCGTACGTCTGGATTAAAATTGTTGAAAGAGTGCGATTTGGATTATCGCCGCCTAGCGGTTCATGCGATTGCGGCATTAGCCGATTCAAGCGAAACAGTCCGCAGTGAGGCGCTCAGTGCACTCAATTTCATGCCACCGAGGAAAAAGGATCTCAGTTGTTTTTATCCACTGTTGGACCCGAAAAGGCCTGAAGTCATTCAAGCAACGCTGAGTGCGTTGGGGCGTTTGGAAGATGAGGCCCGTGATGCTTCCAAGTATGTAATCCCGTTGATCAAAAGCTGTCCTGTGTGTTTACCTGAAATCACAAATTGCCTGCGTCGGATAGGGGTTGCACAGGATGCCATTCACGTTGCCTCTCTACTAATCCGCGACAGCGATGCAACGGTTCGATTGAGCGCTATTTCTGTTTTTTCGGAATGTGATTCCAAAGCACTTCCTTTACTTCATTTGATTGTTCCGCGTTTGAATGATCCTGTTGAGGAGATCAGGAACGCTGCGGCAGACGCATTCAGCAAACTGGGTTATCATTATTCGGCGATTAAGGAAATCAAACGTCAGCTAGATCATAGCTCTGTTGAGCGTTGCCTGATCATGATTAAACTGCTTTCCCAGTGTGACAGTTCAGCCCGGGATTTAAGCCCTGTCTTAGTCGATTTACTTGCTCATACAGATGAACACATAACCTCCGCCGCAGAGTACGCGATTGATTGTATTGGTGTTACGCCGGATTGCATTAAAGCGCTGCTAAAGCTTTCCCGCCACCCTAAATGGACCTACCGGAAGAAAGCTCTGGAGGTGATTGGAAAGCATCCAGAGGTATTGGATGAGGCTCTCGCGATTGTATCCACGGCAGTGGCTGATCCAGAGCCGGAAGTGCGCAAGATTGCACGCTTACTCTTTGTTCGTTTGGAGCTATCTGAAAAAGCAGAGCCTTTTGTTAAAGCTTTGCTGACAGATAAAGATTTGTCCTGCAGAAAGCGAGTGCTTGAAATGTTTGGAGCCTTAGGACACAAGGCTTATCCTCTAAGCCATTTGGTGATGGCCAGAATTGAAGAGACTTCTTTTGAAATCGCCCGCTTGGCGGCGGAAACACTGTTGCAGACGGGGGTCAATGATCGAGCGTGGGGGATTGCCGAGCGCATCTTGCGGAATTCAAAGCAAGACCGTAAGCTTCTATTGCTCAATTTGTTTGAACAAATGGAGCATGACGCCAGACCGGGGATTGTATTGATTTGCGGACGTCTGGGAGACAGCGACCGTATTACAAGAGATGCCGCTGCTACAGCCTTTGCATCAGTCGGTTTTAATACCGAATGTTTACCCGTTGTCAGGGAGCTTATCCGCCATCAGAACAGAGAGTTTCGCCTCTCCGTAATCGACGCACTGGGTAAATGTGGGCTATCTGCACAGGCCGCTGCAGAGTTCCTGAGCAGTCGCATACAGGATACGGATGCAGAAGTCGGGAGAGCGGCCAAAGCCGCATTGAAAGCAATTGGCTTATAAGAAAACACCTCCGCCCAGAAGTCTTTCATTATCGTAAAACGCACAGATCTGCCCGGCAGCGATTGCCCGTTGGGGCTCGTGGAATGTCAAGTGGATGCTTCCGTCTTCCAGAGGTCTGAAGTCACTAACTACCGATGGGTCTCTGTATCTGGGACGGGCGAGCAACTTACATTTATCTGTTATACTGTCTCGAATCCAGCTGAGCGAATGCACTCGCTTTTCCGTGCAATAAAGTCCGTTCTCCTCATTGCTCTCAAAAGCAATGATCAGGCGGTTAGTGTCATAGTCCTTGCCGACAACCACATAGAATTGGTTGTCTGTGTTGGAAGGAACCCCGATGCCTTTGCGCTGGCCTAAGGTAAAGCGGTGCAGGCCTTTGTGCTCTCCCAATACGGTGCCATTCAGATTGACTATTTCGCCTGGATTATCTGGTATGAATTTTTCGAGAAAATCGGTGATTTTAACTTGGCCGATAAAACAGATCCCCTGTGAATCCTTTTTGGCGGCATTCGGTAAGCCTGCCTGTTTTGCCAACTTGCGCACTTCTGTTTTTTGCAGGTGTCCTATAGGGAAACGGGCGTGGTCCATCTGATTTCCTTTAACTAGAGCGAGGAAATACGACTGATCCTTGTTTTTATCGATGCCTTCATAAACCTGATTGATCCCTGATGCATCAATTACACTTTGGCAGTAGTGGCCTGTAGCCACTGCCTCAAAACCATTTTTAAGGGCATAATCCAGAAAGACACCGAATTTCATTTCCCGGTTGCACATAACATCGGGATTAGGCGTAATTCCTTTTTTGTAACCTTCAACAAGGTATTGTACGACGCGTTCGCGGTAGTCTTTTATGAAGTTTCCCACTTCAAAAGGAATTTCCAGATGCTTACAAACAGCTTCCGCATCTCTGATGTCCTCTTCCCAGGGGCAATTACCAAAAACATTTTCCTCGTTGATCCAGTTTTTCATATAGGCAGCAGAAACCTCGTGCCCCTGCTCTTTTAACAGATGGGCAGCTACTGCGCTATCGACACCACCGGACAATGCTACTAAAATCTTTGCCATTCCTAACAGTAAATTTATCTTTATTAGCTGGTGTAAATGCAAAAATCTTTTTCTTTATACGATCGCATAGAGTAATCTATTGCGAATCGTGTTATAATCGATAGAATCCCGTATATCATGAGTCAAAAAGCCCGGCACATTATCTCGGCCAGTTGGACTTCTCCTCAAACAGGTATTGTCAGCCTGAGCAAAGATTGGCTCTCCAAGAAGCTGCCGCCTCTTTATTGGGGGGATGGCTCAACCTCTCTTTCGAAGCTCAAGCTGGCTTCTCCCTTGGTTTACGCAGATTTAAGCGGTTATTATTCGGAAGAAGGAATGATTGTTTTTTGTATGCGTGAGGACCGCTATTCAAATATAGATCTTTCCAGTAAGGAGCTTTATATTGCGGGAACCTTTAATAACTGGAATCCGCGGATTGGCAATGCGCTTTGGAGAATGCGCAAAACGGTGATTGCCGGGCAGAATTACCTGACTCTGCGCATTGAAAAGAACAGACTTTCCCGCAGAAGTAAGGTAGCGTTCAAATTCATCACCGGAAATGGTGATTGGCTGGAAGTGAGTGCCGGTGCACCTAATTGTGTTACCGACAGCAATGGTAATCGAAATTATACATACAATAAGTATGTAACTGGGCAGCACATTTTCACTTTTACGACTCCGCAACCGATCGACAATGGAGGGCAGGGGATTATCCGTTGGGTAGATGGTCTATCCGATGAAGAGGCATTAATGCTTCCGGGGGAGTACATTCATTCTATTTACAGCCATTTGGAACCGGGGGTTCATCGTTCTTCGGATGGTTACACTTTTCGTTTATTTGCGCCCAGAGCATCTGCTGTTAAGCTAAGGATTTTTCGTGAAATCGACGAAAGTGACACTAAAATCGTTGATTTGGAACGTGCTGATGCGGCGATGTGGGAGGTTGCACTTAAGGGCGATTGGGCGAATGCCTTTTATTTCTACCATGTGCATGGTGCGGCGCTGGATCCTCAGAGTGCGTTTGACCCCAATATTCGTATTGTTGACCCTTACGCCTATGCAATGGTCTCTGCGATGGGACCGGGGATTGTGATTGATGAAACAAAGATCCCCACTCCGGATTTGTTTCAGCCTCCCTGCTGGCATGATCTCATCGTTATGGAGACACATGTCAGGGATCTGTTGCAGCATGCTCCCTTAAAGCTCACGGAAAAAGAGCGTATGGGTTTTTCCGGCCTTTCCAAGTGGATACGCCACCCGGAGTTTTACCCTTCGAAAATGGGAGTCAATGCCGTGGAGCTGCAACCCATTCAGCAGTTTGATACGCCGACCAAGGATGTCTATGGCTGGGGTTATATGCCGGTAAACTGGTTTTCACCCAGCAGCCATTATGCCGAGGAGCCGGAACAAGCGTCGCAAATTGCCGAGTTTCAGGATGTTGTTAAAGCCTTTCACGAGCGCGGTATGGCGGTTATACTGGACGTCGTCTACAACCATTACGGAGAACCAAACTACTTGCAGTTTATCGATAAACGCTACTATTTTGAGCTTAGCCCGGATGGCCACTATATGAACTGGAGTGGATGTGGGAATACCTTGTATTCCAGCGCCCCCATGGCTCAGCGTCTGATTGCCGACAGTTTGCTTTGGTTGATGAAAACCTATGGTGTTGATGGATTTCGCTTCGACTTGGCAGAGCTGATTGGTAAGGATACGCTTTCCTTTATCGAAAAAGAACTTAAAGCAGTAAACCCTGCGGTGATTTTGATCGCAGAGCCTTGGAGTTTCCGTGGGCATATAGCCTATAATTTGCGCAGTACCGGTTTTGCCTCCTGGAATGACGGCTATCGTGAATTCATCCGTAAATATGTAAAAGGAGAGGGAAATGCCGAAGGAATTCTCTATTTCCTTACAGGGTCATTGGACCACCTCTCTGCCTGGCCTGCTCAAAGTGTCAACTACGTGGAATCGCACGATGACAGCTGCTGGATGGATAGTATCACCGAAAATCCTGAAAAGGACGGGCGCAACCCAACTTTCTTGGATCGTAGAAGAACCCATCTGATGATGGCAACGCTGATGATGTCCATCGGTATCCCCATGATTGCGGAAGGGCAGGATATGCTGCGGAGTAAACAGGGGAACAGTAATACTTACCTGCGGGGAGACCTGAATGCGCTAAATTACAAAAGGCAACAGCGTTATCCGGCAACGCACGACTATTTTCGTGCGTGGATTGCTTTCCGTCAGTCCGAGTTGGGGGCGTTGTTGCGTTTGGGAGATAAACCCAATGCCGGATATTTTACGCGCATCAGTAACAGTGAAAACAGCTCGATTGGATTAGTCTACAATGCGGATGAAACGCGTGGCGGCTTAAAGCTGCTCTACTGTATCAATCCGCATTCATTCACAAGTCACCTGAAAATCGATGCCGTGCAATGTCGACAGATGGTGCAGATTGCCGATCATGAGCGTTTGGCTCCCGGAGGCTTATCCACGGCAACGATGGAACGGCATGGAGACATGCTGGAATTGCCGCCTTACAGCTGTGCACTTTGGATTTTATCATGAGAGGTTGAACCGCCAGAAATCAGCGGAAAGAGACAAGTGTTAAGTAATTTATTTGGCTTCTTTGATGAAAAACTCTTGCCATATCCCTGTAGCTTGTTTGAGTTACCGCTCTCCCACTCGTTTTTTGATTTTTCTAAAACGTCAACCAATATAAGAAAAATGGCAGTAAAAGTCGCTATCAATGGTTTTGGCCGTATTGGCCGCCTGGTATTCCGCGCTCTTGTTGAGCAAGGCCTTTTGGGCACCGAATTCGAAGTCGTTGCAATCAACGACCTCGTTCCTGCAGACAATCTTGCTTACCTCGTTAAGTATGATTCTATTCAGGGCCGTTTCGAAGGCACGGTTTCCAGTGAAAAATCTTGCTCCTGCGCCGCTGAAGACGACACACTCGTAGTCAATGGCCACAAGATCAAATGCTTGGCTCTCCGTGCAGGCCCGGCTGAACTTCCCTGGAAGGACCTCGGCGTAGATATCGTTATCGAATCCACCGGTCTCTTCACACAGGATACACTGGCTGAAGGTCACATTCAGGCTGGCGCCAAGAAGGTCATCATTTCCGCTCCTGCCAAGGGTGACAAGGTTAAGACTGTAGTTATGGGCGTTAATGACGCTGAACTGACAGCCGGTGACACCATCATTTCCAACGCTTCCTGCACCACCAACTGTTTGGCCCCCATCACCAAGGTTGTTCTCGACAACTTCGGTATTGTTGAAGGCCTCATGACAACAGTGCACAGCTACACCGCAACCCAGAAAACCAATGACGGACCTTCCCGTAAGGACTGGAAGGGTGGCCGCGCTGCAGCATTGAACATCATCCCTGCTTCCACTGGTGCTGCCAAGGCTGTAGGTCTCGTTCTTCCCGCTATTAAGGGCAAGTTGACCGGTATGGCTTTCCGCGTTCCCACTCCTACCGTTTCTGTTGTTGACTTGACCGTTAAAACAGAAAAGGAAACTTCCTACGAAGAAATCTGCCAGAAGATGAAGGAAGCTGCAGAAGGCTCCCTCAAGGGTGTTCTCGAATACACCGCAGATGAAGTTGTTTCCTCTGACTTCATTCACTGCCCGGCCAGCTCTATCTTCGACGCAGGTAGTGGTATCGCTCTTTCCAGCACATTCTTCAAGTTGGTCAGCTGGTATGACAACGAATGGGGTTACTCCAACCGCGTTGTTGACCTTCTGAAGAAGGTTAATGCTCTTGGCTAATTGCTGAGCAGCATTAGTTAAACTATTTCCGAGCCGCCGGGCGGGGTTTCAACGCCCGCAGGCGGCTCGTTTTTTTTCCGCCTTTTCCATCTATCTCTGCTCAACAATGAGGCAGAATAATACTTTTAACAGCTATCCCTCTACGATTTATGGCTACAAAAACAATTAGAGACATTGCCGTCTCTGGAAAACGTTGCTTTGTTCGTTGTGACTTTAATGTGCCTTTGGATGACAAGGGAAACATCACAGATGATACCCGCATTAAGGCTGCATTGCCTACTATTCGCCACCTGATTGAAAATAACGCCAAGGTTATTCTTGCCAGCCATCTGGGTCGCCCGAAAGGCAAAGATCCCAAGTTGACTCTGGCTCCGATTGCCAAACAATTGTCTGCCGAACTGCGTCAACCGGTTGTTTTGTTGCCCGACAGTGTTGGAGCAGAAGTTGAAGCAGCTGTTTCCTCAATGGAAGCCGGCCAGGTTGTGCTTCTGGAAAATGTTCGTTTCTATTCTGAGGAAAAGAAAGACGCTGAAAATTGGGCTGCCAATTATGGTAAGTTTGCCGACGTTTTTGTGAATGATGCTTTTGGTACGGCCCACCGCTTTGAGGCTTCCACTGCAGGTATTGCCAAGTATGTTGACGATTCTGTATGTGGCTTCCTGATTGAGCGCGAGTTGCAGTTCCTCGGCGATAAGACCAGCAACCCTGAACGTCCTTTTACGGTTATTCTGGGTGGTGCCAAGGTAAGCGATAAGATCACAGTTATTGATGCTCTTCTGGAAAAGGCTGACTCTATTATGATTGGTGGCGCAATGGCTTACACATTCATGTTGGCTATGGGCGGATCTGTAGGCAGTTCTTTAAATGAGCCTGATAAGATTGAAACTGCTCAGGCTGCATTGAATAAAGCCAAAGAACGTGGCGTAAAATTCCTTCTCCCGATCGACCATGTGATCACTCAGTCTGTTGATTTCGGAGCATTGACAGTTACCGAAACCAAGGTGGTTGAAGGCAATATTCCTGAAGGCTGGCAGGGCGTTGATATTGGCCCCAAGACCTTGGCTTTGTTCCAGGAAGAAGTGGCCAAGGCCAAGACTGTTCTGTGGAATGGCCCGATGGGTATTTTTGAAATCAAGGACTGCAATAAAGGTACTTTTGCTGTTGCCGAAACGATTGCCAACTCCAGCAGCACTTCCATTATCGGTGGTGGTGACTCCGTTAAGGCAATTAAGAAGAGTGGCTACTCCGACAGGGTAACCTTTATGAGCACCGGTGGTGGCGCCTCTCTTGAATTCCTTGAAGGCAAGGTTCTCCCCGGCGTGGATGCGCTCGATAAGGCCTGAACTTTTTAGGTTTTCTTTTTATCGAAAATCTTATATCTTTAAAAACTATTATGCAGAAAAATAATCGGAAATACCTCATCGCAGGTAACTGGAAGATGAACAAAACTGCCGCGGAAGCAAGAGAGCTCATCAAGGAGATCAATGCTGTCGTAGGCCAGAAGACAGACGTAGCAGTTGCCGTATGCCCTCCGTTTACTGCCTTGGAATCAGCTGCCGAGCTGTTGAAGGACACTAATATTCAGTTGGGTGCACAAAACATGTATCCCAAGGCTGAAGGTGCTTATACCGGCGAAATCTCCGCTGTTATGCTTCGCGAGCTCTACTGCAGCTTTGTGATCCTTGGTCACAGTGAACGTCGTGAATATTTCGGCGAATCAGACGCTTTCATCAATGAAAAGGTGATTGCTGCTCTGGAAAGCAACCTCAAGCCTATTCTTTGCGTGGGAGAAACCCTCTCTCAGCGCGAAAGCGGAGAAATGCTTTCCGTTATCGAAACCCAAATGAAGGGTGGTCTTAAGGGTGTCGGTGAAGACAATGGAGAAAATATTGTTATTGCCTACGAGCCTGTTTGGGCTATCGGAACCGGCAAAACAGCAACTCCGGAAATGGCTCAGGAAGTGCATGCTTTTATTCGCAAGCTTCTTGTTGAACAGTTTGGTGAAACCGGTACCAAGGTACGCATTCTTTACGGTGGTTCCATGAAGCCGGAGAATGCTTCCGAATTGCTCGACCAGTCTGATATCGACGGCGGTCTCATTGGTGGTGCTGCTCTTAAGGCTAAGTCTTTTGCGGAGCTGGTTACCATTGCTCAGAGCAAGTCCTGATTTACCATTCAGATTTGATACAAAAAAAAGAGCGGTTGAAAAACCGCTCTTTTTTATGCTAAAAAGTAAATCGACTATCGGTTACTTGCGGATGATTACCAGATCGGCGCGACGATCCTGACTCATTTGCGACTCTGCACTGTTTTCTGCTGCATTCAAGTCACCCAGGGATACCGTCTGGACTCTGCTGGTGTCAACACCGATCCCGCTAAGGTAGGCCAGAACACTTTCTGCACGACGATCGCCCAGTGCCAGGTTGTATTCTTTGGTTCCTCTCCAGTCGCAGTTTCCTTCAATAAGGAGACGGTCATTGGGGTTGTTCTTGAGGTGTTCTACAGCCTGAGCAAGCTTTGTGCGTTCGCTCTGCTTAATGTAGGATGTGTCAAAATCGAAATAAACAGAGGGTAAGACGCCGGTGATGCGTTCTCCATCTTCTCCAAAGGCTCCATCGCGTACTTCCAGCCCGGCTGCACCGGCGCCGTAGACTTCGGCAGCGTTAATCCAATCGGAGGAATTTTCACCATCACCGCGGGTAACAGTCATGTCTGGAGTCGGAGCGGGAGGCTTAGTATTACAGCCTGCGAGGAAGAGAGCTGCCAATAGCAGCAAAGGAGATAGTCTTAAACTCTTTGTCATAACAGAAATGGGTCGGAATCACGATGACAGCACAGAAATAGCTTGTGCGATGATGGTATCTAATAAAATCGTTAAAAATTAGGCAACCCTAGATTTTCAATCTTTTTATTCTTCTGAATGATCAAAGGCCCCCCGGGCGAGTGGGGGATTCGATGATCCCATACTCAATGGCATAGCGAGTCAGGCTAGCCACATCGTGTAGATCGAGCTTCTTCATCAGGTTGGTGCGGTGATTTTCTGCAGTCTTAACGCTGATCTTCAGTTTAGCTGCGATTTCCTTGGTGCTGTAGCTTTCTGCGATCAGTTGGAGGATTTCTCTTTCGCGTGCAGTAAGGAGGCTAAGCGAGGGTTTTGCGAAATTGGTCGGGTGGGCCATTGCTTCTCTCAGGATGAGGGCAACTTCCGGGCCGAAATAGCTTCCGCCGCTGGCAACGATCTGGATGCCTTTTCTGAGTTCGGATAGAGGGGCAGATTTTCCCACAAAACCATGCGCGCCAGCTTCAAGAAGCTCACGGAGCAAAGCGGCATCTTCATAACCAGAGAAAATCAAAACACGTGTCTGTTTCAACTGTTTGCTGAAACGGCGAAGAACTTCTGCTCCATGCAGTCCCGGGAGCATAACATCCAAGATAACGAAATCAGGCTTATTATCCAAGCAAACCTGAATGGCAGATTGTCCATCGCCGCACTCGGCTACAACTTCAAATCCTGGTTCTGTGCGGACAATTTGAGCAATCATTTCACGCACAGCGGTTTGGTCCTCAATAATTACAACTTTTTTCATAGTAGCCACAGTTTGATAAGGGATGAATGAATCAATACTGAATGAACTGCCCCTGAGAAACTTTCAAGAATAACATTTTGAAAACGTTACTTTTTTCCATAATATCCTACTTCTCAAGGTATTTCATTTGGTAGTAAACAGTAACAGACGATGGCAATGGGATCTATCTGTTGCAAGCTTTTAGCTTAAGCAAAAAGGAGGTACCATCCTGACCAAAAAAAAGTAGGCGGACTGGGACTCGAACCCAGAACCAATGGCTTAAAAGGCCACTGCTCTACCATTGAGCTATCCGCCCATTGCATCGAAAGCACGTAACATGGTCGTATCTTCAAAAGTTACAAGAAAAAAATAAGCTTTTTTTAGGGATGGTTTGTATTATTCTTATTATCAAAGGCATAGATGGCATCAAAAAAAACTACTCTAAAGTTTGAACGAATCTCTCAATGATTACGTCATACTTTACGCAGATGTTTAACAACATTGCCTAACCTAAACTCAATTACTCATGACTCAAGCAACCACCGTGGAGGCTGCAGATATACAACGTATTTTGCAGCAAGTAAAAGACGGAGACCATAAAGCATATCAGCAGATTGTTGATATTTATTGGGATAAAATTTATAACCGCGTTTTTGGTATGTTAAAAACCAGAGAAGACGCGGAAGAGATTACTCAGGATGCCTTTATCAAAGCTCATCGAGGATTGGAAAACTTCCGGGGAGATGCCTCGTTCTCAACGTGGCTGTTTCAGATTGCCAATAATTTGGCAACAAATCGCTACTGGTATTGGATTCGGCGCAAGCGTGATCTTTCCATCTCTCTGGAGCAGAACATTACAGATGATGGGGATATGACGTTGGCGGACACACTGGCAGCAGATGTAGATGATCCCGCGGCCATTACAGTTATACAGGAGTTACAGACGAGAATCGATGTGTGCCTGCCCGAGTTGAATCGAAAGCACCGGGAGATTTTGGAGTTGAGGATTAAGAAGCACTTTTCCTATGAAAAAATTGCACAAAAGCTTGGAATTAGTGTCGGAACGGTTAAGAGTAGAATAGCGCGGGCACGTGAGAGTTTGCGTGAAAAGCTGGAAGCCGATTTCGATGAAAAGACGCAGGTTAAATCACTTAATCAATCTATATCTCGACGATGAAATAACGCCGAACCAGTTACACGAACTCAACCAGGCCCTTGAAGGGTCTGAAGAGTGTAGGCGATATTTCAAACACTGCGTATTTCTTTCGAGAGCTTTTGCTCGATGCGAAAGCTCCGTCTGTTTGACTTTTTCGCAGCACTTACAACGGTTCCGAGCTTTATTTTATATGAAATTGATTACCGGAGGAGTAGCTGTATTTTCGCTGTTTTTACTCTCCTTTTCGCTGTTTGATGAAAAAAAAGTTCTATCCGTGTCAGGTGAGAATGATGCTCCTCCGCTACTGCTGGCCGAAATACAGCAGAGTGGTTCGAGCAATTTTCGCATTCGCGATGCACTGAACCATGCCGACCTTCAGGAAAAGTTGAATATTCTTTCCTTTCAGGATTTAAAGCGGAGGCTTGAGGCTAATCCTGAGTTTTTAGCATCAGGATATGGAGAGATTATTGTGCGCGGCCCGGTCAGGTATTCTTTTGCCTCAGCCCAGGCGAATAGCTCCAGCCGCAATTGAGTTTCGGTTAATTGCCTAGGGCTCTGCGAATAAGGCTTTGTGTATCTGCATTTTCTCCCAATTGCTTACGGGCCTTGGACAGTGCCTTTTCTGCTTCCGAAGCCTTGTAGCCCAATGCCAGTAGAGCATCCAGCGCATCCTTCTCGTCTTCCGAAATATTGCCAGAGTTGTTGATCGGGGTAACGGATTTGCCTGAGACTGCGGATATGCAGCTGTGCAGGCTCCACTCTCTGATTTTATCTTTCAGTTCTATGATGATCCGCTCAGCTGTCTTGGGGCCTATCCCGGGGCATTTGGCCAATGCGACGGAATCAGAGCCGGCAATTGCCTCCAGTAAATAGGTGAGGGGGAAGCGACTCATTAGGGAAATAGCGGTGCGTGGGCCTATTCCTGAAACTTTTTCAATAACCAGCTTAAAAAAATCTCTAGAGGCCCTATCGGCGAACCCATAGAGCAACGCAGCATCTTCTCTGTAGACGTCATGCACGTATAGCATGGTGTTTTGGCCTACCGGTGGCAGTTTTTCAGCTGTGGTTACCGGAATGCTTAATTCATAACCAAGCCCGCCGGCTTCAATAATAGCAAAGAGTGGACCGGCATCTGTAAGTGTTCCCTGAATGGTGGCAATCATCCGCGCAATCCAAGAATGTCTTCCATATTATACAATCCTGCCGTCTTACCGCAGATCCATTGGCATGCCTTGAGGGAGCCTTCCGCCAGGATACTGCGATCGGCCGCCCGGTGAGTCAGTTCGAGTCGTTCATTTTTGCTGATAAAGTAAACAGTATGTTCACCGACAATGCCGCCTCCGCGAATTGCCTGAACGCCTATTTCTCCTTCGGCGCGCTCGCCTACAAGCCCTTCTCTGCTGCGAACTACCTTTTCCTCCGGTGTATTGCGTTTTTCGCGAATGATCTCAACCAGACGCTCGGCTGTTCCACTGGGGGCATCTTTTTTTAATGCATGGTGCAACTCCAGCACTTCTGCCTGAAAGTCGCTGTCCAGAATTCGGGCCGCCTGTGCGGTCAACCAGTTTAGTACATTGACACCAACAGAATAGTTACCGGCCCAGACCACGGGAAGGCCTTGGATGACTTTAAGGATTTCCCGTTTTTCTTCCTCAGTGTGTCCTGTGGTTCCAATGACTAAAGGTTTGTTGTATTCAGCCGCTTGTTTTGCCAGGGGCAAGGTTGCTGAATGGAAGCTGAAATCAAGCACTACATCGGCTTCTTTTAATTGCTGGGTGATATGCTCATCTCCCACATCGCAAAGCCCGCAGAATCTAATCCCCATGTCTTTGGCGGCGAATTGAATGGCTTGCCCCATGCGCCCCTTGGCGCCGTTCAGAAATATTTTAAGTGACATGATTAGATGGCAAATAGCTTGAGGGTTTTATCGAGAATGGCGGCGGATTCAGCCGAGAGCTCAACCAGAGGCTTCTTGACTTCCGGGGATTTGATTCTCCCCATTTTGTACAGTGCATATTTCGCTGGAACTGGATTTGCTTCAATGAAGAGATTAACCAAGAGTTCATACAAATTATAATGTATGGCTCTTGCTCCGCTAAAATCTCCATTTAGGGCAAGTTGAGTCATCTCAACGATTTTTTCTGGAAAAAGATTGCTAGCCACGGAGACCACGCCGGATGCCCCCAGACTCATGAATGGAATGGTCAGGCTGTCATCGCCGCTGAGAATGGCAAAACTTTCAGCCGGCAATGCGCTGCGAATTTGGGAAATACGATCGGAGCGTCCGCCTGCTTCTTTAATGCAGTTGATGTGCGGGTATTTTTTATGCAGTGCAGCAATGGTGCTGACGGCAATTTCGATGACGCAGCGGCCAGGGATCGAGTAGAGCATTATAGAATTCTTTGTTGCCTCGGCAATTGCGGAAAAATGGGATAACAGTCCCTGTTGTGTCGGCTTGTTGTAGTAAGGACATACCTGTAAATGTCCATCTACTCCGGCTTTATCGGCTTCACTTACAAGCTCAATCGCCTCCTCGGTTGAGTTTGCACCCGTTCCGGCAATGACGGGAACTCGTTTGTTGGTATATTCAACAACCGCTCGAATTACCTGAAGGTGTTCTTCGGCCTTGAGGGTAGGGGATTCTCCTGTCGTCCCAACGGGAATCAAGCCGGCAACGCCGCCTTTGATCTGTGCATTAACAAGGTTCTTCAAATCCTCATAGTCGACTTTCCCGCCGGACATAGGGGTGATTAATGCAGTGTAAGTTCCTTTGATTTCCGATACTCGCATCATGGATTCTGTGAGGTTTAAAATATTGCATGGTGCCTTAATTTAACTCAATATGAAAGCGTTTTTTTATAACCCTTGAATATTATTGAACCCATATGAGTGATTTCCTCGATTTCTTTAATAACTTATTGCAATTGGCTGTAGATAATAAAGCCAGCGACATTCATGTAAAAACTGACCATCCGGCACACCTCCGTATTCACGGTAACCTCGAAGTGGTTGACATGGATCCGGTGGATCAGGATTTGATCAAGCAATTCGTCCTGGATAGCTGTCCGGAAATCTTTCATGAACGTTGGATTGCCGACTTTCAGATTGACTACAGCTACAAGCCGGAAGGGCTGGGACGTTTTCGTGTGAACGCATTTTATCAACGTGGCGTCCCCAGTGTAGTCTTTCGTCATGTAAACGACTTTCCACCGACTTTTGCTGAGTTGAATCTACAGCCTGAAGTCTTCCAGAGCCTGATTCAGCATAAAGACGGGATTGTGCTTTTGTGCGGGCCCACCGGTTCTGGTAAGAGCAGTACGCTGGCAGCCATGTTGGATGAAATCAATCACACCATGGACAAGCATATTGTCACACTGGAAGACCCGATTGAATTTAATTATACCGATGACAAAAGCGTATTTAATCAGCGCGAAATCGGGATTGATGCACCGACTTTTGCCCATGGAATGAAGGCCGTCCTCCGTCAGGACCCCGATATTATTCTAATTGGGGAAATGCGCGATGTTACTACCTTTAAAACGGCAATCACGGCAGCGGAAACAGGCCACCTTGTTTTCGGCACACTGCACGCATCCAATGCCCAGCAGGCGGTGCAGCGTTTGTTTGAATTTTTCCCCGCTGATGAACAGGATGGGATGCGTCGCCAGATTGCCAGTACGTTGCGGGCAACGGTGACCCAGCGATTGGTGCCATCAATGGATGGTGGCCGAGTTCCCGCGATCGAAGCCTTTATCATAGATACACTTGGACGCAAGGCCATCGAAGAAGCTTCGTTCTCCAAGATTCCGGCAATTCTCGAGGCCGGTCGTGAAAACGGATCGACATCCTTTAATTTCGACCTTTTCCGCCTGTTCAAGGATGGGATGATTTCCAAGTCGGATGCATTGAAGTTCTCTCCGAATCCGAAGGCATTGGAAATGAACCTGAAGGGGATCTTCCTGAGCAGCGGCGGTATTGTTACCTGATTTGGGTAGCCTGACAAATCTGGATTGATCTTTTTCCAATAGCCTATCTAATACCGACGATATGGCTATTGGAATGATCTTTTCAGGGCAAGGTGCCCAAACCGTTGGTATGGGAAAGTCTCTTTACGAGAACTCCCCGATTGCACGCGATCTGTATGATCGTGCAGATTCTGCTTTGGGCTGGAGCCTGAAGGATATCTGTTTCAATGGTCCGGACGAGACATTGACAGAGACTCGAGTATGTCAACCGGCTTTGTTCATGGTGGGCTACTCCATTTATGCCATTCTCAAGGATGCCGGTAAACTGGATATGGGTGCAGCACTGGGCTTGAGCCTGGGCGAGTTGACAGCTTTGACGGTAGCCGATGCCTTTGATTTTGAAACAGGTTTGAAAGTGGTTGCCGAGCGTGGCCGCCTGATGCAATTGGCTTGCGACGAAACCGATGGAGCTATGGCTTCTATTATCGGAGGAACCCGCGAACAGGTTGAACCGCTTTGCAGTCAGTTTGACATTGATATGGCCAATTTAAACTGCCCGGGACAAATCGTAATCTCCGGAGACAGCGCGAAAGTGGCCGCAGCTGTAGAGTTTGCCAAGGAGTCCAAACTTTTCCGTATGGTTGTTCCTTTGAAAGTAGCCGGTGCCTACCACAGTCGTTTAATGGAGCCGGCACGTGCCGCATTCGAAACCTATCTGGCCGGTGTGGATATTAAGACCCCATCAGTTCCTGTATTCACAAACACGACCGGGAAACAGGTATCTCAGCCCGATGAAATCCGTTCCGCTCTGGTAAAACAGGTGGTCTCCTCCGTACTCTGGGAAGATTGCATGCACAGCGCTGCGGCTCTTGGGTTGAGCGAATTCTATGAATGCGGCCCGGGAGGCGTGCTTGCCGGTATGGCTAAGCGTACCAACAAAGCCTGGACTGTTCGCAGCTTAAGCGAGTTTTCCGATCTCCCTCTTTAACTGATTCTATTCTATCGTTCCCTGACGGGAAACAACCTTTATCAAAGCACTCTGATGTCCCTTCAGAACACCAGGAATTTCTGTATTATCGCCCACATTGACCATGGAAAGACGACTCTTTCCGATCGCTTGTTGGAAATGACCAATACCATTGAGCAGCGGGAGATGAAAGAGCAGCTCCTTGACTCAATGGATCTGGAGCGGGAGCGTGGTATAACCATTAAAAGCCATCCCGTGATGCTGAATTATACGGCACCGGATGGTGAGCGGTACACGTTGAACCTGATCGACACCCCGGGTCACGTGGATTTTGCCTACGAAGTTTCTCGCAGCCTTGCGGCCTGTGAAGGTGCTTTGTTGCTGATTGACGCATCTCAGGGGGTGGAAGCGCAGACGGTGGCCAACGCGAATCTGGCGATGTCACAGAATCTGACGATTATTCCTGTGATCAACAAAGTGGATCTGCCCAGTGCAAATGTGGACCATGTGTTGCAACAATTGGAGGATGTTTTGGCGATTCCGGCGGAAGATGCGGTGCTAGCCAGTGGCAAGAGCGGCATCGGTATTCAAGATATCCTCAACGGAATCACGGCAAAGCTTCCCAGCCCTCGATGGGCGGAATACGAGGGAGGCACCCGTGTTCTTATTTTTGACTGTGTCTATGATTCCTACAAAGGGGTAATCTGCTATGTGCGTGTTTTCTCCGGTTCGCTCAAACGAGGTGATCAGGTGATGATGATGAGCGATGGTACCCGTGCAGAAATCAAAGAAGTAGGTGTCTTTAAACCCAAGATGCAAACTACCGCTTTTCTGGACGCCGGCAATGTTGGTTATCTGGTGACGAACATAAAGGAAGTGGCTGATATCAAAATAGGCGATACCATTACACACTATACCAATCCGGCAAAAGACATGTTGCCTGGGTATCAGGAAGTGCGTCCTATGGTATTTTCAGGCATATATCCGATCGATACGTCTGACTATGAAAAGCTAAAAGTCAGTATGGGGAAACTTCGTCTTAACGATGCGGCATTCACCTATACGGCAGAGAGTTCCGTAGCCTTGGGTTTTGGTTTCCGTTGCGGTTTTCTTGGACTCCTGCATATGGAGATTATTACCGAGCGCATACGCAGAGAATACGGACTGGACATCATAACAACCTATCCTTCTGTAGTTTATCGCGTTTCTAAAACAGACGGTGAAGAGATAGAGGTGGATAATCCGACAAATCTTCCTGATCCGGCAGAGATTGAAACCATTTCCGAACCAACGATTAAGGCCACACTGCACATTCCCAATGGATCGATTGGTGATATTCTGGCGTTGATTATGGAAAAGCGTGGTGTTTGTGAAAACACAGAGACACTGGATGAAGACAGAGTCATGCTTCATGTGATGCTTCCACTCAACGAAATCCTTGTTGATTTTAATGACCGTTTGAAGAGCATTACCAAGGGGTATGGATCAATGGATTATGAGCTTTCTGACTATCAGGAGAACGATTTGGTGAAGCTCGATATCATGGTTAACGGAGAAACAATCGATGCCTTCTCGTCAATCTGTCACCGTGAGAAAGCACCGTTCAAGGGTAGGGCGCTTTGTGCCAAGCTGAAAGAAATCCTTCCTCGTCAGCTCTACAAAGTCGCACTTCAGGGAGCTATTGGAGGTAAGATTATTGCCCGCGAAACCATCAGTGCCATGAGAAAGGATGTTACCGCCAAATGTTATGGGGGTGATATTTCCCGTAAGCGTAAATTGCTGGACAAACAGAAGGAAGGTAAGAAGCGCATGAAACAGATCGGTAAAGTTTCCATCCCTCAGGAGGCATTTGTCGATATTCTTAAATCTTCGAATTGATTGAAGGACTCCATCAGGTGAGCAAAAAGAAAAAAATCCCCGGTAAAATTCTTAAAGAAGCCAAGACATGGCTTTCTCTGGCAGAGAAAGCACTCAATTACAGGAAGGATTTGCTCACTCCTGAATCTATTAATGGGTTTTCGTCGGCCATTGAGCAGTTGGATGAAGTCCTGGAAAATCCTGAGCGCAGAACAGTTTCCCCGGATGAAATTACCAAAGCACAGAATAGTGTTATTGAACAGCTGCGTCAGCACGGAGGGAACTATTACCATACCCGAAACTGGACCGACAATATGGAGATGTTTCTCGTCGCCATTATTGTCATTATTGGGATTCGAACCTTTTTCTTTCAGCCGTTCAAAATACCGACGAATTCTATGTATCCGACTTACAATGGGATGACATACGAGTTCTTTGAGACTGCGGCAGATGAACCATCAACACCGGAACGAATTTTCCGAAAAGTAACCTTGTTTACCAAGCACTACAGCACGGAAGCGCCTGTTGACGGAGAAGTTTTGATTCCCATTGCAACAGATGGACACCGCTACAACGTGGCAGGAGGGCGTCTGGTTAAAGGCCGAAAGTGGGGGATTCTTCCAGCAAAATTCGCTCAGTACACGCTCTATGTAGATGAATCACCGGTTACCATACAAGTTCCTGATCAATTCAATTTCCAGTCTCTGGTTAAGGATGTCTTCGGAGATACCGCACATCAGCGAATCGCTTACCTTAAAGGAGTGGGCGCGGTCTTGAGAACCGGGCGTGTGGTAAAGAAGGGCGAGAAAGTTTTGTCGTTCGATATCCTTACCGGAGATCAGCTGTTTGTAGACCGTATTACCTATCATTTTCGGGCTCCCAGAGTCGGAGATCCCTTTGTCTTCAGTACCGATAATATTCCGGGAATGGAAGCAGATCAACGCGGGAAATATTATGTGAAACGCCTGGCTGGTGAAGGCGGCGATGTTCTGCAGATTAAAGAGCCGGTATTGTATCGAAACGATCAACCGGCGGAGGAGAACGATGCCTTTATCTGCAATGCAAATCAGGAAGGTGAATACGAGGGATATACGGATGAGGATTCCCGCATGAAATATCTCTACGAAGGCACTCCTTACAAAGTGCCTGAAGATTGTTACTTTGCCTTGGGAGATAATTCAGATCAAAGCCTCGACAGTCGTTTTTGGGGACCAGTACCCAAAACTGAAGTCGTTGGACGAGCCATCCTGATCTATTATCCGTTTACACATCGCTGGGGTAACGCAAAGTAAACAGAGGTGCAAAATCCTTGGGAAAGTTGAATTTCAGAGGAATATTACATACACTTCAAAATGTCGCACAATTTATATTATGTAATATAAAAGACTGATGTAGTCCTTCTCTCAAATTTGCTTAACGAATTAAGCCCGCAACAAGAATTCGCGTATTTTGGGAATGATGTGTTCCCCATCGTCTTCCATCAGGTAATGATTCGCTTCGGCCCGATAGTATGTTTCTGCTTTAGGGAAGCGATTCGTCCATTCCTGATAGAACAAATCGTTAAAGCACCAGTCTTTACCGCCCCAGCAAATCAGCATGGGCTTTGCTTTCAACACACTCAGTGAGTCATCGATCTGTTGAAGTGTCTGATGGCTTGGATGCCTGTTGCTCATTGGAATATCCTGCACGAAACGAAGTGTTGCTATGCGGTTTTTCCAATTATTGTATGGCAGAAGAAATCCTTTTTTAATCTCTGGACTCAAAGGTTTTTCCACGGCCATATGAACTGCTGCTCCGGCAAAGGCGTTAAATCCGCGTATGGCCAATGCCCCGAATCCGGGAAGTTTGCAGATATTGATTCTTGCAGGAATTCGTTTGGATAGAAAACCGGCCGTATTCATGACTACGATGCGGCGAACCAGATCCGGCCTGCGGGTTGCCAAACCTGAACCGATAGCTCCACCCCAGTCGTGCACCACCAGATCCAGCGACTTGAGTCCCAGTGAATCAACGAGTCTAATCACGTTTCGAATATGCTGATCCAGTGTGTATTGGTATTGCTGCGGCTTGTCGGAAAGCCCGCATCCGATATGATCCGGAGCGATGCAGCGACGATTTGCTGACATCGTTTTGATCAGGTTTCGATAGAAGAAAGACCAGGTTGGATTTCCGTGGAGCATGAGGATGGGGATGCCCTCCCCTTCATCCACATAGTGCATGCGAACGCCGTCCAAATCGAGGTAGTGATCCGCAAAAGGATACTCTTTGCGAAGTTCTTCGGGGATATTTCCAGTAATTGAATTCACCATTGTACCCCCAGCATCATACAGTTTAAGCCACTGCCGATTCCCAGGAGGGCAAGGTTTTCTCCCTTTATAAGGATTCCCTGGTCTGCAGCATGTGCCAAGGTTGCCGGCAGGGATACAGAGCCGACATTTCCGAGGAACGGATAAGTAACGAAATCTTTCTTTTGATCGAGCTTCAACGCATCAAACAACTGTGTCTGATGTGTCTTTCCTACCTGGTGGCAAATGTAATGGGCGATGTCTTTGTCCGTCCATTGCAGCTCTGCTGAAAAATCTTTCCAAACGTTTTTGGCCAACTGGATACCGGCCTTGAGCAGCGCTTCAGCATCGGTTGCCATTTCCAGCCCACTTCCGGATTGCGCGGTATCTCCCATGCACAATCGGTTGGCTTGCGAATCGGCCAAAACTGAAGCACCCAGTAAACGGGCTCCGGGCTGCTGGTCATCTCTGCAGAGCACTGCCGCTGCGGCCCCTGCCCCAATCGTTAAATTGGCAAAAAACGGCTTAATTGTTTTACGGGAATGATTTCCGCCTAAGAGCTTCTCGATCGTGTTCTTCAGCAAAGGTTTCCCGTTTTCTCCGCTGACAATAAGAGCGCTGCGGATTTGCCCGCTTTCGATCAAGCCGGCGGCCAAAACCATGGCATTAGCAAATCCGAGGCAGGCATTGGAGACATCCAGCGCCTGTGCATGCGGGCTCAGGTTGAGCAGTCCATGTACAAAGGATGCAGTGGCCGGCTCCATACAATCGCGGCAAACGGAAGAATGAATGAGCAGATCAATCTCATTGCGCTTCAGTTTTGACTGTGAAAGCACTTTTTCTCCAGCCTGAGCAGACGCTTCAGATGGTTTGATGTCCTGCGGCCAGAAACAGCGGCTCTGAATCCCCGTCATCAACTCCAAGCGGCCCTTGGGCAGCTTGAGGCGTTCGTAGAGCGGACTCAAACGCTCTTCGAGGGCGTCAGTCGTAAAGATTTCCGGTGGTTGGATGAAAGCAATGCTTTCTATACACACATGTTTAAACCGCATTTGCTTATTCCGGTCGCATCGCCAGAGCGACAAGTTCTTCGTCAAAATAATTCCAGTCCATGCCGGCGTTCACCACGATTCCCTGTGCATTGATGCCGCTGGAGCGTTCACTTAAGAGATAAACCACGGTATCGGCTACTTCCTGTGTTTTCAGCGCTTGCTTGCGCATGGTCATCTTTTCGCCGAAGAGATAGTTGTTCAGATAACCGGGGATTCCTGCACTGGATTTTGTCTTCAAGGGACCTGCATTTACCGTATTGAAGCGGACTTGTGTGTCCTTGCTGAAAGATTTTGCAAGAAAGCGGGTACACCCTTCCAGCGCCATTTTGATAGGAGACATATACCCGTAGCTGGCAGCTGTTACGTAAGAAGAAATGCCGATGGCAACGACTGAGGCGTTCTGTTCCAATGCTGGTTTCAACGCATTGGCCAGCTCTACCAGAGAAAAGGCCGAGATTTGTGTCGCCTGCAGAAAATCTTCGCGTTTGGTCTCGTGGAACGCCTTGAGCCCTTCGCTGTAATTGGCAAAGGCCACAGAATGCACCAACCCCGAAATGGTTCCAACGTCTTCCGTTACCGATTTTCCGAGGGCTTGAATTTCCTCCGCTTTTTCAAAATCGCATACATAAACAGGTGCATCTCCGATCAATGAGGAAACCGCTGCTTTGCGTTCTTCCGAGCGCACACTGAAAATTACCTCAGCGCCCTCTTCCATAAGGGTTTTGGCGACAGCCCAAGCCACACTCTTTTTGTTGGAGAGTCCGGTAACGAGGAAACGCTTCTTTTCAATATTCAGGAAACTCATGGTCTCTGTTCATTCCTGTTCAATCAGCGCCAAAGCAAAACTGATGGTCAAGGCTACTTTGCCTTCTTTAATCACTTTACCGGACATGAAATGGAAATTGCCCATACTTTCTTTGTAGGTAGCCTCGATGGTAATGGTATCCCCCGGAAGCACCATGGCTTTGAATTTTGCCTGATCTACGCGAGCAAGAATCGGTGTTTTATCCCGAGCGCTTTCACCTTTGGCTTCCATCTGTTTCACCAGATAGATTGCCGCAGTCTGAAATACCGACTCGCAAAGCAACACTCCCGGCATGATGGGATTTCCCGGATAATGGCCCTCAAATTGAGGTTCTTCGGCGCGGATTTTCCGCTGTGTGCGAATGCCTTTTTCGGTGATCTCAACCACCTCATCTACAAAGAGAAATGGAGGTCTATGGGGTATGGATTGCAATACTAAATCCTGAGACATGGCGCGAAAGATTGCAGGTCGTCCAGCTGTTGGCAAACTGAAAGTTACTTGCCCGCCAGTTGGCAGAGATACTTTTCCAGCTTATTGGCGATAATGACTCCATAATTGATGGTTCCGAGCCATCCGCTCATGATGATTCCGACACTGCCAGCATGGTAGAGTCCGGAAATCTGGTCTGGCAGTTCCATGGAAACAGGAAGCCCTTCGAATTTTGTGCCAAAGCTGGTGCCACCGATGTGGCGCGTGTAGGAGTGAACGGTGCGGGGGGTGGCGGCCTCGATGTAATCAATCTTATCCTTTACCCCCGGGAGATACTTCTCCAGGCAATCTACCGCTTCGCGGCATAGGCGCGCTTTCTCCTCCTGATAAGCTTCCTCACTCAAGGCATCCCAGTCCTTCCATTGAGCGTTCAGCGATGCGACAACCGCATAGCGAGGCTCTTTCAGGTGAGGTCTGGTTTCCGGATAATAGACACTGAAGGTTCTGCTGGTTGAGCGCAGCCCGGTCAATTCGTCCATAGCCAGTTTCGGGGCTTCACTGGTAAAAATAAGGTCTCCGATATGTGGAAGCGTTTCCCCTTTACGGATGCCCATATACACTTGGCAACTACTCCAGTTCACCCGCACCTTGGATGCCTTTTCCAGATAGTCCTCTGAAAATGCGTCTTCGCCGACAAGCTTGTAAATCGTGTTTTTAATATTGGCGTTGGAAAGCACCGCTTTGCACTTAACTTCGATGGCGGGGAATTCATCCCCCGAGTTCTGGCTTTTAATGCGCACACCACATACCTTGGGCGTAGCCCCTTCCTTTTCGACGAGGATTTTTTCAACGAGCGCGCATTTGCGGATATCCACGCCATTGCGCTTGAGCTCATCAACCATCTTACCAACAAGCACGTCGGTTCCTCCCTGAAAGGTGAAGACGCCCTTGTTCATGAAGTTGGAGAAAACAATGCCATAAGTAATCGCCGGATCATCCAGACTCGACCCGTTGGCATAGGAAATCGGCTCCAAGAGCAGACGGTGGACATCGTCCCGACCCGGGAAGAATGCTTCAAAAAGCTCACGGGTGGTCTGAGTGTTGTCATCGTAGAAGTTCATGGCTTCCAGATGATCGTAAAAGCCAACCACTTTTTCCCGGTCGATACCGAACTGTTCTGTAAGAATGCGGGTAAAGTCTTCCCGGTCGAACGTGGTATGCACATCGAACTGGGGATTGTGGAAACGGATTTCTTTCAACTGGACAATGGAATCGGCAATCTCCTTGCTCCAGTATTTGCGGCAGCTCTTTTTCATGCCAAAAGGGAATCCATGCAGTGAAATGTCGAAGATGTGCCCACCAGGCCTTTTAAACCATGTGGCAAGGCCTCCGAACTGGTAGTGGTGTTCCAGCAGCAGGACGCTGTTCCCCTGCTTTGCCAGATAATTGGCAGCGGTGAGGCCTCCGAGGCCACTGCCGATAATAATTACATCATAATTGGATTGGATGCCTTCTAGCCAGTTCTTTGCCATAAGCGAGAACCCTTATTAAAGATACTCGCGGCGTCAACACACCAAGACAAAAAAGTCATTCGATCATACGGAAGAAAAAGTCCGCGTAAGGACACGGACTAAATCCTTATAAGGGGACGGACACGGCTCTTATGGGAGGACGGTCACGGCTCTTATAAGGGGCTGAACAGAGGGAACAATGTCAAATGTTTCCTCTTGTCCCATTTTGGGTTCCGACAATGGAATTGTAATCATCTTCAGCAAAACATTACATCTTCCGATGGTGCTGATTTATGGAATTGATTCGGAGGTGATGCTTCGGCTAATGTCTTAATGATGAAGCAAAACCTGTTTTACGGCGCCTATGATTACGAGAATTCGGGCTCTCCGCGCAGTTATAAAGATCACCGGACACCCTTTCAGGTAGACCGCGACCGTATTCTGTTCAGTTATCCCTTTCGGCGTCTGCAGTCGAAAACACAGGTTTTTCAAAGCGGCGAGTATGACTTCTACCGGACACGCCTGACGCATACCATTGAAGTTGCCCGTATTGCCCGGAGTATCTGCGACTATTTAAACATCAAATCCCCGGCGCTTTCCGATGAGTTTTACATCGATCCCGATCTGGTTGAAGCGGTTGGCTTTGCCCACGATCTGGGGCACCCCCCGTTTGGGCATATCGGTGAACGCAAGTTGAACAAGATCATGGAGTGCTTTGGCGGGTTCGAGGGGAATGCCCAGACGCTACGCATTCTCAATGATCTGATCTTTGAGAAAGAGGGCGCTGCTTACGGCATGCACGCGACGCGGTCTTTGCTGGACGGTGTGCTCAAATACAAGGCACTGCAGGAGGATTGGATAAAACAAACGGGCCAATATCCGGAGAACCACTTTCTTTATGATACCCAGAAGGACATTCGAGATTTTGCTCTGGGGGCGGACATCTGCTCTGTCTCAAGGGATCCGAGAGCGTGGAATGCCCTGAAAAGCATCGAATGTCAGATTATGGATTGGGCCGACGACACGGCTTACTCACTGCACGATATTGTTGACGGGGTAAAGGCCGGCTTTATCAGCACTTCCAGAATCGAAAAATGGGCGTTGGAGCAAACTTTATCCCAACCACAAGCGCAAGCGTTGCAGGCACTGCAGGCCGCCATTACGAAAGGAACGTTGGAGCAGGACGCCGCCCGCAGTGTGGGCGAGTGCATTCGCGCCTGTACCCTTTCCACACGCGGAACTCGCATAACCGGGCAAACCCATCGCTATGATTTTGTGCTGGAGGTCGATCCGTCCATTCGGGCGCGCTGCGAGTTGCAGAAGAAGATTGCGGTGGATCTAGTCTTCAAGTCCCCTACTCTACAGCAGATCGAGCTTAAAGGCGGCTGCATTCTGGAGAAACTCTTTGAGTGCTACCGGGAGCAGTACTTGGGTGCAAACAAAGGGCTCTCGATTCTACCTGAAGCCATTCATACGCAGATTGTCGCGCTGGAGACTGAAACAGATAAAATGCGGGCGATCTGTGACTATGTTTCGGGGTTGACTGATTTGCAGGCTATGCGGGCTTACAAACGCCTCTTTTCCGCTGAATACGGGTCGATTATGGACCTGATCTAAGCGCGGGGGTGCGCTTTCTGGTGTGTTGCTTTTAAACGGGCCATGCTGACATGGGTGTAAACCTGTGTGGCGGCCAGGCTGCTGTGCCCGAGTAACTCCTGCACCAGCCTTAAGTCGGCCCCGGCGTTCATCATATGTGTGGCAAACGAATGTCTGAGCTTATGGGGCGTAATGTCTACGGGGAGCCCGGTCAACAGTAGGTAATCCTTCAGCCTCCGCTGCACCCAGCGTGGATTGACTCTGTGTAGTTGATTATTCAACAAAACCGCCGAATCATTTTCTGTGGTTGCCGGAATCAGTCCACGGTAACGCTGCAGACATCGCAGTGCAATCTCTCCCATCGGTGCAATGCGTTCTTTACCTCCTTTGCCGAATACACGGATGGCTCCCGAGCTCAGATCAATGTTCTCGTAATTGAGGCTGCACAATTCACTGATGCGAAGTCCTGCCCCGTAGAGCAGTTCAAACATCAACTGATCCCGCCATGCCTCAAATGCGTCCAAGTCCTCTCGCTGGAGGCGCCGCATCGGCTCATCCAGCAGTGTACTGATTTGTTTTTCGGTAAGAAACTTCGGCAGTTTTTTCTCCAGCTTAGGGAGCGTAACAGCTGTCAACGGGCTATTTTCAACAACGCCCTCTTTTCGCAGGTATTTATAAAAACTCCTCAATGCACTGAAGCGAAGGTGCAGTGTTCGCTTGGAAATATCCTTCTGTGCCTCGATCAGGTAACCGCGAATGGCATTTTTCTCGATTTTCTCAAAATTTCCCGTCCAGCGCTCGTAACGGAGCTGATAGGTGAAGAAATCAAGCAATGCCTGGCGATAGTTGCGCGCCGTGTAGGCGGACAACTTTCGCTCAAGAGTTAATGTGCTGAGAAACGCGTCGATGCGTTCAATTTGTGCTTTCTGCAGATGAACTGCTTCGGACATGTCTGATTAAAGCCCTTCGACGTTTAACGGAAGTCTGGCATAGATTCCATTGGGGGCCGTATAGTCAGCCAGCTCATCCATTGATTTGGTAGCCGTTTTGATTATTTGTTCGGTAATCATCGGATGACTGCTCTCGATGGAGCGCATAAAGCGTTTAAAGGCGATAGCGGAAGGATCCTGATGAGGGTAATCTATAACCTTGTAATCATTGAGTCCGGCCATCTTGGCGGCTGCTTCAATGGCATCGTCCATACTGCCGATTGAGTCCACCAGATTAAGGTCTTTAGCGGTTGAACCAATCCAAATGTGTCCCCGGGCAATTTCGTTTACCTGATCTGGTTCGAGATTACGACTTTCTGCAACGCGCTGAATAAACAACTCATAGACCGAGTTGATGTGCCCCTGAATCAGTTGCATTTCCTGATCTGTTTTTTTACGCCAGAAGCTCATGGCGGATGCAGAGATATGCGTGTCCACATACTGGGGGGTGATGCCCACCATGTTCATCGTCTCTTCACCATTAAAGAAGAGACCAAAGACGCCGATGGAACCTGTCAGGGTAACCGGATCGGCAAAAACGCTATCGCTGTTCGCGGTAATCCAGTAACCGCCGCTGGCGGCCATTCCCCCCATGGAGACAACCAGCGGGCGCTCGCCCACCGCGTCATGAACCGCATGGAGAATGTCTTCTGATGCAGAGACGCTACCGCCGGGGCTGTTAATACGTAGTACCACAGCCTTTACCGAGTCGTCGTATTTTAAGTCACTGCACAGCTGTTCTATGGTCTGACTTCCGCCGCCACCTTCACCATCGACGATGGAGCCTTCAACATAAAGCACGGCTACCTGAGGATTGTGAGCATGTTCAAATGAACGCGGTTTTTGAAGCCCTTCCACGAACAAAGCGTAATCATCAATATTAATGCCGGAAAATCTTTCCTGCATACTGGGCGGTGGTGCCAGAGTTCCAAGTGCATCAAAAAACTCATCTTCAAAGGCAATTTTATCAGCCAACTTATGTTCAATGGCGTCTTCGGCAGAAATAATCCCCTTGGTGTTTGCCAGATAATTGAAAAGGCTTTTATCTACAGAGCGATTTTTTGCAGTTTCCGAGATCACCTGATTCCAAATGCTTTTGAGAAAAGCTTCCAGCTGTGCGCGGTTTTCGTCGCTCATTTCGTCGGCAATAAAAGGCTCAACCGCAGATTTATATTCGCCGACTCTAGCCACCTGAACGCCAATACCAAGCTTTGCCAGCACATCTTTCATATAAAGCTGTTCTGCATGGAAGCCAAGAATCACAAGATCCCCCATCGGGTGCATATAAACTTCATCTGCGTTGGAACAAAGATAGTAGGACTTAATGCCGTTGTTGCGCAGATAGGCATAAACCGGTTTTCCCGATTTCTGAAAATCAGCGAGGGCGCTTTGTATTTCAGACACAGAAGCCATGCTGGTGCCTAACTCGCCCGTTTTTGAAGAGAATAAGGCAATCCCTTTGATGCGGTTGTCATTTCTGGCTTTTCTGATGGTGGATGTCATCTGGCGCAGATAGACATCTCCCTGAGCCTGATTACCGGAAAGTGCATTTTGAAAAATGGTAAAAGGATCGCTGTCATCAGGACGATCTGGGATAGATCGATCCAGATTAATGACCAGAACCGCCTGCTCGGGCACACCTTCTTTTTCAAATCCTGATTCCCCTATCGTTCCGATTACAGCCATAAACAGCGCAAAAAAGACAGAGAGACACATTAGAGGAATCATTAGGCAGGCGCAAACAATGGCAAAGATTTTGAGCCAATTATGGCGTCTGGGCGGGGGCATGTTTATTTCTCTTTGTGTCATAATGGGAATCAATTAATTTCCTTAAACTAAAAGAAAGAAATGAGAAAGGTCGAGAGCCAAGTTATTCTTGATTTCACCCCATTCATAAACATCATATGTTGTTACCATGAAAAAGACTCCGCTCCTCGTTGCTGCTCTTTTAATCGCCATATTTATGGCTGTCGGTACCTATATATACCAAAAGCAGGTGAACGCCGATGCTGTCGCCGAACAGGAGAAGGCTTTAGTTCTCCAGCAAGAAGAGATGAAGGCCGCCCAACGTGATGCCGAGGCAAAGTTGCAAATGGCTGAGGATGCCCGCCGCATGGCCGAAGAAAAAGCTCAACAGGAAGCCCAGGCGCGCGCCCAGCTGGTTGCCGAACTGAACGAACGCCTTAAGCAGGAGGCGGGGCAGCGGGAACGTGCTGAAGCTGCTCTGGATAAACTGGAAGCGGAACGCGCGGCACTGGAAGAAGCTCAAATAGTATTATTGGCCAGAATAGATGAACTGGATAAGGCCTCAGCGATTGCAGCGACAGAAGAAGGTAAAGCCCAGAAAGCAGCCCTTGCTGCTGAATTTGAGGCACAATCGGAACGTATGAAAGCTCTACAGGCAGAAAACGAACGTATTCGCCAGGAGTATGAAGCCGCATTGGAACGCCAACTGAAAACAGCTGAAGCGATTGTGCAGGCAGGAGGAACCCCGGTCTTGGAAAACCCGAGTATTCGTTCCACTAATGTGCGCAGAAGAGATGCTATCTATCTTAAAGAGCGCAATCTTGGGACCTACTCCCCTATCAAAGAAGACGAGTAAGCCGGTTATTGCGGCTTTCTCGCTATCCAAAAGCGGCATTCATCGCTGAATTCTTCGACAACCGGAGATTCCTTGGCTATTTGCGAGCGAAGAGCGTCGCCATCTATTTTAAATCCGGATGCTTTCAGGTCTTCCCGAATTTCTTCGGGAACCGGAATATGGATGTAGAGATCTCCCAGAGGGGTTGATTCGAAGCGATCTCCAAAATCATCAAGTCTTGGATCCTGTGAGCCCTCATCCCACAAGCGTTTCTGTTCCTTCCAATAAGAGGTTCTTTTGGGATTATTACGATCGTGCGTAGTAAAGATAAAGTAGGCTCCCGGAATGATTACCCGAAAGATTTCCCTAATAGCGGTTACTCTGTTTTCCCGTCCGGGGATTTGCATAAGGCCATTGAACCCGAAAATCGCTCCATCGAAACTGTTATCCGGGAATTTCAGCTTGGTGGCATCACCCTTTCGCAGAATGGCTTTTGTTTTAAGGATTTTTCCGATGCGCTGCGCTTCGCGAACCATGTCCTTACTCAATTCAATTCCGGTAAGGTTTTTATAGCCCAAGCGTTCAAGCCCAAAGGCAATGCGCCCCGTTCCCGTTCCCAATTCGAGCAGTTTATCCTCTTTATTAAAATAGCGCGTAAATATTTCCTTTTCGGACGCCCAAAGGCCAACACTGGAGGTTGCCTTCATGTAGTGGTCGACCACCTCGGTGTTTGCATAGTAGTTTCTGACTGTATCTGCGTCCATATGGTTTTCTTCGATAGTACTTGCGCTTTCCTGAGGCAAGCTCTAGCTTCAAAAATTCGGCCTATCCCTCAATATTGGGCCAATTACCACAATTTATTCACAAAATACTTGCCTTTTAGGATTAGCACTCTTTATTAGGCCGTTTTTCCAGATGAAAGCGACTATCAAAACTCAGGGACGACAATTTACAGTACAGGAAGGTGATATCCTCTTCGTTAACCGCTATCCGGAGACGGAAGCCGGTTCTACCGTAACCATCAGCGATGTTCTGATGGTGGGTAACGGCGAAGATGTTCGTTTCGGAACACCTCTTGTTGATGGAGCCAGTGTTGAAGCTACCATTCTTGAAAACAAGCGCGGCGAAAAGGTCCGCATCTTCAAGAAAAAGCGCCGCAAAGGTTACCGTCGCAGACGCGGGCACCGTCAGGAGCTCTCCGTAATCAAAATCACATCCATCAAAGCTTAATTTTAACAAGAGACTCTACCCATGGCCCATAAAAAAGGACAAGGAACCAGCAGAAACGGACGCGACAGCCACTCCAAGCGTCTTGGTGTTAAGAAGTTTGACGGTGAAGCAGTTCTCGCCGGCACAATTCTGATCCGCCAGCGCGGCACACGTTTCCATGCAAGTGAAAACGTAGGAATGGGCAAGGACCACACCCTCTTCGCTCTTTCTGACGGAAAAGTTAAGTGGGACGCTGAGCACCGCAAGGTTTCCATTCTTGCTGAGTCCTGATTAATTCAATTTGATAAACACAAAGACAGCCTAATGGCTGTCTTTTTTTTTGCAATACACACAAAAAAAGCGGTGCTTCAACACCGCCTTTTCTTTGGAAATACCTTATGGCTTATACTCCTGTATTCGGGTAACTGCCAAGCCACTTGACCATTGAGCAAAGGTTCTCCAGCTCATCGATGGCCTCCTTTACGTTTTCGTCTTTGGCGTGACCGATAACATCCACGTAAAAGTAATAGTCCCATGCCCTGAGTCTGCTGGGTCTCGATTCGATCTTGCAAAGATTGATTCCCCTAAAACTGAAGCACTGCAATGCGCGGAGCAAGGCGCCGGGTTTATCCTTTACGGTAAACATCAAGCTGGTCTTGTCCTTGCCTCCACCGAGTGCCGGTGTCGGTGTTTTGCCAATCACAAGGAAGCGTGTATAGTTTTCCTCCTTATCATGCACATTCTCGCTGATGATGGGGACATCATAGAGTTCAGCGGCAATACTGCTGGCAATCGCCGCTACACCTTCATGTTCCTTGGCATAAAGCACAGCAGCCGCGGTACTCGCTGACTCAACCAACTCAACGCCAGGGAGCATTCTCGCCAACCACTGCCGGCATTGTCCCAAAGCATTGTCCTTGGAGTGAACCTCCTTAATATCCTCCAGTTTGGAGTTGGAAATCAGCGAATGCGAAATTTCCAGCATAATCTGGGCGACGATCTTAAGGTCTGCCTCCGCCAGCATATCCAGAGAGCTGATAACCGTTCCCTGGGTCGAGTTTTCAATGGGCACGACTCCGTAATCAGCATCACCTCGCTTGACGGCTGTAAATACATCGGGAACAGAACCGATTGGCAGGTAGCCAACGCTGGAACCAAAGTTTTTCATGGCAGCCTGATGCGTATACGTGGCCTCTGGGCCAAGGTAAGCTATCTTAAGCGGTTTTTCCAGAGAGATTGCGGCAGAGATGATTTCCCTGTAGATTTTGCGAATAGCCTTTTCAGGAAGAGGGCCTTCGCTCTTTGCCGTTAAATGACCAAATACTTCTTCCTCGCGGCTCGGGACATAAATTTCCTTCCCTTCGGCCAGCTTAATATGGCCAATTTCGCAAGCCAGACGGACGCGCTTATTCAGACGCTGAATGATCTCGCGATCGATGTCGTCAATGGCATTTCTAATTTCGTCAAGGTTCATAGTCGGGTCTTCAGGGGTTGATATCGGCGGGTGCCAAGCCCACTGTCGTTTCGGTGGCAGCCTCTTCCGGCAGGGTGGCACGTCGAATCCATTCAGAGATCTGTTGTGGAGAGATCACATCGGATGCGGGTAATTCTTCAAGAGATTTCAGTCCACAAAATTCAAGAAATTGAGGGGTAGTTCCGTATTGGAGCGGTCTGCCGGGTAAATCGGCTCTTCCCAGCACAACGATTAAATCTTTGTCGAGCAGTTTGCTTAAACCGCTATCCGAAGATACACCGCGGATGGCTTCTATTTCCGCTCTGGTTACCGGTTGACGGTAAGCAACAATAGCCAGTGTCTCCATTGCGGCAGAACTGAGGCGTTGTGGTCTGGGTTCATTACGCAGCAAGCGAATCCAATCCGCGTAGTCAGGGGCAACCGTCAGGCGAAATCCATTAACGCCTTCAAGCACCCTGTATGGTTCCCTACGGTCAATCAGCTCTTGTTCTATCTCCGCAAAAGCTTCTCGTATCTGCGTTGAGGTCAACATGTTAGGCACCTGAGAAAGCACTTCATCAAAGACGCCCTGCTCTTCCTCTATGTTATCTGTTTCTTCATCATCCCCGCGAGTCAGATGGTAGCGTGTAATAACTGCCTGCACATCCTTAATGGCCAGTGACTCGGATGTAGAAAACAGAAGTGCTTTGAGGATTTGCTTTAGATTAAACTCCATGGGGGGACCGTTGACGGCCTTTATAGTTATGTCTTCCGAGATATTTTCAAATACATTTATCACTCGTAGAAAATATCTGGAATGATTTCTTTGCAATTAAGGCTCAGTTGTATATGAAAGTTGGCTGAATCAAATATTAGGCATGAACTGGTCAAAATTCAAAGCATACTACCTGAACTTACCTGAACTGGGCTTTTCGCTGGATATCTCCCGCATGTCCTTTGATGACGCATTTTTCTCCACAATGGAGCCGAAGATGCAGGAAGCCTTTGCCGCAATGCAGGATCTGGAAAAAGGGTCCATCGCCAACCCCGATGAAAATCGCATGGTGGGCCATTACTGGCTGCGCAATCCTCAGGTAGCCCCTACTCAAGAACTTTCTCAATCCATTCAGTCCACGATTGATAAGATTCAGGCCGTTGCCGCCAGGGTACACAGCGGAGCCATTAAAGCTCCTGCCGGAAAATTTACTGATTTGCTGGTTATAGGCATCGGTGGCAGTGCACTCGGGCCTCAGTTTGTCAGCGAAGCCCTTGGTAAAAAAAATCGCGACGCACTCAAGGTTCATTTCTTTGACAATACCGATCCGGACGGCATGGACGGGGTGCTGGATGTTATTGGTGACGATCTAAAAACAACACTTTCCGTCGTCATTTCCAAGAGTGGAGGCACCCCCGAAACCCGCAACGGAATGCTTGAGGCACAAAATGCTTACAAAGCCGCCGGTCTGGATTTCAGCGCTCATGCCATTGCGATTACCGGCGAAGGTTCTAAGCTGGATACCGTAGCCGAACAAGAAGGCTGGATCGAGCGCCTCCCCATGTGGGACTGGGTTGGTGGCCGCACTTCTGAAACCGGCCCGGTTGGATTGCTTCCTGCTGCGTTGCAGGGGATTGATATTGCCGGCCTTATCGAAGGTGCCGCAAAAATGGATATGGCTACCCGCAGTGCTGAAACCCTGAAAAATCCTGCTGCGCTGCTGGCTTTAATGTGGTATTACGCCAGTGACGGCAAAGGCAGTAAAGACATGGTTCTGCTTCCCTACAAAGACCGCCTGCAGTTGTTCAGCAAATATCTCCAGCAGTTGGTGATGGAATCTATTGGTAAGGAACTGGACCTGCACGGCAACAAGGTAAATCAGGGGCTTTCTGTTTACGGCAATAAAGGCTCCACGGACCAGCATGCTTACGTGCAACAGTTGCGCGATGGTGTCCACAATTTCTTCGTTACTTTTATCGAAGTGCTGAAAGACCGCAAGGATACCTCTGTTGAGGTTGAAACCGGGGTTACTTCCGGAGACTTCCTGCAGGGCTTCCTTCTGGGCACTCGCGAAGCACTGACCGGCAGTGGCAGAGATTCCATGACAATTACCATTGATGAAGTGACCCCCCAAGCTGTTGGGATGCTCATCGCCTTGTATGAACGTGCCGTAGGCTTCTACGCCTCTCTGGTTGGCATTAATGCCTACCACCAGCCCGGAGTCGAAGCCGGTAAAAAGGCGGCGGCATCCATCTTGTCGCTCAAGACTAAAATCCACGCATTCCTTCAGGAAAATGCAGGCAAGTCTTTCGATCTGGAACAAATCGCCTCCGGTATAGGTGCCTCCGGCAGCGAGGAAATGATCTTTAAGCTTTGCCGCCACATGGCAGCCAATGCTCAGAAGCAGGTTGTTGTGGAAGGAAGTGGAGATCTCTTCTCTGCCAAATATTCCTTTAACGCCTAAGGAGATATTGTTTTTATGAAGAAGACGACCATTGTTGCTGCAATAATTTGGGTGGCTTCGATGGTCGTCTTTTTTATTGGCAGTAAACGGGAGCTTAACCGCAATCTGGAAAATACCGGTGTATTGCAATCTGCGTATGATGATGCCCGCCGGGAAATAGGCTCCCTGAAAGAACAGCTTGCTGACGGGAAAAGAGACATAGCATCTCTCAAAAAGGAGCTTTCTGCGGCAGAGAAAAGCCTCCAGCTGGTAACAGAGGAGTTGAGTAAGAGCCGACAGCAGGCAGGCGGGCCTCCCCCGGTTACTGTAGTTGTCCACGAGGCTCCGCAGGAACCTACACAAAAACCACAGCCGGTTGTTTTGCCAAAAAAACAGGAAAATGCGGTGCCAAAGGAACCGGCACGGGAAACAGCTGTAACAAAAACAGAGGGAAATACGTTCTTATGCAAGCTGATCGACTCTAAGGAAGGCAAAGCATTTGCGATTGATTATGGCGCACGCAAAGGTGCTGTAGTAGGTCAAAAAATCCGCTTTTTACTTCCAAATGAGACCGTTCACTTAAAAATAACAGATGTAAGACCTGATTTCTGTGTTGCCGTTATAACTTCTTCCAGTAACCTTCAAACCCAACTCGCCAAAGACTCTACCATTAGGATCTATGTTTCCGATGAATAAAAAATCCTTTTTCCGCATTATTTCTGCAACTGTGGTTGCCTTGTCTTCCCTTGCCTTTTCCGGCTGTGATACTGTTCCGGAAGATAATCCGATGTCATGGTCTCAGCCGGCATCCTGGGAGAATCAGATTCCCGGCATGAGCGGTATGGGCAGTGGAACATCTGATGCTCCCGATTATTAACGCGGCAGCTTGGAGAGAATTAACCTCTCCTCTTAAATTATTGACTGGAAATCCCTGTGTCTTCTGCTGTAACCGCTGCCTCAAAAGGGTCTCTTTATCTTGTGGCAACTCCCATTGGAAATTTGGGAGATATTTCCGCGCGCGCGTTGGATACCCTCAAAAAAGCTGATTGTATAGCCTGCGAGGATACACGCACGACGGGAAAACTGCTGGAACGTTTTGAGATAAAGGCTCAGTTGCTTGCCTACCACGATCATAACGAGACGCAGGCAGCATCGCAATTAGCTGATTTTGTTGAAAGCGGTAAGCAAGTATGTCTTGTCAGTGATGCCGGAATGCCGGCGATAAGCGATCCGGGATTTCGTGTCGTTCGAGAATGTCGTAAACGTAAGCTGCCTGTAGTGCCGATTCCCGGTGCCTGCGCGGCAGTGACCGCATTGGCAGCAAGCGGTTTGCCCAGTGATGCTTTTCTGTTTCTCGGGTTTATGGCACCCAAAAAATCTGCACGCTTGAAAACCTTTGAAGAGCACAAGAACGCCCCCTACTCTCTTGTCTTTTATGAGTCTACACATCGTATCCTGAAATTCATGGAAGATGCCATTGAAGTCTTTGGGGAAGGTCGCTACGCCTGTATCGCCAGGGAGATGACAAAATTACACGAAACTTTTCTCACCGATTCATTGGGCGGTTTATTGTCAGAACTGAAGACACGAAGTACCAAGGGTGAATTTGTTGTTATCATTGCCAAAGAAGGATTTGAACTCTGATGCAGAGAATCTGTGTAATCGATGTCGGAAGTAATTCCATTAAGATGCTCATTGCGGAAAAGAGTTCTGCGGACACAGCAATTCATCGTCTGGATGAGCAAACCGAGGAAACGCGCATCGCCAAGGGGATGGACAGTGGCCAGCTTGATCAGGAGTCTATGTTGGCTGCGGTGCAAAGTATCCTTTCTCTAAAGCGTTATGCGCAGCATTTCGCTCCTCAGGAGATATATGTAACGGCAACGAGCGCGGTCAGAGATGCCGATAACAAACAACGTTTTCTTGCTTTAGTAAAACAGGCTACAGAGCTTGATGTGCAGGTGCTTTCGGGGCAGGAAGAAGCCGGCTACATAGCGGCCGGTGTTTGTCAGGACCCGAGCATAGAGGAAGGCGAGTTTCAGGTGCTTGATCTTGGCGGCGGCAGCATGGAAGTAATTGCTTTTCGCAATCATGCGGTTCTCAACAAAGAAAGCCTGCAGTTGGGCGCGGTCCGCTTAACAGAAAGCCTATTGACTGATGCAACCGCACCAATTAGTACAAAGCGCTTAAATGAAGTGGGCAATCACGTGCAAAGCACTTTATCTAATGCCGCATTTCCTTTTATTAAGAGCCCATTGCTTATCGGACTTGGGGGTGCTGTAACGCATGCACGTCTTTTGATCGCCAGCAAGGAAGGTATTCCCTTTAAGGAAAGTAGCCCGATACTAGCCGTCAAAGACTTGATTACACTGAGAGACAGTTTGTCCAAGTTATCGTTGGAGGAACGCATCAGCACATATGATCTACCTCCGCAACGGGCAGACATTATGCCTGTGGCCTTGCAGACGTTGATTTCTACAGCCACTCTTGCCGGAGTGGACTCCATACGTCACTCGCGATATAACCTCCGCTACGGTATTGCCTCAACCATGCTGACGAAGCTGTTCGACCAATGATTGCAGGTCCTCAGGCAACGCTGCTTTTAGAATCAGGCGTTCGCGCGTCAAGGGTTGCTCAAGGACCAATTCGGCCGCATGCAGGCAAACTCTCCCGGGATTGATGCCGCCTTTGGGCTTCCATCCGTAGGTTTCGTCCCCCAGTAAAGGATGCCCTATAAAGGCCATATGCACCCTGATTTGATGCGTTCTGCCGGTGTGTATCGTTACGCGTAAGAGTGACGCATTGGCAAAGCGCTCAACAACCTCCCAGTCACTGTGCGCATAACGCCCGTCGCTGCGCACGGTCATCTTCTGGCGATGGACTGAATGTCTCCCAATGGGCTCCTTGATGGTTCCACTGTCTTTATCGGGAGATCCGGAAACGATAGCGTAATAAGTCTTCTGCGTTTTTCGTTCAGCGAATTGGCTGCTGATCCCCAGAAAAGCCTTATCACTTTTTGCAACCACAATAACTCCGGTCGTTTCTTTATCCAGCCGATGGACAATTCCGGGGCGTTCCACTCCACCTATTCCACTGAGTTTCCCTTTGCAGTGATGCAGGAGGGCATGGACCAGTGTGTCTCCTCCGGTGCCTGCTCCCGGATGCACGACCATGCCGCAGGGTTTATTGACTGCCAGCATGTCACTGTCTTCATAGATGACATCCAGGGGGATTTCCCTGGGAGTCAAATCCAGCTTTTCAACAGGTGGAATCGAAAAGCAGAGAATGTCCCCTGCCCTAACCTTATCGCTTTTGGAGAGAGCATCGTCTTCCCTCCAAACCAGGCCTTTGGCAAATAGCTTTTGAATCTGGCTGCGGCTCAGATCATTCTTAAAGGCGTGCACCGCCTTGTCGGCGCGTGTACGGTCATGCTCCTCCGGCACAACGAATGAAAACGGTTCAGTTTCGGTTACCGCGTCCATTACCCGAGATAGGTTTCCAGAAGATTATCGATTTCCCCAATATGCACAGCTTTCTCTGCATCGTTCAGAGTGGATGTCATAAAGCCATTACGGGCGAATCTGGCCAAATCGGCTACTGAAAAGCCGTATTCAGAGAGAAGAAAAGCGTATTCATCGTAGAGCGTGTTTCCGAAGGAAATCGGATCATCGGTACTGATGGTGCAGCAGACATCGGACTTTAACAACCGAAGGGCTTCCTCTTTGTTGTATCTGTCGGCAACCCTCAACTTTACATTGCTGATGGGGCAAACATCCAAAACAAATGGTTGTGTAGAGAGACGCTTGAGGAGCACTTCGGATTCCACCGATCGAACTCCGTGCTGAATACGGGATACGCCCAGTTCCTCAATTACCCTTTCGATAAAGTCCGGTCCGCAGAATTCACCGGCATGAGCTTTGGTGTATTTACCGAAATCTCTAGCGCGGTTCCACAGGTTAGCGGTCCAAGGCTCCAGGGGCAGCTCTTCTACCCCATGCAAGTCATAACCGGAGAGCTCTTCCCATGTTAACGATTCCTCGATAAAATTTTTGGTTTTATCGTTATAGCCATTATGGTGAATCCCCAGATAGAGATCCACTTTTAGCCCTTTTGGAGCTGCGGATTTGATGGCCCGGGCTACTGCATGCCCATCCATTCCACTGAATTCAATGACACCAGAGGCCATACTGCAGGCCACGTATTTTACATTTTGCTCCTTGTGCAGCGTTTCAAAGATGAGTTTAGCGGCTTCGTGGTAGCGATCGGGAGCCGTAAACCATGCTGCGGCATAGCCCAAGAGTTCTGATTCAAAGTGCTGAAAGCTGTCGAAGCGGAAATCTTTACGCCAGGAATCCGGGACATTTGCGTACCGTTCGGGATCCAGTTGCTGCAGCAAGGAATACGGAAGCGCCCCCTCTATGTGCAGGTGTGTTTCCGTTTTAGGTAGAGCGCGAATAAAGTTTTCTGCTTTGGATGATACGGCAAAATGCATCATAAGCGGATACAAATAAGCCTTCGCAACAGGGTTGTCGAAGGCTTATTAAAGTTGTTACTGATTTTTTGCTCAGCCCAGCAGCTTATCCGGGTTGAGCAGTTGCAATGCTTCCGGAATAAAGAGGCCGTCCTTGCGGATCAATTCACCGTCAAAATAAATTTCTCCACCGCCATATTCCGGGCGCTGAATGTTGACCAAATCCCAGTGGACTTGTGAGCGGTTACCATTATCGGTGACTCCTTCGTAAGCCTGACCCGGTGTAAAGTGGAAGGAACCGGCAATCTTCTCGTCAAAAAGAATATCACGCATCGGCTCAAGGATGTACGGATTGAAGCCAATGGCAAATTCACCAACATAGCGTGCACCTTCGTCTGAGTCCAGAATGGCGTTCAACTTCTCATTGTTGCCTGAACAGGTGGCTTCCACTATTTTGCCTTGTTTAAAGACAAGACGGACGTTATCAAAGGAATCGCCTTGGTATACGGTTGGAGCGTTGTACGTAACCACCCCTTCGACACTGTCTTTGACAGGAGCTGAATAAACTTCACCGTCGGGGATATTGCGAAGCCCGCCACAGGGTTCCGCACCGATGCCTTTAATAGAGAACTTCAGATCCGTTCCCTGGCCCTTGATGTGTACCTGATCGGCCTTGGTCATGGCTTCAACCAGAGCGTTCATGCCGGGAGTCATTCTGGCGTAATCCAAGGTGCAGACACGGAAGTAAAAATCTTCGAAAGCTTCAGTGCTCATCAAGGCCTGTTGGGCCATGGAAGACGTCGGCCAGCGCAAAACCACCCATTTGGTTTCGTTTACACGATAGTTTTGCACAGGACGCATCGTGCGCATGGCCAATGCCATACGATCGGAGGGAACGTCGGAACTTTCGAAAATATTGTCTGAACCTCTCAAGGCGATGAATGCGTTCATCTGTTTCATTTGAAGCATATCAACCTCGGCCGCCAGAGACATTTGTTCTTCTGTGCAGTCGCGAAAGATTTCCCGCTGAACACGGGCATGTGTTGTCTGGACAAAGGGAATTGCCCCACGTTTGCGGGCTGCTCGAATAATGGCCACTACAGCTTCGTCTGGAATAGCCTGTGCGCTGATCAGAACGCGCTCCCCTTTTTGGAGGTTTGTCGAAAAACCGGTTAATACCTCCGCCAATTGATCGTATCTTGGATCCATGTGAATATTTGATGAATGTTTGAATCGAATAAAAAAAGACCGCAAGCGTCTTGGAGAGGCTTGCGATCATAGAAAGTATCTCTGACAGGAATGGAACTCAAGCCATTTCCCGTGTGATATTTGCCTGCACCTGATCAATGCTTTCCTGTGCATTGATGAAGTGGTATGGGAACTTGCCTTTCAGGGTTTCCAAAGCGGGGAATGTTACGTCTTTGTAGGTGAGGTAACGCTTGCGGGCAGCCTCGGGATCCTGGTCTGTTACGCGGAGCTCTTCTACAGCGTCAAGGTTTCCGCTCTTGGTAGCTTCTTCGTTGGCTTTCTTGATTTGGTTACCGCGGAAGATTTGGCGGTCCACACTGATTTTTTCATCAACGTAGAGCACTATGATATGAAATTCGGGTGCAGCAGAATCGATTTCAGCGAGTTTAGCATGGAGCATTTCAAGGAATGCTACCTGCACACCGGTGCGGGGGAACCCATCAATAATCAGACCTTCCTTGCCGGAAAACTCCAAAATCTTACGCAGAAGCAGGGCTACAACTTCCTTGTCGCCAACCATAATACCGGCATCCTTCAGTTGCTGCATTTCCGGTGTGGTCAACAAGTCGCTGACGACCACAGGAGCTGCTTCGATGCTCTTCAGGTTCATGATGAACCGGGTCTGCGTGCCTTTACCTGCGCCGGGAGCGCCGTTCAACCAGTAGAGCTTTTTCGGAAAACGAATATTTCCTTCCCCCTTCTCAGAGGCTAATTCCGGCCATACCGCGTCAAAAATACGTTGGGCCTGTTCAATTTCCGAAGGCGTGAGGATTGTTTTGCTGGGATCAATCATTTTACTTCTTTAATGATGTATCCTTCACTTGATTGAGTCTGTTTTATGTCTTGGTCAAGCAAAACCTAATGCCAGGTAAACTTTTCCGTAACAGAGCATTTATCTCATTCTACCCCGTTTTTCAAAACAGATACGGGAGACCGCTTCCTCGAAATCCTTAACACCGTTGAGGATTTCAACTTCCACGCGCAGATAATACAATGGCACTGCCGACGGCAATCGGTTGCGAATACGCGCCGCATCCTTCTCCGTAGTGACAATCATTTCCAGCTGTTGAGTTTCTGCTGCTTCAATGATGTCGATGAGCTCGTCGCCATCGAAGTTATGGTGGTCCATGAAGCGTTTGCGGAAGCAGATTTCAGCTCCTAGTTCGCTGAGGAAATTCTCAAAGCTTTCCGGCACCGCAATACCGGAGAATGCAGCAATTTTTTTATCCTTCAGCCAGTCCAGAGGTTTCTTATCCTCCCCGTGGATCTGTTTTAAAAACTTGGGTCGGTGAGTGCACTCTATAATCTCTGCGTCCGGATTATGTATGCGAATGGTCGCTTCCAGGTCCGGATCGGGAATCCCGTCACTTTTCGTAATGAAAACGTAGGAAGCCCGTTTCATGTGGGAAATGGGTTCACGCAGGATTCCCCTGGGCAAAAGATTTCCGTTACCAAACGGATTGTTTTTATCGACCATCAGCAACTGGAGATGGTCCTTCAGTTTGAAATACTGGAAGCCGTCATCCAGTACGATGGTATCTACACCAAAGTGCTTAATGGCATAAGCCCCTGCTTTCACGCGATCCTTATCGACCAAAACGTAAACCCCTGGGAGATTCATCGCCAGCATATAGGGTTCGTCACCGGCCATACTGGAATCCAGCAAGACTTCTTTACCGTTGCTGACAATTTTTGGGGGATCCGCTTCTTTATGGGTAATATAGCGCCAGTACTTCTTGTAAAAAGGCTCTTTTCGGCTTTTATACCCTCGGGAAAGAATGGCAACTTTACGTCCCCTCTCTTGCAGATTGCGGGCAAGCCTTTCCACCACAGGAGTCTTTCCGGTTCCCCCAACCGTAAGATTTCCTACGACAATGACCATGCATCCCAGGTGATGATTGTGGTAGACACGGTTCTGGTAGAGCCAAAGACGGAGTTTTACGATTCCTGTAAACAAATAGGAAAGCGATTTGAGAAACGCCGCAAACACATTTACCCATGGCCCCTCCCGATGCCCGTAAATGACATCGACGGTAAACTGGCCAAAGGAATCCAAGTGCTCTTTTATTCTGAAAATGCGCTTTTTCCCCATAGTTGAATCGTTCCACTGAAAAAGAACCACTCTCCTAAAAAAAAGTTACGTAGTAAAGCGTCTTTTAAAGGAAGAATTATTGAAAGAGTATTGACGCTTAGGCGCTCGTGCGCTTTTTAAGCATTTCTCATCCATCGTCTAGACAATGCAAGTTAAATTGCTAAAATCAAAATTACTGCGAGCAGAAGTGACGCAGGCTGAACTGGATTACGAAGGCAGCCTGGGGATCGACATCGAGCTCATGAATAAGGTAGGCATCTTACCATATGAGCACATACTCGTGGGCGACATAACCAACGGAAGCCGTTTTGAAACCTATGCAATTCCGGCTCCTGCAGGATCCCGAACGATTGCCCTGAATGGAGCAGTCGCGCATCTCAGCAAGGTGGGAAACCGCGTAGTCATTATGTCTTTTGCAAATTTTACACCCGATGAAGCGAAAACATGGAAACCGAAAGCCATAACGCTTGATGAGTGTAACTCAAAAATCGTAAAATCCGTAAACGTATGAGCTACAAGCTGTATATCCCCGGCCCTGTTGAGGTTTCCGAAAAGACCTATCAGGCCCTCACCACACACATAATCGGACATCGCAGTCAAGATTTCGTGGCTCTGTATGATGACATACAACCGAAGCTGCAAACCTTGTTCTCAACCACGTCTCCCGTCTTCCTTAGCACTTCGAGTGCCTGGGGTGTCATGGAAGGATCTATCCGCAACCTGGTCCAGAAAAAAGCTCTTTGCTGCATGTGCGGTGCATTCAGTGACAAGTGGCTCGAGGTAGCTCACCGTTGCGGAAAGCAGGCCGATGGATATCAGGTAGAATGGGGTAAGGCTCTCGAGCCGGAAGCCATTCGCAAGTATCTGCAAACAGGTGAATATGACTGCATCACCATGGTGCACAATGAAACATCCACCGGAGTAATGAATCCCCTCAAGGAAATCATGGACGTGGTTCGTGAGTTCCCTGAAGTGATCTCTGTTGTAGACACTGTCAGTTCTTTCTCCGCTGTGCCTATTCTGACTGACGAATGGGGCATCGACGTAGTCCTTACCGGATGTCAGAAGGCTCTAGCCATTCCTCCCGGTCTGGCTCTCTTCACTGCCTCCGATCGTGCGTTGGCCCGTGCGGCCCAAGTGGAAGGCCGTGGCTACTACTTCGATTTTGTCGAATTCAAGAAGAACCACGATAAAAGCATGACTCCCAGCACTCCTGTGCTGCCGCATATTTTTGCCCTGAAGTCCAAGCTGGAAGACATTTTTGAAGAAGGTCTTGAAGCCCGCTATGCTCGCCACGAAAAAACCAATGCTATGGTACATGAGTGGATGACCCGCAATGGCTTTGAGCTCTTCCCGGAAAAGCAATTTGCCTCCAAGACTTTAACAACGGTTTCAAATAACCGGAATATTGATATGAATGCCTTCAATAAGCGCTTGAAAGAGCGTTTCCAGATGGTGATCAATACCGGCTATGGAAAAATCAAGGGTGTAACCTTCCGCATCTCCAACATGGGGGATGAAACAGAAGAAACGATCGGCGAACTCGTTCGCAATCTGGACGCTGTGCTGGAAGAATTTACCTCCTGACCCCCCTAAGTATGATTGTTCTCGAATTTTCTTTCCGCATAATTAGAAGGTGCGGCTTCCCTGTATGAAAAAACTGATAATTGCAGAGAAACCAAGTGTAGCCCGCGATATTGCCACGGCAATTGGACGCACCAAAAAAGCGGATGACTGGTTTGAGAACGACGAATACATCATCAGTTCGGCCGTCGGGCATCTAATTGAGCTCTTCATGCCGGAGGATATTGATAAGCGTCTGAAATACTGGCGTCTGGAAGCGCTCCCCATTATCCCGGAGCAGTTCCAGCTGAAGCCTATAGAAAAGACCAAGTCAAAATTCTCTACCTTGAAGAAACTCATGGCCCGCAAGGATGTTGATGAAATCATCAACGCCTGTGACGCTGGTCGAGAAGGTGAGCTTATTTTTACTTACATCTACGAGGCGGCTAAGTGCAAAAAACCATTTAGCCGCCTGTGGATGCAAAGTATGACCAAACAAGGAATTCTTGAGGCCTTAAAAAAGCCGAAGGATTCTGCATCGATGCAGCCTTTACAGGACGCTGCCAGGTCCAGATCTGAAGCTGATTGGCTGATAGGGATTAATGGGACACGGGCGATTACCACCCGAATGTATGGTTCTCGCAGAGGCCAGGTGGCCACGGTTGGGCGTGTGCAAACCCCTACTCTTTCCATGGTGGTTGAGCGCGAGCGTGAAATCCGCAATTTCGTCTCTCAGACCTATTGGAAGCTAATCGGTCAGTTCAGCATCACCGATGGAACTTATCAGGGAATCTACCAACGCCCTGACTTTAAAAAAGGTGGCGATTCCGACGAGAAAGTAGACCGCATTTTCGAAAAAGAGGAAGCCGAACGGATTCTGGCTGAAATCAAGGCAGCCGATAAGGCATCTGTAGAAGATTCCACTAAGCGTGCGCGTAAGGCCTCCCCGCCCCTTTACGACTTAACATCCCTGCAGCGCGAAGCGAACAATCGCTTTAGTTACTCCGCACGCCGAACCCTGCAGATCGCGCAGGCATTGTATGAGAAGCACAAGCTGATCACTTATCCGAGAACAGACTCCAGGTGCTTACCCGAAGACTATGTTCCGGTGTGTAAGCGTGTGCTGGGTCTCATGCACGGAGATCTTTCGACTCATGCGGAGAAGGCTCTCAAAGAGGGGTATGTGGTCCTTAATAAGCGTATTTTCAATAATGCAAAGATCAGTGACCACTTTGCCATTATTCCAACCGAAACCAGTGCTGACAATAAAAAGCTAACCGAGGAAGAGGCAAAGATCTATGACATGATTGCCCGTCGCTTTATTGCCGCCTTCTATCCTGCTGCAGAATTTGATGTCACCACCCGTATTTCCACAGTAGCGGGCCATGCCTTTAAGACCGAAGGCAAAGTATTGGTAACACCTGCTTGGATGGCTGTTTACGGTAAAGCCGAAACGGGAGACGTGCTTCCATCCCTTTGCGATGAAGATGGAAAGCCCCCCATGGCCAACATCGATTCCATTGAAGCAAAGGAAGAACAGACCAAGCCGCCTGCCCGTTACACTGAAGCGACTCTGCTTTCTGCCATGGAAGGTGCCGGCAAGCTTCTGGAAGATGAGGAACTGATTGAAATTATGAAGGAAAAAGGTTTGGGCACTCCTGCGACAAGAGCCCAAATCATTGAGCATTTGATTAAGGAGAACTACATCGAACGTGATAAACGCGATTTGCTCCCGACTGCCAAAGGTGAAAACCTGATCGATTTTCTGCTGGCGGTACATATCAATGGTTTGGTCAGCCCGAAGTTGACCGGGGACTGGGAGTTTCGCCTTAACCAAGTGGAAACCGGTGCCTACAGCCGAAAAGAGTTCATGGCCGGCATTGTAGAGCACGCCACAGCTATTGTCGGCAAGGCCAAGGGCTACGAGGAGAAGGAAGAAGATGCAGTCGAAAGCAAAATCATCTCTCCTTCCGACCAAAAACCTTTGCTGGAAACCTTGCGCTCCTACAAATCACAGGATGGCAAACTTTTGATTTATAAAACCATCGGAAATCGAAAGATGTCCGAGGAGGAAATCACCACACTGTTGCAGGACGGTCGCATTGGCCCGCTGGACGGTTTTCGTTCCAAGGCAGGAAAGCCATACTCGGCAATTCTGAAACTGGATGAAGAATCCAAAGTGCGTTTTGAGTTTGGGAATAGCGGTGAAGCTGGCCAAGGCGGTGACGAGACCGAACTGGATACGTCTGCTCTCAATGTGGTGGGGATCTCGCCTTTGGATCAGAGTCCTGTTTACGAGGCTCCCAATGCCTACATCAGCGAGTCCTACATCAAAGGAGATAAATCCAAAGGCCTTCGCATCAGCCGTAAGCTGCTGGAGAAGACGATTACTCCCGACCAGATTGCTAAACTGTTGACCCATAAGAAAACAGATTTGATTGAGCAATTCCGCAGTAAGCGCACAAAGAAATTCTTCTCGGCTTACTTGATCTTGAAAAGCAATGGAGGCATTGGATTTGAATTCCCTCCAAGGGCTGCCACTAAGAAAGCGGCTCCGGCTAAAGCAAAGGAAGAAACACCGGCGGAGAATGCCTGAGGACTTGAATTATGGATATCCAATTTCCCACGAAAGAATATAAGGGTTACATTTTTGACTGTGACGGCACTCTGGCCGATTCTATGTCCATGCACTATGTGGCTTGGCGCCGGGCCTTGGCGCAAAGCGGGGCTAAATTTGATTTTTCGCCGGAATGTTTCCAGAGCGTGGCCGGTATCGGGCACGAGGAAACAGTGGAAATTTTTAATGAGAAATTTGGCGAGCAATTGGATCCGATATCGGTCAGCGAACTGAAACATCACATTTATGAAGAATTGGTTGATTCCATCCAACCAATTCCTGCTGTTGTAGCTTTTGCCGAAGCAATGATTAACGCCGGGCGTCTCACCAGTGTGGCCAGTGGAGGAGATAGAGAAATGGTTCACCGTACGCTTAAAGCCATCGGTATGGACGGACGTTTTCCTTATGTGGTCACACAAAATGATGTTCGCCGCGGAAAACCAGATCCGGAAATCTTTTTGCTGGCGGCAAAACAGATGGGTGTGGCCCCGGAGGATTGTGTTGTTTTCGAAGACAGCCCCAATGGGCTTAAAGCCGCGGAACTGGCAGGAATGGACTCTGTAGTTATTCCTGAAACCATTATTGAGCTTTAACCCGCTGGCTCTTCAAGGGAGCCAGGGGTATTTTCGAAAATCGGGTTTACGCTTCTCTACGTAGGCCTGGTGGCCCTCCTCACCCTCGGAGGTCAAGTAGTATAGCAAAGTGGCGTTACCAGCCAACTCCTGCAGGCCTGCCTGCCCGTCAACATCGGCATTGAAGGCACTCTTCAGGCAGCGAATAGACAACGGGCTGTGCTGAAGGATTTCCTGCGCCCATTGAATCCCCTCATCGTCTAATTCGGCCACCGGTACTACTTTATTCACCAGCCCCATATCCAGCGCTTCCTGTGCATTGTACTGGCGGCAAAGGTACCAGATTTCACGGGCCTTCTTCTGTCCCACAATCCTTGCCAGATAACTGCTGCCGAAGCCGCCGTCAAAACTGCCAACCTTGGGTCCTGTTTGGCCAAATACAGCATTGTCGGCAGCAATCGTCAAATCGCAGACAACATGCAGCACATGTCCACCCCCAATGGCAAAACCAGCCACCAAAGCAATGACAACTTTGGGCATGGTCCGGATCAGGCGCTGCAACTCCAGTACGTTGAGTCTGGGGGTTCCGTTTTTATCCACATACCCACCCTTTTGTGAACCGCGAATCTTTTGATCGCCCCCCGAACAGAATGCATACTTACCATCCGTCTGAGGATTTGCTCCGCGAAGCAGTATGACCCCAATGGAGGTGTCATCGCGGGCATCCGTAAATGCATGAATCATTTCATCGACCGTCTCGGGCGTAAATGCATTTCGCCGGTGAGGCCGATTGATGGTTACGCGGGCAATGCCCTCGCTCTTTTCGTAAACGATTTCTTCGTAGGAGTTGATCTTAGTCCAGTTCATTGTAAATCCAGTTCGTGAGAAACAGTCTGTCTCAATTGTTTTCTAAATGCCGCATCCTGTTTGCGATTGGTTTTCAGATGATAAACAAACACGCCTTTTCGGACGGGGTTAATATCGCCAAAATCATCCTCTGTATCGACCGCTTTATAGTGGACACCGTATGCCTCGCACAAGAGTGCCAGATCTACTGTTTGAGGACAGGCAAAGTAGCGTTCAAAAACAGTGCCATGTTCAGCAATAGGCAGGTGTTCAAAAATGCCGCCGCCGGCGTTATCCATAACGACTACCGCCAGATGTTCCGGGAAATGTTTTGCCTGAAGTAGGCCATTGGTATCGTGGAGGAAGCTCAAGTCACCAGTAAAGAGACAGGCGCCTTCCCGGGCAAGCGCAACCCCCATTGCAGTGGAAAGAATACCGTCGATACCATTGAGCCCCCGGTTCTGATAGATGGATCGGTGACTGTTATCACCAGTCCAATAGGATTCGGCATCGCGCACAATCATGCCATTGGCGATGAAGATATCCAACGATGCGGGTAACCGTTGAAAAACGGCACGGGAAAGTCTACCCTCAAAGAAGGGGTTTGCCGTAGAGAATGCTTCAGCTATCCGGTTCCGGCAAAACAGTTCTAAACGGGACCAGTCTGACGGCGAGTTGCCCTGAACGATTGCGGATTCTGTTATTTCTCTGCCAAAATCAGATAAAGCATGGCGACAATAATGGACGCCTCTGCCCAAGGGATCCAAAGACATGAACTGCTCATCGACAGTTAGCACGGGGACGTTCAGGGTGCTCAACCAACCACGGAGATTCTTCCCGGTGGGTAATTGACCAATTTGCAGAACAAAGTCTGGACGCAATGTTTCAGCCCAGCGGGCATTTTGCAGTATGTTTTCATACTGTGTAATCAACACCTGTTCAAAAAGGTCTGAATGGAAGCGCCAGGGCGCCATCACATCAGCAAGCACCGGCCATCCGGTATGCTTTTGAATCGCGGCGAGTGCAGTGCAGTCCTCCATGCCAGATGATGTCAGCATGGTTCCGGCAATAATCAGACCATTTGCGGGTAACTTTTCCGGAAAAGCCTTGTTTATGTCTGCAAAAAAAGACTCTGCTAAACATACCTCAAACGACGTGTTTACTCTCCCGGTTCCCGGTGTTAAAGGATCTGCAATAGGACAATTCAAGTGAACGGGGCCAGCCAGTGGGGCCTGAGACCGTTCCACCGCGTAAGGAACCACTTCCCGTAAATGGCGCATTACGGTATGAGATTCCGACGGAACGGGTAATTCCTGAAAAAGGCGAACGTATCCGCCAAACAGTTTTTGCTGATCCGTTGTTTGCCCTGAATGACATCCGTGAAGCTCCGGAGGGCGGTCTGCGGTAAGAATGAGTAAGGGCGTATTCGTTTCAGACGCCTCCATGACGGCAGGCAGGTAGTGACCACCGGCAGAACCCGAGGTGCACAACAGCGCAACACAATTGGTCGATGCTTTAGCTAGCCCCAATGCAAAAAAAGAGGCGCTTCGTTCATCTACGATACAAGTGGTCCGCAAGCCCGGGTGCCTTTCGATTGCCACCATCAGTGGTGTAGACCGGGAACCCGGCGATACAACGATCTCCCGAACTCCTGATCGATGAAGCAGTTCGACGAAGATAAAGCCCCAAAGACTGTTGGGGTTGCTGAGGATTTCCGCCTCTTTTCCTGCTGTATAATTCACCGTCGAAGGCATGGTTTTAAGATGCTCATCTCCTGTTCAGACTCAAGCCATAAGCAGCAGAGAAATAAAAAGAGAAGAATGAATTGAAATCTGTACCGGCAGGGCTTATCTATGAGACACGTTTAGGGGGGCTGTGATTGGACAGCTGAGATGCGAAGCAACTCTTCGTGACCCTTGGAACCTGATGCGGTTGATACCGCCGGAGGGAAAACGGCCCCTGCCATTTTCCTCCCGGAGAGACCGTCTTAAACTATTTTAGACTATGGCAGATCCCAATCCCCAAAAGAGTTACGCCGACGGTATGTTTGGCAATTCAAACAAAGTTTATCTACAAGGCAGCCGACCTGATATTCAAGTCCCCATGCGGGAAATCAAGCTTGGACCATCTCGGTTTCCCAACGGAAGTGAAATCCCCAATGATCCTGTTCGGGTATATGATACATCTGGAAAATGGGGCGATCCTGAATTTCATGGGGACAGTTCTTTGGGGCTCCCTACCCTGCGTAGTAACTGGATTGAGGAACGTAATGATACCGAAGTCATTGAAGGGCGAAAAGTATCCCATGTTGACAATGGTTACCTGAGTGAACTTCACGCACAAAAGGCTCAGAAACGTTTCCAAGCGCTGAATTTGGATAAGCGGGTTATTCGTCGAGCAAAGCCAGGTAAGCAGATCACACAAATGGCATATGCAAGACAAGGGATTATTACCCCTGAGATGGAGTTTGTAGCCATTCGAGAGAATATGAAATTGCAGACACTCAAAGGGAATCTGCAATGCAGTAATGGAGTAAACTCCAATGATCTGCGTAAACAACACCTGGGAAACTCTTTCGGTGCATCTATCCCAAAGGAAATAACAGCTGAGTTTGTTCGCGATGAAATTGCCCGCGGAAGAGCGATTATCCCCAGCAACATCAACCACCCGGAGCTGGAGCCGATGATTATCGGCCGGAACTTCCTCGTTAAGATTAATACCAACATCGGTAATTCGGCGCTGGCATCCAGTATCGAGGAAGAAGTGGAAAAAATGCGTTGGTCTATCCTTTGGGGCGGAGACACGCTTATGGATTTGTCTACCGGGAAGAATATCCACCTGACCCGTGAGTGGATTCTTCGAAACTGTCCGGTTCCGGTGGGTACGGTTCCACTATATCAGGCACTGGAAAAAGTAAATGGAGAACCGGAAAAGCTCACATGGGAGCTTTTCCGAGATACACTTATCGAGCAGGCAGAACAAGGGGTTGACTATTTCACCATCCATGCTGCGGTTTTGCTGGATTACGTACCTATGACGGCCAATCGTATGACAGGGATCGTTTCCCGAGGCGGATCCATCATGGCTAAATGGTGCATTACCCATAATAAGGAGAACTTCCTCTATACCCACTGGGATGAGATTTGTGAAATTATGGCGGCCTACGACATCGCATTTTCCATTGGCGATGGCTTGCGTCCGGGATCTATTGCCGATGCCAATGATGAGGCACAGTTTGCCGAACTGAAATTGCAGGGTGAGCTAACGCGAAGGGCCTGGGAATACAATGTGCAGGTAATGAATGAAGGTCCGGGGCATGTTCCAATGCACATGATCGAAGACAACATGAAAAAACAGTTGGAATGGTGCCACGAGGCGCCCTTCTACACGCTAGGCCCCCTGACCACTGATATTGCCCCGGGGTACGACCATATTACGTCAGGAATCGGTGCTGCAATGATCGGATGGTATGGCACGGCCATGCTTTGCTATGTGACTCCGAAGGAGCATCTGGGGTTACCGGAAAAAGAAGATGTTAGAGAAGGGGTTGTTACGTATAAGTTAGCGGCTCATGCTGCGGATTTGGCAAAAGGCCATCCCGCGGCACAATACCGTGACAACGCGCTCTCCAAGGCCCGTTACGAATTCCGTTGGGAGGATCAATTCAATCTGTCGCTCGATCCTGAGAAAGCCCGCCGCTTCCACGACAAAACCTTGCCTCAGGATACATCAAAGGTGGCTCATTTCTGCTCCATGTGTGGACCAAAATTTTGTTCAATGAAGATAACAGATGATATCCGTGCTTATGTAGAAAAACAAAAGCAATAATGTAGTGCCCCCGTTTAACTCAAGCCAAACGAAGAGAGTATTTTAGTGCTATGTGTGATGTGTTTTGCTCCTCATATTGCTGAGGAG
>JAFGCZ010000004.1 GCA_016932335.1 Opitutales bacterium | reverse complement strand
TGCAGGGCGGTTGCATTCCTCCTGCATGTTTTTTTCAAAATAACCAAACCTTTGCCGCCGATAACCAAACCTCGCGCGGCGTTACACTCTAAATTGATAAAAAGACAGAAGGAAACCCTTCTGCCTTTTGCATAAATACATGAGATCAACAGCGTCTAAACAGAAGTAATACTCCAGTGAGTACCACTGAAACTACCTGTATTTGGTGATAACTTGACAGTTCCGTCACCAGTAACCCCATCTAGATAGACATGGTCAGGGTTAACAATGTCACCAAGACACTTCAAACAGAAGCTCCCATCTGAAAGGCCAATAAGCTTCCAATGAGTTCCAGAGTACGGCGAATCGGTGCCTGGTGCAAGTCCAACGCTACCATCTTGCGTCCTTCCATCCAAAAACACATGATCAGGATTCACCTTATCGCCAAGGCATTTAAGAACCACATCTCCATCGTTACCAACAATAGCAAGCCAACGAGTCCCAGTATACGGCGGTTCAGTATTTGGGGCCAATTCAACACTACCATCTTCCGTTCTACCATCTAAATAGAGATGGTCAGGATTACTTATCGTTCCAAGACACTTTAATGTAACAATCATTTTAGTTCCTTTCTATTAAGAATGATATTGATATGAACGTATCTCAATCACTGCAATGATTTTATTTTATCGAATTATCGAATCAGGGTAACCAAAAGACAGAAAGAACCACCCTCGTCTTCTACAATGGAATATACTAAATCACCACACCAAGCATTCCACTTTAGCAGTTGAGCCATGACCTCATCAGGTTTGCAGTAAGGTTGTCCAACAATTATTATTTTGATGTCACACACTCTTTGGCCATGTCCCTTACCGTCATTAGACTCAACGGTTGCTAAAAACGTCTACGGAGTTTTTAGCGGTATACAGCCTGGGTATGAGACCTAGAGCACCTCCGCTACCCCACCCCATTTGGAGTTAATTGGATCTACCTATAAAAGACCTCCGCACTCTAAAGAGTAATGACCGCATCCGAAGAGAACATGGGGTGACGGCCATGCGGTCAGATAGCTACATCAACTGCCTTACTTCTCAGCCATACGAGTATCCACACACAACAAGCATAGCGGAAAATGCTCCTTAACTTCCGATGATTGAAACTGGGGCAATCCATTCTCTTGGCACCCCAGGAAACGCTTGCCGAACATCTATGGCAAGCGCATGCAGCGTTTCTATACATAGAATTTCTTTTTGCTTTAATCCGTTGCCGGAGCAGAGGGATAATAGAGCCTAACCCTAACCATATTAATAACGATTCTACTCCAAACCACAGTGGGCAGTAAATATCTACTCTTATCCTCTCTTCTACTTAATTTACCCCTTTGGGGTTCGGCAGACACCCCTATCCCGGGTGAAAACCCACTTTTCCGCGATATATTTACCGCGGATCCGGCAACGCTGGTTGATGGCGATACCGTTTACCTGTATACCGGGCACGATGAAGCCAAAGGTGATGAGCTCTTCACTATGAAAGACTGGCTGTGCTTTTCGTCTACAGACATGAGAAACTGGACAGAGCATGGAAGCATCATGAAAGCCACGGATTTTAAATGGGCTTCTCAGGATGCATGGGCGGCCCAAGTCGTTAAAAAGGGAAATGAATACTATCTGTATACCACCGTAAGACACAATGATGAGCACCCCGGAATGTCCGTTGGTGTGGCCAAGTCAATGAATCCGACAGGTCCCTTCGTCGATGCACTTGGAAAAGCGCTCATAACAGATGATACCACGCCCAGCCCTTATTCCTGGAATGACATTGATCCTTCGGTGCTTATCGACGACGATGGAACGGCATGGCTGACCTGGGGAAATCCTATTTGCTACCTGGTAAAGCTGAAGGACAACATGATCGAGCTGGACGGGCCAATTCATAGAATCCCCTTACCCAATTATACAGAAGGTCCGTGGCTCTCCAAGAGAAAGGGCATTTATTACCTGACTTATGCGGCTTTTGCTCATCAGGGTTCTTCCGAGCATATTTGCTATGCAACGGCATCCAACCCTCTGGGCCCCTGGACGTATCAGGGGGAGCTTACGGGTCAGGCAAAATACAGCTACACAATACACCCTGCTATTGTTGATGATTTCAAGGGTCAGTCCTACTTTTTATATCATAATGCAGACCTAACCCTGCCAGACGGACAAACGGGTGCTGTTGGCCGTAGAGCAGTGTGCATAGAGTACTTAACGTATAATCCGGATGGAACAATCCAACCGATAGAACAAACCAAAGAAGGCATAAGCCTTCCACCAAACAAACCCTCCGGGGAAAGCGGAAAAAAAAGAGAAGCGCCGGCCCAAGAAAACAGCAAAATAGAGATTCTGCGCATTGTGGATTTCTTCCCGGAGCGCTGGAATGGAAAACCGTCACTGATTACGGCAGAAAATCCGTATTACGATACCCCTATTTGCACAGGATTTAATATGCAGGGCGGCATCTCAACGATCGGGCAAAGCTTTGTCGCAGAGAAAGAGATGCTACTGACGGACATTGCATTCTATGGCGGAGATGGAACGGGTACAGACTCCGAAAATCCTCTAACGCTGCATTTATACGACATGGGCATAAAAAGCGACGAACAGAAGGACAGCTACTCTCTCGAGACAAAGCATCAGGGAATTCCCGTAACATACGTTGCACAGGCACCGGGCCTTTTCAGAATTAAACTGAAACCTTCGAGCCAGGTTCGCCTGCAGAAGGATCATTGCTACATTCTGGAATTGGAAGGCGCCCCCCATTCTTCATGTTTTTATTGGAGAAGAAGCTCATCGGACATCTACAAGGCGGGCGATGCTTACTTGGACAGGAAGCGCTACATCGATGAAAACGGTTCGGCAGTCGATTTTGCATTCGCTCTCTACGGAAAAGAATAACCAGCATATCTCACCCTCAAATTACCTCAAAGATGAAGAAGACCATTTGCCTACTCTCACTGTTCTCTTGCTTGGTTACATCGGGTTGCGCCAGCGTTAACCAGGAACAACTGCCCTACATGGATGCCTCCTTAAGGCATGCCCCATTCGCTCCTTGGAACGACAACGGACGTATTCACCACGAGTTGTTAATCCAGAAGGCACATGAGGATGCCCAAATTGACGTGTATTTCGTGGGAGACTCCATTACCAGGCGTTGGGGAGCCACTGACTACCCTGCGTTTTTGAAGCACTGGAATGAAACCTTTTTTGGCTGGAACGCCGCTGACTTCGGCTGGGGTGGAGACAGCACCCACCACATGCTTTGGCGCATACAAAATGGAGAATTGGACGGATTAAGCCCCAAGGTTTTTGTCATCCTGGCCGGGACAAACAATATCGGCAAGGGAGAGCATCCTGAGCGGGCGGCCGATGCCGCAGAAGGCGTTGCCGCACTCATTGATATTTGCCTGAAGAAATCGCCGGACTCAAAAGTCGTAGTCATGGGGATTTTCCCAAGAAACGACAGTCCGCTGAGCAATGCTCTGATCAACCAGGCAAACGCTGAAATTGAAACATTTGCCGATGGTGAAAAAGTCATTTATCTGAACATCAACGATCAACTGGCAGACAGCAGCGGCAAGCTCTACGATGGCCTTACCCTGGATCTTTTGCACCCAGACCTTGCCGGGTATAAGATCTGGGCAAAGAACCTGGTCCCGGTCCTGACCAAACTACTGGGCGAACCGGCAACAGAAGACCACGCGCCTGCTCCCACGGGAGATCCTTCCGCTAAATGATCAACATGTTGTAACCAAACCAAATGATAAAAATCCCCTTCCTTCCACACAAACTAACAACCTTATTGGCTCTGATTAGCACTATGTGCCCTCAATTAAATGCCTCAAACGAAAGTCTGAAGAACGCTTACGAACCCTTCTTCCTTATTGGAACTTCAGTAAACCCGGAGAACTATAAAGATAGCGATTGCCAATCAGCCAATCTCATCAAGCAGAATTTCAGTGTCATAACACCGGAAAATGCCATGAAGTGGGAGCATATTCACCCCAAGCCGGGACAGTATGACTTCGAAGAGCCGGATCGGCTGGTAGATTTTGCCACCCGAAACGGTATTAAGGTAGTGGGGCACACTCTCGTTTGGCACTCCCAAACCCCTGAATGGGTATTTGAGGATAAAAATGGCAACCCTCTGAACCGTGAAGAACTACTGAACCGGATGCGCGACCATATCATGACTGTGGTAGGCCGCTACAAAGGCAAAGTCATGGGCTGGGATGTCGTCAACGAAGCCCTGGAAGAAGACGGCAGTTTACGCGAGTCGCCCTGGTTAAAAATCATTGGCGAAGATTACATAGAAAAGGCATTCGAATACGCACATGAAGCTGACCCGAATGCAGAGCTTTACTACAACGATTACCGCGTAGAAGTACCTTCCAAATGTGGTGGCGCCCTGAGAATCGTTAAAAAACTGAAGGCAAAAGGTATTCGAATTGATGCCGTAGGCGTGCAGGGACATTCAAGCCTGACAGGCCCCAGCGTAAAGGAACAGGAAGACACCATTCGCGCCATTTATAAAGCCGGAGTGCAGGCCATGATCACAGAGATGGATATCGACGTGCTTCCGGGAAGCGAAGGATGGGGAGATGCAGACGTTCAACGTCGCGAGGCTCAAAACCCAGAACTCAACCCCTACACAGAAAATCTGCCCGAGGAAAAGCAGCAGGAGCTGGCACAACGCTACCGTGATTTCTTCCACATGTATCTCAAGAACAGCGAAAAGATCACCCGAGTAACGCTCTGGGGCTTAAACGATAAAGACTCCTGGCTCAACTTCTTCCCCATACCATTCCGAACAAACCACCCTCTCCTTTTTGATAGAAACAACCATCCCAAGCCGGCTTATTTCTCCGTTTTGCAGGAGGGTCTGCTATGGAAAGAAAAAACTGAGGATTAATCCCGCATTTCAGCTTATAGAACTTATAACGTATTTAGTGACAGCGAAAAGAAGGTCGCAAAAAGGTATTAGAGTATCATCATAACCCTTATGAATACTCTTCGCTACATATTAGGATACGTAGTTGGGGTAACTCTATTTGTGTTCTTAATACCAGCGATGGTATGGGCAATAGCTTATGCATGTCCCCACTTCCAGTTGAGCATACCCTACATATCTCCGCTTCGTTTTGTTTTATCCGGCCCAATCGGTTTCACAGGGTTGTACTTCATTGCCTCGTCCAACGTGTTTCTATTAACACGAGGCAAAGGAGGCCCTACGGAAGGATTCGGCATCGAAGTTTCGCCTAAAACTCAAAAACTGGTAACCACAGGAGTTTACAAGCACACAAGAAATCCAATGGTGTTTGGCGCCTTCTGCATCTACACGTCTGTCACGCTCTATATGCTCTCGCCCTTTGCCCTGTTCTGTCTCTTTCTGTTTTATTGCTGGGTAAAGCACTACCTGCAAAAATGGGAAGAGCCACGATTACTCAAGGATTTTGGAGAAGAGTATTTGGAATACAAAAAGCGAACTGCGATGATAATCCCGCATTTCCGCTGCCGAAAGCACGAATCGGCATAAGCAATTAAGCTACAAAGACCTATATTTGACTAATCGAGACTTTCCCGATAAGGTAACGTATGAGAATACTCGTTACGGGTGCTACTGGATACGTAGGCGGAAGGCTTGTTCCTCGGTTGATAGAACAAGGACACGATGTTACTGTTTTTGTTAGAAATAAGGAACGTATCAAGGGACGTCTCTGGTACGATAGCGTTCAGGTAATCATAGGTGATTTAACGCACAAAGAGGACTGGGAACATCAAGTAAAAGGCTTTGATGCCGCTTACTACCTGGTTCACTCCATGAGCTCGGAAAAGAAGTTTTCAGAGGTTGAAGCTATTGCCGCCAAAAACTTTGCTCAAGCGCTTCAAGGCACAAAACATGTTATCTATTTAGGAGGTTTGCTCCCGGCATCGGATGAATCCGTGCATCTAAGCAGTCGAGCAGCAACCGGGCGCATCCTCAGTTCGCACTTACAACTTACAGAGTTCCGAGCAGGTCCCATCATCGGATCTGGGTCTGCCTCCTTTGAGATGATTCGATATCTCACAGAGCGCTTACCTATCATGATAGCTCCAAAATGGGTCAAGAACTTGATTCAACCCATAGCCATCAGAGATGTTCTATCCTATCTAATTGAGGCACTGAATATCGGCCCCAGCGGGATCGTAGATATAGGCTCCAACGTAGTTACATTCAAAGATATGATCTACGATTACGCTGAAGTTAGAGGGCTTAAACGAAAAATCATATCTGTTCCGGTGCTGACTCCGTATCTTGCCGGGTTATGGATTGGCTTGGTCACCCCTATCCAAAATCGCTTGGCACTCCCGATCGTAGCCGGAATCATAAAAGACTTGGTCGCCGATACGCACAAAGCGAGAACCTTATTCCCCAATATCACTCCTATCAGTTATAAACACGCAGTAAAACTGGCATTGGAAAAAGTATATAAAGAACGTGTAGAAACTCATTGGGCTGGTGCGTTGGGAATGAGCGAAAGCAATAAAGTCTATGACGAGCAAGGAGCTATCAGTGAGGTTAGAACTCGCAGTTTAAACATCCCTGCAACAGCGGTTTTTCACGTGTTAAGCAAGATAGGTGGTCAACACGGATGGTTTGTATGGAACTGGGCCTGGAATCTACGAGGAGCCATAGATAAATGTATAGGAGGTCCCGGGCTTAGGCGTGGTAGGAGGCATCCCACAGAAATGCTGGCGGGAGAGACCATTGACTTTTGGCGGGTAGAAAAAGTAACCATCAATGAGCTGATTATTCTCAAAGCTGAAATGAAGCTACCGGGCACGGCATGGTTGAAGTGGCAGATATTTCCCGAAGAAAATGGATGCAAACTCATACAATCTGCCATATTCCACCCGAAAGGTTTCTCAGGAGTTATCTATTGGTATTCACTCTACCCCATTCATAAATTTATCTTCAGTGATTTAATAAACGCCATATGTAAGCAAGCACTCAAGTATAACGTGGAAGTACAAGAGCCAAAAGTTTGACACGCAACCGGCAACAGAAGACCACGCGCCCGCTCCTACGGGAGATCCTTCCGCAATGAAGAAATAGCAACACACTGCTATCCTAATCTCCTTTCCTCGCATTGTAAGGCCTTTCATTCAGCGGGGCCGTATAGGCATTCATTGAACCCTCAGCTTGACTTATTGGCAAAAATGGCAAATATAGCAATTATGCCAGCAAGTCATGATATCCACGCGCTGCATCCCTCCAGAGATTTGCCGTCTTCGGCCGCGTCTGAGCTGAAGAACGCCTTCAAGGGCGTCTACCAGCAAGCATTGAAGCTGGGAGCCGTCAGCATTACGCGCAACCGTAAACGCGAGGCCGTGGTGATGTCTGCCGAATTGTACGACCAGATCATCGCGGAGCTGGCGAGCCGCGACCCACTGGAAGTGCTTCGCAAGGAATACAATGCGCGTTTTGCAGCGATGCAAACTGATGAGGCGCGAGAGGCCCTGCAGCATGCCTTTGATGCCTCGCCCGAGGAACTGGGAAAAGCAGCAGTTGCCCAAGCAGGTGAAGCATGACCGGGCCGGCTATCTACGTGCTTGCAGGGGTTAATGGCTCGGGCAAAAGCAGCATCGGCGGGGCATCCATTCAGCAGCGAGGGGCGGTATATTACAATCCCGATACGGCCGCCCGGAAGCTGCGCAACCTGCACCCGAATATGACACAGACCATGGCCAACGGGCACGCTTGGACTCTAGGCAAAGAGTTGCTGGAACAGGCCATATCCGGGAAACAGACCTACGCTTTCGAGACAACATTGGGTGGCACAACAATTTCCCGTCTGCTTACTGAAGCCGCAAAAGCGGGCATAAAGGTTAACATCTGGTATGCGGGGCTGGAGTCGGTTGAGCTCAATATAGCCCGGGTAAATGCCCGCGTGGCGCAAGGGGGCCATGATATTCCTAAGGCCGAAATCCGCAAGCGCTGGGACAGCAGCCGCCGCAACCTCATCAAACTACTGCCGCACCTGCACTCCTTGCGCCTTTACGACAATTCCAGCGAGGCCGATCCCACAAAAGGCAACCCTCCCAAGCCCGTGCTGCTGCTTCACCTTGAGGCAGGAAAGGTTATCGGAATTACCCCCGGAGAAGCCCCCGAGTGGGCCAAGCCGATAATCGCCGGAGCCCTGAATCTCTATGGTCGGGGATGAGTGGCGGAGAATGAGGTTCATTTGATGGTGCACGAAAAGAAAATAAATAATTAAGGTAACCAAAGCAGGGTTAAAGAATTATTATATTCCGCTGAGTACCTAGCTTGTTCAAATAACTCTGCATCCCTGTCCCATTTCCTACTAGGAAACCATATCTCAGGAAGAATCAAATTTTGTGAAGTCCTAGCAAGACCCTGTTTAAATGATTCCAAAGTAAGAGAACCATCAGGTAATGGACCTCCCCAAGGCAGAAAAAGCCGCCGGGCACATTTACTAGCAATACTCCACTTAATTTCACCATTAGTCGAAGAAACCAAAATAACTGAAAATTTAGACAACTCAACATATCTCCGTGCTGTTGCTGTTAAGCTAGTTTGAAACTGAAAAGCAATTTTTCTTACAATTTCAAAACACGGATCCTTATTAAACTGATCCTTTGGCAATAAAGACTTCGGAAGCAAAAGAGTAGCGGCAAACCAATTCGCCTCTGCCTCTTCAGGAGATCTAGCGTAATCCTGAAAATCTTGTGCGGCGCAAAGAAACCCTTGTTGTAGATTTGGATGCATAATCCAATGCCCGATTTCATGAGCAATAGAAAAACGTTTACGAGCTGGCTCTTGGATATTCGAATTCAATCTTATAACACCACGACCATCACGTCGTCTTAACAGCCAAGCATCCGCATTCTCTATACCTCCATACTCCACATCAACACCAAGAACATATGCAAGATCAAGGATATCAAACCCAGGATCATCTACTCCATACCTATCCAAAAGCCTTATCGATGCAGCTTCAGCTTTTGTAAAATCAGGCTCTCGCATCTCCATTTGCTATTCAGATTTTTTCAAAACCAAATCCCGATAAAGGCTTTCCAATTCCGAGCGATTAAAATCCCGAAAATTTCTAGCTGCTAGAGGAATATTCTCAATACATCCATATATTCCAACTAAATCTTCTAGGATCTGTTCTTTAGACATAGATGAAAGATCCACAACGCGCTCACCCTTGGTTGATCTTAATCGTTTCTCTCGAGCTCTTTCAAAATTTAACTTCCCCTCGAATTTAGACTTAATGGAAGAGACTTCGGACTCAAAGCAGCGTAAATCAACACCATTTTCAGACAAGAATTCAGCCAACTCACGGGGATCCATGGCATCGATGTCCGCCTCCGTAGGAAACGCACCCTCAACCAAACGGTTCATTGCATTTGTATATTTATAGGTAGACTTCATAATGCCTTCCTTTGTAAAAATCTTTGTTTTGCAGCTACAGCAGCTCGGCTTACTTTTTTGTATAAAACGTCATACTGTGAAGGTCTGATTTCCAAGAGCTCAGAAAGCTCATTACGTCCCGACCACCCCTCTAAAACGAGATCAATATAACGCTGTTCCACTCCATTACTCGGATAGCTTGCTTTGAGAGATTCAAGAATATCTCTATATAAATCATTTTCCTCTCTCCTTTCGACATCATCAGACGGGATCGTTCCATTGATATCTTCTAGCTCAGGAAGAATCCTTGAATCTTCCTCATAGCTGCCAGTACTCACTGGAACAAGAACAAGCTCTGCAGTCCTCTTTTGTAGCGTATGAACATAATTATCAATAAAGCGCCTCAATTGACAATAGACCGCCTCTCCATCATCAAATAACTCCAATTCAACAAGACGAGATAGAGCATGAGCCACGAGTTCCTTAGCGTCCAATTCAGCGACTTTTCTACCATTTCTCGTTAAGCCTGACCTTTTTCTGATAACTACAATCGCATATGCATAGAGCTGCCCATACGCCATGGCAAAGCCGCCCCTATGAGCAAATAGAACATCAAAGTCTATATTGTCTGATTTCATATTTGAATGAATCACAATCCAATAATCACATATCGTAAGCAAGGATAAAATCAATTCCACTACCACTTAGGATTAAACTCCATAAGTTCGCCGTATTTCTTTTATTTTTATTTTTTTCGGCGAAAACACATACTGCAGTCCTATGTGAGTATATGCCAAATAAAAATCTAAATACAAAACAGGAAGCGAACCCTCGCTGGTTTGCTCTAGTAAACGATCAAATCGTTATAATGCCTCGCCAAAGAGTGGAAGGATCACTCCTTCGCAGTTTATCGGGGATAGCCGATAACGAGTCAATTTACCGAGATCATTCTTCACCGAAGGACTATCTCGTTAGCGATCCCGACGAACTAAACCTAGCCAAAGGCAACGTCTTTTACTCCAAAGTCAGCAACAGACAAAACGACCATACCAACTGCAAAGAACCAGCAAAACTGGCTCTAAGCGTTGACGATAAATTCGAGATTGTAGGTTTAGAAGAATTTATGCTTGAGACGCTCTCTCAGATCTTTGAAATCGATGAAGATCTTTCTATCTATCGAGACTATGAATCCCCCAACGACGAAGCACTCTCCTCAGAGGAGAAGATTCAATTTAAGGATGGACCGGTATTCTACACTCGCCCACTACAAATCGAAATTATCGTGAATGGGCAGCAACATCTCGTAGCAAAATCAAAGATTACCTACACCGAGGTAGTCTCACTGGCGTTTCCTAATCCTGATTTCGCACGAATTGCCTACACGATTAGCTACAAACGGGGTCCCAAACAAAATCCTCAGGGCACTATGTCCGATGGTGATATCGTTAAAATTAAAAACAGGATGATTTTCAATGTCACACCCACTGATAAGTCATAACGCCGACCTTCAGCAGCTCCGAAATGAGGGATACGAGATTCGTGTTCTAAATAATCATCTTATTATCGATTCCGTACCATACGTTGGACCAGATCAATCCCTTCGGTTCGGCTCACTCGTCTCGGTTCTGGATCTCTCGGGAAATAAAACCTTACGCCCGAGTCACCACATAGCCTTCTTTATCGGGGAACATCCATGCAATAAGCATGGATCACCTATCGAATCGATACGGCATAGCGAGAGGAATCAGAACCTAGGAAGCAACCTTGTTGTCAACCGATCCTTCTCAAACAAGCCTTCAGGTGGTTACCGAGACTACCACCACAAAATGACTCGTTACATCGAAATCATTTCAGCTCCAGCAAAGTCAATCAACCCTGAGCTGGACGCACGTACATTCAAACCAGTGGTGGATAATGAAGAGGGTTCGGTATTCAACTACAATGATACAAATTCTACTAGGTCACATTTCGCTGCTATAAACGAAAAACTTAAAAACCACAAAATAGGGATTATTGGCTTAGGAGGAACGGGATCATACATCCTCGATTTTGTAAGCAAGACACCAGTAGCTGAGATTCACCTCTTTGACGGCGATATATTCTGTCAGCACAATGCTTTTCGAGCGCCCGGTGCTCCTCCACTTAAGACGTTGTTAGAGAAGCCCAAAAAAGTTGATTACTTCTCATTAATTTACTCAAATATGCACAAAGGAATAGTCGCTCATTCCGTATACTTATCAGAAGATAACTTCAGCTTACTCGATGATCTCGATTTTATTTTTGTAAGTGTAGACAAAGGCGGAATCAAGGGGCAGTTATTCAGATATCTAGATAAGAAAAGCAAGTCATTTATTGACGTTGGAATGGGAATTCAGACTACAGGAGATAGCCTCATGGGGATAATCAGAACAACTACCAGCACACCCGCACTACGAGGTCATGTTGGCAAATACGTCTCTCTTGCAGACACAGAAGAAGATGTATATTCATCTAATATACAAATAGCAGAATTGAATGCCCTTAACGCTTCTCTTGCTGTAGTAAAATGGAAAAAGCTACTGCATTTCTACTTAAATCAAGAAAATGAAAATAACCTTACTTACACCCTTAGCACGGATCAATTAGATGGATCAGATCCTAATCCATAAGTTTGTTGAATTCATCCCCCAAGAAATAGAAGAAGGTGTTCTGTATATATCTGTTGAATACGGAACAGCCCGCCATAAATGTTGTTGTGGATGCGGAAGCCACGTTATTACGCCAATCACTCCGACTGACTGGAAATTAATTTACGATGGTGAGACCGTTTCTCTTTCACCTTCGATCGGCAGTTGGAACTTACCGTGCCAATCACACTATTTCATTCGAAATAATAAAGTTATATGGGCTCAAAAATGGTCAAAAAAGGAGATCTCTCAAGGACGAATGATAGACAAAAGACTAAAGGAGGCATTCTACAGCAAAAACATTACAAGATCAGAAGTTCAGAGAAATAAAGAAACAAGGGATAAAAAGACAAATAAGTTAAGCAATTGGCTTAAGATAATATTTAAAAACAAATAATTTCCTGCTCTCTCAGAACGACCTCAGCTTTTGATAAATCTGTAAGCTAATCGACCCGATCGCCAGACTGAGTGATGTTTTCACCCTCCTCTATTCCTGGTTCCACTCGATGAAGCCGGAGAGGGTGATGCCGTGTTTCAAGAAATAGGCCTGGGCATCGGGGTATAGGGCGGCATCGGCGATGCTGGGAACGATTTTGGCATTTGTCTGCGCATATAAGGTCCAATCGACACCGGCTATGGTTTGGTAATCGTTTTGTGGCTCGCGGCCGGTGGTATAGAGCTGGGGGGAAATGTAATCGACGTTCTGGTCGGTAAGAATGCGTTGCATGAGTGAGGCGGCATCGGGGATTCCGTATGGGGCCGAATGACTGATGGTAACCATAACCGTGAACCCCTGCGCTTTGGCGATTTTAAAGGATTCGGCAAAGAGGTCGGCCAGCCCGGAATCACCCTCTTCTATGTCGTAGGCAATGCCGGAGTAAGCCTGAAGTTCGCCCTCGGCAATGGAAAGGTTCAAGGATTCCAATACTCCGGCGGTGAAAGCGCCGTCCTGATTTCCTCCGCCGATGGTGATGAATTTAGTTCCGGGCAATTGATCGTAGATGGCTTCGCTGTCGCTTAAGGCTTTGCCAATGTCGGCCCAACCGCTGAAGGCCAGCCCCGTGTTACAACCTTCGGGAACAGCGGTGTGCGTTTGCCAGCTTAAATACCACACGCCGATGCAATCCTGCTCAGATGAGGGCTCTGCAGAATGGAGTGACATCGCAGAAAAGAAGAGGGAACAGGGCAACAAGCAACTACGTAACATATTCATGTCAGATAATTTATACCGTTCATGAATAACGCTCAAGCCAATTCCGGCAGGCAACTAACTGTTACAAAAAAGTAACCTTGGAGCAGTTGCCTTGCAGGCAGGTAACGCGTAGAAGTGCTGAATCATACCATGAAAAAACTACCACTCATTTCCCTTTTTGCACTGAGCATATGGCCCTTTCCCTTGAGAGGCGCCTCCGGAGAGTTGTATCAGTTTAATGATGCCATGACGTTGGAGACGCTGGAGTCGATCGAGGTGACATCGGGGGCACAGAACAGCGATGCGGCCATGGAACAGCCTTACGTGGTGATTGTTTCGCTGGACGGGTTCCGGTATGACTACCCTACACTGCACCATGCGACAAACCTGCAGGCGATGATGGAGAGCGGCAGTTACGCCAGGCGCTTACTGCCTTCATTTCCCTCGGTAACGTTCCCTAACCATTACACGATTGCCACGGGACTTTACCCGAGCCACAGCGGGCTGGTGGGCAACACTATGTATTCGCGGGAGAAGGATGCCGTTTACCGCATTCGCGACAAGGAGGCGGTGCGGGACGGCAGTTGGTATGGCGGCACTCCTTTGTGGAGCCTGGCCGAAACACAGGGGATGCTTTCGGCATCGTTCTTCTGGGTCGGCTCGGAAGCCGGCGAGCCGTTGACTCCTCCGGCATATTACTTCCGTTACGACAGCAGCGTGCCCTACGCTCTGCGGGTGGCCCAGGTGGAAAAATGGCTGGAGTTACCGGAGAAAGAACGTCCGCACCTCATCTTCCTGTATTATTCGCTGACCGATTCCGCGGGGCACCTCTATGGGCCTGAATCGGAAGCAACGGGCAAAGCAGTACGTTACGTGGATGCTGTGGTGGGAGAGTTGAGGGACTACATTGGTAAGAGTGAGCTGCCGATCAACCTGATTGTGTTGGCAGACCACGGAATGGCGCCGGTATCCAACGTGTGCAATGTGCGCGATTTTGTGGATCTGGGAGAAAACTTCTTTGCCGGGCTGGGTCCGGTGGCCATGATCTATACGAAATCTCCTGCAGAAAAGGAGCGTATTTACAAGGCTTTGGTCAACCGCAGTGAGTTTGCCACCTACACCAGTGAGACGATTCCCGACTACCTGAACTACCGAAACAAGGACCGTATCGGCGACATCATTTTGATCAGCACCCCGCCCACCAGCCTCGAGTACATGGGCCCGGAAAAGGCGCCCTATTCGCGGGAGTTGAAGGGGACGCACGGCTTTGATCCATATGCAGTGAAAGAAATGGGAGCCATCTTCATTGCCGAAGGGCCCAATATTGAAAGCGGGCTGGTATTGCCTCCCGTGGAGAACATCCACATCTATCCTTTTGTGGCCTCCATCCTGGGGTTGAAAGTGCCCGATTCCATTGACGGCAAAGCAGAAAAACTGGCGCCGCTGCTGAAGCAGACGAAAGATCCTGAGGCAGGTGAATAAAGACGAATAGGTGTGCTATTCCGCGGGAAGAATGCGGGTGGCCAGCTCCAGCTCGATGGAGTTTTGCTTCTGCTCTTTTTTAAAGATAAAGCCCTCCTGCTGCAGGTCCAGCGAATGAAAGGCCAGGCGGATATCCACCGCGGAATTATGCGCCGGCCGGAGGATAGATCCGTCTTCGTCTCTCTGTTCCTGAGTGGCCTCACGGATCTGGCGGATAATCTCGCCGAAGGCTTTGGCGACAGAAGTTTCCAGAGGGCCGCGGGGTTCGGTACCCCTGACCAGGGCATCGGTTTTGACCAAGATCTCCTCCTGAGTTCCCCCGGAACGGGCAGCAATGGTTTGAGCCTTTTGCCGGAGGCGCTCATCGCGATCCTCCTTTTTCAGGCGCGACAGTGCGCGCTCTCTTGCCGTTTTATTGCCCATTTTCTTTTTCTCCAATTTTTACATCGGGGGAAATCTTACCTTCGAGCGTCATCTCATGAACGCCAAGTTCATCAACCAAGATGGCATCGACCGATTCGTCCTCACCTTCTCCCTGGGCGGCCACCGGGGTAAAATGGAAGTGCATTTTGAAGGAGACATCCTCGCGGATCAGAGCATAAGAGCCTCCGTCGGCATCCAGCAAGGCCTCCTGTTGTACGCGGTGCAGCTCGCGCTGCAGGGTGAGCAACACATCGCTCAGGGGAATGGGTTCGTTGGCTGATTCGTCAGGCATATCCATCATCCTTCCGTTGGTGCAACCTCAGTGGTTGGCGTAAAGAAATCTGCCTTGAGCAGCTTGATAGCGGAATCGAGATCTGCCGGTGTGGCGGCTTCGATGTTGGCCGCCTTAAGGTAGTCTTTCAGGCTGAACTCCTTGTTGGAAAGAAAGAACTCTGTGGATGCCTGAAAAATGCTTTCCTGAGTCTGGCTGGAGGTAAAGCCAAAGCCACCGGAAAGGTGTATTGGGCCAAGGGCCAGCCCGCCGGAAAGCGATCCGCTTTTCTGCTGAACACCGGCCACACGCATGGTCAGAGAGGTTTTAATGTTCCCCTCCAGAGAAACGGCAGGCACATATAAGCTGATAAGGTCCTGCAGGTTCACCTTCTTTGCGCTTAAGTCGCTGCTGTAGTTTGCTTTGATAAACTCGAGTTTCTGGATCCAGACTTCGAGGTAAGCTTTTTCGGCCTCAACAACAGCTTTAAGAGGAGCAGAAAACAGATCTGCGAAGGCATTGCTGATCGTCAGAGTAGTCATGTTATTCCCATCCTTAGAGGTTACACCGGGAAAAGAGGCGAACTCTTTTCAAACGAGAACAAGGTAAGACAATATTAAAGAAAAGGAAAGTTTAAACTCAAAAAAGACACCAAACGGTGAAGTTCAGCCCTTAACTGGACTATCATTTTAACTGCAACAACGGGAACGCCTAAAGAGAATCGGTAAGTAAAAGACCTTTGAGGAACAATTCTTCAAGATAAGAAAGCAGATTCTCAACTATCAGCATCTGAATTACGAACAACAGAATTACAGGAATTTTTATTTTATATTTCCAAGAAACAATGCCAGAAAAAAAGTTCTCCCAAAATGAGAAAGGGAGAACTCGTTCTGGTTGTTTATATGCTTAACGAGGCAACTAATCGCAAATTAGCTAAATGTGGTCACATCATCAGACGAAGGGATCTCGATTCTATTCTCCGTTGAGTTAAAACAAGCAATGTGCTTTACCCATTGCTCATTGCAAGTTCGGATAAGGTTCAGATCATGAACGGGAGGGCCATACGCCTTCAAGAGCAATATAATAATTCATACAAAGAACCGGCTGACGATTTTCGTGAGCATAGCCAGAACCGGAAGCACAAAGTGCATTTGAATTCATGGGCACCAAATTCGCACTCGGCGTCTTGTAGCCCATGATTGTGCTGACATTTTTCTTATCCATAAAAGCAGGATAAGACAGTGCGGTTGGCTCAGATTCATTCGTTAATGTATCCATGGACGCCATAGCTTCATGAGTATGCGTCGGCAGCTGCTCTTGAGAAAGAGCGATCGAAGAATAACCACCCGAATCACCAATCTGCCAGGACACTAAGCCCGGTGCGGAACCCCAACCAAGGGGAACTTTATCTAGCAGATTAGGTATTTGGAAATTCGTGCTTCCATTTCCTCCATAAGTGGTGCCAATAACCGCATACAGTGCGCTAAATTGACCAATAGAAAGATAAGATCCAGCACAATACGCCCAACCATAGGGTGCAAAGGAATAAGGGAAGATATTTATTTCGCCATAAAATGGTTCTGACATAGTTGATATCTCCTAATTAAGATTGTGAAGGATATATTCCAGTTGTTGCAATAATAAAACTGATGGCAAGGCTAGGCATGACATTGATATGATGAGTGCCTGAACCCGTAGCCAATACTGCGCTTTCATTCATTAAAACCACTTTTGATGCATCTGTTGTTGCTGCATAAAACTCAATAACACCTGCTTGGCCAGCGGCAAGCACACGACCCTCCGGCAAGTTGCTATAGGCTGTATCGGTAGAAGCAATCATGGGATGGGAATGCTCAGGAATTTGATCTATAGATAAGGTAACATATTCAGAACCATAGCGCTGCCCCATAGACCGTGCGGTAAGGCCGGAACCAGTTCCATAATGAACAGGAACCCGTCCACGCATATCTGGAATTCCGAATGTACTTCTTCCATCACCACCGTAGGCGGTTCCAAGCAATGAAAACAACTGCGAGTATGTGGTAACCGACATGATTTGGCCGTTACACAACAACCAGCCAACCGGAGCGTAATGACCGCCAAACATTCTAATTTCACCTACATAAGCATCCATAATAAGTAATCCTTTCTACGACCGTTGAGGGTAAGAGCCCTGCAGCGCGATCACAAAGTTAATCACCAGACTGGGCTGAAGGTTGTTATGAGACTGATCTCCACCAACATAGGTAGAGGTATTCGGATGGAGTGAAATGAGGTTTTGTGGAACACCGTAAACAGCTTGCGCACTTTGATCGGAAGCCAAAACGGACTGAGCAAACACCTTCTTTTGAATGGGCTCAGTAAGCGTCCTCGGCAAAGGAAAATCGCCCGAACTCGGCATCGACATAAGGCTATGCGTATGCCTGGGCATGGTGTTTTGGGTAAGCGTTACTGACTCCACGCCAAGCTCCGTTCCCTGAACATAATTGGCAGAAAACATGGGCACACGACCGCGTAAATCAGGCAAGCAAAAGTTTGTTGTGCCATTTCCACCGAACTTTATTGAAAGAAGCGAATACAACGCCGTGTTTTGCGCAATCGTCAGGGTTGCTCCATCACATTTAGCATACCCCTGAGGAGCAAAACTGAATCCCAGTTGACGAACTTGCCCAAGAAAAGGATCTGCCATAATTATACCCTCTCTTTCTTTTTAAGAGCATTAAAAATAGACTGATAGATGTAGCCGGTCACCTTACGGTCAGCGCCCTCTCCATCTACCTTCTCGCCCACGGGAACAAGAAATATATTCATGGAACCCAACGTATCATTATGCAATTGATACGTGTTTTGAGGTAAAAGATGATTTTCCTTACTGTGGAAAATGAGAGAAAAACCTTCGACGTCTTCGTTGTTCTTCTCTGTAACTTCTCTTAGCGTAAGATTAACAGGAGGTGGATTGAGAACTGCGTTGGCTGCTTTCAATTCCGGCGGAGGTTCTGGAAACCTCACCTCAAACCCCTGATTAAGAAGCGATTTGCAGGTGACATAAGTCAGTTGTGTTTCATTCATATACACCTAAGGCTTATTACTCAGTATTAATGGTAGTAACTGATGCCTAATTTCTAGACCAACATATAAATAAGTCAATTCATTATCATAAATACCCAGAAAAAGTTTTCAGATAAGTGAATTCGCAACTTAGTTACAAAAAAGCACAATAACGTAAGAATCGATATTTTGAGGATTCAGCACTTAACCAAATAATCAGCAATATTTTCTGCGAGGGCAAGAGCACCCCGGTAAACAGAATCAGAACAAAAGCAAAGCTCACGCTTCGTGAGCATGAACATTTTTCAAAACGAAAGAAAGACGCCTAGTTGGGGCAACTGGTGCAATCGCAACAGTCGGTACAGGTACCGCCACCCGGGTATACGATATGCATTGGTTTCGGTAATCGTGCCTCTGTCTGTTCTCATAATCGGGTTCCTTTCGGTTTTCAGGATTGATCATAGAACAATCTGTAGGAGTTGAGGAAAACATCAAAATAACAATAAAACAGAATCAGAAAAATCACTTTAGTTCACTGCGGCGGAAGAATGTGCCAAGAAAATAGAGCAGGCCGATGATGAAGCTGGCCAGGGAGGTGGAGATGATGAAAAAGGAAGTATAAGCCTGTGTGTTGCTGAAATAGACAGGGATACCGGAAAAGCCGCGGAGCAGGAAAATCGCGGCAATAGCACAGAGCACGAAACGCATAAAGGGAAGCCGCAATCTGCCGGTGGCCGCGGCATAGGCATAGAGCGACCAGAGGGCAAAGATCAGCACCAGAGGGATGGTAGACAATGCAGGAACCAAGGAACCGCTCTCTGCCAGAGAGGCCATTTTCTCCCCTGCCCCGAAGGCGCGGTACCAGCTTGCACCGCCGATAATAATAGCCACATGAAGGAGGGCAATGGCGCCAACGGCAACAGATGCCAGGAGGAGCAAAATGCGCCCAGTTTCAGATTTTTGACCGGTGTTCATTTCGTGGAATTGACAATGCAAGACAAATAAAGTTTCAGAGAAGGTAACATCACACAAACAACATCTACAGTATATACAACGATGAAAAAGGCACTTCTTCCATTCTTCGCCCTGCTGCTGTCAGTAATCACCTGTTTTGCGGAAAAAGACCCGAGCGAATCGGTTAAAAATTCGCTGCCTCTGGCGGTGCTTTCGGGAAACCTGGCAGATGCCAAAGCCATTCTGGAAAAAGATACCAGCCAGTTGGAGAAAAAGGATCAGGGGATGCAACCGCTGCACCTGGCCACAATAAAGGGAGACGTGCCGATGATGACCTTGCTGCTGGATGCCGGGGCCAAGGTGGATTCCAAAAACTCAAAAGGTGTTACGCCCCTCTGCCTGGCCTGTATTCTACAGGATAACGCTCCTGCAGAGTTGCTGATTGAGCGCGGAGCCAATGCCGACTACAAAGGCAAGAATGACATCAGGCCCATTCACGGAGCGGTGGCCGCGGGCAATTTGCCTTTGGTGAATTTGTTGCTGGAGCACGGAGCGGATGTGAATGCAGCGGACAAACAGATGCAAACACCACTGATGATGGCCGTAATGATGGGCAGAGATGACATTGCCGAAGTGTTGCGAAAGCATGGGGGCAAAGCCAATGCCGTGGATAAAAATGGCTACACCAGCCTGATGCAGGCGGTAGTGACGAACAGTGTACCCGCAGCCAAATATTTACTGCAGGAGGGAGCCGACGTGAATGCGGTCTCCAAAAAAGGAACCACCGCATTGGGCTCTGCCTGTGTGGGGACGAATATAGAAATGCTCCATCTGCTGTTGGACGCGGGAGCTGATGTAAACCAGACCATCGACAAGAAAATGACTCCGCTGATGGGAGCGGTGATAGCCCGCAATCTGGAGGTCATAGAATTGCTCCTTAAGCATGGAGCGGACGTGAACCTGAAGACCAAAGATGACGCCAACGCGTTGATTCTCTCCATCCGCAAAGACGATCTTTCACTGACTCGCTATCTATTGGAGCACGGAGCAGACCCAAATCCCGAATTTCAGGATAAAAGTCTCCTGGAGATTGCCGAAGAGGATAAGCAAACTGAATTGAGCGCCCTACTGCGCGAGTTCCTGGCAAAATAAGGAATTAGTTTTTCAGACTGGATAAGGAAGGAATGTCCACAGACTGGCCATCGGTAGAGGCCAGTTAGATGGCGATAATTCCTATATCTGCGAGCAGGCCAATGTCGCAGAAGGTAAGCACGGGCCAGGTTGCCGTTACGGAAAAAGCAATAATCGCCGCAAGACCGATGAAGAGAGACAACCCATAGGTTTTCGCCAGGTCGGTGTGTGTCGCCGGCAATTTGCCGACACGCATTAAGGCAATGGCGATACAGAGCACTTCGGACAGCAACAACGCGATTATCCAGGGGATATGAAGGAGGAACAGCGTCAGCGAAATTCTGAAATATCCCAATGGGCATTGATATGCTCCAAGGCATCTGGATTGAGTTTGAGGAGTCGCGGAACCACGTTTTCCACGCCGATGCTATCGGTAGGTTTACCGTTGAGAACATCGACGGCCAAGCCTCCGGCGGTTTGCCCCACCCGATAATATTCTGCCCCCAGACCAAAGAGCGTATTGCCATAGACTTTACCGGGGTTGTTGGTAAAGAGGGGGATTTCTGCTCTGGATGCTGCTGCCACCAGCTGATCGAAGCCCACTTCTACCACATTATCTCCCCCCAGCCAAAGAGCATCCACACCCTGAGAGGTCAGGCTCATAGCCGCCTCAAGCACCTGAGTGCTGTTTTCCACACTGGCTTCGCGAAGCTCAATCCCCAACTCCCCGCACTTAGCCCGGGCCAGACGCAGGCAGGCCTCGGAACAGACCTCGCCAGGGCACCAGACGGTACCCAGTGTCTTGAGTTGTGGGTTCATCTGTTTGGCGATTTCGATAGCTGCTTCCACCGGTTGAAATGTGCCGATTCCGACAAGGTGCGGCGGGTGCTGATCGGGAGCGCTTCCGGTGATGCCGACCCCGGAGGCATAGGGATCGGTCACCGCGGAAAATACGTGCATGACAGAGCCCTCCCGGTTGGCATTGGCCATGGTCTGGAGAGCAGGGGTGCTGATGGTCAAAACCATGTCGAAGCGCTCACTGACGATGGACTGGGCAATCATGTTGGCAGTGGGCATATCTCCTTCAGCGCAATAAAATTTCAGGCTGCAGGTTTGCCCATCGATGTAGCCTCCATTGCGGAGGGCGTCAATGATGCCCCGCTCGGTTTCATCCAAAAGCTCCCGAGAAGCCATTTTGAAAACGGCAATACGAGGTTTGGACGCTGCGGCATCCGTTTTTCGGTTGTTCAGGTCCAGCAGAAGCAGCGTTAATGCCGCCAGAGAAAGAGCCACCAAGGCACGCAACAATGCTTTCATAACCACCCTCAAATATAGGAAGTTTCCAGAAAAGAAGCCACACCGGCATCGATGGACTCCTTGCGGCGTAGTTCATCGAAGAGCCCCAGCAAATCGTTGATTTTGAGACGCTTTTTATCCGCACCCTGAAAATCATAAGCCACACGCCCTTTGTGCATCATAATGATACGGTCTCCCAGATTGATGGCCTGCTGCATGGAATGCGTAACCATGAGCGTGGTCAGACGATCTCTGCTCACCACTTCCTGCGTTAAATCGATTACTTTTGCCGCAGTTTTAGGATCGAGCGCCGCGGTATGCTCGTCCAGCAAGAGCAGCTTTGGTTTTACCGAGGTTGCCATAAGGAGAGTCAATGCCTGACGCTGACCGCCGGATAATTTGCCGATAGGATTCTCCAGACGATCTTCCAAACCCATGTTGAGTGGTCGGACAAGGTCCTTAAACTCATTGACCAGTTTTCGAGGCAAGCCCCACCCCAGCCCGCGGAAACGCCCACGTTTCATGGCCAGCATGAGGTTTTCCTCGATGGACATGTTAGGAGCCGTTCCGCTGAATGGATTCTGAAACACGCGACCAATGTATTTGGCCCGCTGGTGTTCATTCATTGAAGTGATATCAATACCATCGAGAAGGATGCTGCCGGTATCCACGAGGAATGTACCGGCCACGGCATTGAGCGTGGTCGACTTACCCGAGCCGTTGGTGCCGAGCACACAGACAAAGCTCCCCTCTTCAATTTGAAAATCCACGCCCTGCAGGGCTCTGACCTCGTTGACCGTACCGGGATTAAACGTTTTGTGAATCTGCTGAACTTTAAGCATGGGCTTTCTTTCCTTTGAGGGCATGGCGTTTGTTGAGCAAACCTGGAAGGATCAGTGCAATAAAGACGAAAAGCGCAGTAATAATTTTTAAATCGTTCGGATTGAGTCCCCAACGCAGGGCAATGGCCACCAACAGACGGAAGAGCACCGAACCGACAACGGCTCCGAAGATGAGTAAACCAAGGCTGCGATCGTTGATGAGGGCTTCTCCAATAATTACACTGGCCAGCCCCCAAACCATCATTCCAATACCCATCTGCACATCGGCAAAGCCCTGATATTGAGCCAGCAAGGCTCCGGCAAGGGCTACCACGCCGTTGGAAAGAGCGATACCGAAGATGATCATTCCGTTGGTGTTCACACCAAGCGCCCGAATCATCTGGGAGTTATCTCCGGTGGCCCGCATAGCCGAACCAATATTGGTTTTAAAGAACCACCAGAGAACGAGACTGAAGAAGGAAACGCCGAATAAACAAAACAGCAGAGTCCACAAATCCTTTGCCGGAACCATCCACCCGAGAACATTCAACTTGGTTCCCTTGCCTGAAGCCCAAACAGAGAACTGATCGATCCAGGTAAAGATGGTGGTGTCGTTGATAAGGGGCACGTTGCTGCGGCCCATCACGTGTAGGTTCACGGAGTAAAGGGCGGTCATAACAAGAATACCGGCAAGTAGAGGATTGATCTTAAAGCGGGTATGGATAACACCGGTCAAGGTACCGGCAAGCATTCCTGCAGCAAAAGCAAGCAAACTGGCCGGCAAAGGATTCATTCCTCCGGCGATGAGTGCAGCCCCCACCGAAGCGCCAAAGGTAAAAGAGCCTTCAACGGTGATATCAGGAAAGTCAAAAATTTTGAAACTGATAAAAATCCCCAATGCCAGCAGGGATAGGATTAGGCCAATGATAACGGAACCGATGAGAAGCGTCATATCTTGTCTCCAGAAAAATTAGAATTTTAGACCGGCAGTCCAGCAATGGCCGGAACGGAACAGGCTTTCGCCCAACCCAACACTTTCCCGGGAATCGCGAAGCAGGTGAAGCACATCAAGCACCTCGGATTTTTCGAAAAGGAGTTCCAGTGTAGAACGGTATTCAAGCTGTTCTTTCTGCAACGGCATATAGGGGAAAACAGCCGCATGCACATGCCCCAGAACTCCCTCCATCAGAGGACGCAAAAAAGGGTTCAATGCCTGCGGAGCCTTGCGGCAGGCAAGCCCAAAGAGCACACAAAGCGCTTTGTTGTGGATCGGCTCTGTAGTGAAATTCACGCGTTCCCGCACTTCGGGAAATGAAAATGGTACAGTGCCCTCCACGGGAGACTGCAAAAGGTTAGCTCCGACGAGACCGGCACTTTCTGCAAACATGAGAAAGGCGATGTCTTCAGAATCATTCAGTTTAAAAGCAATCTGCAAAAGTCGGCTCAACTCGATGCTTTTTTCCGTTTCCGGAGTAAAAATAAAATCCCTGCTGAAGGACTCTTCCACGCCCAGAGAATAAAGGGTGTGAATCTCAGGAATCAGGTTTCCTATACGGGTCATGTAATCCGGTTTACCGGAAGCATCTGAAGGCACATAGGCAAGATGATCGCCCAAGGCAATAAACTCGCCGTAACGCGATTTACAGTCGTCAAAATCACTGCCCAAAGCCCCTAGTCCCAACCCAAAGAAAGGTTTTTCAAGGCGCAGCAAAGCGTCATCGGCAGCAGTAAATCCGGCCTGAGCAAGCAGTCCCGGGTTCCCGCGGGAACTCACCTGAGCACAGGCATCTCCGCTATGGCAGACCTTAAAAGTGTATCCATATTCGCGAAGAACCTCTTCGGTAGGAACAGATAAAAGCGCCTCGGAAGCCGCTGTTTCCGCAGGCAGGAAAAGCTGGAGCATTCCCACCATATCGAGAACAGAACCAACGTTTTCCGAATAAGCAGTAATGGACAACACCCCGGAGACTGCGGAAAAAGCTTTGTGCTGTTTAACCAGAGTACGGATTCCGGCAGAACTGAGAAACTGCACCTTGGAGAGATCAAGCCCAACCACATAGTGGCCCTCTTCTATAGCCTTGCGCAAGGTATCATCGAGGTAGCCTGCCCAGTTGGCATCGAGCCGCCCGGAAACATCCAGGAACAAGCGTCCTTCGGAGGCAGATTGAACAATTGTAAGATTCTTTTCCATTATGGGTTTTCCTTCAAGTAATGCTCAGGGATTTTAACCTCAAAATAGCGTTCTGCTTCCTCATTTACAGAGACCTTCGATTTGCCCATCATGCGGTAGGGAATCTCTGCAGGATCCTTTCCCTGAAGGATTTCCACCGCCAAATCCACAGCCTCGACACCACAGCGATAATAATCGCGGGAAAAACAAGCGACAGCACCCTGATTGATTTGACTGGAGATGAAGCCGAAATAAGGAATATGGTTATCGTAGGCCGTTTTGATAATGGTCGAGCTGCAAGTTGCCGTAAGATTGTCGGAGATCTGCGTAAAGGCATCTATCCGCTGAGCGGCCAGAGACAAGGCGGCGTCGGATACCTCCGTTACAGAATTGGCCGGCATGGAGATAAGCTTCATTCCACGGGCGCGGGCAGCGGCCTGAAAACGGGTATTATACGCCACCGAATTGATCTCTCCGGGAGTAAACACGGTACCGATGGTTTTAACTCCTGGCATGGTTTCCTGAAGCAGCAGCAAAAGCCCATCGAAATCGCTGAGGGTTGAAATACCCGTAATATTGGGCAGGTGGTCTTCAAATGAATTACCCAATCCCGCAGCAACAGGATCTCCTACAGCGGTGAAAACCACGGGAGCATGAGTGACTTTTTTGGCGAGTAACTGAGTAGTGGGCGTGGAACTGACAAAGACTAAATCCCACGGCTTGCCCATAACCGCATCGCAGATGCTGTTCATGGTGGAAATATCGCCCTGGGCATTAAATGACTGCAGCGTAAAGTCTACATCCTCAACCCAGTTCAATGCGCTCAACCCATCCCGTATACCGTCTTCCACATCCTCTGAGTTTGGGCTATCGACATAGTGGACCATGGCAAAGCGGTACTGCTTTTTCGGCTTAAAGGTTTCCTGAGCCGTATATTTCTCAGGGAAAACAATGCTTCTCTGGGCGGCCAGTTCCCGGTTAATGGCAACAGCTTCCTCCACATAATTGATTATGGGGATATCGGCCGGGTTCGCTCCCTCGAGAACACGAGCCACATAATCCGCAGTGCGGTAACCCGTCTGGTACCAGCCAATGCCAACAGCAGCCAGGGCGCCCTGTTCTGTGTATTCTACATCGTTGACCACGAGGGGGAGTTCACGGGCATTGCAAACTTTAACAACGGCATGGAAGGCCTGCAGGGCAGTATTGTCTCCGGTAATCCATACGGCATCCACATTGCGTTGAGCCAAAGACTCCATCGCCTGATAGACTTCGGAGGTATTGACGACCGTTGTTTCCACGAGCTCGATCCCCAATGATTCGGCATAGGCACGGGCCACTTCCACCACTTTCCGAGAATTGGCTTCGGAAGAATTGTAGAGAGTGCCAATGCGTTTTGCTCCGGGGAAGGATTCACAGATAAAATCGAAGGTTTTCTCCACCGGCGGAAAAGAGGCCAGGCCCGTTAGATTCGGCAAATGATCGGTAAAGCTCTTGCCGACACCGACGGCGAGCGGCGTATACGTCATGGTAAAAACCATGGGGTGCTTTTTTACCGTGGTAACAGCCGAGGCAATACCCGGGGTAGACGTTGGAATAATCAGATCAACATCTGAATTATCCATATTGAGGTGAATCAAGGGCAAATTGGAAATCTCGCCATTGGCGTGAGCCATAACCAGAGAAAGGTTTTTGTCTTTAACATAGCCCAAATCGGCCAACCCGTGGAGTAGACCGTCGACCACCATATCGAAAGACGCATCCGGGCCGAAGTAGGTAATGCCTATCCTGTAATGGCCATCCTTGCGAATACCGGTGTCTTTTGAGTGCTGCCGATTGTCCAGATCGGAAACGAGGAGAATGCCTGCTGTCAGTAACAACGCAAACAGTGCTGTAAAAATTTTCCGCAAAACCATAGGGATCAGGAATTTAGAGCCTCTTCACGCGTCTCAAAAACACTGAACAGGCCAAGCAATCCCGTCATTTCAAAAATATCCCTAATCTCACTTTTCATGCAGCAGACATGCAGTTTTCCAGAACTCCGGGTAAGCACTTTTTGGGTAAAAAGAAACACACGCAGGCCGGAGCTGCTGATGTAATCCACGCCGCTGCAATCGAAGACGAGGCGATTTTTCCCGGCATCGATCCGGCGAGTGACTTCGTTTTCCAGCTGTGGGCTTCCGGTTACATCAATGCGGCCTTCGAGGTCCAAAATACTGTAGTTGTTTGCTTCGGTAACGGTAATTTTCATGAGGAAATCGTTTTTTCGAGGATTAAAATGTTGTGATCGTTTTCGCGTAAATAGGTAACCTGATCCATGAGTTTGCGGACCAGGAAAATGCCAAGCCCGCCAACGGGCCTGTCTTCGATGGATTGGGTCAAATCGGGGGCTGCCTTTTCTGTAGGATCAAAGGGCACGCCATCATCACTGATGCGAAGCATTACGGTTCCGTTTTCGTAAACGGCATGGATCTCAATCCAATGAAGCTGCTGATCGGAAAACCCATAGTGAATAATGTTGGAAAGCACCTCCTCAAGAACCAGATCGAGGTTCATCTGAAGCGCAGGCGGCAAATTCCACGGTTCCACCTCACGTTGAAACGCTTCGGCAAAGTCGGCCAGAACCTCAATTTTATTCTCAATTTTGAAGGTGCTTTTCATGAGAGTTGCCATAGTAGATGAGGCTGAGCATGGTCAGGTCGTCGGATTGTTCGTTGCCGGCCACATGAGTGTCCACACAAGCTCTGACGCACTCAATAACTTTGCGCGGGTCAGGATCCGTAGAACTGCCCAAACACTGCATAAGCCGTTCGTCGGAAAAGAGTTCTTTCTGTGCATTCTCCGCCTCGGTTACCCCATCGGTGTAGAAGAAAAGACCATCGCCGGGCAGCAGCGTGCATTCATGCTCACCGTAGGCATGTTCCTCAAACAAACCGACAGGGATGTTTTTGGCCGTGTCAAAACGTTCGGGAGTCCCTCCAGCATGCAACCAAACCGGTGGATTATGACCTGCATTGGTGTATTTGAGCTGCCCGGTTTGCAAATCGAGAATGGCGAGGAAAAAGGTAACAAACATGCTCGATTCGTTGTTTTGAGAAAGCGACCGATTAAGCACGGACACCATAGCCGCAGGAGATGACTGTCTGGGGCCAATGGAACGCAACAACGTCCGGGTAACTGCCATAAAGAGGGAGGCCGGCACACCTTTACCGGAAACATCGCCAACGGCCACACAAAGGTGCGACTCATCCAGCAGGAAAAAGTCGTAGAGATCTCCTCCCACTTCCTTAGCCGGTTCGAGGATAGCAAAAAGGTCCAGCTCATTCAGGTTGGGGAATGGAGGGAATATTTTGGGAATCATGCCCATCTGAATTTCCCGGGCAATGCGCAGTTCGCTTTCGATTTTCTCTTTGGCCGAAGTCGTCAGTTGAAGGTTTGAAATGTATTCTTTGAGGTCGCACTGCATTCGGGCAAAGGAATCGTGTAGATCTCTCATTTCATCTTCAGTGCGAATATCGGGCAACGGAACATCGAAGTCACCTCCGGCAATCTTATGCACGGTTTCGGTAAAGCCGTGCAACGGAGCCAGCTGATGAGTGACCATGCGAATAACAATGAAGCTGAGAAGACCTAACCCAACAACGAGCAGAACCACCAGAATCAGGGTAATACGACGCAAGGGTGCATACATCTCCGCCTTGGGAAAAACCACCGCCAAGATCCAGTTATTGGAAGGCATAGGCATATAGGCAATGACCCAATCCACCTCCTGCAGGCGAATGGTGGCAAAACCTCTGTTCCCTGCTTGCATATCCCGACCGATCTCCCTCAAGAGGAGACTTTCCAGCTCTGCGGCATAGCTAAAGATAGTCTGATTCATGATGAGGTCTTTATCCTCGTGCGTCACAAAAGTTCCATTGCGGCTGATGAGCGCCGCATAACCGGTATCGAGGATACGAACGGATGAGACAATCGAGGTGAGCCAATCCAGAGACACATCGATGGCAAAAACTCCGGCAAATTCTTTTTTGCCGTTGGTTCTGCGATAAAAGGGAACGGCATAGGTGCTGATGAGGGCATCGGCTCCTCCGGTGTCGAAATAAGGTTCCACCCAGCAGGCCCGTTCCAGCGTAGCGGGGAGCTGATACCAATCCTGCAGCGAGTAGGCGTAGGTTTCGTTATCCAGACCCCGGGATGTAATCCGACCGAGGTGACGGTAGCTGTAACGTGTAAAGGCTTTTTGAGGATCGGAAAAAGAGTCCGGAGCATAGGCTACAGCGCATCCAAGGATTTCCAGATTATCGCGCACAATACGGCTGGTAAAAGCCTCTATATCTGCTTCGTCGAGCTCCCCGTTTTCCAGCAACCAGATGTTGTTCTCGGTAATCTTCTCGATGGATTTAAGCACCTGTTCGGTGCGCAGCACGGTGCGCTCGGTAATCAACTCCGCATTGCGGTGAGTCATCTCCTCTATGGTCCGCTTGGAGGACACATAAAAGATGGATAGAGAAACGAGAAAGAGAACTACGCACGGCGGCAGCACGTAAAAGAGAATCCTCGCGACAATGGATTTTTGGGGATGTAAGCTCATTTTACCTCCTGATCCTGCATCAGATTGCGATGAAACTCCTGAAAGCTTATTTTCTCACTGATATAGCCCCCTTCGAGTAAGAGGCGCAACGTCTTATAGAAATCGGGTTCGGCCAGTTCTCCAGAGCTTACGTGTTTGGAGCCGGGCTGATGTAACTCGAGGACTTTTTCCAGCATCCATTTCTGGTGAGCATAATTGGTGGCTACATGGGCATCGGTCATGATGCGCAGAACCACAGAAAGGGTTTCCTCCCGGTGAGTATCGGCATAGGCCCACCCTTTTTCGGTAGCGCGGACAAAGCGCTGCAAATCCTCCTGACGATTCTGCAAAGTGCTCTGCAGACAATAGAGGCCGTCTTCGGGGATGTTGTAGCCATAGTCGGAACAGGCAAAGACACTCAACGCATCAGGATTGATACCGGCATTGATGATCTGATCGTACTCGTTGTAGGACATAACAGTCATGGCATCAATTCCGCCGGCCAAAAACATATTGATGGATGAAAGCAGAGGAACCCACTGGATCTCATAGTTGTTTTCCCTGAAGAGGGATTTAGGAATCTCATCAAACCCGCTTTTCCAGATACCCACCCGTCGGCCGTTAAAATCCTCCAGAGAATGGATCCCGGCAGATTTCTTAGCCACAAAAAGCAGCCCAGAGTTTTGTGAGAGCTGAGCGATGTTGACCAGAGGAAAATCCACGGAACGCTTGGAAAGGGCTGTAACGAGGAAAAGAGAAATCACATCGGCCTCGCCTCTTTTCAGCTGTTCAGTGGCCATAACCGAAGCAGACGGGTGAACAATACTGACCTCTAATCCGGCATCGCGGTAAAAGCCTTTTTCCTGCGCCATATAGAACCCGGCGAACTGCGCCTGGGGAAGCCATTGGGGCGTAAAAGTGAGTGGGGAGAGCGTCTCTTCCTGGGCTTTCAGGGAAATCAGCAGCAGAAGAAAGGCACAGAAAGGGATAACCCGTTTAATAAGCAGCATGGGAAGGAAAATCATAGATAAACTTATTCCAGTCGGATCAAAAGAGGCATCCGTATGGAAGCTTCATCGATCCGAGATACCCCCTAGGAAAACGTTATGCATGAATAAGGTCAATTATTCATTTCATATAATTTAAATTCTCTTGTTTCATGCATAAAAAAGCGCCTCCAAGAAATAGAGGCGCATAAGCTAAATCTTGCATAGGTCGCCAGATCAAGCGCTGAGTTTATCGTGAATCAGGCGTAGAGCGGCTTTTTTATCGTTGGGAAAAAGGTCGCCGGGAACGGCCTGGGCACCGAATTGCTGGCGGATCAGATAGCGGGCGCAATCCACATTGCTTCCGAGGCAGTATTTTTCTTTCAGTTTTTCAGCGATTTCCGGCATTCCATCCATCTGATCGTTGAAGAAGGGGCACATGACGATGCATTCACAGCTGGCCATAGTTATGATTCCTTTAGAGGTTGGAGAGTGTATTAGAGAGAACAGATAAGCATAAGCTGAATCCCTCATAACCTCAAATTTGGAAATAAAAATAGATGAGTTATAACAATTATTTTACAGACTAACAAAAGAAATAATATCTGACATTCTCAGTTGACCGCAAACCCGGCAAAGTGAAACATGTATTGCAATGAGCCGCCCTACTGTAACAGAACCGATTGTCCGCGTGCCGGAGATCGGAGAACTGGAAAAGATCTGTCAATTAGCCCGCAAATGCTATGGAGACACTCACAACGAGTTTATCTATGATGCACAGGCCATGGCCGACGCCTATGCAGAGGGCAGCTACATTCCCATTATCGGAGAGGATCCGGGAAGCGGTGCCTTGATCGGCCATCTCTGCCTGATGCGGCACGAGTGGACCTCCATGGTTCCGGTCATAGAATTGGCTTTTATCGACCATGAATACCGCTGCCCCGGCCTGAGCATGAAGCTGGGAGCAAAAGTGAAAGCAGTGGCGGCGGACCTTCAAGTGCCCGGATTAATGGACTTTTGCGTAACCACGCACAAGATGTCTCAAAAAGCCACCAAGATGATTGATATGATGCCTTGCTCTATGTTTATGAATCTTATTCCGCAAGGGCTGGATGCTCAGCAGATGCTGACCACAGGGCAAAAGAAGGGAACTTCCATCAACTATTACCAAGCCTACGATCACAGCCCGATGACGGTATATCCTCCGGAAAAGCATCAGGCAATGATTGAAGAAATCTACGGTTGGCTGGATCTGCCGCGCACTTATGCTTCGGGAAACCGGGGCGCTCTGCCGAAAAAAGCCGATCTGGTGCTACGCCACTCTCCCCACCAGCGAGAAAACATTTCGGATATTCTTATTAAAAGCGACGGAGCAGATCTGGAAGAGCAGCTGAAGCATGCCCTCGAGGAATGTCGCGGATATAATCGCGACTCCATCTTTATTTTTGCCCCGCTGGCAAGCCCTTCGGCCCCCCATATCCATGATGTAGCGGCAGCATTGGGTTTTTCTTTTTCAGGAATCATGCCGCATGTTGCTCAGGGAAAAGACAGCTTTTTTATGCAGTGGCTGAGAGATCCCATCCAAATGACGGCCATTCAGACCTACGGCGACGAAGGCAGAAGGCTTTATGATTATGTGCTGGATTGTATGATCGACACCTTAATGCAGCGTTCCTCCGCGCAGTAAGACGAAAAGATCTGAGCAGGAAAACTATTCAGAAAGCCAGCTGCGCACGTGGTTGAGTGATGGGAGAATGTTGTGGGCCATGGCTTCGAGTTCGGGAGTTGGCGCGATCATATCGGGAACCATAACCACGCGTAGGCCGGCGGCGTGGGCGGCACGTACTCCGTTGGGAGAATCTTCGAGGGCCAGGCAGTGCTCCACGGAGAGGTCGAGTTGGCGGAGGGCCAGCAGATAAACATCGGGGGCCGGTTTGCCGGCGGGCACTTTGTCGACGGTGGCAAAGGATTCAAAGTGTGAAAACAAACCGACTTTTTTAAGTTTCTGAGTGGTCAGGGGTAAGGCGGTGGAAGTTGCCACTGCGCGGCGGACGTGGTTTTGCTCAAGAAACTCGAGCAATTCAAAGATCCCCGGTTTTACGGGAAGAGGGCATTCTTCAACGGTTTTGCGGTAGTTCTCGCGCCAGACTGGAAGAATTTCGTCAACGGGAAAAGCGGCGCCCATGTTTTCGCTGAGAATACCGGCCACGGCTTCCGCAGAACAACCGACAAGCTTACGGTAAACCTCCAAAGGGAAACTGTCGCCACCCAGATCGGTTACGGTGCGCGTAAGCACGGAATAGGCCAACTGCTCGGTATTGAGCATGAGGCCGTCCATATCAAAAATGACCGCTTGCGGGAGGGAATGCATGAGAGCGGAGGCTAGCGAAGAGGGACTCGGGAGTAAAGCACTTAGAAAAAGAGAGCTATTGCTGAAAAAGGATTCACTTTTTTACTTCACCTCGAGGCGACTACTTGTAATGTAAGCCCCTTACGTCCACTATCCGGCAACTCTATTTTTGTCCATCCCGCCATGATGACTTCAACTGAAATCCGCCAAAGCTTTCTTGATTTTTTCCAAAGTCAGGGACACGAAATTGTCCCCAGTGCCAGCCTGATGCCGTCTGCACCGAATCTGCTGTTTACCAACGCAGGAATGAATCAGTTTGTGCCCTACTTCCTGGGTGAGCGCACACCGAGCAGTCGACGCTTGGCCGATACACAGAAGTGCATCCGCGCCGGTGGCAAGCACAACGACCTGGACGATGTGGGTTTTGACACCTACCACCACACCTTTTTCGAAATGCTTGGCAACTGGTCCATCGGCGATTACTTCAAGAAGGAAGCGCTGGAATGGTCCTGGGAGTTGCTAACCAAAGTCTGGGGCTTCCCCAAGGAACGCCTTTATGCCACAGTCTACAAGCCCGGTGACGGAGATCCGGCCTCGTTCGATGAAGAAGCCTACGGCGTATGGAAAGGCATTTTTGAAGGAGCCGGCCTTGATCCGGAAAAGCACATCCACTTTGGCGGCAAGAAAGACAATTTCTGGATGATGGGCGACACAGGCCCCTGCGGTCCCTGCTCGGAAATCCATATGGATCTGCGTGCGGAAAACCCGGACGGCAGTATGGTCAATGCGGACAGCCCCTGGTGTATTGAGCTTTGGAACAATGTTTTTATTCAGTTCAACGCCAAGGAAGACGGTTCTTTTGAACCGCTGAAGGAAAAACACGTGGATACGGGCATGGGCTTCGAGCGCATTGCCGGGATCATGGCAACGACCAAGGAATTCAAGGATTTCAGCCGCCCGCCGAGCAATTACGACAGCGACCTGTTCGGCGATATCTTCAAGGTAATCGGAGATATGTGCGGGCAAAGCTATGGCGCCACCCTGCCCCAGGCCCGCAAGGAGTTGACTGACGCAGAAATGCGCGACGTTGTCTTCCGCGTGCTGGCCGACCACATCCGCACCCTTTCCTGTGCCATTGCCGACGGTATTCTGCCGGGCAATGACGGGCGTAACTATGTGCTGCGCCGCATTCTCCGCAGAGCGGTTATGTATGGACGCCGCCTGAAGCTGGAAGCCGGTTTCTTCACCAAACTGGTGGCCCCAACCGTCAATAAACTGGGTCCAATCTTCCCCGAGCTGAAAACCCAGCAGGAAGTCATCACCAAAGTGATCCAGGCTGAAGAAAGTGCTTTTGACCGCACCATCGACCGCGGGATGCAGCTGCTGGAACGCATTTTTGCAACCAACCCGGAACAGATCAGCGGGACCGATGCCTTTACCCTCTATGACACATACGGCTTCCCTCTGGATTTGACCCAGATTATTGCCGAGGAACGCGGCTTGAGCGTAGATGTTGCCGGATTCAACAGCGAGATGGAACAACAGCGTGAACGTGCCCGCGCAGCCCAGAAAAAGGAAGTGATTGACGTGGTGGATGCCGATGCGGCCCACGCAACTCCCTTTAAAGGATTTGAAGAAGCTGCCTGCGTCAGCTTTGCCACCAAGGTAGAGGATGTGCTGGTACACGACGATAAGTGCTATTTTGTATTTGCAGAGACCCCGTTCTATGCGGAAATGGGAGGTCAGCTAGGCGATACCGGCTATGCGGAAATTAATGGCAAGGAATATGCCATCGGCAATACGATTAAGGACGGAGCCGGACGCCACCTGCACGAAGTTGCCGGTGCCTGCACCGGATTGGTCGGCCAGCAGGCTTACCTGAGCGTTGATATGGGGCGCCGCAGAGCAATCCAGCGCAACCACAGCGCAACACATATTTTGCACCATGCACTGCGCAAAGTGCTGGGCACCCACGTGCGGCAGGCCGGATCTCTGGTAACACCGGAGCGCCTGCGTTTTGACTTTGCCCATTACGAGCAACCAACCAAAGAGCAATTACAGGAAATCGAGGCCATTGCCAACCGCCTGATTCTGGCCAACGACAGCGTTCAGTGGTATGAAGTGGCTTTTGATGACAAGCCGGAAGACTGCATCGCCTTTTTTGGAGAAAAATACGGCAACGTGGTCCGCGTAGTGGACATGGGCGGCTGGTCCAAAGAACTCTGCGGCGGCACTCACGTGAAAGCCACCGGGGAAATCGGTTTGCTGAAGATTGTCGGCGAATCGGCCATTTCCGCCGGAACGCGTCGCATTGAAGCCGTAGTGGGAGAAAGTGCATTTACGCTGGTTCAGGAACAATATCAACTGTTGCACAGTCTGGCCGCCAAGCTTTCCTGCAAACCCGAGCAGATTGAAGAGCGCCTCAACCATCAACTGGAAACCCACAAGAAACTGGAAAAGGAGCTGAAAGCCCTCCAGCAAAAAGGTGCGGCAAACGAAGCTGAAGAGCTGGCCGGAAGCGCTCTGAGCAAGGGTGATCTGAAGGTGGTTGCTGCCGTTGTCAAATCTGGTGATGCCAATGCTATGCGTGCGTTGGCAGTGCAGGTAAGCAAGGCTCTTGATGGCGGTTTGGTAGTTCTGGCCGGCGTCAACGAAGGCAAGGGAAGTTTACTTTGTATGGCCTCAGAAGCTGCTATTGCCGCCGGCTACAAGTCCGGCGACATCGTTCGTGAACTGACCGGTAAACTGGGTGGCCGTGGAGGCGGCAAACCAGACTTTGCCATGGGCGGATTTTCCGGAGACGAAGACGTAAAAACCGTGCTCAATAGCTTTAAAACTCAATTTTCCTAATTTCATGCAACAAACCTTAAACAGCACCCAAAAGAAGCATTTCCGCGGTATGGCCATGGGCCTGAAAGCAGAAATCTTTGTGGGCAAAGCCGGCATTACAGCAAATGTAATTCGCCAGATGCAACGCGGGCTGGAACAGCACGAGTTGATTAAAGTGCGTTTTACGACCCGCCCCAAGACTGAGAAGGAAGCCCTGTGCACTGAACTGGAAACTGCCACGGAAAGTTGCCTTTGCGGTATGGTAGGCCATGCCGCCAGTTTCTACAAACAACATCCAGATCCAGAAAAGCAACGGATAGCCCTACCCCAGTAATCAGGACTGGGCTGGCGCAGCAGCGTCCAACTCTTCCTTATATTTGCGGTAGAGACCGCGGAACTGATGGTAGGAAAGCCCAAGGCGTTTGGCCGCATCGCCCTGATGGTACTGTGCCTGAAGCAATGCATCTTTCATAGCGTTTAGTTCCAGCTCACGCACGGCATCAGTCAGACACTGGCCTTCGGCAAGCGTCAGAGAAGATTCCACAACTTTCTCCACCACTTTGACTTCAGATACACTCGCATTTTTTTGCGGAGCAGCTGCGGCATCGCTGGCGGAGCCGGAAGGGTCAAGAAGAACCTCCCAGGGGCACTGGAAAGGATCGAGGTCAATCTCCTCAATCAATGGAGATTCGCTGCGGTAGACCGCACGCTCAACGACATTCTTAAGCTCACGTATATTACCGGGCCACTCATAGTTCATCAAAGTGCGCACGGCGTTGGGGTGAAACTCAGGAATATCGGGGCGGCCCAGTTCCTGAGCCATTCTGGCGGAAAAATGCTGAGCCAGCAGCATAATATCGTCCTCACGGTAACGTAGCGGAGGCAGGAAAAGGACTTCAAAAGAGAGTCGGTCGAGCAAGTCGCGTTTAAATTTTCCGGAATTGGCCAATCCCCGCAAATCTGCATTGGTGGCACCAATGATGCGGGTATCGACACGGATGGATTCAGTACCACCTACGCGCTCGAAGCAACGGTATTCCACGGCACGGAGAATTTTCTCCTGAATAACCATGGGAATGAGGCCGATTTCGTCGAGAAAGAGCGTGCCTCCTTTGGCCGCTTCAAAACGCCCCTCGCGACGCTTATTGGCTCCGGTAAAAGAGCCAGACTCGTGGCCAAAGAGCTCGGATTCGAGCACCGAAGGGGCCAAGGCCGAACAATTCAAGGCAACCAAAGGGCCATCCCAACGAGCCGAAAGGTAGTGCAGGCGGGATGCGGCCAACTCCTTGCCGGTACCACGCTCACCGACAATGAGCACAGGGCGGTCCACTTTGGCCACCCTTGACAAATTCTGCTGAAATTCAATAAAGGGCTCGGATTGGCCCAGAGCCTCGGGTAAAGAACTGTGGGAAGGGTCGGAATAAGGATCGCGGTATGACATAGAAACAGTCGTGGTAAATTTCACCATACATCGGTTTATTTTACTGAAATAGCAATCAATAAAAAAGAATCTCTGTAAAATATCTTCATAACCCATTGGTACAGAAGTAAAATCGCTGGGTTTAAAAAAACTGGCATAGCGACTGCAAGTGATGGGCATACAAACATTCACCCGAAGAACCCGAAAACAAGAAAGATAAAACAATGGGCATTTTTTCAAGATTCCGTGACATCGTAAACTCCAACATCAATGCCATGTTGGACAAGGCCGAAGACCCGGAGAAGCTAATCCGCCTGATGATTCAGGAAATGGAAGATACACTGGTGGAAATCAAAGCCAGCTGTGCCTCGACCATGGCTTCTCGCACCCGGGTCAACCGCACTCTGGAAGAAGCCAGAGAACGCGCCGAAAACTGGAGTAAAAAAGCCCGCCTGGCTGTAGAAAAAGGCCGCGAAGATTTGGCCCGCGAAGCGCTTGTGGAAAAGCGCAACTACCTGGCTGAAGTGGAAAATCGCCAGAATGAGATTAACAATCTGACAGAAATTGTCGAACAGTATCAGAGCGACATCAAGCAGTTGGAAGAGAAACTGGCCGGGGCCCGCAACAAACATCGCGTGCTGGTACAGCGCCACATTGCCGCCACCAAGCATAAGAGCACTCAGATGAAGATCCGCAAGGCGGACACATCCGATGTGATGGCCCGCTTCGACCACTTCGAGAACAAAATCGATCACATGGAAGCCGACGCCGACCTCGTAAACTTCGGCCGCAAACCCACTCTGGAAGACGAATTCGAAAAACTGGAGAAGGACGAAAAGATTGAAGACGAACTGGAAGCGTTGAAGAAAGAATTGTCTCAGGACAAAGAGTAATCCATATTTGGAAACGCTTAATCACCTGAGGACTTAAACATGGACATAGATTCGGACAATTTAACCGGTATAGTCGTTGTATTCATCATCTTCGGAATTCCATCGATCTGTATCACCTTGGTAATTCTTTTTGCCATGATGCGCGGGAAACACCGTAGCAACCGACACAACGATGAAGACGACACGCGCATTATCCAACAGATGAACCGGACGTTGAACGATCTGGAAGACCGTATCGAAACGCTGGAAACCATTCTTATCGACCGCGAGAAAGTCAAAGGTCGAGAGCAACTTTAGCCACCAACTCTTTTTCTTATGAGCAACTATTTTGGAGGGAGAGACCGCCCGCTTTACCGTTCCCGCAAAGGAGCTTTGTTTGGAGTCTGCCAGGGATTGGCCGACTGGTCGGAGCTGAATGTGGGACTGATTCGGGTAGCGTTTATAATCTCCTGCGGACTGACTTCCTCGGGGATGCTGCTGGTCTACTTTGTGCTGGCTTTTCTGATGAAGCCGGAACCGGTAATCACCCCTTCCAGCAGCGAAGACACCGAGTTTTACAACTCGCTGAGCAGCGACCGGAAAAGCGCTTTACTGCGCCTGCAGAGAAAACTGGACTCATTGGACCGAAGAACGCGGCGCATGGAAAACACCGTTACCCAGAAGGAGTTCGACTGGGAACGCAGATTTCATCGTTCTTGAACGATTGGACATATAACTATTATTAGGGGATAAACGCTCGCACTTGTGTGAGCGTTTTATTTGTACCGCGGAAGAAAGGTTTTGGGTTGTTTTTGCAGCACAATCTGCGAGAATGCCTATATGCCTAAGTTGGAAGATATTGTCCATTTTTGCGACACCCGCACCCGTCGGAAAGAAATCCGTGACTTCAAAGGAGCGGTAAATGGGCTGCAGGTAAGCAACGATGGCAACGTCAGTAAAATCGGGGCAGCAGTGGACGCCGGGCTGGTGCCTTTTCAGGAAGCAATTGACCGTGAGATTGATCTGCTGATTGTTCACCACGGGGTATTTTGGGTACCGCCGATTCCTCTGACAGGAGTCAATTATGACAAAATCCGCCTGCTCATGGAAAATAATCTGGCGGTCTACAGCAGCCATCTTCCGTTGGATGCCCACCCCGAGATAGGCAACAATGCCCTGCTGGCCAAAGCTCTTGGGCTGGCAGTAGAACGCAGCGCCTTTCCTTATGAAGGAACAGATCTGGGGGTAATCGCCACCTGCGGAGAGAACCGCAGTGTTTTGCGCGATAAGCTGGAAAACCTGCTGGGAGTGATGGATGCCATGGAATTCGGCTCGGAAAAGCCTGAAAAGGTAGCGATCTTGACCGGAAGCGGTGCCTCTGTAGTCGAGGATCTACTGAGCGAAGGAGTGGACACCCTGATTACGGGAGAGCTGAAGCAACACCATTTCAACATGGCTCAGGAGCTGAATTTGAACCTTTACCCGTGTGGGCACTATGCAACGGAAACCTTTGGCGTAAAAGCGCTGGCGCAGGAAATCTCCGAGCACTTTGGTGTGCCCTGGGAATTTATCTCCACAAACTGTCCTCTGTAAGACAACTTTGTAAACTGGACACCCTATGAAAAAGATACTGGTACTGAATGGACCCAACCTGAACCGACTCGGCAAACGCGAACCGGAAATTTACGGCCGCAATACGCTGGAAGATATCCAGACGATGCTGGATCAAGTGTCTACGTCGATGGGGGTCAAGCTGGAGCATTTTCAATCGAACCACGAAGGACAACTGATCGACCGCATTTATGAAGCAGCCGACTCGGGAATCAAAGGTGTGATCTTCAACCCCGGTGCCTATACCCACACCAGCGTGGCGTTACGCGATGCTATTGCCGGGAGCGGCATGAGCTTTATAGAGGTGCACCTTTCAAACATCTACAAACGGGAATCTTTCCGCCACCACTCCTACACCGCAGGCGTGAGCATTGGAGTTATCAGCGGGTTGGGCATTCAGGGATATATGGCCGCGCTGCATTATCTGGCCATGTACAGCTGAAATATTGCGTTGTCTTTGTAAACGAGAATTCATTGAATAACGGTCACATGCACTTCACTAAATACCACGCATTAGGAAACGACTACCTGGTTTTGGACCCCAAAGACAGCCCAACAATCCCGGACAACGCCGCCACGGTGCGTATCTGCCATCGGAATTTTGGACTGGGCTCGGATGGCATTCTTTATGGACCACAAAGCAGCGACCGAGCCGATTTCCGCCTGCAGATTTTGAATCCAGATGGAAGTGAAGCCGAAAAGAGCGGCAACGGACTGCGTATTTTCTGCCGCTATCTCTATGACACTGGAAAAGTGTCACTGAACACCCCCTTTACCGTGGACACACTGGGAGGTGTTGTTACCTGCACCGTATTCCAAAAGGATTTGATTCGCGTGGAAATGGGAACAGTCAGCTTTTTGAGCGACGATATTCCGGCCACAGGAGAATCGCGTGAAGTGATTATGGAAAGCATAGAACTGAAGGAAAAGTTCTACCATTTTTGCTGCGCCAATATCGGGAATCCGCACTGTGTGTTACCAATGACAGAAGTAAGCAAAGCTCTGGCCTGCGAAATCGGCCCGTTGTTGGAAAACAATTTGGAACTCTTTCCCGAACGCATCAATGTGCAACTGCTCAAGGTACTGGACAGAAAGAATATCCAAATCGAAATTTGGGAGCGCGGAGCGGGATATACACTGGCCTCGGGAAGCAGCTCCAGCGCTGCGGGCAGTGTAGCCAAGAAACTGGGACTGGTGGATGAAGCGATTACAGTGCACATGCCCGGAGGGACGCTGCAACTGGAGATCAACGATACTTATGCGGTGACGATGACGGGATCTGTAACCTTTGTGGGCACTTTTGAATTGGCCGATGAGGCCGTGCATTGGACTGCCTCGACAGCCTGTTGACGATTTTAATTACTAAATAACGTTATTACTCCATCAATCCTATGAATACCATTAAAGCCATTCCAGCAGGGATTTTTCTACTGAGCCTGCTTTTATTCAGCGGCTGCAGCAGCGATACCGTAAAAGACAGTATCCATAATTCGCCGACAGCACGCTTTCTTCGGGGAGAAACTGACAATGAAGGTTACTATAATGAAATGAAGGCCCAAAACGAGGCCTACAACGACCAACAGACCTTCGATATGAACCGGGAAGAGTATAGAGCCTACAATCTGGATACCGGAAAATTTGAGTACATAGATCCTGAGTATGAATTCCGCACTTGGAATGAGGCGGAACAGCGCTGGGAATTTAAACCCATGCGTAAGGAAGCCCAGCAATTAGCGGAGAAAAAAGCTAAAGAAGAAGCCGCCGAAGGGAAGTAAGTCTAAAAAGCGCCTTCCTGAGCACCCATGATTACTCCTGAACCGCCCCTTTATAAGGAACAAACTGTTTCCATCACAGAACTGGCCCATGCCCGTATAGCCGAAGTATTGAGACCAGGAGACATTGCAGTGGATGCCACTGTAGGCAATGGAAACGACACCGCCCGTCTTGCTGCGTTGGTGGGGAACAAAGGCCTGGTATTTGGTTTCGAGATTCAGGCGGATGCGTTACAGATTGCCCGTAACCGGTTATTCCAAGACGGCTCGGCAGATCACGTTCAGCTGTTTGAATGCAGCCACGCACAGATGCAGAGCCATATTCCCGGAGCATATAAGGGGAAGATTAAGGCCATTATGTTTAATTTGGGTTATCTGCCCGGTGGCGATAAAAACATTACCACCGAGGCAGAGAGCACCGCGGCGGCACTGGATCAGGCTTTCCACCTACTGACCAAGGGAGGTGTTTTAAGCATTGCCTGCTATCCCGGGCACCATCAGGGCATTCGGGAGACTGAAGCCGTGGTGAATTGGGTGGAACACTTACCCGAAGACGAAGCCTGGGTGCACCGCTACGCACCGATCGGGACGAAGCGGCGGGCGCCGGAACTGGTTTTTGTACTAAAACGCAGCGTACAGAAACACGGGCTTGCAGACCGACTGAAAAGGTTGTTTACTGGCTCCCCTGTCTAACAGGGGGAACAATGAATCTTTTTGCCACTATACTGCAGGCGACCGCGCCTGTATTTGGTTTGCTGTTGGTAGGAGCCTTCTTCCGCAGCCGCAACTGGCTGAATCCGGACACGGATCAGCGCATCATGCAATTGCTGCTGAACGTCTTCTATCCGGCACTGATCGTCACTTCGATTATCGGGAATAAAGCACTTTCAACCGGGGGCAATGTAATTGCCGCACCGATAATCGGTGCCGTAACCATATTGTTGGGGCTATTCTTCTGCCTGAAATTGAGCCCGCTCTTTGGAATGAAGCTGGGATCGGATCAACGCACGTTTGCCTTTTCCGCCGGAATCTACAACTACGGCTACACTCCGATTTACCTCATTCAAAGCCTCTACCCCGACAGCGATATGATCGGGGTGCTTTTTGTCCACAACCTTGGAGTGGAGCTGGTATTCTGGAGCATCGGTATTCTGATTCTGACCGGAGGTTTGGGAAAAAACTGGGCCAAAAAGCTACTCTCACCGCCGCTGTTGGGCCTGTTTTTGGGGCTTTTTATGAACCTTAGCGGTTTACACAGCTGGCTTTCCGGGGATGCCCCGGTTTTATTCAGCGCATCGTATAAAGTCGGTTGTCAGATCGTCAGCGCACTCGGTGGCTGTGCAGTAACATTGGGCATTGTGGTGTGCGGCTCATCTCTGTGGGATGCCGCCAAGAGCACCTGCCTGTGGAAGCAGCTGAATGTATCGTTGGCGGCCTGCGTACTTCGCCTGGGGCTTCTGCCGCTGTTCTTTTTAGCCATTGCCGTATGGGCGCCCATCTCGCACGAATTGAAGGTGGTGGTCATTATTCAGGCCGCCATGCCCAGTGCGCTGTTCCCCTTTGTGCTGATTCGCTACTATGGAGCCAACAGCGATATCGGATTAAGAACCGTATTGAGCACCACACTGGTCAGCCTGATAACCATTCCTTTGTGGATTTTGCTTGGATTGTGGCTCATTGCATAAAAAAAGCCTCTTCAGAGGAAGAGGCTTTCGCAAAAAAAATGGGTGCAGTGCTTACTTGAGCAGAGCCTTGATCTCTTCCAACACGGGATAGGGGCTGCGGTATTCGCCGTCGATATAGGAATCGCTGATGACCTTACCGGTGTTGGCATCAATGAGAACGAGGCAGGGAATACCGTCGCCGGCATAATGACCAAGCAGGTCGCGTGACTGATATTTGAGGGCAGGCCATTTCATGCCGTAGGTGGACATGTAGCTAATCATCCCCTCAGGATCGCGGTCCGCACTGCAGAAAACAACCTCGAACTGTTTCTCCTGAGCATTGATGCTGTTGTAGTATTCAACCAGCTTGGGGGTGAATTTACGGCAGGGAGGGCACCATTTGGCGGAAAAATAGAGGGCAATGTATTTCACGTTGGCATCAAGGGTAGCGGGAACAAAGTTACCGTCGACCGCTTTGACGAGGTCGTTCTTGATGACGTCCTTGGGAGCCTCGGCAAACATAGCCGGAGCGGCAAAGCAAAAAGCAAGGAGGAAGAGGAAGGATTGAGTGTATTTATTTTTCATAGGTGAGAATGTTCGAGGAAGGTAATGCAAAGTAATGCCCGATGCAACCGCCAGTGATAAAAACAGTACCGTTTTAGGGAATCGAGTTAGGCATTGCAAAACAAAGAATGCAGGCTATTCTTATAGAGAACCGACATGACAGACTCCAAAGCATTGCTTGACGGTGTGGATGCTTCTCTGAGGAAGCTGGCGACGCACGTTCGTGACTGGAGGCGTTATCTGCACCGGCATCCAGAACCCAGCGGCGAGGAGTTTAAAACAACGTCCTATATTGTGCATATTCTGGAAGAGCACAATGTGCCGTTTCGCATAGCGCCTTCGGGGCGTGGAGTCGTTGTTGATTCCCATCCTGAGGGGAGCGTTCCCTACCGGGTGGCGCTAAGGGCGGATATTGATGCACTGCGTATGCAGGATGAGAAAACGGTAACTTACCACAGCCGTGAACGGAACCGAATGCATGCCTGCGGGCACGATGCGCATACGGCAATGCTGCTGGGAGCCACCTTGGGATTGTACAGCAACAGGGAGCATTTACAGGAGATCAGCTGGCGGGCCATTTTTCAACCGGCAGAAGAAACCGCCACGGGAGCCCTGGAAATGATGGATGCGGGAGCCATTGACGGAGTCGACTGTATCGTGGCGCTGCATGTTGATCCCTACTACAACGTAGGAACGGTGGCTTACCGGGAAGGAGCACTGACAGCCAATTGCGTAGAATTTTCAGTGCAAGTGGAAGGTTGCGGCGGGCATGGGGCCAGGCCTCACCAGGCCCACGATCCGTTGGCGGCCGCAGCCAGTTTTGTGCAACAGACCTATGCGGAAATCCCCCGAATCAGCGATTCACGAGATCCCTCGATTCTGACATTTGGAGTTTTCCAAAGCGGGATCAACCCGAATGTAATCCCGGAGCGGGCTCAACTGAGAGGCACCCTGAGGAGCGTGGCGCCGGAAACCGCGCAGAAAATGAAGGCCTGGCTGGAACGGTTGGGGCACGCGGTGGGGCTGGTCCACGGGGTTTCCATTCAAATTGATTTTCCGGCGAATCTGGGAAATGTGCTTAATGACCCCCAAATAACACGCACCTGCCGAATTGCCGCGCAGGAAGTCGTAGGGCGCGATAACATCATTCCTATAGAACAATGTAGCATGGGGGGAGAGGACTTTGCCAATTACCTGAAACACATTCCCGGCTGTATGCTCCGGCTGGGCTGCGGAAGCCCCGGAACAACGCCCTACCCGCTGCATTCTCCTTTCTTCGACATAGACGAAGGTTCCTTATCAATCGGTGCACACGTATTGGCGCACTGCGCGGTGCATCTGGCCTCCACCCATACCCCTGAAGATGGACCCTAAACTGGAATTCACACACTGTAATCGTCCCACCGTGGGAGTAGAACTGGAACTGCAACTGGTTGAACAAAACAGCTGGGCGCTGAATCCAGTGATCCTGGATGTGCTCAAACTGCTGCCCGATGAACAGGAATGGGCCAAGCCGGAATTAATGCAGTCCTACATCGAAATCAATTCCAGTGCCTTTCTCCATGTCCGCGAGGTGATTTCAGATTTGAAAAGCAAGCTGGCGATCGTTGACGCACTGGTAAAGCAGCTGGACACACGGATTTTCTGGGCGGCAACCCACCCTTTCTCCACCTGGATGGAACAACGCATTACCCCGGACAAGCGTTATAAACAATTGGTGGATAAAATGCAGGATACCGCGAGAAGGATTGTAACCTTTGGCATGCACGTACACGTGGGGGTCGACAGCGGAGATAAGGCAGTGATGGTGATCGACCGCCTGATGCGGCATTTACCCACCCTGCTGGCACTTTCTGTAAACAGCCCCTTCTGGGTCGGGCGCAACACGGGGCTGCAGTCGCACCGCTGCAAAATCATGGAGCAGCTTCCGGCGGCAGGCCTGCCGCCCAATATGCGGAACTACTCGGAATACTGCTGGATCGTGAACCACTCGATCCAAAGCGGTTTTATCAACTCCATCCGGGAAATCTGGTGGGATGTGCGCCCGCACCCGCGCCTGGGAACGGTAGAAGTGCGCATTTGCGATTTACCGCCCGATATGGAAACGGTGTCGATGCTGACGGCCCTGATTCAGTGTCTGGTAGTGGCGCTCAGCGAGCAGATAGACGAAGGCGTTTACCAGTACGATATTCACCCGATTATGGTGAAACAAAATAAATGGAAAGCTACCCGTTACGGCATGAATGCCGAAATGACAGATGCGGTAACCCAAAAAGCAGTTCCGGTGCGTATACTCGCCTATGAGCTGTATGAAAAGCTCATCCCCTACAGTAAACAGTTGGGTTGCGAGGCGGAATTAAACCTTCTTCCCGGCATTCTGCAGAAGCCCTCTGGAGCTCGCCGTCAATTGGAGAGTTTTCAGAAACACGGCAATTTCCCGGATATGATTCAGGAACTGGTTGAAACACAAATAATTGAAGCTGTGCCACTTTTATCTCGACAAGGGAAATAAGTGCTGGCCTTATCGCTCCCTTTTGCGGGGCACGCTGCCTTTGCAAACGTCATGGACCAAGGCCCGTATTCATTTCTGTGTATTGAGTTGATCGCAGCAAACGTTTTGGCTTTGCAACCGTACATCACAAAATGAATTCATCTTCTCTCTCTTTTAGTGCATTGGGACTTTCCGATGCCGTTATGCAAGCCATCGCAGATGTTGGCTACGAAACGCCTTCTCCGATTCAGGCCGAAATTATTCCTCACATGCTTGAGGGTAAGGACGTGCTGGGACAAGCCCAGACGGGTACCGGAAAAACCGCGGCATTTGCCATGCCTTTGTTGAGCAATCTGGATTTATCGCAGAAAGATCCTCAGGTCCTGGTGCTTGCACCTACCCGAGAACTGGCGATTCAGGTAGCCGAAGCCTTTCAAAAGTATGCCGCCCATATCAGCGGATTCCATGTGTTGCCGATTTACGGCGGGCAGGCGTTCGAAGGTCAGTTAAAAGCTTTGCGCCGTGGAGTGCACGTAGTGGTGGGAACCCCCGGACGCGTCATGGACCACATGCGCCGCGGCACCCTGAAACTGGACGGCTTGCGCTGCCTGGTGCTGGATGAAGCCGACGAAATGCTGCGCATGGGCTTTATTGATGACGTAGAATGGATTTTGGAGCAAACCCCCGATGAACGCCAGATTGCCCTGTTTTCGGCAACCATGCCGCGGGAAATCCGCCGCATTGCCGACAATTACCTGCAGGATGCCGAGTACATTACCATTAAGGTAAAAACCGCTACCGCGTCTACGATTCGCCAGCGTTTCTGGGGAGTCACCGGATTGCATAAGCTGGACGCCTTGACACGAATTCTTGAAGTGGAGGATTACGACGGCATCATCGTCTTTGTCCGCACCAAAACAGAAACGGTAGCGCTGGCAGATAAGATGGAGGCCCGCGGGTTCAGCACTGCAGCACTCAATGGAGACATTCCGCAAAATCGGCGCGAAAAGATCATCGAAAACTTTAAAGGCGGCAAGCTGGATATCCTCATCGCCACGGACGTAGCCGCCCGCGGGTTGGATGTGGACCGCGTGAGCCACGTAATCAACTACGATATTCCTCAGGATACGGAATCGTATATCCACCGCATCGGTCGCACAGGCCGCGCCGGACGCAGTGGTGACGCTATTTTATTTGTCTCGCCGCGCGAACACCATTTGTTGCGTTCTATTGAACGCGCTACCAAGCAGCCGATTGAGCGCATGGATATGCCAACATCGGACACGATCAACAACTATCGTATCGCCAAATTTAAGCAAAACATCTCCAATGTGCTGACCAACGAGCCGGAAGAGCTGATTTTTTACAAGGAGATGATTGAGCAGTTCCGGCTGGAAAATGACACTCCATCGCTGGATATTGCAGCAGCCCTGGCCATCCTTTTACAGGGAGATCAACCTCTGTTGCTGCAAAAGGATACGGAGCGAAAAGTACGCGAGATGAACCGAAATCTGGACGATCTGCAGAAAAAGCCTAAGCGCTCTGACAGAGATCAAAAAGGGTTCGACTCACCTTCTCCGGGAATGGAGCGCTACCACATCAGCGTTGGTTACGAACATAAAGTAAAACCCGGTAACATCGTTGGAGCCATTGCCAATGAAGCCGGCCTGGACAGCAAGTATATCGGAGGGATCAAAATCTACGAACGTTTCAGTACGGTAGATCTGCCCGAAGGAATGCCCAAGGAATTGCTCGCCGACATCAAGCAAATTCAAGTCTGCGGACAACCGCTGAAAATACGCCCATTTTCTGCTGAACCTCCCAAACGGGGAAAAGGCGGAAAAGGATTCCCCAAAGACAAAAAGGGATTCAAAAAGCGTAAGTAAGCGTTTGCTGAGTTATTGTTTAATTTAAAGAAGGGCTCGAAGCATTGGATGCTTCGAGCCTTTTCTTTATCAGGTTAGAGGGAATGAAACCAGTATAACTAAAAGGATAGAGCCACCGGTACATATCCGGAGATCGTACCAGTGAGCGATGCTCCCTGAATGGGTCCCTGCTCTTTGCGAACGAGAAAGGAGGCAATACCGGCCTCGGTGAGCACAGTTTTAGGGCTGACCACGAACAACTCGGAAGAGGTCTTCAGTTGAGCTTCCACAGGGTGAGAGTCAACACAGAGATTGCCTTGTGCATCCTCCAGACGAAGGTGCACAAAAAAGAGGTCCTGAGCATCCGCAGGGGCGAGCCCGCAGGTATCCGGAAGTATCGAAACTTTAGCCGGGGTATCCGGAGTGGTAACACGGTGCTCTCCTACGGTTTTTCCGGAAATATAGGCAACCGCTCTGAGGGTGCCTGGTATAAAACGATCCATTGTGTAGTGGAAAGGTGCGTGCGGTAAATCCCTGGATGAGAGCATCATTTGGCCCAGCAATTCATCGTTGAGAAAGAGCTCCACATACTCTGCGTTGGAGAACACCGTAATATTCAAGGAGGATTGGGGAGTCCAATGAGAGGCAATGTAGATGGTGAGATCCTCTACCCGGCCCATTTCATCGAGATATGGCCAGCGCTGGCTCTGATAAAAGAAGTAGGAAAATTTGGGCAGGCGAAAGACATCCATAACGCCACAGGCGGCACGGGCAGGTTCATAGCCGCGGGGATAATCGAACATGGACCAGAGCCCGTCGGTGAGTGCGGGTGAGGCCAGGGTGTCCTCCAGCGCCTCGGCAAAGTTGGCTGCCTGCTGCAGCATAGGCCTCTCTCCTTCTCTGCGCAGCACACGGCTGTTTTTATCGGCATCGAGTAAGCCAAGGCCTTTCTTCTGGTCGAATCCTTCGTTGGAGGCATAGTACTCCCAATCGCCATACTCAGCGACTACCAGTGCTTTGTCTCCATTTTGCCATGAATGAATGCGCTCGTGCTGGCGCGAGTGGATAAATACATCGTAGGCATCGAGCCAGCCACAGGTAAACATCTGGTCTCCGGGGTATTCCTCGTGCCCGATGGCCTGCAGGCGTTGCATAAACGCCTCGGGCATGGGAGTCTCATTCAGGGAAAGCTCCCAAAGGACAACACAGGGGTGATTCCGATCCCGGCGGACAAGCTCGCGGGCCACACGGTAGGCATGTTCTTCAAAGCGGCTTTCACCGAAAAACTGCCAGCCCGGGATACAATTCATGACGAGGATACCGAGCTCGTCGCAGGCCTCGAGAAATGCCGGAGCCTGAGGATAGTGGGAAAGACGGACATAGTCGAATCCGGCCTGTTTCATGCGGAGTGCATCGCGGCGCTGGGCCTGATCGGGAACGGCATATCCCACCCAAGGATGATCCTGGTGTCGATTGGCTCCACGCGGTCGAATGTGCTGCCCATTGAGCACCAAACCGCCACTGCGAGACATGCTCACCCGGCGAATGCCGAAGCGTTCCCAGCGCTCTTCCAGAACGGTACCACTGCATTCATCCGACAAACAGACTTTGATGTGGTAGAGGTGCGGGTTTTGTAAATCCCAAAGGTGAGGATTCTTCACCCGAAAATTGAAATCAAACTGCCTGTCTTTCTGAGGTCCGAGTTGCGCACGAGCAGCAGGAATCTCTGTGAGGCATTTTTCACCATAGAACAGGGAGAGGGAAACAAGGAGTGGAACTACTGCATTTCCAGAATTGAACACGTGAACACCAGTTGATATTTCTGCACTCTCCTCGGTGGCATTGAGGGTGCGGATAAAGATACCTCCTCCGGCAACTTTCCCGGCACTGACCAGTTCGGTAATATGAACGGCCGGATAGGTTCTCAGCTCCACATTGCGATAGAGGCCGCCATACCAGCAGAAATCCAACTCAGCGAGGGGCTTCCCGGGAAGGATGTCAAAGTTGTCTGTGTTATCGAGGCAGACAATGAGGAGATGGGGCAAACCATCGCGGAGGTATGCGGTAACGTCTACCTCGAAAGGCAAATAGCCACCTTCGTGGACTAGCACCACCTGATCGTCGATGTAAACAACAGCGGTGTGCATAGCACCTCCAAAGTAGAGCTTGTAAAGGCTATCGGGGGCCGGCGACACAACCTGAAGGGTTCGCCGGTAGCAGCACCGTCCCTGCCAGTGATTTTGCCCGTCCAAGCCGACAGGGACGGGGTTATGAGGGAGGCATACGCGTGAAATCTGATTGGGGGAATCTTCGTATGAGAAGTCCCAATCCTGTAAAATATCTTGATGCATGTTATGAGTGTGAGCAAGGCAAGAAGCACCCGGAAGTGGCTTCAGAATGAATAAGAGTTGAGATCAAAGATCAGGAAACAGAGTTTCGCTCGATAAGTTTGACCGGCAGGATTTGCGAAGGCTGGGTAACCGGATCACCTCCCGTGCACTGATCGAGCATTTCTACAGCGACCTCGGCCATTTCTTTGAGAGGCTCTTCAACTGTGGTCAGCGGCGGGCATTGAATTTCGGAAATGCCTTCGTTCTCTCCGCCAATGAGGGAAATATCGTCGGGGACACTGAGCCCCATGATATAGGTTAACAAGTGGAGGCATTCCATGGCCTGAAAACTGGTTCCTGGGACATAGACGGCATCGGCTCCTGCACGAACCAGCCGGGTAATTACCGCTTGGTGGGTTCCGGCAGAAGCCTGCACATAGAGTTTTTCGTTGAGCGGATGAGCGGACTGCATGAGGGCATCTTTAAAGCCTCTGAGGCGCTCGGAAAAGGCCTGCCCCTCGCCTCCGAAAAAGGCGGGGTGTTTTTTCCCGCGAGCCAGAAAATGCTCCGCGGCAAGGTAGCCGGAACGGTAGTGATCGGAACAGACGCGGTAACGCCCCTCCATTTTCTCAAAATGATCCATATAAATTACGGGGATGCGTTCCTCCATTTCCCCAACAAGCCGGAGAAGTTTTTGATTGGAGGTAACAACAATAATACCGTCGAGAAAAAGGCCGGGCAGTTGCTCAAAAGGGTCAGAGGGCAAGACAATCCCCATATTCCTGCGAGAAGCGGCAAATGCCAGATGGGCGGTGAGCGTAGCCGCATACCCTTCGATACGGTCGGTATAAGTCGGCTCCGAGATGATGGCCACCTGGCGGGAACGGACAGATACCTGAGGCTTGAGGTCGAGTTCTTTGGCGGCCTGAAGAATTCTTTCCCGTGTTTCCGGCTTAACGCGGTCGCGGTTGTTCAATACACGGCTGACAGTTCCCGGAGAAAAGCCGGTGTGGCGGGCCAGATCGTAGATAGTGACTTTTTTGGCACCTTTGGGTGAAACTGAAGCAGTGGTATTTTTGTTTTGTGAACTCATGGAGGTTGAAAATCACACGGTGCCTCTGCGCGATTCCAGAGCATCGCGGATTTCGTAGGCACGTTTTTGCGTTAAAGGATAGAAGAAGAGCAGCCCAATAGCGGCGCTGGACCAGACCGCAGTAGAAATAGAGAGGAAAAGACGAAGCGTGAGGATGCTTTCGGGGGATTGACCACCACCAAGAGCAGCATCAAAGCCGGAAAACTTCAAGGCAATCCCCATGCCGAGCATGGAAAGAGAAAATCCGACTTTTTGAATCCAGGAAAAGATGGAACCAAACATGCCCTCGCGACGCTGACCGTGGCGAAGTTCATCATCGTCGCAAACATCGGCCAACATGGATGGCATGAGCACGTTGATAGCGGTCCAAATGGGCCCGCAAAGAAGCGGATCGAGGAGAATTTTCCAGGGATTACCGGGTGTATAGAAACCCCACTTACCAACTGCCCCAAGAAAAACCATGGCAAAGATCGCGCTGAGGGTAGCCCGTTTGCCATAGCGATTGGCAAAATAGTTGACCGGAAAGATGGAAAGCACTCCGACAATGGCATAGCCCACCGAAAGGTAAGCCTTCCATTGAGATCCTTTGGCGATGTCTCCATCGAACATATAGTAAACGATGAGGTAATAGTCGGTGCTGCTGGCCAACATTCCGGCAAGCACCTGACATACTGTAAGGCCTATGATGATGAGAAAAGCTTTATTGCGGAAGGAGGCTCCCAGACTGGACCAAAAATGGACCTTCTCCTGTTTGGAACCGATTCGGGTATAATAGCGCTCTTTGACAAAGAGCGCCGGAAGAATACCCACCAATCCAAAAAAGATAAAACCGGTGGCCCAGCCAATAATCCGAACCCCGGTAATGACCGATCCGAAAAAAGCCAAACAGGCCAAAGGAAAGAGGAAACTGTAGCCGATCTCTCCCACTTTATTGAAGAACCCGGCAAAGGCTGTGACATTGGTGCGTTCCTTATAATCCGGAGTCATCTCATAAGTGAGCCCCATCAAGGGAACGGAGAAAATCGTGTAGCACGTGTAGAAAAGGATGAGGGCGGCGGCCAGATATACGGCTTTCCCGGTATCTCCCCAGGAACCCGGAGCCATCCAGATGGCTCCAAAAGCAAAGGCCTGAAGAATAGCGCCAATAAAGATGAAGGGCCTTCTACGCCCCCAACGGGTGTGGACGTTATCGGAAACATAGCCCATGACCGGATCGGTTACGGCATCCCAAATACGCGGAAGTGAGAGGACACCGCCCAACAATGCGGGATTCATGTGCATGGTCATCTGATAAAAGGGCAAAGCAATGCTGTTGATCGCTGCATTACCGAGAAAGACAGGGAGATAACCGGCACCCAGGGCAACTTTTTCCCCCAAAGATACACGGTCCGAAGACCGTGTATCCTTTGGAGTGTGATCAGTCGACAAACTGTCCGTTTGTTGAAAAGAATCCATTGTTTAGAAGCTCAACTTGGTCGTGAAGGTGAACTTGCGAGGTTCCTGCAGGCCAAGGCGTTCAACGAGTGCATCGTTCCACCAGGAGGTGGTGTAGATCTGATACTTATCCTCGTCGAAGAGGTTGGCAATATTGAGCTGCAGGCTCATCTTAACGGGATCGTCTCCATCGGTGAGGTTGAAGTCATAACCGAACATGAGGTCGAAGAGGAGCATATCGCGCCCTTCGATGAGGACATCCTCATCACTGTAGGTGACGGCGTTGGGGCTTTGATAACGAGCACCGCCACCGATATAGAGCCCTTTGACAAAGCCGTCGGTGAAGGTATACCGCGTGTAGAGGCTGGCCCCGTATTCACGCTCGCCACGGGCCTGACGTCCGTTAAAGGCAACCTCCTCGTTGATATAATCCATCATCCAGCCGATGTTGTCTCCAAGAATATCCCAAGATTCACCGCTGAGCAGGTAATCTTCCCCCGCGGTATCCACCCAATAGGCAGTAGCTTCGTCGGCCCAGGAGACCACTTCGCTCATAATATTGGATTTAACAACATTGTTGATGGAGAAATTTGCGGTAATTCTCCAATTGCGGTTGGGGTTGGCAATGGCTTCGAATTCCCACCCGTCGGACTTGCGATCCTGCAGGTAAGCGTTGGCGTTGAGCAGGCGGGAATTGTATTCGGATTCAGAAATCAGCCCATCATCCAAGAATGCCGCCAGCACCCGGTTGTTGAGCGTGGTTACAGAAGCCTCGATATTGCCCCACTCCGTGGTGTTCTCGTAGTCGGTTTTGTAGTAATTGACTGTGGCATAGAGTTTGCCGCCGAAGAAGTCGAACTTGAGCCCCATATCGTAGCCGATGCCTTCCGGCATGGGCGGAACATCCGCACCAATCAGGCGCTGGCTGGTATTGGGTAAGCTGCGGCTGTTGGAATGGTTGGCGTAAGCGGAAATGCTGTCGGTCAGGTGAACCACGGCACCCAAGGAAACTGTATTTGCACTGAAATCGCGCTGATTGACATCGTTGGGGTCCAGTTCGAGCACACCGTCGCTGTTACGGGTAGTGGCAAGGCTGGAATAGTCCAATTCATCATGGCGATATCCGAGAGTGGTCACGATACGATCGCTCCAGAAGTAGCTCTGAATGGCAGCCATAAAGGTATCCTGCACCTGATCGGAGTTCGTTATGTCCTGATTGGGAACCCAGCCGGAGGTGAGTGTCTGACCGGTAACGGGATCGGTCATGTTGACAATATCCAACTGCCAGGACGGAACGCGGATATCGGAAGCATCGCCTTCGGTAAAGTAATAGCGGCGGAACACGCGGTTGGAGTCAAACTCTGCTTCTGTGGCATAGGGTGAGCCAAGAAATACCTCTGATTCCTCCACGTTGTAGCTGTCTCTCCAGGAGCGGGCGGCCATTACGGCAATGCGGTGGTGCCCCAGCTTTTCCAGATCCAAATCGTAGGCAGCGGTGGCCCGCAGGTTGTCCACCTCTGTCCAGGAGGTTCTGCGCGTCCAGTTGTTTTCCAGGTAGTACATTCCGGCGTATGGATTTTCGGACCAGGTGGGCAGGTAGTTGCTGGCATCGGCCCAGAGGCAGGTAGCATCGCCCATGTAGGTATAGCGGGTAAGGTTTCCGGCATTGGCATCGTATCCGCGGAAGCTGTTCCACTGATGATTATAGGCCACTTCTACGCTGAAATCGTCTGTAATCTGGGCTTCGTAAGCGGCGGTATAGGTATGGTAATTATTCTTGCGAATAGCCCCCGGACCGGCGCTGTTGGTATCGATGGGAATCATGTCCAGATTCTCATCGGTCATGGCCAAGTGCGACCAGTTTTGAGTGGAGGAATAGCTGAAAGGCATCCCGTTCCAATCCATCAAGGTGCCATCGTTTTCAACGTAGACCAGATGATTGCTCCAGGTTTGGGTAACGCTGTCGCTGTCCCACTGGGCGCTGTCATAGGTTTGGCTTCCGGCCTCGTTCCAGGCAAGCGTCTGGTCGATCATCAACCACGGGCGGGCCACGTTGTCCCGAATAACGCCATTTTCAAACTCAGCCCTGAGGGTGGACTTATCCGTAACCTTGAGTGTTGCCGCCAAGTGAATGCGGGAGGCATCATAGGTTTCGTATTGCCGCCAGGAATGCGAGCTTTCGTCCATAGCATTGACACGGACGGCCAGGCGATCCTCCAGCACCACCTGGTTGACATCAACCGTGCCGCGCATGCGGTCCCAGCTGCCGATGGTAAAGCTGACTTCATTGTCGATGGGATCGAGGCTGGCCTGTTTGGTAGTGGTGTTGACAATGCCTCCGGCAGAACCAAAGCCAAAGAGAATGGCATTGGGGCCGCGGGACTGATCCACACGGGATACATTATAGAAATCGGACGGAGTTTCGCTTTCGAAGTAGTTGCGGGCATAGGATGCATCCATCCCGCGGATGCGCAACATCCACTCCTGATTTCCGATCATGGGGTTGGCATTGAAATTGGGGGCAGCATCTCCATAGTCGGGAACAGAATTACTGGAGAAAAGAATAATATCCTTCATGCTGGTGGCGCCCACATCCTCGAGGAATTCAGGAGTCATAACCGATATAGCGGCACCGGTATCCTTGAGGCTGGTATTGAGGCGACTGCCGGCAAGTGTATTCTGAGCGAGGTAGCCGATATCCTGGCTGGATTCGACCGTAAACGGAGAAAGGATATAGACATCTTCCTCAACAGTCTGCGCGTAGGCAGACTGGATGCTTGCCGCAACAGCCAGGCAAAGGGTAGCCGGCAAGCGATAGGATAAGCGTTTCGTTGTGTTCATATAGTTTTGGGATGGAGTAGATAAGGATAGCAATTATTGGGAACCAGCGGCCGCCGCCGGAAGGATGCGGCCTTCATCATCAAAGAGGGCGCAATCGCCCCCCAACCACACATGCAAGTCTTCAGTAAGGATGGCTTCGGGGTACCACCAGAAAACGCCTTTACCCAGGTTTTCGGGAACCGAACGAACCACCCGGAAGATTTTTTCGAGAAAAGCTTTTTGATTCTCCGGAGAGAACGGGTGCTGAAGGCTAATTTCCTCGTCCCAATCGGACATCTGCTTCCAGGGGCAGGCAGTCTCGACCACCATAACCGGTTTGTTGGTGATTTCGGCGGCAAGGTTCAGGGTTTGCTGCAGGTCGGTAAAGCTGCCGTGCCATTGCGGGTAATAACTGAACCCAACGGCGTCATACGTCAGCTGGTGATTGATGACGTTCTCAAGGTACCAACGGGTGCGCGGCAGGTTGCCGGTACTTTCAATATGGAGAATACTCACCGGCAACGGTGCATCTCCATAGGCCTGCAGGAAACCGTTCCGCGCAGCCTGAAGCAGTGCGGCGAGACGATCCCAGGCAGCTTCGTCGGGCTCGCCGAATTCCACTTGACCGCTGGGCCAAAGCATACCGTTGGTAATCTCGTTGCCCAGCTGCACATATTCGGGGCTTAGGCCCTCGTTCACAAACCGCTCTAGGACCTCGCGTGTGTAACTCTCGACACAGGACACCAGATCCTCCTGAGACAACGTTGCCCATGCGGCTGGAGTTATCTGATGGGACGGATCGGCCCAGGTATCGGAATAATGGATGTCGAGCATCAGGGAAAGACCAGCCGCTTTAATGCGCCGGGCAAGTTGCAGGGTATATTCCAGGTCATTAGTGACGATGCCCTCACCATCGGGCTCAACAAAGAGGCGAAGGCGCATGCAATCCATTCCGGCTTCTTTGAGCAGAAACAGTGCATCTGCGGCCTGGCCGGAGGCATTGCGATAAACGGCACCCTTTGCCTCGTGCACGGGCAGTGCAGAAACATCGGCACCGTAGACAAAAGCCATTTCAGCCTGAGAAAAAAGCAGACCGGGCAAGGCAAAGGATGCAACACAGGCTGCCAATTTCAGCAACCCTGGAAGAGGTAGCGGCGAAGAAAACATAGGAGGGGTAATAGTTGGGGGTAAACCGTTTTCCGGGAACGGGTTTATCAAAAAGGACAACGCCGCTTTAGTCAACAGTTTTATTAAAAATAAAACTGTTTTACAAAAAGAGCTCAAAATCGCTCCATTTTCATACAAAAAAGAAGCCCCGGAAATCCGGGGCTTCTGAGAATTGCTTTATAAAAGCGAGATTAGATTAGAACGTGAAGGTCGTTGTTACGAACCAGGATGTTCCATAAGCAATACGAGAGAGAGCTACACTACCATCCGGTTGCATATTAACCGGAACCAAGTGATCGCTTTCACCAACATTCTTAACATTCAGCTGAATGCGCCAATCGATCTTCTCGGTGAGAGGGCAACCATAACCAACCCAAAGGTCGAGGTGGTCTTCTGATGCACCCTTCCATGGTTTGGTAACATCAATTGCGTTATTAACCTCATCATAGGCATAACCTAAGATACGTTCATCTTCCCAACGATAGGCCATGCCAAGGTTAACTCCCTTGAGGAAGCCCTCAGAGAAGTTGTAGTTAGTTACCAAGTTTGCACGCCAGGGTGAGATTTCAGGAGCAGGAGTACCAATCTGGCTCTTCAGAGTGGAGAACGGAGTCAACACATTATTAGCCCAAGAACTACGGAACGGAGAACCACCCCAGAGGTTGATCAAGCCGGCATCACCAGCCATGAACGCCGTATAGGTGTCTATCCATTCTTCGATGGTGTCACTTATGTCTGTACGGGTAGATTCAGTCTTGGAGACATTCAACATCACATTCCAGTTGTCTGTAATGCGAGCATTCAACTCGAACTCAATCCCCTTGGAAACAGTATCGCAGCTGGCTACCGGAGCAGCACCGAAGCTCTTCAAGCGACCTGCATAGAGCGGCTGAAGGCCAAGGCCATCGCCAGCACCCTTACCATCCACACCATAAGTAGGAATGGAGTCATAGAATGCCTGCCAGGACGCCTGATTATCATAAGTAGCATTGGCAGCAGCAGCATGCATTGCAGCTACATTCATACCAAGGCCATACTCATCAACGAAATGCTGATCCAGAGGGAAACTGGCGAAGAAATCCTGAACGATTTCGAAGATACGCTCAGTATCTGGAATAGTTGCCTGCGATCCATCAACAGTTGGATCATAGTCTGGATTAGGCATTGTAGCAATGCCATTCCACGGCCAACCCCAGCTCCCCTGACGCAGTTGAGGATCGTGAATACCATCCAATGCGGCCAGAGCGTGAGTTGCGCCCCAGTAAGGCAGAGCCCATACATAGTAAAGGCTGCTTGAGAAACCAGCACTGTCACCGGCGAGAGTGCCATCATAAACTTTGGTTTCGTACCAGGTGGTTTTCAGGGACACACGATTATCCAAAACGGAAACGACAAAACCATAGTCTTCGGTTTCCCCGCGAGAATTTACCAACTGGTTACCGAAAACGTCACCGCGAGGAGCATCAGCCTTGAAGTTTTCTCCTCGGCCGTAGAAGGCTGAAAGCTGCATATCCCACGGTAAGTGCTTGGTAACATACTCAGGAGCGTGAAACACCAAGCCCCATGTGCGGCTTTGACCTTCGTCCATCTTAACACCTGTGAATCCGTCGTTTTCAACAACAGAAAAATCAGGACTGGCAACGTCGTATTCACCCTTAGGACCCTGACGACTCAAGTTTTTAACCTTATCCTTACGCCATCCGTAAGTAAATACCAGAGATTCATCGAACAAATAGCTCTGAAGAGTAATCGCCTGAGATTTAATTGTGTTACGTGACTTAGTAATGGATGAATAGAGCTGGTCGATATCTCCGTGCTCAGCACCAATTACCTCAAATTCACTGGTTCTCCAGCCATAATAGTTGGCCAGATTATCAGCTTGAGTTCCCTCATTCGGAACAAGATTCCCATCTGAGTCATGGGTATAGTAGGTGTAGGGATCATCAAATGCCACATCAGGTCCCGCAATCCAAGTAGAATCGAAGTAAAGCAGATCAACAGAACCGGTAGGATCAATGATCGTTGAAACATTCGACAGATTCAAACCGGAAGGAGATGTGATGGAGGTATCACGAAGGTCGGTATCAGAGAGGTAAGTGATCCAATCATAAGCACGAAGACCACTGGTAATATCACCAGTCTGACCGGTAACATCAGTAAAGGTTGGAGTTGAAGCCCAACGGTTAAACTGACGCTGGTCATTCTTGCGAACGTCACGGGAAACCAAACCGGAAATAAGACTGTGTCCCAAGATGCGGGTTAACAAACCTTCTTCAAAGAAATCAGTAGAGCGAACGTCAGCAAATGCGGTTGCGCGAAAATCTTCGCGATCCACAAAGTTCATAACGTTACCGTACTGAGAACTATTGGAGACATAAGCACGACCGACATTCGGATTGTCCGAACCGTCCATCAATTTCTCATTGATGTCTACGGAGATCATGAATTGGTCACCATTGAGGAAGCCATACTGACCTTCTTCATATTCTTGGAAGAAACCGGAAACTTCGAAACCGAAGCGATTGTCCATGAAGGTCTGAGCAATGGAGAAGTTAACGGTATCCCAATCCTGCCATTCCTTCTTATTCGGACCATCTATCAACTTATTATAAAAATCGTAAACGGTCGGATCAGAGAGAGACACGTTGGAATAGAACTGACCACCAGGAATGTTGTCGCGGGCGAAGGAACTGTAGGTTGCAATACCCCAGAGCTTAGAAAACTCTGCGGCGCCGATAGTACCATCAATGTTTCCGTCAGAATCGCGGCCCATGTTTGTGCCCAATTTCGGAGACATTGTCCGGTCAAGAACAGCAACCCCATTCTCCATTACATAGAACTGTCCAATATTGTTATTGAACATACGTCCCAGATTGGCTTCGATAAACCAAGGATAGGTTTTGCTGTCACCATAATAACTGTTGTTACCGTATTGATTCCATGTGGTAATCGGATCCAGTGTCATCTTGTTCATGTTGTCATAAACAACACCATTTTTAGTAACAGATTCACCAGTCATGAACCAAGGGCTCAAGCCATCAATAGGAGGCAAAGAACGCGGGCGGTTGGCATCAATAGAACCATGTTCAAAGTTCACATTGATGGAAGTGGGATTCTCCGCACCAAAGAACTTCGGTTCATAGCGAAGAGCACCATAGATACGCTTGTCCTTTTCATAAGCAGGATCCTGCTGATACTCGGTGTGCTCATCCAGAGCAATCAAGCGAACAGCGAGTTCGTCTTCAATGATCTCCTGATTGATATCAAAAGAACCGCGAAGGCTTCCCTGATCATCTACACGAAGCTCAACTTTGCGTTCGTTATCAAAGAAGGCTGCTTTGGAAGTAACGTTAACGATACCGGCAGGACTACCCACCCCAAAGAGAATGGAGTTCGGGCCGCGTTGCATTTCCACACGGTCAACATTGTATCCATCCCAAGGAGCTTCAGAGAGGAAGTAGTTACGGGTATTATCAGCAGCATCCAATCCACGAACACGTGTATTTTCGCTGGGGCGGAGAAGCTTTGAGTTTTCATTATAAGTAGAAACTCCACCTACACCGGAGAAGTTACCATAAATACCACCAACTTCAGTATTGGAAGTATAAACGAGTAAATCTTCTGAACTGGTAGCCCCAGTATCCTGGAGGAATTGGCTGTTAACAACGCTAATGGACTGAGCCAAGTCTCTCAGATCAGTCTTAATACGTGTTCCGGCGAGGGTTTCAGTGGAGGTATACCCACTGACGCTTTCTGAGGTCACCTCAAAGGGCGACATCCAAAGCACTTCGTCATCGGCAACGGCTGCATCTTGACCAACAAGAACGGTCGGCAGCAACGTCATCCCGAAGACAGAGGCTCGGAGTAGTTTGGTTGTGTTTTTATGCTTCATAGTTTGTTTGGTTTACTATACTATAGAGACAGGATCGGTCGGAGATAGATGCCTTGAAGCAGGCATAAAGCGCTCCGGGGTATGCATTCGCCAACAGGGTACGACGATACACATAAAGGGGGTGGCTTTCAGATGTAGAGGTTTGGTTACAACTTAATGTTAAATCAAAACGATCTGTAAAAAAGGTCAGCAACAGGCAAAGACAGGAAGCCTGCGAGGAGAGAATTTTGATAAATGTATGATAGTTTCTTTCGAGAAAGAGACGTCATTACAATAGTTTGGTTTAGAATACGATAAAGGGGAATTTCTTGAGCGCAGCAAGCGACAACAAAAGATTATCGTTAAATCAGAATAAGAAAAAAAACCTACCTTTCGAAAACGAAAGTATGGTTTTGATTATATAAGCAGAAGAATATTCGGGGAAGAAACAGCATCAAAACAGTTTGGTTAACAAATTTAATAAGGGAATTTCGAGGGTATGAACAGGGATCGTAGGACATTAATGGCGTGTTGTCCAGCCTTTTTAGAGGGTTTAGGCGTGTTAGCGAGGAGCGGCAAAGGCCGTAAAAGAGTCTGAAAAGAATCTAAATTTAACTGATGAACGATTCCCGAAAGACAACTGTAACACAAACGTTTATAACAAGTTCCACAATCGACTGAGTCAAAATAAATTACATACAATCCTAATTGTTCACTAAGGTGAACGCTTTAACAAACAAAGGAAAATAGATTTTTTTGACAATAATCGGAAAAATCCACGTTCTCGCTACAGGGTTTCATGTGATTGAGCATCCTCTCCAAAATGATCGAAAAAAAGCGGATCCCTTAAAGGCATCCGCTCTTAAGGGGATTACGCATTCCCCAATCAGCCAGACTCAGGTTACTGAGCCTGCAAAGTAGTCTGCACCGGTTTAAGCCCTTCGGAAACAGCTTTGACCGTAATTTTTCCGGATTGCCCCTTCTGAGTGCGAACAATCAGCAGGGCCTTACCGTTAAAGAGGTTTCTATAAGCCACCTGGAATGGTTCAAAAGACTGCGGGTTGCCGTTGCCGACACCAGCAATCACAGCCGGCCCGGTAACGCTAAACTGAACCTTGTTTTGTGCTGTAGGACAGGCAATGCCGGCTTTATCGGTAACTTCCACCGTAATAAAAGCCAGATCTGCTCCATCCGCAGAGAGCATGGTGCGGTCTGCCGTCAGAGCAACCTGAGCCGGATCTCCGGCGGTCTGGACTGTTTCTTCGCCAAGCACTTTTCCATCTTTATAAGCGACGACCTTAAGCTCCCCCGGCTCGTAGGTGACATCGTTCCAGCGGAGACGGTATTTATAGGTTACATCGTAGTAGTCGGATTCACATGGCTCAGCGTAGGCATAGACATTACGAATACCGGCAGTACGCGTCTCGGAATCTGTTCCGGTAAATTCAATTCTAAGGAATTGAGCCTCGATATCCACCGTATGGAAAACACGGTCTGCGCCACCATAGAGGGGAAGTTCACTAATTCCTTTTACAGCTAACGGCTCCCAATTTTCACCATCAACAGATGCACTCAAGGTATAGGCAAAGTACTTCTCGCAATCCATCATATTAAACCCGACATATCCCAATGCCACGGGTCGCCCAAAATCGAGCTGCGCCCATTGATTACCCCCCGGCTGAGCTGCCATCCAGAGCGTATCGTTGTTTCCATCTGTCAGTGAAGAAAGATCTGTTCCCGGTGCCGTAGAGCTAACCGTTGCCGTGGCCTTCAGGGCCATATTTTCCGGACGCGGAGGAACGTCACCTTTATGGCGCATACCAAGGGATTTTCCATTTAGGAAGAGTTCTGCGGAATCTCCGTTGGTATAGACAAAAACAGGAACCTTCTGCCCTACCCGATCCGGCCAGTTCCAGTGAGGCAGGATATGAATGGTTTTCTCTTCCGGAAGCCAGTGGCTGCGATAAAGGTAGTAGCGATCCTTGGGAAAACCACACAAATCCACTGGACCAAAATAGGAGCTTCTGGACTGCGCATCATAGGGAGTCGGCTCTCCCAAGTAATCGATACCCGCCCAGACAAACTCTCCCTGAACGAAGGAATCTTTTTCCATGAGATCAAACTCAACATCCACTATGTCCGACCAAGGCGCTGCGGTCAGGTCGTATGATGAAACCTGCAGGTTCTCCAGATAATCCGTATGACGCGTATCAAGCGGAAAGCTATAAAATCCTCGAGTGCTCAAGGCAGAAGCGGATTCACTGTAGATAATGGGTTTTTCCGGATAGACGCTGCGGGATGTCATGTAGCGGCGGGCATAATTCCAGCCTGTTAAATCCAGGGAATCGAAATTACCGCCATAGCTGAGCGACGGGATATGGCAGCCCATGCCAATGGGGCGGGATGTATCCAGTTCTTTAGCGAGGCGCACCATAGTTTCCACGTTTTCAGGGGTAATACCCATCTCGCCCGGGGGAATTTCATTGCCGACCGACCAGACAATCACAGACGGGTGGTTGCGGTCGCGAAGCATGTAGGACTCCAGATGTCGTTTCCCGTAGGGTTCCAGAGGGGGGTCGTCAACAGCCCTGCGGCCGGCGGTCCCATCCCACTTGTCGAAGGCTTCGTCCCAGACAAGGATTCCCATTTCGTCACAGAGATCCAAGACCTCGGATGCAGGCGGATTGTGGCTGGTTCTCAGGGCATTAACGCCCATAGACTTCATAATTTCCAACTGACGCTGGGCCGCGCGCTTATTGAACGCAGCCCCCAGAGGACCAAGATCGTGGTGCAGGTTAACCCCCTTGAACTGAACCCGACGCCCATTGAGAATAAAGCCATCGTCGGCGGTAAATTGAATACTGCGCAGACCGAAACGGGTTTCGGAAGAATCGAGCACAGCATCGCCCTGCTTGAGGGTCGATTTCAAGGTGTAGAGGTAGGGATTATCGACATCCCAGGCAACAGGATTTGGAACAGAAAGAACCGTCTGAGCGTTGGTTTGCATTCCAGAATGCAAACGCACAGGAATATTCACAGTCTGGACAGCAACACCCTCTGCATTGAGAACCTGAAGCTGCAGGATGGTATCCTCCGTGTTGCCGGTAAAGTTCTCCAGAACCGTTTCAACCTTTACAGAATCCAAAGACTGCGGATGGTTGAGCTGCACAAAAGTACCCCATCGGGCAATGTGCATTGGCTCGCAGGTAACCAGCTGCACTTTCCGGTAGATACCGGCTCCGGGATACCAGCGGGAATTCCATTCTCTAGGGTCCACTTCAACCACCAGTATATTGGGCACATCAAACTTTAAGTGGTCCGTTAAATCGACACGAAAAGGAGTATATCCGTAATCCCATTGGCTGATCAGCTCCCCGTTGAGATAGATTTTTGGGAACGCCATAACACCGTCGAAATCGAGGTAAAAACGCTTTCCCTGATCCGCAGCATCCACACGGATCATTTTGCGGTAGCAGGCAACGTCTTTCCAGGGGAGCTTACCGGTGGAACCGTGCTCCTCTATATTGAATGCGCCCCCAATTGCCCAGTCGTGTGGCAAGGTAACCGATTCCCAGGAGGTTGCATCAAATGCCGGCGAAAGTATTGCGGGTGAGGCTTCGCCGTGGTTGAATTGCCACCCGTCGTCGAGCAGTGTAACACAGCGGTCTGCATGCAACGCAGTGGTTGAAAAAAGAGCCATAAAAGTTATGGAAGAGCGAATAATAGACATAGAATCAGGGGTTGAGGTCTTCTTAAAACTTAATTAATTTAACGTTAAACTGAGATTTTCCTGCAATCATTTGAAAGCCGTAAACAGAATTAAAGGACGGTACAGCAGGGAGCAGTATCCAAAACATAAATGTAGGGTTGCTGTGCCGTCAAATGGATCTGTTGCTGCTTACCACTCGAAACCTCAAGAGTAAGAGAACAATCCACCGGAGAAATCAGCGTGGCTTCAGAAAGAATCCCACCTACCCAGGAAAGGTTTACCGTGATATTGCCGCGTGCTTTCAGCCCCTCTACAGAACCGCTCTCCCAGGCCTTGGGCAAAGCCGGTAAAAGCCGGATTAAGGGATTTCCAGAAGCATCGGTCTCGTGGCTCTGCACGAGCAGTTCGCATATCCCGGCAGTGGCACCGAAATTGCCGTCAATCTGGAATGGCGGATGGGTATCGAAGAGGTTGGGTAATGTGCACTGGCGCAAAAGAGCCAGGAGATTATCGTAGGCTTCATTTCCATCTCCAAGGCGTGCCCAGAAGTTAATGACCCAGGCACGGCTCCATCCGGTGTATGCCCCCCCGTGAGAGAGCCGGTATTCCAGGGTTTTCCGCGCAGCCTCCATGAATTCAGGAGTTTGAGCCCAGGTAATTTGGTTCCCGGGGTGCAAGCCGTAGAGATGAGAGATGTGGCGATGCCCCGGCTCAGGCTCTGGATAAGACTCGGACCATTCGAGCATACGACCATCCGCGCCAATTTGCGGCATTTTCAGCTTAGCCAATGCGGCAAGCGCCTCCCTAGAAAGATCGGTTTCCGTTCCAAGCAGTTGCTCCCCTTCTGCGGCAATGTTGAGGATTTGCCAGGCCAGCATCTGATCCATGGTTGGTGCCATGCAGAAATAACCGGTGGACCCATCGGGCAAGGTAAAACGGTTCTCGGGCGATGCAGAGGGACCGGAAACCAGCAATCCGCTTTCGGGGTCTTGAACCAGCCAATCGATGGTAAAACGAGCAGAACCTTCTATCGTGGGCCAAACGCGCCTGAGGTAGTGCAGATCCTGAGTAAACAGATAATGTTCCCAAAGGTGAGTCGCCATCCAAGGGCCGGCCATGGGAAAGTGGCCCCATGAGGCGACCCATCCCGGAGCGGTGAAGCCCCAAACATTATGGGTAGTGTGCACCGTCCACCCCCGGCAATCATGCTGAATACGGGCGGTTTCTGCTCCCGGTTTAGCCATACCCAAAATGAGGTCAGTCAAAGGCTCACTACATTCGCTGAGGTTGGTTACCTCGGCGGGCCAATAATTCATCTGCACATTGATGTTGGTATGGTAATCACCATTCCATGGTGTGTAGTAGACCCAATGGCCTGTTTTTTCGTCGAAAATGGCATCACTCCAAATTCCCTGCAGGTTTGCCGGGAGCGAACCGGGGCGGGAAGAAGCAATCAGCAGGTAGCGACCGAGATTGAAGTACTGCTCCATCAAAGTGGTATCGGTAAGCCCGTCGCGCACCATTTGCAGGCGCTGGGAAGTGGGCACATCGGCCGCGTGATCACCATTGTGATTGAGGTCCAGGCTGACACGGTTGTAGAGCGCCCGGTGATCGGCCACATGGGCGGCTTTGAGTGCTTCGTAAGAGCGCGCTTGTGCCGCCTTCATCGTATCGGCCACCTTGGGCAAAGGATCCTCACCTAAATAATCGGGCCAGGCATCCAGGCCTTTGTATGAAGTGCCGGCCGTAATACGTATAATGGCAGAATCGGCGCCGGAAAGAATCAGCTTGCCGTTTTCCGCTGTCAGCGTGCCGCCGGTATGTTCCAGCGTCAGCAGGCAGGCATAGCGCAAACCGGAAATTCCTTTGGGCTCGGGCATTTGCCCGGTTAGCTCGATAGTAGAGTCATCCACCAGGCGGATAACTGCCGGTGTATCGGGACGCTCAAGATAAAGCGCACAATTCAATGCGGAGGGCTGATCGGCCTCTAATTTCATGACCATAACCTGATCCGGATAACTGCTGAAAGCTTCGCGGGTATAGGTGACGCCGTCTGCCGAATAGCTGACCTCAACAAGGGCATCGGCCATATTCAGCTCACGGGCATATTCCTGAGCCTGCTCGTGAGGAAAATCGAGACGCAGTGCCGCAAGCATCTGATAAGTGCCATAGGACTCCATGATAGCGGTGTCGTTCTCGCCCTGACCGGAAATCTGGGTGCGGTTGACAAGGTCCTGAGCGGCTCTGGTATCGCCGGCAAAAAGATCTTTACGAATTTCCGGAAGGGCGGCTGCGGCAGCGGGATTGTTAGACTGCCGATAGACATACCCACTCCAGACGGAATCCTCGTTGAGGACGATCCGTTCGTGTGCTACCTGCCCGGTAATCAACATTCCCATACGACCGTTGCCAATGGGAAGCCCTTCGGTTACAGGAACAACCCCCGGAGCATCGTACCAAAGGTGATCTCCGGCATCCGGTTGGGCGTGCAGGGACAGCCCCAGCGATGTGAAGGCTAACACGGCAGCCTGCAGGCTTGTACGCAGGCATAAAAAGGCAGTAGAGCGGTGTTTCATGAAAAGATCCATCAGTTTAAAGGGTATGGGGAAGTTTTAACTACCACAGAGATTCCCTGAGAGGCAACCAAATTGCATAGATTTAACGTTAAATCTTGATGTAAAAAATCTACCTCTTACGTATTCTTCGTTGCTGTTTGCCCTCAGAGAAAAACGGTAAAGGAATGAACAACTGCCTCAATTTTTGTTGAGAGAGAAACTGTCGGTCGTTATGCAGAGAGTTCATGAGTGAGAAAATTCCTTTGCAGGCAAAGTCTACGATTGAGGAAATCCGGGAGCGTTTTGATGTGGATGTGGAACGTTTCTCGAATCTGGAAACAGGTCAGACTGCGACGATTGATGCGCCTCTGGCAATGGAATTGATTACCGGAGCAGCCATTGCCACAACGCCAATGATCGAGCGGGTGCTGGATATCGGATGCGGAGCAGGCAACAACACGCTGAAACTCTTACAAAGCTACGAGAATGATTTTATTTGCGATTTAAATGACTTGAGTTTTCCAATGCTGCAAAGAGCCAAGGAACGCATCAGCGCTGTATTCAAGACTCAGATCAATCTGCATCATGGAGATTTCCGAACAGTAGAACTAGTTTCGGGTCGTTATGATGTAATTTTGGCTGCAGCGGTGCTCCACCACTTGAGAGAGGATGAAGACTGGTTTTCTGTATTTTCCAAGATTTACGATTTACTGAAACCGGGCGGTTCGTTCTGGGTAACAGACTACATCTCCCATGAATTACCTCCGGTGCAGGCCATCATGTGGAAACGCTATGGAGCATACCTTGAGCGTATGGGTGGCCCGGAGTATCGGGAAAAGGTGTTTGCCTACACCGAAAAGGAGGACTCCCCCAGGCCTGTAACGTTTCAACTGGAGCTGATGAAAAAAGTAGGATTCAGCACTGTAGAGCTTCTACATAAGAATTCCTGCTTTGCGGCATTTGGAGGGGTAAAGGCATAAGATGCACCTTTGGGGAAAAGTTAAAAAAGAGTGGTTTCTGGTGGGCATGGGAGCATCCATTGCGCTGGCCACCGTGAGTGCGGACTGGGGTCGCGCAGGAGGCGTGCTGCACCTGCAGCAAATCACGCAGGCGGGAATTGCCCTGATCTTTTTTCTTCACGGGCTGGCGCTTTCTCCTTCGGCCATAAAAGCGGGGGTTTCCAACTGGCGCCTGCACCTTTGCAGCCAATCGGCCACGTTTATCATCTACCCATTGCTTTGGGTTCTTTTCGGAAAGCTGTTTCTGCATCATATGCCCACTGCGCTGGCCTTCGGATTCTGCTATTTATTTGTTCTGCCAAGCACGATTTCCTCTTCGGTCGCCATGACCAGTATCGGCCGGGGCAATGTGCCGGGGGCGATTTTTAACGCATCGCTTTCCAGTGTGTTGGGCGTTTTTATTACGCCTTTGCTGGTGCATCTATTTATGGGGCTGGAAGGAGCGAACATGGATCCGCTGGCATCGATACTTTCGATCTCCAAACTGCTGCTTCTGCCCATGGTGGCCGGGCAATTATTACGGCCGCTGTTGCTGCGCGTTACCGAACGGCATAAGAAGCTCGTACACCTGGTGGACCGTTTTGTGATTCTGCTGATTGTCTACAGTGCGTTCTGCGATTCGGTGGTTGATGGCATCTGGCAAAAGTTTTCGGTGGGATTGTTGGCCGCAGCATTGATTCTATGCGCCGTGGTGCTGGTCTTTATGACCAGCCTGATCCAACAGATTGCCCGACGATGCAGATTTGACAGGGAGGACGAGGTGGCCGCAGTTTTTTGCGGCACCAAAAAGACACTGGCCGCAGGCGTGCCCATGGCACAAGTCATTTTTGGAGGAGATCCGGCCCTGGGGATGATCCTACTGCCCATTATTCTCTACCACCCGATGCAGATTTTCTACTGTGCGCTACTGGCCAACCGCTACGGCAGACAGGCCGCCGAGGATGTTAAAAAACATTGAAGGATAGGTAATAATCGACAATACGTTTGCCAGAGGCTGTAAAAGCCTCTACGGTGCGCGCAATTTGTAACCGACAGCTATGGGTGGAAACAAGAGCAGGGCAAAGAAAGCAACGCCGCCGGTGCAGGCGTTGGGTGCGTATTACTTTCAAAAGAACAGCCTTCCGATCACCGTAAAACGGGTGCGGACAGACAAAAGCGGGAAAGCGGCCCACCCCAACGATTTTACAGAAACACCGCATTTCCACGATTTCAGCGAACTGGCCATCGTATTGGAAGGTCAGGGAAAACACCATCTAGAGGGCGATGCGTTTCCGATCAGCCCGGGGGATGTATTTTTGCTGCAGGGCAGCCAGGTGCACTGGTTCTCGGAGCGCAAAGAGTTGACGTTGTTAAATGTGATGTATGATCCCAAACAACTCCCCCTGCCCTTTGATGCGTTGCGTAAAATACCAGGCTACAGTGCGGTATTTCTCCTTGAGCCACATTTTCGGCGCAGCCACAAGTTCAGCAGCCGCCTGCATCTAGATAGAACAGCGATTGCCAATGTGGAGCGGATTACGGAAACGATGATGGAGGAAGAGGCCAAGGCAAAAGTGGGCTTTGAGGCGCTTCTGCTTTCCGGGCTGCTGGAGCTGACTACTTACGTATCGCGGCAGTATGCGCAAACGGAACGGGTGGAGGCTCAGGCACTGTTGAAAGTCAGTAAAGTAATCGCAGCAATGGAGGGTGATTATGCTCGCCAGTGGACTGTAGAGGACTTTACGGAGATCTCCCACCTCTCCCGCAGCCACCTTTTCCGCCTCTTCAAACAAGCCACCGGAGAGTCGCTCATTGACTATTTAATCCATATCCGTCTGCAGCGAGCTCAGATGCTCTTAAGAACGACGGATCAATGCATTACAGAAATTGCATATACCTGTGGATTCTCTGACGGAAACTATTTTGCGAGACAGTTCCGAAAAAGTATTAACCTGACGCCCTCAGAATACAGAAATCAATACACGCACCGGATAGCATGAGACAATTATGCTATATTTTGGGGCAATAGTGAAGGAAAAGACATTTTGAAGATGCTATAATATGGGCCGTTATATCGGAGATAGATAGGCTTATCCCCGTAGACTACTTCATATTACCCTTAACCCCCTACATAGCCAATGTATTTATTGGGCATTGATATTGGAAGTTCTTCCATCAAAGTATCCCTTGTCGATGCAGAGAGCAAACTCTGCAAAGCGTCCGCGCAAGAGCCGGACGGAGAAGCCATTATCCGCTCTCCGCAGCCCGGTTTTGCCGAACAGGATCCGAATGAATGGTGGCAACACATTGTCAATGCAACCAAACGGGCACTGCGTGAAGGCGGCATTGACGGCCAAGAGGTAGCGGCCATCGGTATTGCCTACCAGATGCACGGTTTGGTGTGTGTAGACAAAAACCAACAGGTTTTACGCCCTTCCATTATTTGGTGCGACAGCCGAGCCGTGGAAATCGGCAACGCTGCGTTTGCCGATCTGGGTGCGGAAAAGTGCCTGAGCCACCTGCTCAATTCCCCCGGCAACTTTACGGCATCCAAGCTGAAATGGGTTAAAGACAACGAACCGGAACTGTATGCGAAGATCGATAAGATCATGCTTCCGGGGGATTTTGCCGCCATGAAGCTGACCGGAGATGCCGTAACAACGGTATCCGGACTTTCGGAAGGGATGTTCTGGGACTTTGCCGAGGAAAAACCGGCCAAGTTCCTCCTGGAATACTATGGATTGGATGAAGAGAAATTGTGCCCCACCGTGCCGACTTTCGGCCACCAGGGAAGTGTGTGCGCTGCTGCCGCCCGGGAACTGGGCCTCAAGGCAGGCATTCCGGTCAGTTACAGAGCGGGAGATCAGCCCAACAATGCACTTTCTCTAAATGTTTTCGAATCGGGCGATATTGCCGCAACCGGCGGTACGTCAGGAGTAGTCTACGGGGTAAGCGATCTACGCAAATTTGACCCGCAAAGCCGCGTAAATACCTTTGCCCACGTAAACCACAGTAGCGAACAAACACGCCTTGGGGTACTCCTTTGCGTGAACGGCACAGGCATTCTCAATTCCTGGGTGCGCCGCCTGCTGGGCAATGTATCCTATAAAGAGATGGACGATTTGGCCCGCAGTGTAGCCCCCGGCTCGGAAGGGCTGTGCGTGCTGCCCTTTGGCAATGGTGCCGAACGCATGCTGGAAAACCGCAATATCGGAGCGGCCTTTGCCGGGCTGGACTTCAACCGGCACAATCGGGCCCACATGTGCCGTGCGGCACAGGAGGGCATCGCCTTCTCCTTTATTTACGGAATTGAAATTATGAAGGAAATGGGTGTGGTGCCGCAGAATATTCGTGCGGGCAAGGCCAACCTCTTCCTCTGCGACTTTTTCCGGGAAACACTGGCAACCTTAAGCGGGGCAGAAATTGATCTGCTGGATACCGATGGTTCCGCCGGTGCTGCCCGTGGTGCCGGCTTCGGTGCCGGTATTTACAAGACACGCGAAGAAGCTTTTGGCTCTATTCGACAAGTGGGCAAGACTTCTCCCGTTGATGTGATGAAGGAACCGCTGCAGGCAGCCTACGCAAACTGGAAGGCTGAACTGACAGCCCGAATCTAATCTTTAACTGTTAACTTACATTCTTTTATGAAACTGACACTCGGCGACAAAGAATACTTCAAGGGGATTCCTCAAATTAAGTTTGAAGGCCCTAAAACCGACAATCCGCTGGCTTTCCGCTACTACGACGAGAACAAGCTCGTTTGCGGTAAACCGATGAAGGACCTTTTCAAGTTCTCCATTGCCTACTGGCACACCTTCTGTCCGGGTGCCGGTGCTGATCCATTTGGTGCTTCCACAAAGGCGTTCTACCCTTGGCTGTCTGCTGATTGTGCAGTGCAACGTGCTAAAGACAAGATGGACGCAGCTTTTGAGTTTATTACCAAGATTGGTGCCCCGTATTACTGCTTCCACGACGTAGACGTGATTGACGAAGCGGATACTTTTGCTGAATTTGAAAAGCGCCTTCAGACCATTACGGAGTATGCCAAGGGCAAGATGAGTGAAAGCGGAGTTAAACTCCTCTGGGGTACAGCCAATCTTTTCTCCAACCCGCGCTATATGAATGGAGCTTCCACAAACCCTGACTTCAACGTAGTTGCTTATGCAAGTGCTCAGTTGAAGAATGCGATTGATGCAACAATTGCTCTCGGTGGTGAAAACTACGTATTCTGGGGTGGCCGCGAAGGTTACATGAGCTTGCTCAACACCGACATGAAGCGTGAACAGGAACACTTGGCCCGCTTCATGACCAATGCCCGTGACTATGCCCGCAAGCAAGGCTTCAAGGGAACTTTCTTTGTAGAACCTAAAGCTTGCGAACCGACCAAGCATCAGTACGACTACGACACAGCAACCGTTCTGGGCTTCCTGCAAAAGTATGACCTGATGGAAGACTTCAAGATCAACATTGAAGTGAACCATGCCACATTGGCCGGCCATACCTTCCAGCATGAATTGCAGACTGCAGTTGATGCCGGTATGCTTGGTTCCATAGATGCCAACCGTGGTGATTACCAAAATGGTTGGGATACAGACCAGTTCCCGAACAATATAAATGAGTTGACTGAAGCCCTTCTTGTGATCCTTGGCGACGACAAGGGAATCCAGGGCGGTGGTGTTAACTTCGATGCCAAAACACGTCGTAACTCCACTGATCTGGAAGATCTTTTCATTGCGCACATCGCCGGGATGGACACCTTTGCCCGTGCCGCACTTGCCGCAGAAAAGATTCTCAACGAATCCCCCTACAAGAAGATGCGTGCAGACCGCTACGCTACTTTTGATAGCGGCTTGGGCAAGGATTGGGAAGACGGCAAGCTGGATCTGGAAGCAACCTATGAAATCGGCAAGAATGGCGGCCAGCCCGGCCTGACTTCCGGTAAACAGGAACGTTACGAGCAGATCATCAATGATTTCATCTAATCCTTATACCATCTGTAGTTAATAGAAGTAGACAAGAGACTCGGGAGTGGTATCCCGGGTCTTTTGTTGTACGAGTATCTCTACCTTCTATATAGCCCCCTAGATATTTGCGGGCTGCATACTCAAGAGGGCGAAGAGCGCAAGCTTGGGGAACCTTGCGGATGCGATCCTGGGGCAGTGGGCGCCGAGCT
>JAFGCZ010000003.1 GCA_016932335.1 Opitutales bacterium | reverse complement strand
GGGCGGTAGTTCAGTTGGTTAGAACGCCGGCCTGTCACGCCGGAGGTCGCGAGTTCAAGTCTCGTCCGTCTCGCCATGAAGCCCGAAGAGTGAAAACTCTTCGGGCTTCACCTTTTTTCGGATCAGTGGATTCAGCGGCAGGGCATAGCCGAGAGGCGACTGGCCAACTGCAGGCGCAGTTCGGGAGAAAGGCACTTAGCCAAGCGGAGCACACGGGCAGCGAGGTCTTCCGTGCAGTAATTGGCGGTTTCGGCCAGATAAAGTTCCAAGGCATGGCGAGGGATCATATAGGTGTGGCGCTCCTCTCCCGAGCCCATGCAGTGGCCCATAATGCGGCCGCTGTCAAAACAGTTGCGCACGTATTGCGGGCTTTTGCCGAGCACGTGAGCAGCCTCTTTGGCGGTGAACCACTTTTGCCCGGCAGGCAGATAATCAGCGTAGGCATCTTTCAGGGCATTCATCGGTGGAGTGTGACAGAGGATTGATCAGCAGATTTACGGACCGGGGGCAGGTATTGCTCGCGCTGCACATAGTCCAACAACAGAGCGGCGATCAGGCCGGAAAGCGATCGGTTGTCATCGAAGGCAGCCTGACGCGCGGCATCTCTAAGCTCCAGAGGTAGCGAGATGGAAAGACTGATTCTTTTCTGCGTCGTTTTCATACTATACATTTGTATATGCAGGCATTCGTATTGACAAGTGGTTTTTATTATTTTTTATTATTATAATAATTTTCAACAGGTAATCCGCTGTTTCAAGGACTTAGCAACGCAGGGCGTCGAGGGCTTGAAGCGGCATTGAAAGCACGCAGAACGATGAGCAAACACCGCACCGTAGGCATTTCCATGAACCCTCAGCTGGAGGAACGGGCTAAAGCCCGGGCCACAGCCCTGGGGCTGAAATTCAGCCCTTATGCCACCCTCTGCATTGAGGCAGAGCTCAATGGAATGGCCCGCATTATGCGGGACGACTCTCTGGATCTGGAGCAGGCCATTGCCCGGGCTCGTGAGTTTATGGAGCGCAAAACGCTCTCTATCGACTTCGAGCTGGATATCGAACAACTGCTGGAGCGCCTGAAGCTCCCCTACTCCCGGCATCCGCGCATTGAGGGAATGATCTCCGACTTTTCCATAGAAAGCAGCGAGGGCAGTTGGGTCATCGAATGCCGCTACAACGTGCGCAATAACTATGCACTGGCCCTCGGGCAGGCCATCCTCCTCAAAGCAGTGCCGCGAGTCAGGGGCGTTATACTGTTGATCCCTTACACAGAAGGCTTGAAGCCGGAAGTGCTGGAAGAGTTTACCCGCCATGATATCTGCATCCTCACCCCGGATACCCTGGAGCCCTTTCTGGCTGGACTGCAAAGCGCTTAAGCGATAAGATCCCCGACTGATAAATCCTGCATGCGCATGCGCTTAAAAACTTTCTTCATTCCACTTCTGATAGCCACAGCCACCCCCTGTCTCCGGGCAGAAACCGAATCGGCCAATTTCTACCGGAACCGCAGCGAAACCTACTTGGGAACCAAGGTAGAGATTGCCGTGGCCCAATTGACCCCCACCGAAGAGGAAGACAAGAGCTACTGGACTTATATTGCCGACACAGTTACTGCCGGAAAGCGGCTGGACGGGAGTATTCTGGTGCTTATCCCCAAAGCTCCCTCAGCGGTGAAGATGAAGCGTAAAACCTACGAGGCGATGGTGCGTGCTTATCTGGCAAACTATCCTTATAAAATGAGACCGGAGGATATCGTTCCCTACAAAAATGAACCGGTGCCCATGCAAGGAACACTGGTGCAATACAAGAGCGTGATGGCACTGCTGGTGCTGGGTATTGAAACCATAGACGAGCTGCGCCCCCCGGCTCCTCCAGAGGAAGAAGAGGAAGAAGAGGAAGAGTAGCCTTTATGATTCCCGTGCGGGGATTACTGCTCGAAGAAGTAAGGCATCAAGAGGCAGTTCCTTTGGATACCGTAAATTACTTCAAGGTTGTACAAGGACGGCCACTATTGCCGGCATTATTGAACACTGTTCACGTTGGCTAGAAGCGAAGGGCTCGGAGTTAATCATCGCAGTCGTTTCGCTGTTTAAGTGCCTCTTCTATTTCCGCAACTTTTTCTTCATTCAATGGGTAGAAGCACATGACTCCGGCATTAGCGAACGCAAAAGCAGCTGGAATTATACTAAAAATCAGACGTATTCCCAAGAGGGCTTCCGGTGTCTGAGCTTGATTGGCGATGAACCCTAAGTAGCTGAGAATCCACCCTGCCATGCCTGCCCCCAATGCAAGCCCCAGCTTTTGGGCAAACATTGCCGAGGAAAAAGTAAGGGCCGTGGCACGGCGCTTGAACTTCCATTCGGCGTAATCGGCGGTATCGGAGTACAGGGCCCAAACAAGTGCCGGAGTGGGTCCGACAAGGAAGGTGCCAATGGCATTCACCACATGCATCAACACAATTTGATCTTTAGGAATAAAGAAGAAGGCTAAAATACTGATGGCATTGAGTGCGCTGAGCACAATCATTAAGCTTTTTTTGCTCCATCGGGCAGTAAACAGCTTGGTGCAGGCGACTCCCAAGACCATTGCAATACCACTGGTAGTGTAAAAATAAGTGGCCTGGGTTTCGGAGCCGATATAATACTTGAAATAGTAGATCACGGAGCCATTGCGAACCGCGGCATTTGTCAGTGTAAGAATAGCGGCAATCCACATGACTGCCCAAGGACGGTTGTGCAGGAGGATCTTAAAATCCCGGAAGATGGATGTATTCTCTTCTCTTTTTGGTTTTATGCGCTCTCGCGTAGTGGCGAAGGTAATAACGAACAAGACGATGGAGATCACAGCAAAGAGCATCATGGTTAAACGAAAGCCAGTGGCTTCCGCCTGAATCAAGAGTTCTCCATGAAGGCCGGGAGTTACCCCACCCAAAAAATTTTTGAGAGGAAGAGCGCATGCAGAAATGACCAACATGCCGCTGAAGGCCCCAACAAAGCGGTAAGTTGACAGTGTTGTGCGTTCATCCGAAGAGCGCGACATAACACCCATTAAGGCAGAATAAGGGATGTTGATAGCGGTATAAGCCGTCATCATCAACAGGTAGGTTGCGGCCGCATATATTTTCTTCTGCGTAAGGGTATCCAGATCAGGATTGGCAAAAATCAGAAACCCAATCACGCCATAAGGAATAGACATCCATAAAAGGTATGGGCGGTAGCAGCCCCAGCGCGTTTTGGTTCTATCTGCCAGGATCCCCATTAAAGGGTCGCTCACAGCATCCCAGAGACGGGCGGCAAGCATCATGGAACCCACCCAAACCGCAGGAAGGCCAAAAATGTCGGTATAGTAATAGAGCAGAAACAGATTAAATGTCTGAAAAAAGAAATTGGATGCGGTATCACCTAGTGCATAGCCGATTTTCTCGGTTAATTTGAGGGGTATTTCTTTCATTTTATTTGGGGCAATTCAGATGGAATGATGAATTATATGTACTGATAGACTCTTACATAATCTATTTCAAAGTGTTGCACATTCCAGCTTGAGTCTACTTTGCCCGGCCAGGTACCACCAACGGCAAGGTTAAGGATCAAGTGAAACGGGTGATGGAAAGGCCAATAGGCATTCCCTCCATTCTGAGTATCCGAAAATGGTTTTTCCGCAAGAAAGTAGGCTTTACCATCCACGTATCCAGTGATTTGGTCAGGGGTCCAGTCAATCGTGTAGTCGTGAAAATCAGTTGTGGCCGTATCAACTATGGTTGAAGAAATGATGTGGTTATCCAAGGTGTGATTGGTCGCCTCGGTATGGATGGAGCTGTAGATCGTGTTTTTCAATCTGCCAAGGTGTTCCATGATGTCTATTTCTCCACTGTTTGGCCAATCACCGTAGCGCGGAACATCCGGCATCATCCAAATCGCAGGCCACGTTCCAATACCTGATGGAAGCTTAGCTCTTACGGTAAATCTGCCGTAGGTCCAACTCTTTTTTGTGTTTAACCTTGCCGACGTATAGAGCCTGTTTTCGTAGTCTTCTTTACGGGCTTCGATAACCAACCTTCCATTTCGGATATAGGCATTAGCCTTATCATTATGCCTGTCGGTGTAAAATTGAAGTTCTTCATTCCCCCAACCGTGACCTCCGGTTTGAAAGTTCCAGCTTTCTAGTGATGGATATGCCCCGAAAGAGAAATCATCTTCCCAAGCCAACTTAAGTTCTGGCACATGTAGTTTCATCAGTTCTTCGCGAATAAGTTTATATTGACTCGTATAAAAGGACCCCCGGTTTACCGGGGGTCCTCAATGTAATAGTAACCGGTAGCTTAGAACTCAAACGTGTTGGTAATGAACCAGGAAGTGCCTTCCGCTATGCGAGAGTAACCTGTGCTACCATTCGGTTGAATGTATACCGGCATAAGGTGGTTCCCTTCGCCAACGTTACGAACGTTTAACTGAATGCGCCAGTTGATACCTTCTGTCAGCGGGCGACCGTAACCAACCCACAAGTCGAAGTGATCTTCTGTGGGTCCCTTCCAGGGCTTGTCGATATCAAGAGCATCAGTGTTTTCGTCGTACTGGTAGCCGAGGATGCGCTTATCTTCCCAGCGGTAAGCCATCCCAACATTTACTCCCTTGAAGTAGCCTTCGCTGAAGTTGTAGTTGGTAACAAGGTTCAAGCGCCATGGAGAGATTTCAGAGGCCGAGCTGCCAATCTTGGCCAGCAGGGTTTCATACGGGCGAATCACGTGATCTTCCCAGTTCTTTCTGAAGGTATCTCCTCCCCAGAGTCGAATCAAACCAGCATCACCGTTAATGAAATCAGTGTATGTATCGATCCATTCCTGAATTTCCGGACTAACGGAGGAGATGGTAGCTTCTGTTTTGGATACGTTCAACAGAACATTCCAATTGTCAGTAACCTGAGCGTTTAATTCAAACTCAATCCCCTTGGAAAGGGTATCGGCACTGGCTACCGGTCCAGAGCCGAAGCTCTTCAGGTTTCCGTTGTAGAGCGGCTGCAGGTCAAGGCCCTGGCCTGCACCGAGACCACCTACAGGATCATAGAGCCCTGTATCCTTGTTGAGTCCATAGGTTGGCACAGCATCATAAAAAGCCTGCCATGTGCTTTGATCATCGAAGCTGCCATTCGCTGCAGCGGCCTTCATTGCGGCAATGTTCATTCCCAGGCCATATTCGTCGGCAAAGCCTTGATCCAGAGGAATATTGGCAAAAAAGTCCTGAACCATGTCGAAGATCGCAGACTCATCAGGATTACCATTACCATCCGTAGCATACGTATTCCAAGGCCACCCCCAGTTACCCTGGCGTTTTTGAGGATCGGAAAGACCATCCAGCGCCGCAAGTGCGTGTGTAGTGCCCCAATATGGAACAGCCCATACATAATAGATGTTACCAGAACCGAAACCGGCAGCAGAAGATGGCAGATTCGCGTGAGCCATCTTTGTCTCATACCAGGTGGTTTTCAGAGTCAGTTTATTGTCCAGAACAGAAACAATGAATCCATAATCTTCTGTTTCTCCTGTGGGATTGGCAATCTGATTCCCGAAGACATCACCTCTGGGAGCATCTGCTTTGAAGTTTTCACCTTTTCCATAGAAAGCGGAGAGCTTCATATCCCAAGGCAAATGCTTCGTAATATAATCCGGAGCGTGAACAACAACCCCCCAAGTACGGCTCTGACCTTCGATGGTATTGATATTGGACTCTTCCTCATTCAGGTCGAAGTTAGGATCAATTGAGCCGTAATGTTCATCCGATGCCTGGCCCTGACGGCTGATGGTTTTTACTTTGTCCTTGCGCCATCCGTAAGTAAAGACAACGGAATCGTCGAACATGTAACTCTGAAGCGTAAGACCTTGAGACAAGATACGGTTCTTACTCTTGGTAACAGACGTATACAGATCATCAATATCGCCATTTTCTGCGCTGAGCACGTTGAACGGTCTAGTCGTCCAACCGACATAATTATCGGGGTTCTCAGATTGGGTGCTGCTCTCTCCGACGAGATTACCATCCTTATCATGAGAGTATTTTGTATATGGATCGCTGTAAGCAACGCCCGGAGCATTCCATGTGGCGTCAAAATACAATACATCCATGGTACTCTGAGGATCAATTCTTCCAGAAACATTGGATAAATTGATACCGGAAGCAGATGTGATTGAGGGATCAATCAGGCTATCCCCCAGATAGGCAATCCAATCATAGCTTCTCATCTGCTTATTCAGCAGGGCAACATCTCCTGTGGCATCCGTGAAATCAGTGTCAAGGCCCCAGCGGGAGAAACCTCTGATGTCATTTTTGCGAACATCTCTGGCCAAGAGTCCAGAAATCAAATGGTGCCCCAAAATACGTGTCAGGAGTGACTCTTCAAAAAAGTCCGTGGAACGAACATCGACAAAGCTGGTGAAGCGAACGCTGTCGCGATCTATAATGCTCTTGGCGTTCCCATAGTAACCGCTGTTGCCAACATATGGTCTACCGAGATTCGGATTATCGGAACCATCGGCGAGTTTGGTATTAATATCAACGGAAATGGCATATTGATCGGCGTTCAAGAAGCCATATTGCCCATCGTCATAGTCCTGAGTAAATGCGGAGAATTCAAAGCCGAAACGATTACTCATGAAGGTCTGAGAAACGGAGAGGTTTGCCGTATCCCAGTTTTGCCATTCTCTCTTGTTGTCTCCATCGATGAGCTTGTGGTAGAAGTCAAAGATACTTGGATCGGAGATCGAATAGTTTGAGTAGTAGGCACCGCCTTTGATAGCGCCGGCAGCATAATTGGAGAAAGTAGCAATCCCCCAGGGGCGTGCGTACTCAAATCCGTCAATAGTACCGTCGACAACACCATCACCATTCAGACCATTGCCTTGGCCGACAACACCCGTCATCGTGAATTGAGGAGTGTCGCTGTTGGCATCGTAGAATCCGGCCGGATTCGCTCGCATGATGCGACCAAGGAATGCTTCTCTAAACCATGGGTAGATGTTGTTTTCCTGCCCATCGAAGTTATTATACTGCTTGTTTGTTGTATTCGGATCAAGCGTAAGCTTATTCAGGTTGGGAACGCCATCTGTCTCACCGGTCAGGAACCATGGTGTAATGGCATCAATAGGAGGCAATGAACGCGGACGGTTAGCGTCGATTTCGCCATGCTCATAGTTTACGCTGATGGATGTGGTGGCGTTCTCTCCAAAAAGCTTAGGCAAGTAGCGAACGGCTGCGAAAATACGTTGATCATCTTCAAATGCCGGCTTTTGCTGAAACTCTGTATGATTATCCAGTGCGATCAAACGGACGGCGAGAGTGTCCTCGATTAATTCCTGGTTAATATCGACAGAACCACGGATGCTACCGTGTTCTCCAACTCGAATTTCTGCAGAGCGTTGGTTTTCGAAAATGGCAGATTTGGTGGTGGCATTAACAATACCTGCGGGGCTCCCCACACCGAACAGAATTGAGTTTGGACCACGCTGCATTTCCACACGATCAACGTTGTACCCATCCCAAGGCGTTTCGGTCAGGAAGTAGTTGCGTGTATTGTCTGCGGCGTCCAAACCGCGAACACGGGTATTGGTGCTGGGACGAAGGAGGTTGTTGTTTTCGTTATATGAAGAACCACCACCGGTTCCCGAGAAGTTACCGAAGACACCTCCAACTTCAGTGTTTGAGGTATAGAGCAATAGATCTTTACTGCTGGTGGCCCCGGTATCCTTTAGGAATTGAGTATTCACAACACTAATGGAATTTGCGAGGTCCTTGAGGTCTGTCTTAATTCTGGTACCAGCAAGGGTTTCTGTGGTTGTATAACCAGAGTTGCTGGAACTCGTTACCTCGAATGGAGATAAGAGATATATCTCTTCATCCAGGCCTTGATCCGCCGTATCGGTTGTTTGACCAATCAATACTGCCGGTAGCAGGGTAATCCCGAAAACAGATGATCGGAATAGTTGAGTAGTTTTGTTTGGTTTCATTATTTGTATGGTTACAAGTAAAATTATTCGCCTGTTAAAATGGCTTTAATGAGTTCTTCGTCGGCAATTTCTCCATCATTGCTTCGGATTCCGAACTCTGTCTTGTAAGACCAAATGGCATTATCGATACCTTCTTCTAAAAAGATCCGGCTCATATCCCGGTACCATTGGAGCCGCATTTCTCTGGGAACAGTGGGCAAACAGCCCCATTCGCCACAGTAGAGTTTCAGCCCATGCTTTTTGGCATAATCGATAGCGGGGAGCATTTCTTTGCGAAGTGTCTTCTTCGTATTATATGGATTATCTTCCAGCTTATCTTTGATTCCACCGTCAGGCAGTGCTTCCATTAATTTCTCAGGGACAATGTATCCGGGGTAATTAATCGGGCCATCGTAGTTGGCGTATTCGCCTACCCAACTTGCTTTATAATGGGTAAAGGCGAGCGGCGTGTAGAAGTGGAAGCTTAATATTATCTTTTTATCGCCTTCCGGAATCTTCAGATAAGGAAAGAACTGAGTTTGCTGCCAGCGGTTAGACCCAATGACCAAATAGCGATCCGGTTCTCTCTCTCTTATTGCCTGAATACACTTGGCCACTAATTTGTTCCAGTCCTCATGATCTTCGGCGACGGCTTCATTCAGGATCTCATAAGCAAGAAAGTCGTTCGATTCTTTGCTGTAGCGATCAGACAAAACCATCCACATATCGACAAGATGCTCCTGGGCAGCCTCGCTGGTGAACAGAGTATTTTTATGCCCATTACCTTCATTCTCTGCATTGAAATGATGAGCATTGACGATGTGGAGATCCAAAATGGCCTTCATTCCGGCCTCTTTTGCCCAGCCAAGGGCACTATCCAAGAACTGGAAGGACTCCTCATTCATAGAGCCATCAGCATTCCACAGCTCAGATTCCTCTACGGGAATACGGAGATGATCAAACCCTTCTTTCTTTAGGAAAAGAACATCTTCCTTTGTGAAAAACTCATTCTTTGAAGGAAGGGTGTCAAAATGCTGCGCCAGCCAGTGGCTGGCGTTTACCCCATGCCCCAGTTCAAATTCGCAGTTTGCCACACCGTTGGGCTGTTCTGCGTATCCATAAGCGTCCAAGGCGAGAAATGAGCACATGGCCAGCATATACCGTTTTGTTTTCGATATCATTGTTATGTTCTCGGTAACAGAAGTTAATAATTTATTACTGTTTTATCCCAAAACAGTAAATCTCCCGCGGAATCGAACCAACTCCGGGGCAGTAGGTGGCTATAAACAGGACGGAGGTATGGTGTTTCTCCGTAATTCCAGTGAAGTAGTAAGTGGGTGTATTTGTTACTAACAGCTTACTTTTTAGTCAATTCTTAAAATGCAGTTTAATGCAGATTATATTTGATTTACTTCATCTTTCTGCATTTTATTAGATAATTCCATCAAGATTCAAAAAGCTGAGTCGAGGTTGGTTTCATGAGCCGTAATCTTGAGAGACAGGGAAGGTCCTTTGCATATGAAAGGCATGGTCAATCCATGTCAGGAGATTGTTTGGTTAACTAACTCCTATTGAGCAAGAGGCCGTGCTTTATAAGTAAAAGCACGGCCTCTTATGATCTTATAGGCTCTGCGTATTGTGTATTGCCTTGTTCTCTTCAATCTGCTTTTTACCAGTAACTTATCGCAGGCCAATTAATTCATAATCACACTATTTCATGAAAGTTACTCAGCAGGAAATTGCAGATATCTTGAATTTATCTGATACAACTGTTTCGCGTTGTTTTACCAATCACCCAAAGATCAATCCGGAAACACGGTCAAAGGTTTTCCAATTGGCCAATAAGCTGGGGTACTCTTATCGTGCGGTTAGAAACACAAACAAAGCAGGAGATGAACAGGACTGTTCGACAATAGCTGTATTAGTTGGTTTCCCCAAGGAGGAAATGCGTGAAGGGGATACGGCATCCAAGATTCTGAATGGAATCAGTGAGCGCGCCGCTATATCCGGAACCGCAATCCAAGTTTATTATCTGAATCCAGACGAGTTTTCTATAGCTCCAGGTGCTCGCAGAGCAGTAAAAAACGTGAATATCAGCGATTGGTCCGGAGTGCTTCTGATGTTTCCGTTCAACGTTGAATCCGTTAAAAATTTGATCGGTAAAGTACCGACGCTGTCCATATTGGATGATTATGACGAGTTATCGTTGGACTGTGTAGAATCGGATCAACATCACGGCATCAATGCCATTATGGACAGGCTGATAGCGCTAGGGCATACCAATATTGGTTTTGTCAGCTGGGAGTATCAGATCAAAACAAAGTGGGCCGATCGTCGTTTTGGAACCTATCTGGAGCACATGTACCTTTCCGGCCTGAAGGTAAATCCGGAGAATATTATAAATATGCTTCCCGGCCGGCGTATTGCTACGAATGATATTGCCGAGTATTTAGCGGGCAGAACGCGTGCCGGCGCAACGGCTTGGGTGTTTGCCGCGGACCACCAAGCTTACTATACGCTTCCCGGATTAAAAAAATACGGGATCGAAGTCCCGAGAGATTGTTCGATTACCGGATTTGACGGAATGCTCCCCCCTGAGGGCCTACCGCAACTGACTACGGTCGCAGTTCCCTTGGAGGAAATCGGCTTCTCAGCCGTTCATGAACTGGAGCGCAAGATGACTTCCGGAATACCAAAATGCCGGCATGTGATGGTTGCAGGTAAATTGATCAAGGGTGAAACAACGTCTTTAGCCCCCCCTATTTAACTCAAGAAAAAAGAAGCATTCGATTAAATAGTGTATTAGTGTGTTTCTTTACGAATAAATATTGCCTCGCTAATTTTTTGAAATGCGTTATCAAAGACACGTGGGTCTTCTACAGAATTAGACTTCTCTGATTTTGCACCATAGACCGAGGACTGTTCTTCCCTATTCAAGAAGGTAAGTCGGATACTAACCAAATCATTTCGGATATCTTCGATATGGGCAGTTGCCTTTGTATCATTCATTATTGTAACAGAAAACCAACCAACTTCACTTACTTTAGGACTAGATGCAGTAATAATCCCCGTATCATAATCAGCGGTATCAATAGAGTATCCAAGATCCTGAAAGACAGATAACACACTTTTAAAAGCAATGTCTTTAGTCGTATCAAATTCCCTCCTCTGAAACGCCTGTAATTCTAGGCTGCTCTTAGTTTTGGGGGTACCAACGCAACCGACCAAAGCAACTAAAACAAAAAAAATAATCGGACTGATTCTCATATTTATTTTCATATATTAAAAATTTGAAGACATACTCTTAAATTCACTAACGATTTTTTCTTTGTTAAATTTAATAATCAAAGTCATCGTCCTACTTGATTCAGAAAAGCCAGAAGTACTCGCCCCCAGAAGAACAATAGTTGAATAAGAATTGGATGCTTTTGTGACAGTCGCATGCCGCTGATATGTCCAAACCTCATTTCCCTCAGAATTAACCGTTGCAATATTGGGAGCACCAAAAAGCTCCAATACATCTGCCTGACTGGTAACACCCTGCCTCAAATGAAGCGTAACATTACCATGCGTTAATGGATCATGTTGATCAGCATCTATCGATTGACAGCCAACAGCGATTAACCCCAATACAAAAAAAAGACCTAACGTATATACAATACGATTCATTTGCATAAATAGAAATTACTCTGTATAAGGGTATTCCTTTTATTTACTAAGTAAATAAAAAAGAGAACTACGAGAAATCACATGCCGCACTCAGCGGGTGAGGTTGAGGCCGTATTGGGCGTTGATGGCCTGGCAGAGCGTTGGCCAGAGGGGGCTGAGGTCCTGATCGAGATCAAAGGGTGAGTCGTCCTGCAGATTGGTACCGGCGAGGTGCAGGCGGATGGAATCCGGGGTAATTTGCAGACTGGCCGTTGTCAGGGAAAGTTGCAGTTCCTGTATGCCGATCCGGCCCTTAAGGGTTGCGGGAGCACCTTTAAGTAAGTCAAAGCTGCCTTCGCGCACATGCACTTGATCGCCTTCGAGTGTTACATGAAGGCTGCCGAAGAGTTCGCCCTGAAGTTCGCCGGTATAAAAACTTTTCAGCGGTTCCTGCAAGAGACTGAGCGGAATGCGGGTGCCCTTAATGAGAAAGTCGGCACCGTTGGCGGAAATGTTGCGGGCCGTCATCTGCAGAGGAATTCCCTGCAAAGTAGCGTTGCCTTTAAGGGAGACCGGTTGCAGCGCGGCATCGGTTTCCAATTGCAGATCCACCTGCTTGAGGATGAAAGCATCGCAGACAAGGCTTTCTGCCTGTAGTTCCAGCGGGTGCCCCATGCGGCGGTTCAGGGAAAAAGTAAAGGGCTCGAAACGGTAGTTTCCGTAGCGGAGAGATTCGGCCTCGGCAGAGAAACTGAAACGGGGCAATTCCGACCCATAACCGCTGAGGCCGAAGGAAAGGCGGTTGAGCTGCACGGAAAAATCGTTGCCCACGACATCGGCACCAGATTGCTCTCCAAGCAGCGCCCAGTTGGTCAAGCCAAACTTGCTCAGGTTCCAGATGGATTCAAATTCCACGCCGCCCTGAAAACTGAAGTCGGCCGGCAAATTGATATCGAAGAGGCGGCTGACATAGGAAATCCAAAGTTCGGGGCTTTGCTCGCGCCCGCTGAAACGCACAGTGCCATTGCCGTCGTCCAGCCCGATCAGGCCGTTGACACTGTAGTTGCCTGAATCCTCTCCGGTAAGGCAGGAGAAGGACCACTTTCCCTGTTCGTGCTGGGAAAAAGCATTAAAACGGTAGTCTTCGTGCATATCGCCGGAGCTCACACTGAGCAGGCCGTTACGGATGTAGCCACGGTCACTCAAGGCAAACACGGCAAGGTCCTCCATAGCCATACCCAGGGTATGCAGGCGTTGATCCACGGAAAGCTCCTTGAGCGCAGGATTATTGCCATTGAGATCCAGACGGTAACCCTCCATGCGGAGTACTCCGAGGCGGCAGTGCACCCAGTCCAGAGGGCTCAAATCGGCGGCCACTTTGTCCGTAGAAAGCTCAAACACCGAATTGTTGTATGCCAGATGATTTATTTGGACATAGAAGGGAGTAGCATAGCTCAGGCGGACACCAGGCGACTCTCGCCCGCACTCCTTGAGCGTATGGAGCAAACGCGGCTGCAACACAGGAGGAATTACCCCCAAAAAGAGGACTGCCAGAACAGCAAAAACAACACAGCCCCAACTGACGGCAAAACGCAGTATGGAGAAAACGGATCTGGCCTGTGTGGGCTCGGTCATAAACATACAAAAACGCCGGCAGAGAGGGGGATGCCGTAAAGCTATGAAGCGTAAAACGCTGCACCTGTTTGGCAATCCAATAAAGGATAGATTCCATAAAAGTTATCCACAAAAGAGTGAAGAAAAGTTGCAGCCAGGGTGCTCTTTTGCATTTTCAAAGCGCAATCTTCTGTCATAATTAACACTATCATGGCCCTACTCTATATTGTTCTCGGGTCGGCTAACTCAGGCCGCCGCGATGTTATTGCAGACTTAATTCGCAACGGAACGGACCCGGACACGGAGACCGTGACGCTTTACCTGCCGGAAGGAGAAGACCCCTGCCCGGCCGACGAAGTGTTCGGCAAGCTGCGCAACACCACCACTGCAAACTGGCAGATGGACGAGGGAACCCGCATGCTGGCCGAAGCACCCGCCGAAGGCAGCGATATTCTCTTTTTCCTAACCCAAGGCAGCAGCGATCCGATTGACCAACTGGAAGCTATCCACGACTGGGCGGTGGACCAGGGCAACATTGAAATCGGGCGGATTTTTACGGTATTGAATTCACAACTGGCGGCCAACGAAAAGGGCACGCGCGCTTGGTATGAGGCCTGCATCCATTTCTCCGACATCGTTTTCTTCAATATACGTGAAGACATCCCCAACAAGTGGTTCAAAGATTTTGAAGACCACTATGCCAAGGAATGCTTCCCCTGCCTGTTTGAGCTGGTCAAGAAAGGGCGCGTGCGCAATGCGGCAGAGCTGCTCTATCCGGAGGCCCGCCGCATGAGCCTGGCATTCGATGACCTCGACCCGAGCATGGCGGATACTGAATACGAGGTAGAAATTGAGGCTAGCTCCGATGAAGACGATAACGATGAGGGCCAAGTTGACCCCTATTTCGAGCGTCTGGAATCGGGGTACAGGATTAAGCGCCTGCCCGACATAAGTAAGTTCCTCTAGAACAAAACTGAAAGATAAAAAAAGTCTGTTGGAGCGACAAATTGGCGTTGACAGCGGGTAGCTCGGTACGCATGTTCTTCGGCTTTACCGCACACAGCGATGCCCAGGTGGTGAAATTGGCAGACACGCATGATTCAGGTTCATGTGCCGCGAGGCGTGGGGGTTCAAGTCCCCCCCTGGGCACCATCTTTACTCATCAAACCGCTTTCCTTGTAAAGCGGTTTTGAGTGTACAGACATAGAGATGACCTGCAAAACAGTCTGAAGTTAGTAACGGCATTCCTTTGGTTATTATCATCTAAGTCCTGTAAGTGCTTCACTTTATGCTGGAAAGAGCACCAGAGGTTACCTAAGGTGTCTCGCGATCATGGAGGTAGAACAGAAAAAAGAGAGCTGGAACAGCCGTTTTGGAGTAATCCTGGCGGTAGCCGGCAGCGCAGTTGGTTTGGGCAACTTTTTGCGTTTCCCAAGTCAGGCAGCAGAATTCGGAGGCGGAGCCTTCATGCTGGCCTATTTCATCTCTTTTCTTATTCTTGGTCTACCTGCCTGCTGGGTGGAATGGACGCTTGGACGTCACGGGGGCAGCAAAGGCTTTAATTCCTGCCCGGCCATCTTCAGCGTGCTCCTGAAAAGCCCCAGAGCCAAGTATTTGGGGATGTTTGGAATCGCCATGCCGGTGATCATTTACATGTATTACGTAAACATCGAAGCCTGGTGCCTGGGTTACTCTCTACACTTTCTTAAGGGAACGTTAAATTTTGCCACAGCGGCAGAAGCCGGCGCATTCTGGCAGAAGTTTGTGGGAATCGGAGCAGACGGCGCAGGATTCAGTTTAAGCATTGATCACATAGGCTTGTTTTTGCTGATTTCCTTTGTGCTCAATTTCTCGCTGATTTCCCGCGGGGTCTCCAAGGGAATTGAACTGTTTTGCACCTACGCGATGCCCACCTTACTACTGCTGGCAGTGATCATTCTGGTGCGTGTGCTGACGCTGGGAGTGCCCAATCCGGAGATGCCGGAGCGGAGCGTTTCCAACGGGCTGGGTTTCATGTGGAATCCAAGTAAATTTGTGATCCAGGAACAACAGGCCGACGGTCAGTGGCTGACTATCTCCCACTCCGACATTGTAGGTAAAGAATTTATTGAGGCCAAAAAAGCAGAACTGGAGGGTAACCCCACGCTGCGCCTGGTAGAGCAGGGAATACTCAGCCAGTTAAAACGCCCCTCGCTGTGGCTCAGAGCCGCCGGGCAGATTTTCTTTTCTCTCTCAGTAGGTTACGGAACTATTTTGACCTATGCCAGTTACCTGAAATCCAACGATGACATTGTGTTGAGCGGACTTTCCGCTGCTGCCGCCAATGAATTCTGCGAAGTGGGCCTTGGAGGCTTGATGACGCTTCCGGCAGCGGTCGCCTTCATGGGAGTGAGCGGTGTGGCCGGCATGGGCACCTTTGGGCTGGGTTTTAATGCCCTGCCAATGGTTTTCTCCAACATGGCCTACGGGCACGTGTTTGGGGCACTCTTTTTCTTTCTCCTGTTCCTGGCCGCTATCACCAGTTCGCTCTCTCTGCTGCAACCGGGGATAGCCTTTATGGAGGAGGCATTCTTTATCAATCGTCGTCAGAGCGTGGCCATCCTGGGATTCATCACCGGGATCGGAGCCCTTTTTGTCTGCTATTTCAGTGGTGACCTGAAAGCATTGGACACAATGGATTTCTGGGCCGGAACGTTCATGATTTACGTGTTCTCCATGATGGAGATCATCTGCTTCGGATGGTTTTTCGGGGTGGAAAAAGGCATAGAGGAAGCACAAAAGGGCTCGAGTATTCGCCTGCCAAAGATATTCGGATTCATCATCAAATACATCAGCCCAACCTTCCTCTTAAGCATCTTTAGCTGTTGGCTCTTGACGGATGTGCTGGGCGTTGTCGGCGAACACGGCTACAGCAGTTATGTGCGCGAACTGTTCATAGAACCGAACAAGGTGGCAGTCTTTTCCGTTGTGATGATGCTGCTGGTGATGGGCTTTATTTTCATCACCATCAACGGTTCGTATCTATTTCAGAGAATTGGAAAAGAAGAGCAAAAACACAGATGACTCCCGGCGGCTATTTAATTATGAGTGTATCTATAGGTGTAGTCAGCCTGTTATTGGGCTGGTGTATCTACAAGGTATTTACCACCCCAGGTGAATCCGAGCACATGCACGGCTTCGAGATAAAAACGCCCGACGAAGACGATTAAACGCCAACAAGGGATTCGACTGCCTCAAAGAAGCGGTCGGCATCGGATAAATCTTCTATAACCATATCGGCGCCTGAGGCCTCCAGTTCTTCGCGGGAAAACTGCCCTGTAGTGACACAGAGGGTATGGGCATTGATGGCCTTACCGCAGCGTACATCGTGGATGGTATCGCCGATGACAATGGTTTTCTCTGCGGGGAAGCGCACGCCGGTGCGCTGAGCCACGCGCTCCACGGCCCTGCGGGCAATATCGGAACGGTCGCGGGTTTCGCCTCCAAAGGCCCCGCAGGAGAAAAAGCCTCCCATCCCGTTGCGGCAAACCTTCATCCAAGCGGCTGCCTCAAAATTACCGGTCAGCAGTGCCTGAAAGTAGCGTGAATCATGCCCCGCCCGGTTGAGCACCTCGTGCACTCCGGAAAATACGGTAAAATTATGGTCTGTAACCAGTGAGGCGAAATAGTGGGTGTAATACATCTCCAGGCGGTATTGGTGCTCAGGGGTATCGGCCACACCACAACGCTCCAGAATCTGCTGCACAATAATACCATCGGTAGAACCGGCAAAGGAGATGCCGCTCCAGTCAATTTCACACTGGAAAAGCTCTTTTGTAGCCCGGTTGAAGGCAATCGTGCCAATACCATTGCCGCGCAGCAAAGTTCCGTCGATATCCCAAAGTAAAAGCGTCTCCATAGCACAGAGCATAGGCAAGATCCATGGGGCGGGAAAAGCAAAAACGGCAGACTCAACGTTTTAACCGTGGTGAAGGAGAACCACACGGTTGCTGTTGGTGCCCTTTCGGTTGTTGTCTATTCCCCAACAGTTGGCGGTTTTGGTAAAGCCCTGTTCATTGATCAGAACCAGCTCGGCACAGAGGCCGGCCGCCTGCGCCGCAGGGATTACGTGTTCCTCCAGCTTGACGGTTCCCTTGTCCACTTCTCCTACCTCAAAGGCAATCCAGCCATCGGGCTTGAGCACGCGGGAAAGCTCGCGGAAAGTATCGCAGATAAACTGGGACCAGACGGGGATTTTCGGCGTAACACTGATATTGAGGGCGGCGGTGTCGAAGCCGCAAAACCAGCCGCGCATCCAGTTATCCTGGGCATAGTCGACTACATTGAGAAAGGGAGGAGAGGTTACCACCAAATCCACCGAGCCATCGGCAAGCTCCGCTGTCTGGCGGGCATCTGCCGTAAGCAAACGGGCCTGCTCCATAGGCGGAAGGGATTCGTCGAGCAGGCTCTTGAGGAGGGCCTTGCTTTTGCGAAAAATCAGTTCGCCAACGTTGCGGCGTTCCGGCTCCTGAGCGCGTTTTTCGTTAATACGGCGTTGCGACTCCACCGAAACAGACTGATTTGGGGGCAGTGTATAAACAGAGAAGAAGCCTTTGGAATGCCCGGTAAGGCGGTTAACGGCCACCATCCGAATCCAACGGTCCACGGCATCGATCCTGCCGTCGGCCTCACGTCGTATGAAATAATCACGGAGAAAAGTGAGCTCGCGGAGGGTTTCCGGATGAAAAAAGGCCAGAAGATCTTTGTCTACAGGAAGCGCGGCGCCGGCAGCCCAATCGAAGTTGGCCAGGCGATCGCGAACATCCTCGAGGTCAGGCGGATTCAGGCGAGGAGCCACGAGAATAGCCCCCAACGGGTTGATATCGCACCCAACTGAGCGACGCCCCATGAGGGCTGCCTCCAACAGCGTAGTGCCCCGCCCCATGAAGGGATCGTAAACACAATCGCCGGGCTGCGTGAGACGCTCGATAAAAAAGTGCGGCAGTTGCGGTTTAAAACAGGCGCGGTAGGAAATCTCGTGCAGGCTGTGCCCGGCCCGCTGTTTCGAGGTCCAAAACTCGTTGGCATAAACGGGTACCATGGAATCAGACCCCTCGGGTGCGCAGAAGCCGGAGGCCGTCTCCTGCCCGAATGCGCAAAAAGCAGCCAGTTCGCGGTGCAACTGCTTGGCCTGAACGGCCAATTTGCCCGTTTTCTTGTGATGAGCCCCTGCCACGTAATGATACCTTATAATGCGGCAATTTTGGAGCGGTATTCGGCGATAGACTCATTGTAGAGCGCCTGAATACGTTGTCCCAGAGCAAGTAGCTCTTCGGTCGAATGTGAATTAAAGTTATTCTCCAGATAACGAGCCGCAACGGAAAGGCGCATCAAACCGAGATTTCCGGCAGCACCGGCCAGCGCATGGGCCAGACGAATACAGCGGGCCTCATCTCCGGTCTGCAGTTTTTCCAAAAGCTCACCGACATTGCCTCCAGACTCCTCGGTAAAGAGATCGAGCAACTCAGTGAGCATTTCCGCAGCCTCAGAATCACCGGCTTCTACCAGCATATCGAATTGGTCGGGATCTATCAGAGATGAATCAGCAAACATAGGAACGCTCATAGTCTTACAAAGGTAGAGGGTGTTAACTTACTATTAGATATTTTATAAGGAATAATTGCCAACAAAGCAAGCAGGACTGCTCATCAACTCTCCAGCATGAGCTTGCACCACTGCACCGCCAGAAAAAGCACTCCAACAAGGATGACCTTAAAGCAAACCGCAAGCAAAAGCGGACAATCCTGACAATGCGCCAGATTAAAAGAGAAAACAGCCGCCATAAACAGACAGCTACCGTAAATATGGCACCGGTTCCCGCAGCCATATGACTTTGACACGGAGCGTGTGAGGTAAACCGGGAGTTTATAATTGTGGATGGGCGACGTTTCGGTATGCAGACGCCGGCGCAAGCGGCGGCGATAGAGAAAACCGCGCAGGATCATGAGCAGCCCAAGCAAGGCCCAGAGCGCACTGACCCATTGCTGCAGCAAAGAGGAAAGCTGCAGCTGCAGGTAACAAAGCTCCAGAAGCACCCAAAGGGCCAGAGCCACCGAAACCTGCACCAGAAAATCGTAAAGCATACGAACCAAAGAATCATTCATGAGATAACCTTAAATACCTGCACCTGAGGTTTTGTCACAAAGCGGGCAAAACCCGTTTCCAAAACTGTATCAGGCAGTTCCCGGCAAACAACGGCCAGTAACGGAAAGTAATTAATTGAGGAAAAAAAAGAAACATCGAGGGGAGGAACCGTTAGCGGAAGAAGAGGATTCTTCCGCAGCCGGATACGGGAGAGCGAGTTTCCAGTATGCAAATTTTTGGAAAAAGCTCAAGAAGGTATTCTCAAGTCAATTCACTGTTTTTTCGTTTTGCAAGAAAAAGCACTTGACGGGATGCGGTTCGGTTGCCTTTATAAGCGCTTTTCCAAAAATCTAACCATGCCAGTAGAAGTCAAAATCCGCAAAGGCGAACCGATGGAGCGTGCCCTCCGTCGCCTGAAAAAGAAGCTCGACCGTGAGGGTGTAATCCGCGACGTACGCGCAAAGCGTTACTTCGAAAAGCCCTGCGAAGTAAAACGTCGCGAGAAGAAGGTAGCTGCATTTGCCGCTATGCTTCGTGCTCGTTACGAAAATCGCTAAGCGATCGCTTCCTTAGTTTACTTTTCGCCGCATCCCCATTGAGACAAGCTGAAAATGCTTGTTTTTTCGGGGATTCGTTGTGTACGAATTTAACGCAGAGAGCAACGCGTTGCTCCCATGCGACTATTCCTGCGGGAGCTGAACTGAGAGTGGATAAAACTCTTCTGTGCAGGCTTTACTGCCTGAATAAACGCCTGAGAGGATGGCCGGAAGGAAATGGTAGACTCCCGGAGTTTCCGCACGCAGGCGGTAGCTGAGTTCCCAAATACCCGGCTCCAATGCCTTGACAGGAGCGCGGCAGACAAGCCCGTTGAGCTGCACACTGAGCGGAAGGGATGCTTCCTCAAAGCGGGTTTCGTCCTCGAGCCATTCGGCAATATCAGCCCCCGGAGTATAGGAAACAGCAGTCGGAGTCTGTTTCAGGCGGCGCAGTTTGAGGGAAACGCCATCGCGGATACGGATGGGTTCAAATCCTGCAGGGAAAGTTTCCTGCAAAGTCAAATAATCCACCGGGCGATCGACGCGGATTCTCAGAACAACTTCGATCTGATCTCCCATTTCTACCGGAGCATGCATATCGAGGGGTTCCATACGGGCCACATAGCCGCGCAAGAGCGTCGGCACCTGATGCAGGCGGTAACACGTGCGCTCAATGGAAAATGAATCATCTGAAGCAGCGGCAATGGGTGTCGGAGCACTCCCGCGGAAAGAGAATGCGTAGAACCACGCTGCACTTTGCCCAGCCTTGCGCACTACCCGAAGGGTATTCTTGCCGCTACGGAGCAAATTCTGCGGGAGGTAAACATCGGAACCGCGGCTGAGGAGGTTGGAACGGTTCAGTTCCAAATCCATCAGCGGATTATCGTTCAGAAAAACCCGCCAGGAAAGGTTTGCTGTGGCATCGCCGTTAAGCTCGATGTAATCGGCAAGCGTGCGAGCGACCAACACATTGCAGCGGCCACTGCCCCACCCACTGTGGCTTTGCTGCTGCGACAAAATATAGTTAATTGCGGGCTCGATCAGGGCGTTTCCAGAGTCGACAGAAATCAGCGCATTAACCGCCCATACCGTGGATTCAACTGCATTGCCCTTCCAAAAACCATTTTGAGCCGCAGGCCAACTGACGGTACCATCTTCGTTGCGAAGCGCAGCAACTTCGAGCAGGCGGAGCATTTGCAGAGCCTCATCGCTCAAGCCATAATCACGGGCAGCCAACGCCAACATGGAAATGCCAATGGGGTCCAGTTCATCCTGGCGCCGGAGCAGGTTGATGATGGCGCGGGCTTCCACACGGGAGGGCCGGTTGTCCAGCTCCCGCCTGTTTTGCATAGAGAGAGCCCGAAGAATAGCGGCCTCGGTATCCACTGTCAGCTCCTGCTCAATGAGGGCCCGGGTTAGGTAATAGCGAGCCTTGCGCAGCATATTTTCATCCACAGCAACGCCGGATTCGCGCAGGAGCGTAAGCCCCCAAAGAATATAGGCAGTGAGGGCATTCTCCGTTTCGCCGGAAGCATTCATGGCCCAGCTCCAACCACCATCGGCATTTTGATTGGTAGCAAGCGCCACAGAATGGGTCGCCAGCACAGAATCGAAACGTCCGGTCAGGGCGTCAACACCGCCCATTTCTCCCGGGAAGAGTTTTTTCAGAACCGCATCGGTGGCATAGTTGGATTCTGTCAGGCGAAGCGCGGCGTTGACCATAACCAGAGCAGTACCGAGGTGTGCCTCTGTGGAAACAGGTTCGTCTGCCATACGGGAAACGGTGGTGTTCAGGATCAAGGGCGCCAAACCCGGGGAAAGGGAAAGGGCAACAGAGGTATCCTGCAGGGCATCGGATTGCTCCCAGGTAAAGATCTTTCCGCTGTCGAAGGTGCGGCCAAATTCATTGAGGGAAACCCAATTGCCACGCGGAACAATGTGAAAAGCGGCTTCGGAGGTATCCACATAGGTATCGCCCGTGGCAACCACCTCCAGACTTCCGCCACCACTCTGCTGAGCACTCTGTAACTGCAGCAGTAGATTCCTGTTGCTCTTGGGTGGCATTTGCACCTGCAAGCCGGTAGTTTTGGACTGAATGGGGACAAGCAAAGCACCGTGACTAAACACAGTATCCACTAAAAGAGATTCCAGAGTGTTATTGCCGAGTGAGACGGTGGCCACCGTCTCATCTCCCTGCACCAGCGTGGCCGGTATCTGCAGGTGAGCTGTCAAGGGCAAGCGAGTGTTTAGGTTGCGATAGCCTACGCCGATGCGCGAATCGCCGGAAACAGCCTGCACACGGGCTTGCCAGAGGGCAATGGATTTGGGCAGCGTCAATGTTACAGTGGCCTTGCCCTGAGCATCGGTCTTCAGTTGAGGGTTCCAGTAGACAGCCCCAAGGCCCCCCAAAGAATCGCTGTCTTTTCCCGTCAATCCGGAACGGCTGGCTTCGATTAGAGAATGGCCCTCGGAAACCGGTTGAACGGCTTCAGAGGAAAGTATGGCAAAATGGTCCTCATCCTCTTTCTGCAACGGCTTGTAGAAAGGCAGAAGATTGAGTGATGCGGTTTCGCTGACGGCATACGGAAGCATCGCTGCGAAACGGGAAAAGTCGGAAAGCATCCCCAGCGAAGCTCCCTGAAGGTTTCCGGCATCGGTCAGAGAGAAGGCCAGTTCGGTATTCGGGAGAGGCTGGCCTTCCTCATCGGTAACCGTAAAAGTAAACGTTGCCTCTTCCCCGGGCTCATAGCCGAGGGCATCGGTTTCCACCTGCACCGAAAGGGCTTTTTGAGGCAGAGCCACCGGCACCATTTTGCGGTCGGAAAAGAGCGCATCTTCAGAGATAAAGGAAGCTTCGACATAGGTATTGGGGACAGCAGAAGCCTCCAAATCCAACGGTAGATAAGCAGCCGTTCCGGGCATCTTAAACACTTGCCAGCTCTGCAGGCGTTCCGCACCGGTGGTCAGGAGCACCCAGCGGTCCTTGACTTCAGTCGCCACCAGAAGAGGGAGCGGTTCTCCGGCGTTGACACCGGAGGGATCGAGCACCAATTGAATGCCCTCCGGGCGGTATCCCATGGAGGTGGTATCACTGCGGGAAACCCAGAATGCAGAGGAAGACCGCACCGGGCGCCCTTCGTTATCGCGCCCGAACCAGCTGAGCACGTAGTAGCCCGGTTCCAGCGGATCAAAAGAGTGTTCCACTTTGCCATCCTTGTCGGTCGTCAGGCGCACGCGCTGAACCTCCTCATTGATATAGCCTTCCTCCTCCAGGCGATAATCGGAAGGAGAGGGCCCAAAGGAAAACCAGCGGTCGGAGTTTTCTTCCAGGCGGCGCATCTCCTCGCCGCTGATTTCGCGCCCGCTGCGGTCGACCCAAATCTCGCGCCAGCGCTGGCGGGTGAGTCTGAGGGAGCCCTTGGCAGCGCACCCGTCGGAGGAGGCATTCCAAGTATGCACGCGAACGTTCATCGGGTTGTCGGCAGAATTGAGCAGGCTGCCGGGGAGCAAAGCGACGTAATACCCCTGACGGGCGGCAATGATTCGATCGCGGGCGATGGTCTCGTTGCCGGAGGCATCGCGGACAAAAGCCTGCACCCCGTAGAGATAGTCCACATCGTCGTGGTGCGGAACCGTAAAGGAGAAATCGGCCATTCCCCGGGAATCGGTCACCAGCACCTGCTGCTGCACCACAGCCCCCTCGTCGGGGAGCATTGCGGAAGCACTCATGAGGGAGGCATCGAAGGGTTGTTCATAAACAACTACGCGCACTTCAGCATTGGCCACGCTGTTTCCACTGCGGCCGGTGACGGAAAGATTAGCATGGACGGCATCGCCGGATGCCACAATGCCTCCCCGGTGCGCTCCTGTATTCAGATCAAGCTGCAAATTGTATTCGGTAGCGGCATAATTGCGCACCTGAAAAGAGGTCATTTTAAACCATGAATCGGAATCATTCCCTGGTGCCACTTCAAGAAAATAGGTGCCAACAGGCAAAGAGGCCGGCAAATTAAAGGTCCCCTGCACGGTGCCGTAGTCGGACGTGCGGGCTACCCCCTCGAGAACACGTTGTCCTGCCTGATCCACGAGCGCATAGGTGACATCGGTTTGCGGGGGGATTTCATAACCCAGATCCGATTTATGACGCAGCAGCGCCTTCCAGCGGATGGCACCACCGGGAGCGTAGATATCCTGATCGGAAAAGGCCACCCCCGTCCAGCGCAGGCGGCTGCGCAAGGCACCGGCGGAAGACTCATAAGCGGTGGCGTAGGCCTGCTCAGCACCTTTAACGGCACCCACCCAGAAGAACTGCTCATCGAGCTGTTTTTCCGTGCGGGCAAAGCGTATGTGGGCCACCCCGGAGGCATCGGTGCGCCCGCTCAGGCCATAAACATGGGCAATTCTATTGCCATCCTGAAAAACAATATTCTGCATCCACACCAACACATCGGCATCGGGCACGGGCTCTCCACCGGAAGCGTTGCAGACATAGGCCAGCACTTCCCCCGGTGCGGTTTTCAACAAAACCGCGGTATTGCTGACAAGAAGCACCCCGGAAGCAGTAATGCCACCGCCGGTGGCCTGAACGAAGTAGGCTCCGGAAGGAAGATCCTGCCCCAACTTGAGGGTGCGCTGCACGCGGTAGTGCGGTTTTTCCGCTTCGGATTGCAGCGAAATACTGCGGATGGGAGCCACGGATTCAGGCTGTTCGGGAAGAACAAAGCCACCCGTTTCCCCGACCATCATATTCTCGACGATGGATACCGGATAAATGGCCACGTTCACAGCATCCATATTACGCCAGATCAGAGAGCACTCCATTTCCGTTTCCGGGTGATAGGCGTGGTCCACACGCACTTCCAGTCGGGGGCGCTCAATACGATCGATGGCGGCTGCGGCGCGGGCATAATAAGGAGACTGTTCAATCCCCGGCAAGGCACAAAGGCGCCGGTAAACATCCAGCGCTTTTTCGTAATCGGGCTCAACAAGAAACTCTCCGTTGGTGTTGTAGTAGCTGCTGCCGCTGCGCTCGAGCCACTCGGCATAGAGAAAGAGTGCCCGGTTGAACCAGGATGCGCCCCTACCCCCTTCGATAGCAGCCAGAAAGTGACCTTCCAACTCCTGCAGGCGGGATGCTACAGTGCTCTCCCCACGCTGCTGCTCAGCCAGATAAAAATGGGCCATAGCACGGTCGGTATCGTTGTCGGCAATCTGCAGCACGTTGAGGAGAATCTGCTGCGGGATAAAAATGGAACTTTCCTCTCCGAAGCGTTGCTGTAAGAGACTGACAGCCCGCCGGACGATGCCCATGTAGGCGGTGCGGGCTTCGGCGATGTCCTGCGAAGTTTCCCAATATCCCAGCGCCTGCTGCCAGTGGTCCCAGGCAGACTTTTCCTCGGGAATGGCCTCGGCGAGGATGTAGTATTCGGCGAGCGATTCTTCCACTTGAACCCACAGTTCACTGCGGTGGCGGTCCTCGGCAAGCTGAACCTCCAGCTGCTGCAACCCTTGCAGGCCCTGCTCCTTTTTCAACACATCTCCGGAACTCACACCGGAACGCCAAAGGCAGTCGGCCAGGCGGCAGGCAATACGGGATTGTTCACCGGTGGAAAGGGAGGCTTTTTCCCCCTGAAGGGCCAGATAAATTTCGAACGCTTTACTATAATCGCCCTCCCGGTAAGCAGCTTCCGCGGATTGCTCACGTGTCTGCAGCGAAGCCGCGGGCTGATCAGCGGCAACCGGGGAAATCAAAAGGACACAGAGAAGGAGTAAAGCCGTTAGCCGGGAAATTGCATTCATGAGTCAGAGGGATCCAAAGTAGATAAGGCCGCATTATGACAAGGAATGCTCGCTTTTCAATGCGCAATTACACGGATTGTCAGGTGTTTAAAGAAGGTCGCAGAAGGTTCGGAACAGGGATGAGGGGAAGAATCAAGCCTTAGCAAAACCAATATCATCAGAAAATCAAAAAAAAAAAAAACGATTATACCCAGACGATCGAAGCACAGGTCTCCATTAATAGAATTTCAAAAAAAAACCCTGGAATTATAACATACTTTCATCATATTTGTGATATGAGAATTTTAAAGATCAATTTCAAGAACTGCTATGGCATATCAGAAATGGAGCACGAATTTGATTTCACAACGAGATCAAATCAAACTGCTTTTGCAATTTATGCGCCAAATGGGTTTATGAAAAGCTCATTTGCTCAAACCTTTGAGAATGTAGCAAAAAGAGAAACGCCAAGAGACGAACGATATAAGAGACAGTCAACATGTGAAATCTCTTTCAATGGTAACGATATCGATCCTGAGAGCATCTATGTTTTTAGATCAGAAGATGATAAAAATGAAGACTCTAATTCAGTTAGCAATATTCTAGTAGATACAAATGACAAAAAAAGATACGATAACCTAATCCTGAACCTTGATAAGCTAAAAAAACGATTGATAATCAATTTAAACAAAAAAACTGGTCTCAAAAAGAGTGATATAGAAAATCAAATTCTAAATGATTTCAAGAACAGTCAATTTAATCTTTGTATTGAAAATGCTTTAAACACAAAAATCCCAAACATAGATTTAAGCAAATTCAAATATTCAATAATATTCAACAAGATCAATTTAGATATCATTAATTCAGAAATATTCATAAGAAATGCTAAAGAATACAGTGATTATTATATCAAATTGTTCGAGGAATCTGGCGGATTATATCAACGCGGTATTTTCAATCCATCAAGCGCAAATGATTCATTATCTGAATTGCAAAAAAAAGGATATTTTCAATGTGGCCACAAAGTTCATATTAACGGTGATCAATCATCTATTACAGAAATTGAATTCAAAACAAGAATAGACAAAGTTAACTCACTTATTGACACAGATAAAAATCTGTCTGAATTAAAAAGCAAATTATCAAACAAAAAGGAATCTCAAGAACTAACGCTTTTAATAGAAAAATTAAGCAACAGTGAATTAGACTACTTCATTCAAGCAATTCATCCATCAAAAATATTGGAATTCAAAAAAGTGATCTGGGCATACTATTTACAAAAAGAGAGCTCAGCCATACAATACACTAACGATTACAGAGAAAGTGAGACTGAAATTAATGACATCGAAATAAAAGGTAGTCGTTTATCAAGCGAATGGGATAATGCAATAAAACTATTTAATGACAGATTCATTGATATGCCTTTCCAATTATCTGTAAGTAATCCTACAGACGCTCACCTAGGCAGATCTCCAGCAAAGCTCATATACACATTTAAGGATGGGGAGGACTCTAGGGAATGGCAACGATCTGAAATAAAAACACTTAGCCAAGGAGAGAGACGAGTATTACATATACTAAATTTTATATTCGATGTAGAAGCCCGAAAAAAGGAAAGTAAAGATACTTTATTCATAATAGACGACATAGCAGATTCTTTTGACTATAAAAACAAATACGCAATAATCCAATATCTAGCAGATTTAAATGAGGTAAATTTCTTCTCACAAATTATACTTACACACAATTTTGATTTCCTCAGAACAATACAAGGCTCCATTGTTCCATACAATAATTGCCTAATGGCCAACAAATCTGAAAACAAAATATCGCTAAAAAAGGCATATGGAATAAAAAATATATTTATAGGAGATTTGAAAAATAATATAAACCGAGACCACCAGACACTAATAACAACAATTCCTTTTACAAGAAACATCATCGAGTACACAAAAGGAGAATCTGATAACGATTACCTAACACTAACCGACTACTTACATTGGAAACAAAACACTGAATCAAGAACAGTAGGTGAATACATAAATATATTTAATAATGTTTTTCAAAAAACCGAAATTTGTGACACAGAGGATTCGTACATTTCTATCCTTTTCAATACAGCAGAAGAGATAATAGATTCAACAACCATTGAAGGGTTAACTCTAAATGATAAAGTTTCACTATCTATTGCGATACGGATTAAGGCGGAACAGAAACTATTAGAAAAAATTCGAGACATTAATGAAACACCTGATTATTGGTGCAACGATTCTAATCAATATCAAAGACTCATATCTACCTACAAAACACTAAACGCAAGCGATCCAAATATTAGTCTATTTGAACAAGTAAGTATGATCGTTAGTTCAAACATTCACTTGAATTCATTTATGTATGAACCAATATTGGACATGACTAGAGAACATTTAGTTGTTCTGTATCAAAAAATCTCAGCAATCTGATCTATATAATCACCTAACAATATCTCCGCAGGTTATTAAAATTCATTAACCTCTCCAAATTCTGTTGATTATGTTTTACAAAATTCCAACCTGCTTGGGGCGCAGAAAAAGGTCGCCAGAGGCTTGCCAGTCTCAAGTAGAGGTGATTTCTGTCGATATGTGTGGTTGAGTGTATGCAATTTATTTTTGAGGGTTGCACCTTGATCGAGAAGCGATTATATACTTAAGGACTCAGGGAACCCCTACTTTACATGAAAGAATCTTCATTTCTCCAAGACAAGGCCGCGACAGTGGAACGGTTGCAGAAAATTCCTTTTCTGCGCCAGATGCAGCCAGATTTTCTCAACGGGATTCTATCAGTAAGCCGTATCCGCAAGTATGATGCGGGAGAAACCATTATCGAGCAAGGTCGCAAGGACAAGTGGTTCTACCTGTTGATTTCGGGGCGGGTATCCATCACACAGGGAGATGCCGAGATTGCCGACCTGGACAAACCGGGAGAGGTGTTCGGGGAAACAGCCCTGCTGGACACCGGCTTGAAAACGAACGGAGCCACCGCCATTCGGGAAACGATTTGCCTGGCCATGGATGCAGGAAACAGCCAAAAAATCGAAGCGGGAGAGCAGGCAGTGGGCTACACCATGCTTTACCGCTTTCTTTGCGAGGTGCTGGCCCGACGTTTGGACAAAACCAACGAGGAGCTGCGACTGACCCAGCATGAGCTGGATATGGTCAAGGCTTCGCACTGGAATTCGTAAGCATGAGTGGACATTCCGGGGAAATCGGTTAGAAATTAGGGAACGTTTATTTCAACCACCTGTTCCCAAGACTCATGTTGCAGCGTTTTTTTCCGTTATTTCTCCTGCTATGCCTTTTCTGCAGCCCTGCCCAAGCGGCAGCTGTAAAAGCAGGCCATGTCAGTGCCCGCCTGATAGCCGACCACGAGAGTGTGATTCCGGGGCAGGTGTTTGAAGGAGCCATTGTGCTGGAACACGATGCAGACTGGCACACCTACTGGAAGCAGTCGGAAACGGGATACCCGATAAATCTGCAGTGGCATCTGCCGGAGGGCTGGCGCGCGGAAGCGCAGGAGTGGCCCACCCCGGAGCGTTATGCCACCGAGTATTCCGTGGATTACGTGCTTACCGGGCAAAGCCTGCTGCTCTTTACTTTTTATGTGCCGGAAGATGCGGTGGAGGGAGATTATACGCTGAACGTTACGGCCGACTGGCTGATGTGCAAGGATGCCTGTATTCCTTCGGGAGAGGTTGAGCTGAGCCGGGACATTCACGTTGGCAAGACAGCCAAAGCCTCACCGGAGAAAACAGAGCTGCAAGGCGGCTACAACGCGCAACCGGCAGACAATGCCCACTGGCAGGCCCACGGACTGAAGGAGGGCAACCGGTGGCGTTTGCGAGTGGTACCGGAGGGCACTCCACCCCACCCTGGAACCCTTTACTTTTTCAGCGAAGACGGGAGCATTGCCCCCGAAGCAGCACAGGAGCAGAACACGCTGGCCGACGGCAGCATCGAGCTGCTGCTGCACACCGTGGAGGGGCTGGAAACGGGAACCTCCCTGCGCGGGGTGCTGCGCGCGGAGAAGGGCTGGAATGCTGATGGCTCGCAACCCGGCCTGCTCATTGATTTGAGCTCGGAAACTCCGGCGCGGGCCTTCCCGTTGCGGGAACTGCTGCCGATGCTGGGCTGGGCCTTGCTGGGCGGAATGATTTTGAACTTGATGCCCTGCGTGTTTCCGGTGCTGGGAATCAAGGTGATGAGCTTTGTCAGCCAGGCGGGCGAAGACCGCGGCAAGATTAAGCGACACGGGCTGGTCTTTGCCCTGGGGGTACTGATCTCCTTTTGGGTGCTGGTCAGCATCCTGATTGGTTTGAAAGCCGCGGGGCAAAAGCTCGGCTGGGGCTTCCAACTGCAATACCCGGGAACCACCTATCTGATGGCTGCGTTTATCCTGCTTTTCGGGCTGAATATGAGCGGGCTGTTTGAGATCGGGCAATCCGCCGTGGGCGTTGGGGGCAAACTCCAGCAAAAGAAGGGCTACAGCGGATCTTTTTTCAGCGGAGTGCTGGCCACCGTGGTGGCCACTCCATGCAGCGCTCCTTTTTTGGGCACAGCCCTGGGATATGCCATGACGCAACCGCCCGCCGCCATGCTGCTGATTTTTACCTGCGTAGCATTGGGGCTTTCCAGCCCCTACCTGTTACTCAGCTTCTACCCTGCCCTACTGGGCAAGCTGCCCCGCCCGGGAGCCTGGATGGAGAGTTTTAAGCAAGGCATGGCCTTTCTCCTCTACGCAACGGTAGCTTACCTGATCTGGGTGCTGGCGGCACAGATCAGCGCGGAACACCTCTATGGCACCTATGCGCTGCTGAACGTATTTCTGGCATTGATCGGGTTGGCCATGAGCGCATGGATTTACGGCCGCTGGGCCGCATTCGGAAAACCGCGAAAAACACGAATCATAGCCATTGCAACGGCCGCCATATTGGCCATTGCCGCACTGGCCAACGGCTTCCCCAAGGCCAAAGGAACTGCAACCGAAGACACGCCGGCGGCAGAAGACTCCGGCACACCGCAAGCAGCCGTGCGAACAGGGAGCAATGAGGTGCACTGGGAACACTGGGCACCGGGCAAGGCCAAACAACTGGCCGCTGAGGGGCATACCGTCTGGGTGGATTTTACGGCCCGCTGGTGTGTGACCTGCCAAACCAATAAAGCAACGGTGTTCGGTTCGGAAGAAGTGCTGCGGCGGTTCCGCGAGGAACAGATTATTGCGTTGAAAGCAGACTGGACCAACCGCGATCCGCTGATTACGGAAGCCCTGCAGCAGATGAACAAGGCCGCCGTGCCCGTAAACCTGCTCTACCGCCCGAATCAACCGGTTCAGGAACTGCCCACCATCCTGACTCCGGGCATTGTTCTGAAGGCGTTGGACCGGGAGTAAACAGGCACAAAAAAAACTCCGCTGAACGGAGTGCGAAAAATGAGTGGCAGGCTCGTCAGGACTCGAACCTGAAATAGATGGACCAAAACCACCTGTGTTGCCAATTACACCACGAGCCTTTGAAGGGCGTAAAGTTGGCGAAAAGGCTATGCTGCGTCAAGCCTCAGATGCTTTTTTTGATTAAAAAAATGCAGCGGGCTTAAAAGAAAGTATTTTCTCAAGGAAACGGCTGTGCTATTGACTCTCCAACCGGCACCCTCTAATTAGAAGATGACCATATGAGCGAAGATTCGTCTACATCCAAACCCGTTTTTAAACGCATTGTGCTAAAACTCAGCGGAGAGGCACTCAATGGAGCGCATTCCGGTGAAGTCATCGACCCGACAGTGCTGGAAAAGACCTGCAGAGAGGTCAAAAGAGTGTATGAGCTTGGGGTGCAGATCGGTCTGGTAGTGGGTGGAGGAAACATCTTCCGCGGCCTTTCCGGAGCCGACAACCGCGGAGTCAACCGCACCACCGGAGACACGATGGGGATGCTGGCCACAGTGATCAACGCGTTGGCCCTGATGGACTGCCTGGAAAAAATGGGGGTGCCCGTGCGCGTGCAAAGTGCCATTCCCATGGAAAAAGTGGCCGAACCTTTTATCCAACGCCGGGCCGTGCGCCACCTGGAAAAGAACCGTGTGGTGATCTTTGCCGCCGGAACAGGAAACCCCTACTTCTCCACCGATACCACCGCTGCCCTGCGCGCCAGTGAAATTGAGGCCGATGTGATTATGAAGGCCACCAAGGTGGACGGTGTCTACGACAAGGACCCGGTGAAATACCCCGATGCCGTCAAGTATAACGAACTTACTTTCCGCGAAGCCCTGAAAAAGCGTCTGAAGATCATGGACTCGACCGCCTTCGCTCTGTGCCTGGACAACAAAATGCCAATCTACGTATTTGACATGAATACAGAAGGAAACATCTTCCGCGCCGTATGCGGCGAGAAGATAGGAACGCTGGTCAACGACAAGAGCGAAGCCGAACTGATCTCCTAAGCGTATTCCCTTTCCACGCAACCGAACCCAACAACCCCGCAAGAACCATGGACGCAGACAGTATTATTTTAGAAACCTCGGATTTAATGGATAATGCCGTAAAGCATTGTGAACACGATTTGAGCACCCTGCACACCGGCAAAGCTTCCCCCGGCATGGTGGAAGACCTTCAGGTGATGGTCTCCTCCTACGGAAGCAACATGCGCATTCGCGACATTGCCGCGGTAACCACTCCCGACGCCCGCAGCATCGTCATCACCCCCTGGGACAAAAATGTGCTCAAGGACATTGAGCGCGGAATTCAGTCCGCCAATCTGGGCTTTAACCCAAGCATTCAGGGAACCCTGGTGCGCGTGCCCGTGCCGGAACTGAGCGGTGAGCGCCGCAAGGAGCTGGTAAAGGTAGCCAACAACATGGCCGAGCAGGCCCGTGTAAGCATCCGCCACGCCCGCCATGCGGCTCTGGATCCCCTGAAAAAAGGCCAGAAGGACGGAGATATCTCGGAAGACGATTTGAAGGCTTACGAAAAGGATGTGCAGAAACTGACGGACGATCACATTGAGCTGATCAACAAGCTGTTCAAGGGCAAGGAACAGGACCTGTTGCAAATGAGCTGAAAAAACTCTTTTTTCGGAACCATTGAGCACCGCAAACAGACTTCTGTTTGCGGTGTTTGCCTAAAAGAATGTTGGCAAAAGTAGGTTATAGTGTTCATATTTTGCGTTTCCGGAAAGAACCTCTATGCAATTTTTACTGAAAAAAGCCCGGCGGGTAGTGATCAAACTCGGCACCGGAGTGCTTAAGGATCAGGATGGGAGTATCCATCAACCGCGCATCGCGGCCCTGGCGCAACAAGTTGCGGAGCTGCGCGCCCGCGGGCTGGAGGTATTGATTGTCTCTTCCGGAGCAGTCGGGCTGGGCATGGGTAAGCTGGACCTGAAAAAGCGGCCCAAGCACACAGCCACCTTGCAGGCCTGTGCGGCCATTGGGCAAACCATCCTCATGCAGACCTGGCAGGAGCAGTTCAGCCCTTTCGAGATTACGGTGGCTCAGATTCTCCTGACGCGGGAAGATGTACGCGGACGCCGCAGGCATGTGGCAGTGCACGACACGCTGGAACGCCTGCTCTCTCTGGGCGTGGTGCCCATTATCAACGAGAACGATACCGTCAGTGCGGAGGAAATCAAATTTGGCGACAACGATACGCTGAGTGCGCTGGTGGGCAGCCTGGTGCAGGCGGACATGCTGGTGATTCTTTCGACCATCCCCGGGTTGATGGATTTGAAGGGCAACGGCGAAGTCATCCGCGTGGTGGAAAACATCGACGACCGTATCCGCGGCATGGCCCAAGGAACCGACAGCCCCACAGCAGTGGGCGGCATGATCTCCAAGATTTCCGCGGCGGAAATAGCCACACGCTCCGGTTGCGCGGTGTTCATCTGCTCCGGGAAGCAGCCTAAAATCCTGCATGAGCTTTTTGCCGGAGTGGCCTTGGGTACGTTTTTCCCGGCCACCGAGGAGAATATGCAGGCCCGCAAACGCTGGATCGCCTTTTTTGAAAAAGCACTGGGCCGCATCTACGTGGACGGCGGCGCGGTGGAAGCACTCTCCAGCGACGGTGGCAGCCTGCTGGCCAAAGGAGTGCTGCGGACCGAAGGCACGTTTGCCGAAGGCGCCATTGTGGAAGTGGCTTCCGAGGATGGAACCGTATTTGCCCGCGGCCTGACAGACTTTGATGCCGAAACCATTTTGGAAATTGCCGGAAAAAGCACCGACGAAATCCGTGAGCTTTACCCTGAACACAAACATACGGAAATCATTCACCGGGATGCCCTGGTGCTGCTGAAATAAACTCCGTTCCCCCAAAATAAACGAATTCACACACAGATACAGAATGAAAAAAGTAATCACAACTCTATGTCTTGCCTTGTCCATGTCTGCCCTGCCGCTTTTTGCCCAGGACACTGCTGCACCGGCTGCTGAAGCAACACAAAACCCGGAACAACCGCCTAAGCTGATGCGCATCGGCAATGGCCTCGGTGTTTACGTTTCCACCATTCAGGGAATGGGCAACAACATTCAGTACGAACAAAATGTGCAGGCACTGAGCAACCAGTACCAAGTTATTCAATCCATGCAGTTGAGCATGCAGGCCTCCAAGGACGAAACCGTTAAGGAAGGTCTGAAAAAGGAATTGGACGACCTCGTCAAGCAGTTCAATGAAGACCGCAAACTGATGTTTGATGCCTACGGTTACACCGTAGATCATCAGTACGTAACCGTTCCGGAAAACACCCACCTCTACCGTATGCTGACTCAAAAAGAAGTTGATGAGCTGCAGAAAAAGGCCGATGAAGCCAAGGCAGCCGAAGGTGGCGACAGCACCCTGCTGGGCGGCGAAGCCGACGGTAACGAAGGCGGCTCCCTGCTGAGCAACTGATTGCCCGACGAACGTGCCTTACGGAACTATTGACTTTGAACGCGAGCTGAATCCGGAACAGTTCGCGGCTGTATCTGCCGAACCGGGGCCTGCCCTGGTTCTGGCAGGTGCCGGTTCCGGGAAGACCCGTACCCTGACTTATCGTGTGGCCTGGTTACTGCACGAGCTGCGTGAAGCGCCCTGGAAAATCCTTCTACTGACTTTCACCAACAAAGCGGCCAAGGAAATGACGGGCCGCGTGGAGCAGCTCTGCCCGGAATTGGAGCGCCCGCAATGGAGTGGCACCTTCCACAGTATCGGTGCCCGTTTTCTGCGCACGCACGGCCGCGTGGTGGGCCTGGAAAACAATTTCAGCATCATGGACGAGGGAGACTCGGAAAACCTCTTCAAGGATGCGGTGAACGAGGTGGACAAACACTACCTCAAGGAAAAGGATATGCCCAAGGTAAAGCCTTTGCTGGGCGCCTTGAGCTATACCCGCAACACCTGCGGCAGCTTCCACGACACCTTGATGGAACGCTATCCCTGGGCTGAGGACGAAGGGTACCTGCCCCGTTTTAAAGATTTTGCCTCGGTCTACGAACAGAAGAAACGGGAAAGCCAATTGATTGACTACGATGACCTGCTCGGGCTCTGGCTGCAGGTACTGGAGAAGGACGACGAGGTGCGCACACAGTGGCAGCGCAAATTTGCCCATGTGCTGGTGGACGAATATCAGGACACCAATATGCTGCAGTCGAAGATTGTTGATCTGCTGGCCGCCAACCACCAGATTATGGCGGTGGGCGACGATGCCCAGTGCATCTACACTTGGCGTGGGGCCAATTTCGAGAATATTGCCAGTTTTACTGACCGGCACCCGCAGGCGCAAATTTACAAAATCGGCATCAACTACCGGAGCACTCCCCAAATCCTCAATCTGGCCAACAGCATTCTGGCCTCGGATCCGGGAGTGGTGAAGTTCCCCAAAGAATTGACGCCCTTCAATCCTCCGGGCGAGAAGCCCTATGTGGTGGCCGTATTCGAGCCCCGCAATCAGGCCGACTTTATTATCAAGCGCATTCAGGGGTTACTCGACGAAGGCTACAGCTACTCCGATATAGCGGTGCTTTACCGCTCGCACTATCATGCCATGGAGTTACAGTTGGAGTTGAGTCGCCACCGTCTGCCCTTTGTCATTACCAGTGGAGTCAAGTTTTTTGAACAGGCACATATCCGCGACATCATTGCCCACATACAATTTGTCATCAACCCGATGAACACACCGGCCTGGCAGCGTTTGGCCTGCCTGTTGCCCAAAGTAGGAGCGAAAACCGCAGAGCGGCTGCTGAAACTGATGCACAACGAAGTTTCCACGCAGCAGGCTGTGGAAATCGACCTCTTTAACGCGGCTCCGGAACACAGTGAGAGCATTCCCGAGGCCATGACCACCCAGGCCGTGATGAGCAAAGTGCCGGCCGATGCCCGGGAAGACTGGGATAGCCTGGCCACCACCCTGCAGGATATACAGGAAGCCTGTGACGACAGCCGTTGTGGAGATGCCATTCAGTTTGCCGTAGAGGGTTGGTATGAGGGCTACCTGAAAGCTAATTTCGACAACTGGGAATCCCGCGCGGAGGACCTCAATGCATTGATCGACTTTGCCTCGCGTTTTAGCTCCATGACGGAGATGCTGGAGCAACTGGCGCTGACGGCTCCGGAATCGGGCGACAAAGTGGATGAGGCTGAAAGTGCCTATGCCCTGCGCCTGACGACCATTCACCAGGCCAAGGGGCTGGAGTTCCCCATTGTCTTTATACTGGGGATGGCCGACGAGTATTTCCCCAGCAAGCGGGCCATGGAAGAAGGTGATCTGGACGAAGAGCGCCGGCTTTTTTATGTGGCTGCCACCCGTGCGGAAAAGGAGCTCTATATGCTCTACCCTTCCAAGGTATTACGGCCGGGTAAAGGCGTGCAACCGCTCAACCCGAGCCTGTTTCTGCAGCAACTGGAAGCGGGCACCTACCAGGTGCTGCGTTTCAGCAACATGCAGTTCTAAAAAGCTGCTTAATTCCACCGGAAATTGCCCGATATAAGCCAAAGAACGGGGGCATTGACCTTTCCCCGGAGACCTTTATGCTTTTTATCGTTATGCTGCGACCGACACTCCTGATATCCCTATTTCTTTTACTGGTATTAAGCTTTGCCGGCTGCAGCGGTCCGTCGCAGGTCAGCTACCCCTTGGTGCCGGTGCAAAATGAGGTAAATACAGCCATTATGCGGACGGATTTGGGTGAACTGAGCGCCGTTTCCACAGGACAACAGACCGATGTAATTTTGAGCGTGCAAAAATTGGGCGAAGACCGCCTGCTCCTGGAGGTGGTTTACCACAACCGCAGTCTGGATGCGGTATTGCCCTACAATGCGGCAGAAATACAAGTGACGGCCAGCGACGAACAGTGGCACCTGCGCCAGTTACAGGTTTACCTGAAGGAGAAGATGGTTATGGAGCACAAGTCGTCCTCTTCGGTAACGGGCTCGGTTGGACGCTGGTTCAGCGACCGCTACCACTCGGTCTTCGGGCGCGATTACGAGGACTACGAAAGCACGGAATACTATGGAGAATATGAAGTGCCCGGTTACGATGCCATGCCCGACGGCGATCCACAGATGGTGGATTATGATCCCAACAGCGACCCTTATGCCCGACGGGATGCACATGCCCCCGCGGCCATTCCCCGTGACCGCCGCCCCGAACCCAACGACTTTTTCCCGCCCTCCCGGGAAGAGCTGGAAGCCCGTCTGCTGGACAGCGGAACAATCCTGCCGCGGGCCTCTGCCGCGGGTCAGGTGATGGTGGAATACAGCCCGAGCCATGACTTTGCCTATTCCATCGTGATCCCTTTCGGCTATGATATTCATCAGTTCGTCTTTGTTCCCTCTTTTGAGGAGAACCGCTACTACCACCTGCAGCGTTTCCTACACCCGAATAATCCGCCGGAAAGGCTGATTCCTGTGGACTTGCAACGTTTCGAGCGCAAGGGTTTGGACCGCCTGCTGGAAGGCAGCGCCCCGCCCATGCCGGAGGGGGAAAACTCCAGCGTGAATGAGCTGCTGGGCGAGTAAGCGTTTTGAGAATCCCAAGAAATAGGCTTTTGTTTTTCGGGGAGCTTATTTATAGGTAGTATTTATGAATATTGTATCCCTTTTTCGCACAGGTTTTATCTGGATGCTTCTTTCGGGCACATGCCTGGCCACAGAGATTACGCAGGCGTACCTGCGCAGTTTTGAGGTGGAAGACTTCCAGCGGCTCACCGAGTTCTTTACCGGCGAAGAAGTGGCCGGAGACCGGCTGATTCTGAGAACAGACCCCGAAGAACGGGCCGGCATGTATGTAGTCGCCACCCTGGACAGCAGCGTGAGCAGTCTGCCCTCGGGGAGCACGGCAGAACTGCAGGTGCTCTTTGAAAACACCCGCGAGATTACCACTCTGGCATTCCCCTTCCCTGCCTCCCGCCCGCAGAGCAAGCATCTGTTGGTTGGTATTACGGGCAGCACCTGGGAGGATGAGGCCAAAGTAATCGCCTGGAGACTGCAGCTTAAGGATGCCGCCGGCACGGTGTTGGCAGAGCACAAGAGTTTCCTCTGGGAAATGCCCAAATAATTTTTTTGGATCACATACTACAAAAAGGCCCGGCTTCTCAGGAAGCCGGGCTTTTTGCGTTAAGCATTGGGATGGATTACTCCTTGAGGGCCGCCTGGGCCGCCGAGAGGCGGGCCACGGGAACCCGAGGAGGCGAGCAAGAGACGTAGTTCAAACCTACGCCGTAGAAAAACTCGATAGAGGCCGGATCGCCGCCGTGTTCCCCACAGACCCCCAGCTTGATGTTTTTGCGCGTTTTGCGGGCTTCTGCGGCAGCCATTTGCACCAGTTTGCCCACTCCCCTCTGATCCACAGAAGCGAAGGGATTCTGGGTAACAATTTCCAGGTCGACATAAGCGGGCAGGTAACTGCCGGAGTCGTCGCGGCTCATGCCCAAAGTGGTCTGGGTAAGGTCGTTGGTGCCGAAGGAAAAGAACTCTGCCTGCTTGGCGATGTTTCCGGCGTTGAGGGCGGCACGGGGCACTTCGATCATGGTGCCTACGGTGTAACTGATTTGCACCTGCTCTTTTTTCATGATGGTTTTGGCCACCGCATGGATAAGATCCACTTGATGTTTAAGTTCTCCTTCGAACCCGACCAGCGGAACCATAATTTCCACCTGAACTTCGGTGGGCGTCTTCAGCTTGAGCACATGAGCTGCGGCCTCAAAGATAGCCCGGGCCTGCATCTCGGTGATTTCGGGATAGGTAATACCCAACCGGCACCCGCGGTGTCCCAGCATGGGGTTGGCTTCGTGCAGTGCCGCTACGCGTTCAGCAATCGCTTCCTGAGGAATGCCCAGTTTCTCGGAAAGGGCATGGCGGGCTCCCGTCTCATGCGGGAGAAACTCATGCAACGGGGGATCGAGCAGGCGAATGGTTACAGGAAGCCCCTTCATGGCTTTAAAGATGCCGATAAAGTCCTTTTTCTGGAAGGGCAGAAGCTTCTTGAGGGCCACCCGGCGTTCGGTAACCGTGCTGGAGAGAATCATCTGACGCATGTAATTGATACGGTCGCCTTCGAAGAACATGTGCTCGGTGCGGCACAGGCCGATGCCCTCGGCACCCAGCGCAATGGCCTGCGCGGCCTGCTCGGGAGAGTCGGCATTGGTGCGCACGCCCATTTTTCGGTATTTGTCGGCCCACTCCATGATGGTGGCAAAGATCTGGTAGGTGTAGCTGGATTCGGCCTTGAGTTTACCGCCGAGCACCTGATTGACTTCGCTGGGTGCCGTGGGAACCAGACCGGCAAAGATCTCGCCGGTGGTGCCGTCTATGGAGATATAATCCCCGGAAGAGAGCACGGTTTTACCGATGGTGAGCGTGCTTTTAGCGTAGTCCATAACCACGTCGTGGGCTCCGCAGACGCAAACCTTGCCCATTTGGCGGGCGACAAGTGCCGCGTGCGAACTGACACCGCCGCGGCTGGTGAGGATGCCTTCGGAGGCGATCATGCCTTTGAGGTCTTCCGGGGTGGTTTCGATGCGGCAGAGAACGGCTTTATCTCCGTGCTGGGCCATGTATTCGGCGCTCTTGGCATCAAAGCAGATGCGGCCGGTAGCAGCACCCGGACCGGCGGGCAGGCCTTTGGCCAGCACTTGGATTTTTTGGCGAGCCTTCTCGTCGAAAATGGGAACTAGGAGGCTGGAAATGGAATCGGCGGGGATGCGCTTAACGGCCATCTTGGTGTTGATGAGGCGCTCCTTGACCATCTCGTAGGCAATACGCACAGCGGCCAGCCCGGTGCGTTTACCATTGCGGGTTTGCAGCATGTAGAGTTTGCCTTCCTGGATAGTAAACTCGAAGTCCTGCATGTCCTTAAAGTGCTGTTCCAGGGTTTTGCGGACTTTCTCCAGCTCTTTGTGGCTCTCGGGCATTTCTCCGGCCATCTGGGCGATGGGCTTGGGGGTGCGGATACCGGCAACGACATCTTCCCCCTGGGCATTGATGAGGTATTCTCCGTAAAAGATTTTGGCTCCATTGGCGGGGTCGCGGGTAAAGGCCACGCCGGTGGCGGAGGTATCGCCCATGTTGCCGAAGACCATTGTCTGCACATTGACGGCAGTGCCCCAGGAGGCGGGAATGTTATATTTTGCGCGGTAGAGCTTGGCTCGATCGTTGTTCCAACTGGAGAAGACAGCCCCGATAGCCCCCCAGAGTTGTTCGTAAGGATCCTGCGGGAAGGCTTTGCCGGTGCGCTCCTTGATGAGGTTTTTAAAGCGCTTGATGAGTTCTTTGAGGTCTTCCACCGCAAGATCGATATCCTGTTTGGCTCCAACTTCTTTTTTCAGTGCATCCATAACGGCATCGAAAGGTTCGTGCTCAAATTCATCGCGGGATTGCACACCCATAACGACATCGCCGTACATCTGGACAAAACGGCGGTAGCAGTCGTAGGCAAAGCGGGGGTTTCCGGTCTTTCTAGCGAGGCCTTCGACGGCTTTGTCATTGAGGCCAAGGTTGAGGATGGTATCCATCATCCCGGGCATAGATTCACGGGCACCGCTACGCACGGAGAAAAGGAGCGGGTCGGCAGCATCGCCAAATTTTTTACCGATTTGCGCTTCGACAAGGCCTACGGATGCAAGCACTTGAGCATTGAGTTCTGAGGGATAGCTGAGGTTGTTTTCGTAGTACCAGGTGCAGACTTCGGTGGTAATGGTAAACCCGGGAGGCACCGGAAGGAGGATTCTTGCCATTTCTGCAAGGTTGGCTCCTTTTCCGCCCAGAAGCGGCTTTTGACTGCCGTCTCCATCTGTTTTAGTGCCAAAATCATAGGTGTATTTGATGGTTTTGGCGGCTTTCTTCTTTTTCGGGGTAGTTTTCTTCTTCGTGGCTTTAGCCATTCTGGAACCTTGTTTAGGTGGTTGCAGTGTAACAGTATTCGTAAATAGGAGAGCGTTGAAACGCTTTTTAAGCTCATAAGTAAGACGGGCGGGAGTGTCAACGCTTTCGATTAAGAAAACACAGGATCATTTGTTAAGCTATAGCCTAAAAGAGTTTAACAACCAAACCATTGTACAAAGAGGGCGAGGGGTAGACCTCGCCCTTAGGGAATCAGAGAGTAAGCGCCGGAGAAGAGCTACCACAAAAAAATGCGGCACCTACACCATTATCCCGGAACAGAACGCGTTCTTTGTTTGGGTAGTTGCAGGCGGGGAAGCCAGCAAGAACCGAGATAAACCCCCTGAACAGCCCACTCTCTGAGTGGTTTTTCGTGATTGGAGTTATCTCCCTTAACAGGAGTCGCTCAGAAATTTACCGCCTCTACCCAACACAGGCAGTATAGGGGAATTTTCCGTACGGTTTAGATGAACGGAAGCCGCAGTTTTTTGAAAAATATGCGCTGAGGAGGCCGTTTTTTTGCCTGAGCGGCGCACCAGTGTAACGAGCTGGGCAACGGTTTCCTTAAGCATTGCCGCGTGAGAACTGAGCTCTTCGGAGGCAGAGGCGGTTTCCTCGGCATTGCTGGCATTGCTCTGGGTGACCTTGTCGATTTCTGCCACCGCAATGGTCAACTGGCCAATGCCTCTATCCTGTTCCTGAGAAGCTCCGGCAATCTCCGCCACCAGTGAGTTCATGCTGCGGGCTTTATCGACAATAGCCTGCAGGGATTGGGAAACTTTAGCAGAAATATTGACGCCCTGATCGCTGTTGCGGATAGCCCCTTCGATTTTGACCGAAGTTTCTTTGGCGGAATCGGCAGAGCGTTTGGCGAGGCTGCGGACTTCTTCGGCAACCACGGCAAAACCGGCACCCGCCTCGCCGGCGCGGGCTGCTTCAACAGCGGCATTGAGGGCCAATATATTGGTCTGAAAGGCAATTTCATCGATGGTTTTAATGATCTGAGAGATGCCGGTGGAAGACTCCTTAATGGCATCCATTGCTGCCTGCATCTGCTGCATCTGTTCGGAGCTTTCGTCGGCGGCAGCGCGCATATCATCAGCCAACGATTTAGCCTCTTGAGCACTGGCCGCATTGCTGGAGGTCATAGAAGCCATCTCCTCGAGCGAAGAACTGGTCTCCTCAAAACTGGCGGCCTGTTCGCTGGCACCTTCAGCCAACATGTTACTGGCGGCAGAAACCTGAGCAGATGCAGAGGCCACCTGATCGGAACCTTCGTCGATGGTTTGAATGGCCACAGTGAGGATTCTATTGGTGTTACGGATGATGATGAAGGCAATAGAGAAGGCCAGAAGCAGAGCGATGATGATGCAGGTGATGATGGTGCTGTTGCTGGCCGCCATGGTTGCCTCGATATCTACTCCCAATTGGTTGCTGTATTCGCGTTTGGATGTAAGGAGTGCATCGATTTCATCGCGGTAGGAGCGGTATGCAGTTACAAAATCCTGATCCATGTACTGGTAGGTTATGTGTAAATCTTTACCTTTTTCCACCTGAAAGAGCTGATTGAGCATTTCTGCATAATTCTTGCGGGTGCGTATCAGCTGATCGTACATGGCCTGCTCCCGAGAAGAGGAGATGGTGGCCTCGTACTGCTTGTAGAGGTCTGTATTGGATTGAGCGAGGCGGTTGTAGATGGCCTGTGCCTCGGCTCTACCGGCTTCGTCGGTGGAGCGGATCATGCGTTCCACGTTGGCATAAGCACGGGAGAGGTTATCTTTTACCTGCCCGAGGATGAGTGAGCCGGGCATGCTTTGTTCGAGCAGTATATCTGCGTTTTTTTTGACAGAGCGGAGGCCAGTGTAGCCAGCGACTCCAACCGCCATAACAAGGATTGCCAATATGGCGAATCCGAAACTAATACGTTGAGAGATGGTCCAGTTTTTCATTTATGAATGAAACCCGAGTACCACAAGGAGCCTGGTTTTCCTCTACATCTCAAGAGTGGGGAGCTCTGAACAAATCGAACAAGACGAGGAGGAAAACACAGCAGCAGACAAGGGGCAAACCGCTACTTTTGCTACCGGAGACACAAAACGGGTTTTGCTTTAGGGATTAACTTGTCGGTAACTAACAGTGGGTTATCTTTTTAAGAAAAGTAGGGTTATTGTCGAGATAGAACACCTGAAACAGGGGAATTTACCTTGTTTTTACGGCAGCTAACTGGATTACTATATGCTCTGCGTAAAGAGTTCTACTTGCTAAAAAGAGCGGCTTGATTTATCGATTCAGGGAATGCAGGAAAAGCGCACAGAAGTGGTTTTGGAGGGTCCTAAAGGTGATATGTCTCTACTGGAACATCTGGATGAACTGCGTGGAGTGCTGATTCGCAGTGGAATCGCCCTGATGATAGGAATTGGGGTCGTTTCCGCCGCGTTGCCCTGGTTCGCTGACATCCTCAACTGGCCATTGGATCTGGCTCTGGGCGAGCGCCGGGAGGATATCCTGCAGGGGGGCCTGAATACCACTGGCCCAATGGGCGTGTTTTCGGTAATTTTGCAGGTAACTTTTTTTGGAGGCTTTGGGCTGGCCCTGCCCTTTATGCTGTATTTTGCAGGAAAATTCGTATCTCCGGCCTTAACGCCACGGGAGAGGCGGCTTTTAGCGCCGGCCACGCTGTGCATTCTCCTGCTCTTTATCACGGGCTGTTCCTTCAGTTTCGGCATTCTGGTGCCGGCAGCATTGAAAGCCTCGCTCTTTTTCAATGATTTGTTTGATTACCGCATTCTCTGGAGAGCAGACAGCTATTACAATATGCTGATTTGGATGACTCTGGGCGTGGGACTGGTTTTTGAATTTCCTCTGGTTTTGGTGCTGTTGATTCATCTGAAAATTCTCAGCTGCCAACAGCTCTGCGCCTACCGCAGGCACAGCATTGCCGTGTTTCTACTGGTGGCCGCAGTGATCACGCCTACCACCGATCCCTTTACCTTCCTTTTTCTGGCGCTGTCGCTGTATGTGCTCTACGAGATTTCCATTCTGATCGGCAAACGCATTGAGAAACGACGCCCGCAGGCAAGTGAAAGCCTATAAATTCCGGTCGGGTGAAAACAAAAACGCCGCCCTAAGAGGCGGCGTTACCTGGAAAGATTCCGGTGGCCTTATTTGCCAAGTGCAGCAACAGCCGCACCGATGAGCGAGGCGTTCTCCACGGTGATCAAATCGTAGTAGATGCCGCGCTTAACGCGGAGCATATCGTAGAGGTAGTATTCGATGCGCTCTCTGTAGAAATAGCGGCCGGCATAAGAGGTGCCGTCGATGCCGATGCTGACAGGTTGCATGGGATTACTGCCGGCTCCGGTCTTAAGGATGGCTGCGGCCATGTTGACAGCCGTCAGGCGGGCGGCGCGCTCCAGCAGGCCGTTAATGATCCAGTAGGCAAGCTCGCGTTCTTTGGCGGATTTTTCCGCCAAGGCGGCGCCCAGAACATTTCCGGTGTCCTCCGGAATAATCATGAAATCGTTGACGGCCTTTGTGTTTAGACTTCTGTCGATCTTAAGCTCGCTGAGGATGCCCGCTTCCATAGCCAGGGAAAGGGTATGGAAAACCAGTTCACCGAAGTAGGCGCCGGAAATCATTTTTTCCAGAAGTGCAGCACCGGGGCGTGTAGATTTTTTGTCGAGGATTTCATCGGCGCGGCCCAGAGGCATACGGTTGAAACCGCCGGTTTCGCAATTGATGATCTGTGCGCCTTCGTTGAGGGCAGGCAGTTTGCCGATATGGGCATTTTGCTCGACGTAGCAGGTGTTGCTGCCGGTACCGAGGATGAAGCCTACATAGCTGCCGCATTTACGGGTGGGATAGCTGGCCTGAGCGGTGAGCAATGTGGTTACGGTATCGTTGAGCACCACAACACCAATCTGCTTGGTAACGCCTTTTTTGGCCAATGCGGCGCGCAGTTCCTGCCCCAGGAGAGTGCCTTCGACTCCATGAGCCTTGACTTCTTTGGTAAAGGAGATCACACGGCCATCGCCATCGGGCAGGATTTCTGCCGGATAGGAGAAGCAAAAACCGATTTCGTCGGCTTCTTCGACCATGGGAAGCACCAGATCGGCGAAGCAGTTATAGAAAGTATCTTTATCGATCTCGCCCTGAGTTCCGGGCATTTTTGTTTTCTGGAACTGATCGGTAACGAGCTTTTTACCGTTGAAATGGATCAGGGCAGTGCGCAGGTTGGTGCCGCCGGCATCGATAACGATGACCTTGCGACCGCTTTCGATCGAGTCGGTGGGAGCCACATAAGCGGGAATCATGGCCAGCGAGGAAGGCTGACCATCCAGCCCCTTCTGCATCTCGTCAAGAAAAGCATCCAGAGAGGCATCCAGATCAATGCGTTCCGGGTGCATGCCGCAGGTTTTGAGGAAGGCATAAGCCATGGTTTGAGGCGTTGTCGTACTCATATCAGTAAACAGGAAAAGTGGGTGGAGCGGGTGACGGCAGGAGAAGTTCCGCGGTTGGTATCACCCATGGCTGTCTTTCTGGCTGATGAAAGAAGCGTTGACACTTCATCATTCAAAGCCACCTGAAATTGCAAAGCTAAAAAAGCCTATCCTTAAAAAAAGGTGACAAAATCAGTGTGGCAAGGAGGAAAGGATGACTTTTCCGGCACCGGTGCGGGGAATACGGGTGAGCGGGTAGCAGTATTTGGGCAATTGCCAGGAAGCGAGCATACCTTTCAACTCGGCCAGGAGCATGGTAATAGACTCGGCTTGATCTACAGGCACGTAATAGGCCACCACCACCTGCCCCCAAGTCTCATCAGGTTCTCCACGGACATAGATATCGCGCACCAGCCCGGTGCTGAGGAAAGCCTGCTCCACTTCAAAGGGGTCTATTTTTTTACCGCCGGAAAGGATCATGCGATCGATGCGCCCTATGATATGCAAATAACCGTCGGCATCGAAACAGCCCAGATCGTTGGTGCAAAACTCTTTGTCAGTGAACACACCTCCAGGAAAATAGCCCCGGCAAAGCGAAGGCCCCAGCAGATGAACTGTGCCCGGGCAATCGATGGAGGCCGATACTTTTGCGCAGGTTTCGCAGGAGATATGGATGTGTGGCAACGGCTTACCCACTCCGCGGCGCCCGTTACGCAGGGCCTCTGTGGAAAGGGCCGCTATCACGGCACCGGTTTCGGTAGCCCCGTAGGATGGAACCACCGGTAAATCGTGCTCCAGGGCCTGTTGCAAAAGGGCCTCGTCGGCAGGGGCCCCGCCAATCAGGAGCATGCGAAAGCGTTTCAAAAAGGCAATTTTTTGAGGTACTTCGAGCAGGCGCTTGAGCTGTAGAGGAACCAGAGAAAGGTAGTAGTCGGCAGGGTCGAAATGGGGTTCCTGCAGCAAAAAATCTTTCCAGGGCTCTATGCGGAAAGAGCCTCCGTTGATGAGAGCCCTCACCACCTGCATAAAGCCGCTGACGTGGTTTACGGGGAGCACACAGCAGGCATTTTTTCCGGCGGCTCCAAAGTGTTGGTCAAAGCCTTTGGCAGCAGCAGCCAAAGTATCCCAGCTGTGCACGGCAAATTTCAAGCCTCCAGAACTGCCCCCTGTGGGGATAAAGATGCCCGGAGCGCCGCCCAGTGAACGCCGCAGGGGCAGTAGAGAAGCATCTGGAGCAGCGTCGTATAGAGTCGGAGAAGCCATGCCAAAGACATGCTGCGGGCGAATCCACCGGAAAGCTTCGTCTACCCGCTCGGTGCCCCAGGAAGGGTCTCCCAACCAAACGGAACAACCTTGCTGCAGAGCGGCAAAAACGGCATTGAGGTAATGGAGGGGGTCGGGATCGCAGACGTAAACCCGTTGCCAGGGTTCGGCTGTACCCAGTGTAGAATTGCGCCGCAGTGCATCTGCATTGATTCCGGCGGCTTCTATTCCCGGGCTGATCAGTTGCCAATAAGGGTCCATATTCGGTGATAATTATCCAGTGAAAAGGCCTCCGGGTCAAGCCGGCCGGAGCAAATGTTCCAGCCCAGTCCATCATCGGTGAAAAGTGCGGCGGTATCGATGCCGGCGGGGCGGGCACAGTCCGGAAAAAGGTGCAGGAGTGGCCAGAGCCCAACAGCAGTTTCCAAGGCAGAAGAAAGCACTACCCGATGGCGGATAGGGGCCAGCAGTTGCTGCAGTTGCCCGGGGGAGCCCATGACAGCAGGTTTAATGACCAGCAACCCCGACCAGCCCTGTTCCAGAACCCGGGAGAGGGCTTCGTTGGAGGCGACGGACTCATCCAGCGCCAAGGGCACCGTAAAGCGCTCGGCCAAGGCCTGCATAGCGCTCTCCGTGCCTACCCGGCACGGTTGTTCGAGAAAGTCGATCTGTTCGCTAAAAGGTTGCAAAAAGGAGAGCCATTGTTCGGCTTGCTCAGGCGACAGGGCGGCATTGGCGTCGAGCCGCAAACGAACACCGGCAGGCAGTTCGGCAAAACAAGAGCGAAGGCCGGCTTGCTCCTGTGCGGCAATGCCCACTCCGATTTTTACTTTGACCACAGTATTTTGCAATAGCTCTGACTGGCGGAGCCGGCACACAGGGATAGGGGCAACCTGCAGTGTTTCTTCATCGGCCATACGCCAGGCAGCCTCGAAGGCAAAGCGCACACAGCGCAGGGAGGGGGGTATTTTTTCCAGAAAATAGCCTTCCTGAGAGGAGGGCATCCAATCACAGTAGCCCATTGCTTCGGCATAGCTCTCCGTGGCAAAGGCTTCCAGAGGGGCAATTTCTCCGTAGCCGACGCGCCCGTCCTCGCGTTCCAGGCGAACAATGAGGCCGCAACGCTCCATCCATGTGCCATGAGCGGTGGGCCAGGGGTGCCGCAACGTTCTGCAGTAAGAGCGGAATTGCACACTGGCTTTCATGATCTGCCATTGCAACACATGCCCAAACGTGCAGCGAGCGAAAAAAACAGGCTTTTTTTTGCCGGAGCATGTCGAAAAACAAAGATCTTAAGATTATATTATCTACGATAATGAAATCTCTCCTCCCTCCCCTCTTCAATAAAAAGATGAATAAGGCCCAGGAACGCGACCTGGAGTTTCTCATCAGTTGCCTGAGTGCGTTGAACGTGCCCAAGGCACTGATCGCCGATCTATCGGAACAACATTTGCTACCGATTTTACGAACCGGAAAAATAAAAACGATTGAAAAGAAACTGCAGGATATACAGAAGCTGGAAGAAGGTACCTGCGCCTACCTGCCTGCAAAGATGATTGCCTCTCTTTACCGATTGGGCATCAGCAAAGAAAGCCCGGAGTTGATAACGCCCTGCCGGGAGGCTCTTTTTTTGCTGGCAGAAGCCGGGGACCTGCACGCACAAAGCACCCTGCACCGCAACCACAACGATGATCCCGAAGCCACTGTTAAAGAAGATGTGCTCAGTGCCTTGAGAAAGGGAATCAACCGTTTTAATCTGGACAGCAGACGGATCAGCCGGCTCTCCCCTCTGCTCTATGAAATAGCAAAAATCAAGGAGGCCGGGAATCGGGAAACAGTGGACGCCATTGCCATGCTGGCAACGACCGACAATCACCGCGAAGGCGCCTACGCACTCTATACGCTGGCCAGCCTCTGCCCCCTCTACCGAGCCGAAGCAGAGAGGACCCTTTCCATTATGTACTCTAAGATGGGAAACGCCTTTGCCAACCAGATGCTGCAACAACTGTTACATGAATCCTCATCACATATGGAATCCGAAACAACACTCGAACTGGTAGAGCTGCTGCGCAAAGCTCATGTTTGGGGCAGTGAGCATCAGCACGATCACCCAAAAACAGAAAGCTACCCACAGTACCACGCCATCCTAAAAATGGGCACAGACCTGCTGACAGATGAAGGCTGCAACGCTTTGGACCGTATGGCGGCACGCGTTTTTGATGTAGACCCGGTGTTGGAAGACTTTCTGCACCATTTCTGGGCACCGATAGAATTCCCCAGAAAATAGTAAAAAATCCATAGAAACGCAGAAAAAAGCTTGCGCTCTCCCCTTTGAAGCGCATTTGCTCAAACATGGAGCAGCAAGATCGTTCACCCAAACAACTTGACAGTCTTTTTTATCCATCTGCCGACGCTTTTTTCCCGGCAAGTCTGCCTTATGGACTGACCTACGATGATGTCAGTCTGGCGACACTGTATTCGGAGGTGCTCCCCCGGGAGACCAATCTGGAGACCAGTATCTCGGACAAGCTGAAGCTCTCCCTGCCCATTATCTCTGCAGATATGGACACTGTAACTGAGGGGAATATGGCGATTGCCATGGCCATGAACGGAGGGATGGGCCTGATTCACTATAACATGCCCAAGTCCCAGCAATTGAGGGAAGTTAGCAAGGTTAAAAACCATGTGCACGGGTTGATCCAGGATCCGATAACCGTGCGCCCAAACCAGTCTATCGGCGATGTGCTGGATATGATTGAGAAGCACAGCTACAGCTTCCACACCTTCCCGGTAACAGACGAAAACAAGGTGTTGCTGGGGCTGTTGCGCGGGCGAGTGGTAAAAGAGCGTTACCGCAGCCATACGGTGTTGGAAGCGATGACTCCACGCGAGGAAGTGTTTACCATCCGTGAAGATGACTTGGGAAGCGATCCAATCCAGACCGCCGACAAAGCCTTTCAGGACAATATGGGCATCCACAAGCTGCTGGTTCTGGATGACGGGGACCACCTGCGCGGGCTGTTTACGCTGAAAGACATTGAACGCATTAACACAGAGCGCCTTTCCGAGCGGCGCCCGGCCCGCGACTCGCAATTCAGCCTGATTTGCGGAGCCGCCATCAGCACGGTGTGGAACCCGGATGGCAGCATTAACAAGGATGCCACTCTGGGGCACGTGGGAGCACTGGTGGAACGTGGAGTGGACGCTATTGCAATTTCTACCGCCCACGGATTTACCAGGGGTGTGGGCGCTTCGGTTAAGTTGATCAGCGACGCATTTAAGGACCGTATCACCATTATTGCCGGAAACGTAACCAGCGCCGAAGGTGTTGAATATCTTGCCGATTGCGGTGCTCACGCCATTAAGGTTGGGCAGGGTCCCGGATCGATCTGCACCACGCGCATTGTTGCCGGTGTGGGCATTCCCCAGTTTACGGCGGTGTATGCGTGTTCTCGGGCCGCCCAGAAAAAGGGTGTGCGCATCATCGCCGACGGCGGCATCACCAAAAGCGGCGACATGGTCAAGGCCTTGACATTGGCCGATGCGGTGATTTGTGGATCGCTGCTGGCAGGAGCCCGCGAGGCGCCCGGCCAGATCATGGAAATCGACGGAAAAGTTTACAAACAGTATCGCGGTATGGGTTCGCTGACAGCGATGAAGGCCGGTTCTGCCGCCCGCTACGGGCACGACAATGTGGCTATCAAGATGCAGAAGATGACGGCCGAAGGTATTGAGGCGCTCAAAGAAGTATCCGGCACGCTGGACCACATCCTGCAGCCACTGGCCGGTGGTATCCAGAGCGGCATGGGCTACCTTGGTGCCCGCACGCTCAAGGAGATGCGGGAGAAAGCCCGCTATATTCGGGTAACCGCCGCAGGCCAGCGCGAGAGCAGTCCGCATGATGTGATCGAAGTAAAGACGTCGTCCTGATTTCTCTTTATTTGCGAAAAAGCAGTCTGAAAAGGCTGCTTTTTTTATGAGCCCAATCAAAGCAGGCGCTAAACACTTGATTTTTCGGGAGAGGTTTTTAGCGTTTCCCCTTCTTTTATTCAGAATATAACCTCAATTATTTTTTTCTATGAGCAGTAAGGAACAACATTCGTTTCAAGCCGAAGTCGGCCAGCTTCTCGACATCGTAACCCACTCCATCTACACAGATCGCGAAATCTTTGTCCGTGAGCTTGTTTCCAACGCCGCAGACGCGCTGGAAAAACTGCGCCATACCCAGCTCACCGAAAAAGAGATTTTTGATGCGGATCTGCCGCTGGAAATCAACATCCAGACAGATGAAGAAAAGCACACGATAACGCTGCAGGATTATGGCATCGGGATGACTCAGGAAGAGTTGGTGGAAAATCTGGGAACAATTGCCCACAGTGGCTCCAAGGCCTTTATGGAGGCCCTGCGCAAGAATCAGGAAGGCGAAAAGGCCGGCCTGATCGGGCAGTTCGGGGTGGGTTTCTACTCTGCCTTTATGGTGGCCGATTCGGTAACCGTGCACACCCACTCCTACAAGCCGGAGGGAACTCACCTGACCTGGACCAGCGACGGCAAAACGGGCTACACCATCGAGGAAAGCTCCTGCGAACGCCGAGGAGCCAAGATTGTGCTGCAGCTAAAAGAAGATGCCTACGAATTTGCCACAGAGAGCCGTATTGAGGGCATCCTCAAGCGCTACAGCTCGTTTGTGCCCTTCCCGGTAAACCTGAACGGGAAGAAGGTAAACACGGTCCAGGCCATCTGGATGCGCAACAAAAATGAGATCACGGAGGAGGAATATACCGAATTTTACAAGTATCAAGCCAATGCCTTCGATGAGCCCCTGCTGACGCTGCATTTTTCCGCCGATGCGCCGCTGACCATTAATGCTCTGCTCTTTACGCCGAAAGAAAATATGGAGCGTTTCGGCTTTGGGCGCATGGAACCGGGCGTAGCCCTCTACTGCAAAAAGGTATTGATCGACCCCAACCCCAAGGAACTGCTACCAGAGTGGTTGCGCTTCCTCAAGGGCGTGATCGACAGTGCCGACCTGCCCTTGAGTCTTTCCCGAGAAACCATGCAGGATAGCGAACTGCTGCGCAAGATCAGCAAAGTCATCACCGGCCGCTACATCAAGCACCTTTCGGAAACCGCCAGTAAAGACCCCGAGGCCTACAACAAGTTCTACGAAACCTTCCATGTAATGCTCAAGGAAGGGGTGACCACAGACTATGCCAACCGAGAAAAACTGGCCAAGCTGCTGCGCTATGAGTCGTCTCTGACCGAGGCCAAAAAGCAAACCGGCTTTGAGGATTATCTGGGCCGCATGGGGGAAAAGCAGGAGAGCATTTACTACATCTACGGAAAATCCCGCGAAGCCATTGAAAACACTCCGCACCTGGAGGCATTTAAGGCCCGCAATATAGAAGTGATCTACCTGACAGAGGCCATCGACGAATTCGTGATGACTCATCTGGGAGAGTTCGAGGGCAAAAAGCTGGTTTCCGTGGATGCCGCAGATTTGGACTTGGACGATGTTTCTGCCGACGGTGCCGGCGAGGCTCTGGGCAGTAAGGAGTTGAAGAGCCTGTGCTCGTGGATGAAGCAAACGCTGGGTGAGGCTAAAGTAAGCAAGGTGGAGGCCTCCAAACGCCTGGTAGACAGTCCGGTAATCGCACTGAATACCGATAAGATGTACACACCGGCCATGCGCCAGATGATGAAGGCCATGCAGCAGGATATTCCGGCGCAACCGGCCGTAGCACTGGAAGTAAATGCCAAACACCCGCTGATTAAGCAGTTGGCCGCCTTGAGCGAAAAGGATGGCGAAACAGCCGCCCTGATTGCCGAGCAGATCTACGACAATGCGTTGATTTCCGCAGGCTACATGGAAGATGCCCGCAACAGTGTGCCCCGCATTTACAAGCTGCTGGAAAAGCTCTGCCGCTGATTCACCGGTAAAAACCGTTTCCAAGACCGCCTCCCGAGTTATTCCGGGGGCGGTCTTTCTCTCTACTTTTCAGCCAAATAGCGCTGCACACAACGGCGCACCTGAGGCATCATAAGTGGTTTTTCAAGTAATTCATTAAAGAGGCTGGCGTCTTCCATAGCCCGCAGCATCTCCACTTCAAAGGCAGTAAATCCGATAATGGGAAGCGCCTCTTTACTGTAGGTTTTGCGCAATTTTACCGTGCATTCCACTCCATTGAGCACCGGTAGGTTCAGGTCCATAAAGACAATGTCATACACCTTGCCGGAAGCCAAATCCAAGGCCTCCATACCATTTTTGGCCATATCCACATGCCCGCCCAGGTGAGCAAGCAGCTCTCCGATAAAAGTGCGGTTGTCTTCGTTGTCTTCGACAAGAAGGGCATTGAAGGATTTTATACTGGAGGAATCGAGCTGCTCCACAGGCTTACGGATATCCTGAGGGAGCGCCTTCTCCAACGGGATGGTAATTCTGAATACGGCTCCTTGCCCCACCTTGCTTTGCACATCAATAATCCCGCCCATGATGTCCACCAATTTACGGCAAATAGCCAGCCCCAGGCCGATACCGCCAAAATCGCGGGTCATGGAAGAATCCGCCTGAACGAAGGGGTCAAAAATGCGCTGGAGTTTATCCTCGGGGATTCCAATGCCGTTGTCTTCGACTTCAAAAAAAGCGGTCGAAAAATCGCCTTCTCCGGGGTTAACCCCGGCGCGGAAAACAACACGCCCCTTGTCGGTAAAGCGAATCGCATTATCGAGCAAATGATCGAGGATGGCGCACAGTTCTCCGGGAACGCCAAAGAAAGTGGCTTCCTTTTCGATGGAGGCGGCAACATCAGCTATTCCGTTTTCAAAAAGCACTTCGTTATGACCAGAATGTTCCTGAGCCTTACGGTAGGCTTCTGAGAGCAGATCCAGAAGGTTAAAGGCTTCCATTCTGCCAACGATGCCACTGCGGGTAAGTTTACTGAATTTGAGGATATTATCGATAATGGAGAGCAGGTGCTCGCTGGACTGGCGGATGACAGTCAAAAATTCTTTAAGCTCGGGACTATCGGCCTCCTCCAACAACATGGAAGAAAATCCGATAATGGGATTGAGTGGAGTGCGCAGTTCGTGGCTCATCACCGCGAGGAATTCATCTTTGGCTTTATTGGCCGATTCAGCCAGGTCTCTGGCCTCGAGAATGGCTTGTTCCCAGCGTTTGCGCTCGGAAATATCCTGAATAATAGCGTAAAAGCAGTGCTTGTTACCGAGGACAACAGGAACGATACTGATTTCCACATCGTGGAGGGAGCCGTCTTTGAGGCGGTGGATACTGCGGGCAACATCCTGTTCATTGCGGTAGGCTTTGTGCACAGATTCAATAATATCCTCCGGTGGGCGCTGGCTAATGTAGCGGTAGTCCAAGGCCAGAAGCTCTTCCTGAGTATAGCCATAAAACTTGGATGCAGCCTGATTGCTATCGAGAATACTCATGCTCTGGAGGTCAACAACCAGCATTGGAATGTAAGGATTATTGAAGAGACTGGAGTAGCGGCGTTCACTTTCTTTACGGGCTTCCTCCGCTCTCTTGAGGTCCGTGAGATCAGACCCTACATAGATAATACCGCTGATACTGCCATCTTCCTCATAATAGGGATAAAAGCGCATGTACATCCATGCGCTGCCACTGGCGTATTCAACCCAACCCTCGTAGGTTACAATTTTACCACAGAGGCATTCTTCCAGTTTGGGTTTAAAGAAATTATCGAACTGATAGGAGCCGAAAACATCTTCAACACGTTTGCCGATGAGATCCTCCCGATGAGTGCCATGCCTGCGGACCACCTCAGAATTAACTGCCCGATAAATATAATTACGGTCGAGAAAGAGCATGGGCTCCTGAGCAGATTCGATAATGCGCTCATAGAGCATACGGGTTTCTTCTTCGCGCCGCTGACCGAGGATGGCCTCATTGAGACGCATGCGCATGCGGTTGAGGTTGCGCTGTAGATTTTCCAGCTCGTCGTTGTAGCGATGATGCGGACTTCTACCGGGAAAAACAAATGGTTGCTGCAGTTGATCCACTCCTGCGGTTTCAAAATACCGAGAGAGAGCCGATAAATGCCGGACAAGCCGTCGCTGGATGAGAAATGCTGTAGCCAAGAGGAGTATGGAGATACCTGCACCGAAATAAAACCACCGCATGTAGCTTTCTGTTTTTTCTTCGAGCCGAGCGGTATCCTCGCGGAGGACACGCCCTTGAACCGCAAATTCCTCCATGTGTGAATCCACCAACTGCTGGAAGGAAACCACGGCATCGTCAATAAACTGCCGCAGCAATTCAAATGACTGTCCCGCCAGCCAGAGGTATTCCTCACGGGCAGAGAGGTCTTCCACGAGGTATTCCAGGCGGTCGAACAATGTTGTGTTTAAATCACTCCATTGGGCGTGCATCGCCACAATTTGATCATAACAGGCAAGTTCCTCATCCGAAAAAAGAGGTTTCGCTTCTGCCAGACGTTCCATCATCTGGTTGAGGTTGCTCATACTCTCTTCCCGGTAGTCGAACACCTCGGGAATGGATGTGGCATTGCGGGCCGCCAGCTCGGCATAGACCACCTGATAGGCATCGCGGTCGGCATTCAAAACAAAGGCTACGGCTTTACCCAAGGTATAGTCCATCTCTCCACGGGCTACCATTCGTTCCTGCATGGAATCGGCCAGTTCGTTGATCAATTCCCGGAAACGGACAAATGTCATCTCGCAATCTTCCATCCCTCCCTCTTGCAGCAGACACTCTCTCAGTTCGTCTTCAGAAATAAGATCTGCCAAGGCCGTGTAGGATCTACGGTCGAAGCGCAGTTCAATGGAATCTTCCAGTTCGTTGATCTGACTTCTTGTTTGTTCGAATAGAGTCTTTAATTCGTCAAACTGTTGACGGCTGATGGTGTAGTCATCCCAGATCGTATCCGAGAGTCTTGATACGGTATAGTTGAGTTCTGTCCAGGCTTCATAGCGGTTGTAGAAGTCGTCAAACTCAATGAGGTGATCCTGCGGCAGTTGTTCAATAGCTTTGTTAATGTTGATCAGAATGGCATCCACATAGCCCTTGTTCTCCTGGATGGCTGCATTCAGTGCTTCCCTGTCTTTGGCCCGGGCGGCCTTCTGTAGGGACATCATAGCGCGGTAGGCATCGCGATCTGCTTCCAGCAGATGATTCATGGAAGCATGTACCTGATTGAGGTGCGGTATGCCCTCGTCCACCATGGGGAGGTAGTGCTCATTGAGCAGTTCCCAGGAGGTATCCACCGACCTGCGCAAGATGAATTCGCTGCCCAGCGAAAGGAGGATGACAGACAGCATCAAAATGCCCAAAATGGTGAAAAACTTTTGGCGTATCGACATGATCAGGAGGAAGAACTAACGGGTATAAAAGTATTGTATACCAGTTTCAAAGGGAAACAACTCGAGAGAAATAAATTTCATCTATTATTTCAAAAGCATAAATAGAGGCAATACTTTATTAAGTTTATAAAATCGTTTGTGCAAAAAAGCACTTGCTTCATAAGCAATACTCTCTAGCGTAGGCGGTTCATGACATTGAACGTCGCTTTATATGATTCCGCAAATTGCTGACCGGTTCGCTCCTTAAGGGAGGAATGCGGTCGGCCTGATTCTCGAAAAGCTTTCAATTTGAAAGCGGGTTTTATTTGTACGCCTGCAAAGGCACTTACCCTGAATCAGAATTTTACATGACTTCAATGCTACGTTGCCGCCACTGTGGCCGGCACTTTTCCCTTGCCGCCCCCGGCACCCGAAACCGCAATCACTGCCCGCACTGCCTTTGGAGTGTGCACTTGGACAACATTCCCGGAGACCGCTCCGCCCATTGCGGTGGAGAAATGGAACCGCTGGCCATAGCCTGCAAAGCCGACGGGGAATGGATGCTCCTGCACCGCTGCAAGAAATGCGGCACCATACATGCCAACCGCGTTGCCGGGGACGACAATGCCATTGCCTTGATGGCCCTGGCTGCCAGACCTTTGGCCAATCCACCGTTTCCGATATTTCCGGAGTCGGAGTATCCGCAGGAACTGCAGCCCTTTCCATGAGAAAGGGCGCACCCTGCGGTGCGCCCTTATCCATTCAATAAAAACAAGCTTAATACGGTGTATCCGTGCGGAAGGGCGATGCGGGCAATCCGTTGCGGTTGAAGAGGTTGCCAGAGGCTATATTGGCCCAACCGTAGCGCACAGCCTGAAGTGAACCGGCCTGCGGGCAGGTAACGACCACAGTATCGCCTTCTATGACCGCCTGAGCCGGATGAAATACGCCATCAGCACCGGCCGCCGTAAAGCCGTAAAGCTGACCTCCGGGGGCCACCAGGCCTTCTCCCAGGTGGGTAAAGTGTAGCACTGCCTTTGCTCCGTTGAAGTCCACCGAGGCATACGCAGGGCCGGAGTATTCTACCGCTTCGCCATAAGCCAAAGCACGGGCCGCCAATGCCAGGCGTTCTCCAACAGGTTCCTTATTGGCCGGGTGAATATCATCCGCATCGCCACAATCAATGGTTACGGCCAAAGCAGTGTTGGGAGTGCGCTGCCATACGGTAAACTGAGCTTCGCGGATTTCCGGCGGTTGATCCCGGAAGGGAGCGATCTGCACAAAGAGGAAGGGGAAATCACTGTTCCAACGTTTGCGCCAATCCTGAATCATAGCCGGAAGCAGGTCAACATACTCGGCAGGCCGGCTGGCGTTGGATTCCCCCTGATACCAGATAGCACCCTTGATGGCATAAGGAATGAGTGGGTGGATCATCCCGTTGAAGAGCACGGTAGGTGCATTGGAGCCCTGCCAGAGGCTGATTGGCATAGCGGAGGTATCGTTCAACTCGCGCGATATCTTGAAATACCAGTTTCCCTCCAGCGAAAGCGGTTTTCCGCCGCCGACAGGGGCAATCCGTAAAGGCAGATCGGCATTCCAGATACCTCCGCCGCCCATCGTATCAAGCACGCGGCAGGCAATGGTGTTGCTGCCGGGGTGCAGCAACCGAGCCGGAATCATATATTCGCGAGGCGTATTCCAGCCTTCGGTAGTGCCAAGCAACTGTCCGTTGATATAGGTGGTGTCGACATCATCAACTGAACTGAGTTGCAGCTTAAGGTCCTTGCCCTGCCATTCGGCGGGCAGCTCAAAGGTTTTACGGAACCAGGCAATACCATCGAGGGAGGGGTAGCCGGCATCCTCCCACATTTGGGGAAGCTGCATGATTTCCCAAGCGGAATCATCCAATTGGGGATCAGCCCAGGAGCCATATCCGGCATCGAAGGCGCGGTACCACTGATCCAGCGCGGCATCGTATTCCTCGCGGGCTTTGGCCGGATCTACATTGGCTGTTGCGAGCAGATCAAGGCTACTTTGATAAGGAGCTAAGCCGGCAAGGCCTTCCAGCCCGGCCCAGGCTTCCGCGGGCGTGCCTCCCCAGGAGGAGTGGATAATGCCTACGGGAATCTGTTCGCTAGCCTGCACTTCGCGCCCGAAATAATAGGCAACGGCACTGAAATTAACGACGTTTTCCGGGGTACAAAGCGTCCATTCGGCCTCCACACTTTCGTTTGGGGTAAAGGAAGTGGTCTGGTGGACATAGAGCTGACGCAGCAACGGATTGTAGGCTCCGGCAGCTTCACTCTCCCAGTTAATAATGGGTTTCTGGCCCTCACGCAGGCCCAGCTGGCGCTCCATATTGGATTGCCCGCTGCAAAGCCAGACATCGCCGACGAGGACATCGGCAAAGGCGATCTGCTCGTCTCCACTGCGGACTTGAAACGTCTGTGGTTCGGTGGACACACTCAAGGGCTGCATCTCAAGCTGCCACTTGCCCGAGGCGTCAGCCGTAACCGACTGCACCTGTCCGGCAAAACTAACCTCTACAGTTGCCTGAGGGTCGGCATGCCCCCACACGGGGAGCGCTTGTCCGTACTGCAGTACCATATGATCGCCAAAGGGAGATCCACAATCCAACGCAGCAAAAAGAGGGGTAACGGCGAAACTCGCCAAAGGAATAAGGATAGTGCATTTCATCTGTAAAAAGGAGTATTACAGGCAAGGCATAAAGTAAAGCGATTTAACGTTATATCAAAGCCTTAAGAGCAGATCAGAGGATGTGATTCTGCTGCAGGCAATGCTTCAATGCAGCAGAATTGCGCCGGCTGACAACGAAGGGTTCAGCCAGCCCGCGGAGAACCACCTGATAAGGCTTGCCCAACCCCTTGCGAACCTCTACGACGCAGGAACCATTGATGATGCTGTTGCGGTTGATACGAACAAAGAGATGAGTCGGGAGAAGCTCAACCCAGCGAGCCAATGATTTGCGCTCGATGTATTCCCTGCCATCTTCCAAGTGCAGCACCGAATAATTCTCCATGGAGGTAATCGTAACAATTTGCTGAACTTCGATGAACGCCCGGTGATTGTCTCCTGCCTTTACGAGGATACGGTCTCCCGGTTCGAGGACGGTATTCGTCTCAACAGGTGCCGCCTCTGCGGGGCTCTGCCCCACCCGTTTAAGCGTCTTACTCAGGCGCTCGGGAGTAATGGGTTTAACAATATAGTCCAGAGCGTTGATCTCAAACGCGCGGATGGCGAACTGATCAAAACCGGTAACAAAGACAATTTTCACGTCTGCCGGAATCAGAGGCACCAGATCGAAACCAGTCTCGGTATCACTCAGGCGGACATCGAGAAAGACGAGGTCTACTTTACGGGTTTGCAGCAGCTTGACGGCTTGCTCACATGAAGCCGCTTCTCCAAGGAGAGAAACATCAGGATAAGCTTTAAGCAGCAGAACAAGCTGTTGTCTCGCCAAACCATTATCATCAACAATCAATACAGACAGCGGGGTAGCCATATAAAAAAAGAAAGAGGTAATTAGACTAGTTAGGTTACTGCAGAAAACACCGATGGCAAGGATGATTTCTTGCCACCAACGGTAGAATCTGCATGATGAGCGGTCGGTTTGTATGCTGCATCACTTGAGGAAGAGACATTGGGCTTCTATTAGTCCGGTGATTCTTTTTATATCAGCACTGAGCCCTTTGAATGCCGAAGAAGGCAAAGTGCCTCTAAGTATGGAAAAGCTCTACCACCTGCGGATAGATGCTACACAAAGGCCTGATGAGAGCCTAAAAAAGATCCGCGATTTATTATTGCCGCTGAAGAAGAACCATCCGCACTACGTGGAGTTGCTGCTCATACAGGCACGTTTATATTTGCTGAGCGGAGCCTACCCCGAGGCGGAAAATCTGCTGCAGGAGTCGGAAAAGCTGGCAGTAGCTTACCTGCATGCGGAACAGCTGGCCGAAACGCACTGCATGTGGGCAGTGTTCTACCGCAAAAAGGGAGATCCAGCCAGAGCGCTGGAACACCTGCAAACCGCCGCGGAGACTCGCCGCAAATTGGGGGAAACATCGAACTGGCCATTCCAGAGGCTGGTCGAGTCGGGTTGCTACTGGGAGCTGGGGCAAATGGATGAAGCCATGCAAAGCCTGACCGAGGGACTGGCCTTCTGCGAAAAGCACCCGGATGACTACGATTATTACCCCGACCTGCTGAATCAGGCAGGTAACATTTATTTTCTGCTCAAGCGTTACCCGCAAGCCATCGAATACTATCGCAAAGCATTGAAGATCGTAACCGAAGAGCGCCCCAACCTTTTTCTCAAGGCGGCACTGCTGGGCAATCTGGGAGAAGTGTATGCCATTGTGGGCGACCACAACAGCGCCATGAAGTACAATGCGGCCTCTCTGGAACTGGAAGAAGAAATGGGCAATATCAGCGGGGTTGCCTACTCTCACCGCACCCTGGCCACCAGTTATCTGGACATGGGTAACTTGGATGCCGCCCAGGAAAATGCGGAAAAATCGCTGGAGCTGCAACGGCGCCTGAACAACAGCTGGGGAATCGGCTACGGGCTGCAACTACTGGGAGAGATTGCTTACCGCAAAGCACAGTATGAGGATGCCGAAAACTACCTGCTGGAGGCCATTGAGCTCAGCCGCAAGCACCATGCGCTGGAAAACCTGCGCAGCAGCTACCGCTCTCTGGCCAAGATCTATGAAGGGCAGAAGTCCTATTTTCTGGCGCTAAACACTTACAAAGCCTACCGGGAAATCGATCAGGAAATCCTCAATGAGGCCAATCAACGTAACATCAACGAGCTGGAGGTCTTCTACAAAACCGAGCAAAAGGAGCAGCAAATTCTCCGCATGAAGGGGGAGAAAGAGCTACAGGATGCCCAATTGGAGGCCGAGCGCAACCGTCAGGTGGCTCTGATTCTGGGCATTGCCGGCCTGACCATGCTGACCGGGTTGACGTTTTACCTCTACCTAACCAAACGGAAGTCCAACCGGAGAACCCTGCTACAAAAACAGGCACTGGAGAAGGCCAACCAGGTGCTCCGCCAGGTGGACCAGGAAAAGAACGATTTTCTCAACATAGCTGCCCACGACATCTACAGCCCGCTCTCCAGCGTGGTTGCTTTGATGCAACACCTGGAAAGCACCTGCACGGACGCCACCCGGAAAAGGCAATTGGAGCAGGCCGAAGATGCTTCAATGCGGGTACTGCACCTTGTGCGCTCTCTGCTGGACACCGGAAGGATTGAAGCCGGCCTGATCGGTACAGAGATTCAACCCACCGATGTGGCGGAACTTGTGGAGCAGGTTTTCTCCAGGCGTATCCAACAGGCAGAAGGGCATACCATGCGGCTCTCTTTCAGCAAACCACCCACACTGCCCAAAGTGAAGGCCGATCCCACAGCACTCTCCCAAGTATTGGAAAATTTATTGGGCAATGCGCTGAAGTATTCCCCGAACGGGGCAGAGATCATCGTATCGGCAAAGGTTAAAGAAAAACACATGCTGATTGATATCAGCAATCCAGGCATTCCCATCCCCAATGACAAAATCCAGCGTGTTTTCGATAAGTTTGCCCGACTGGGAGACCGCAAGGCCAGCACCGGCAAAGCGTATGGTCTGGGGCTTTTTATTGTAAAGACACTGACGGAGCGTATGGGGGGAACCGTCTACTGCCTGCCCGACCAAGAGGATAAAATCGTCTTTCGGCTGCAGTTGAACCTTGCCTAAAGGAAATGGATGGCCTATGTTCCGCGAACATTTTTTGCAAATAAAGTGCTGATTGGGTGTCTGTTGGCTTGACATTCCTCCTCCGGCATTCTTTTTTTGCTCCCTTTCGCAACTTTTCAGAGCAAACAGAACAGGTAAATTACAGATTATGGCAGTCAAAATCCGACTTCAGCGTGGCGGCGCCAAACATAAGCCCTATTACCGCATGGTAGTAGCCGATTCCCGTGCACGTCGCGACGGGCGTTTTGTAGAAATCGTGGGCAACTACGACCCCTGCAACAAAGACGAAGCCCAGCAGCTCAAGGTAAACCTCGAGCGCACCGAATACTGGATGGGTGTAGGCGCCCAGCCCAGCGACACCGCCCGCGCCCTCATCAATAAGGCACGCCGCACCACCGCTGCTCAATAAGCGGCCGTGCGTCCCGCACACAGCCTCCGAGAACCGGAACCAGGGCAATGAGCACAGGAATCACCATTGATTTGCTGACGCTGTTTCCCGAAATGGTAACGGGCTTTCTTAATGAAAGCATGCTCGGGAGGGCTTCGAAAAACGGCCTGCTCAACGTGCATGTGCACAACATTCGCGATTGGGCCACCGGAAAACATTTAAACACAGACGACCGCCCATTCGGGGGCGGAGCAGGAATGCTGCTCAAACCGGAGCCGTTGGCAGCCGCGATCGACGCGACCAAGACGGAGCAGGCAAAAGTAATCTACCTTTGCCCCGACGGTGAGCTGCTGACCAGCGCAATCGGCAGGGAACTGGCGCAGGAGGAGCATCTTGTTCTGGTTTCCGGCCACTACGAAGGGATCGACCAACGCATCCGCGACAGTCGCATCGACCGGGAAATTTCCATCGGTGATTACGTGCTGACCAACGGCACAATTGCCGCGGCAGTTCTCATCGATTGCCTGAGCCGATACATTCCCGGAGTATTAGGTGAAGAAAAGTCCTTGACGCAGGACTCCTTCAACGACAATTTGCTCTCTTTTCCTCAATACACACGTCCTCTTGATTTCGAGGGGATGGGTGTGCCGGAAGTGCTCCTTTCCGGTCACCATGAGGAGATACAACGCTGGCGCGACAAGTGTCGCCTTGAAAAAACCAAGGCGCGCCGTCCAGACCTTTTCAAGAACCATTAGACAATTTTCGCATCATGAACGCGATCATCAACGACATCACCAAAGAACAGCTGAAAGAAGGCCGCGACCATTTTAAGGTTGGCGACGGCGTTCGCGTGCACACCAAAGTACGTGAAGGCGACAAGGAGCGTATCCAGATTTTCGCCGGCATCGTAATCAACCGCAAGGGTTCCGGTATCCACGAAACCTTTACCGTGCGCCGCATTTCCTTCGGTGAAGGCGTAGAGCGTGTCTTCCCCGTGCACTCCCCCAACATCGTGCAAGTCGAAGTTGACCGCGAGTCCATCACCATGCGTGCCCGTATGTTCTACCTGCGTGACCGTATCGGTAAGGCCGCCAACAAGGTTAAGGAAAAGCGCCTTTACGAAAACAAGCGCTAAGCGCTCGTTTGACCCATTTTTTCGACGAAGCCCGCGACAGGTAACTGTCCCGGGTTTTTTCTCTGTACGGATTTGCACTCAGGGCACAAAAAAACGCCCGCCTTATACGGGAGCTTTTTTATAAATGGAAAGCAATGTACGGCTCAGACTTCCGGACGGCGGCGGTAGAGAAGCAAGGCCGGAGTGGCAATGCCAAGAACCAAAGCACAGAGGCAGAGGAAGGAGGTTCCGGTAAGGCTGAGGGCCTGCCCGAGCAGCTCCGGGGAAAAGTCTCCGGGTTTGGTAGTGGCAATTTTCAGCCAGACAACAATGGCATGGAACATAACACCTCCGGGCACCATTGGAATAACACCCGGAACGCTGAACAGCGAGGGCGGCACGCGCAAGCGGCGGGAAAGCAACTCTGCCGTAAAGCCGACAATAGCCGCTGCCAAAAAAGTAGCCGTGGCAATCTGTATCTGCGGATCGAGTTCCGAGATCCAGAGGGTACGGGCCCCTACCCCCAGTGCACCGCAGAAGGAAGAATAAGCAATGACCCGCAACGGTGTGCGGAAGAGAATGGCAAAACCGACCGCAGCCAGAGCGGCCATAAGAGACTGGTGTATGATGTGTTGCATGGTGCTTATCCGTAGTAGCTCAATCCGCTCAGTTTCATCGCGAGAATCAATCCAAGGGCCACAAAAACCGCCGTCAGCAACACGGTAACCGATCTGGCGATACCGGTGAGCATGTGTCCCTTTAAAAGATCGGAGACTGCGTTGATCATGGGAATGCCGGGCACCAGATAAAGCACAGAGGCGGCCACACTGTTGCTGAACGTGGCGGTGCCGAACACCCGGGCCAGCGAAGAACTGATCATGGCCGAGAGAAACGCCCCGACCAATACGCAGAGCATGGGTTCGAAGTAGGCCTTGACCATTTTGTGCCGAGCATAAAATCCTGCTGAGGCGCCAGCCGTGCACGCGGCAAAAGCAAGCCAGTCTCCTCCGGCAATGCGGCAGAAACCGCCACAGGCCAAGCCTACCATAATAATGATGACGCTCAGGTGGTAGGGCTGCAAAGACGCCTCAACGGCATCGAGCTGTTCTTTCAGCTCCAGCGGAGTTACTTTGCCTCCCTTTTTGGCTCCGGCGATGAGGCTGCTAATATTGGCCACCTTGCTCAGGTTAACCGTCAAAGTTCCCACTCGCTTATTGCGGGTAACGGTAACCGTATCGATCCCCACGGTAACAATCACCGAGCGGTGCGTTACGAGCACATTAAACTCGTCCACATCGAAAAGCCTGGAGGCTTCTCGCGTCGTCTCGAAAACGCGGCGTGTTTCAGCGCCGTTTTCCAGAAGAATGCGGGCCAGCTCCAGAATAACGATACAAACCTGCTCTACGCTTCCCTGTTCTTGAAATCTGCTTGAATTCATAGTGCGTGTTATGGATTCATCCAAAGAAGCGCACTAAAAGTCAAGTTAGCCTGCTTGTTGAAACGAAAAACCTGTTTGCAAAAAAAGCACGCCGAAGCGTGCTTTGAAAAAAGATGCTGACGACAGCTTAGAATTTCAGCCCATCGAGGCCGTCGAAGAGGCCATTGTTAAGGCTTTGATTACCATCTCTGCGGGGAGCTGCAGAATTGCCCCGGTTCTGGTTACCGCCGCGGAAATTGCCGCGGTTATCCCTGTTATCGGGACGGCGCGGACCGTTACCGCGGGCCTCACCGGGGCGCTCGGATGTCTCGCACTCGCGGCGGCCGCCGATTTCGGGTTGGCTCTTCATGGAAAGCCCAATGCGTTTGCGGTCGATATCCACCTCGGTAACGGTAACCGTAACATGCTGCTGCACTTTAACGACCTTGGCGGGGTCGTCGACAAAGTTGTCGGAAAGCTGGCTGATATGGACGAGGCCATCCTGGTGCACACCGATATCCACAAAAGCCCCGAAGGCAGCTACATTGGTAACAATGCCCGGCAACTTCATGCCAACTCGCAGGTCGGTAATTTCGTGTGCTTCTTCGGAGAACTTGAAGACCTCGAACTGCTTGCGGGGGTCGCGCCCCGGTTTGGCCAACTCCTCCACAATATCAAGCAGCGTAGGCAAACCCACAGTGTCGGTAACATAGCGCTGTAAATCAATTTGTTTGGACAGGTCTTTACGCCCGATGAGGTCCTCAATAGAACACCCGAGATCGGCCGCCATCTGTTCCACGACAGGGTAGCTTTCGGGGTGCACGGCAGAAGCGTCGAGCGGGTGTTTTCCGTTGCGAATGCGGAGGAAGCCGGCACACTGCTCGTAGGCCTTGGGACCAAGCCCGGCTACTTTGAGGAGTTCCTTGCGGGAGGCAAAGGGTCCATTGGCGGCACGGTGGGTAACAATATTCTCGGCGATGCGTCCGTTCAGGCCACTGACGTAGGAAAGGAGCTGCTTACTGGAGGTGTTGACCTCTACGCCCACGCCGTTTACGCAAGAGATAACCACATCGTCCAGACTTTGCTTGAGCAGGCGCTGGTCGACATCGTGCTGATATTGCCCCACCCCGATGGATTTGGGGTCGAGCTTAACCAGTTCTGCCAGCGGATCCATAAGACGGCGGCCAATGGATACGGTGCCGCGCACGGTAACATCCTTCTCGGGAAATTCCTCGCGGGCCACTTCGGAAGCGGAATAGATAGAGGCACCACTTTCGTTGACGACCACCACGGGAATGGATGCGGGAACGCCAATGCTGCGGATAAAGGCTTCGGTTTCTCGGCTGGCCGTGCCGTTGCCGATGGCAATGGCCTCAATCTTATAGCGAACAAGGGCGGCGAGCACTTTGTCGCGCGCTTCATCCTCGCGATATTTACTCTGACTCAGGTAAATAACATCGTCGTATATGAGGTTGCCCTGGGCATCCAGGCAAACCACTTTACAGCCAGTGCGGAATCCGGGGTCGATCGCCAGAATGCTGCGCTGCCCCAAAGGAGAGGCCAGGAGCAACTCACGCAGGTTGCCGGCAAAAACCTCGATGGCGGCGGCATCGGCCAGTTTTTTGGAACTTAGGCGCACCTCCGTCTCCAAACTGGGCCCCATAAGGCGCTTGTAGGCATCGAGCACGGCTTTTTGCACCTGCTCGGCATTCTCACCCCGCCCGTCTACGAAACGGCGCAGGAGGAGCGATTCCACCTTTTCCTGCGGGGGCTGAATAGAGAAGAAAAGGAAATTCTCCTGAGCGCCGCGGCGAATGGCCAGCACACGGTGCGAGGGAGCCGTACGCAGCGGTTCGGACCAGTTGAAATAGTCTTTGAACTTTGCCCCCTCGGTTTCTTTACCGGGAATAACTTCGGACATCAAAATGCCCTCTTTTTCATAGATCTCGCGAATTTCGGCACGGGCTTCGGGGCTGTCGCTGACCCACTCGGCAATGATGTCGCGGGCACCGGCCAAGGCAGCCTCCACATCGGGCACTTCTTTTTCGGCGTCCACATACTTGGGGGCTTCCTCAGCCCAGGAGGCTCCCTGCTGATCGCGGATAAATTCGGCGAGGGGTTCCAGGCCGCGCTCGCGGGCAATCATGGCACGGGTGCGGCGCTTGGGTTTATAGGGCAGGTAGATGTCTTCGAGGCGGGTCAGGGTTTCGGCCCCGGCAATCTGCCCTTTGAGGGTATCGGTGAGCAGGTTGCGCTCCTCCAGAGATTTAACGATGGCCTCGCGGCGGCGGTCGAGCTCGAAAAGCTGCTCTGTGCGGTCGCGGATCGTGGTGATCTGCACTTCATCGAGACCACCGGTGGCCTCCTTGCGGTAACGGGCGATAAAAGGCACGGTGGCCCCATCGGCAAAGAGCGTGGCGGTGGCGCGCACCTGAGGCAGGCCCACATTGAGTTCAGTGGCAATACGAAGGAGATGCTGTTCGTTCATGAAAAAAAGAGACAGTAGTATGGGGACAAAAGAAAAGAGAAGAGGGAGCGCTTACCCGCGGATAAAGAGTAAGTCGGCCCATTCGCCATCAACGCGCGATTCCACGGTAAAGGCTTCCCAGGCTTTGTCGGCAATCGGGAAGAAGTGGCGGCGCACATCCTCGGCTTCTTCCTTAAGGATACCGGCCAGGACCATCCGCCCGCGAGGCTTGACGGCTCCGATTAACCAGGAGGCAAATTCTTTGAGCACGGGGGAAAGGATATTGGCAATGACCAGATCGGCCTGATCGTTACCGATGCCTTCGGGAATACCGCAGCAGGCAAACTCGGCCTTGCCCTGCAACCCGTTGACATCGCGGTTTTCACAGGCGATTTCTACTGAATCGGGGTCGATATCAAATCCTTTGATCGGAGCAAAGCCCAGAGCCGCGGCGCTGATGGCGAGGATGCCGGAACCGCAGCCGCAGTCGAGCACGCTCTTGCCGAGACCACCGCTCCAGTCGCGGTAAGCCTGCATAATGCGCAGCGCGCAGAGGCGGGTAGTCTCATGGTTGCCGGTGCCAAAGGCCATACCGGGATCCAGATAAATGGCTTTTTCGCCCTCGGGCACGGGATAGGTTCCCTTCTCCCAGGTGGGCACCCAGTGCAGGCCATCGGCACTCCAGGGGTGGAAATGTTCTTTGTAGGCTTCCTTCCAGTCGCGGTCTTCCACCGGGCGAGTGTTCACCTGAGCGGGCAGCTCGGCAAACTCGCTGCGCAGGGCGGCATAAGCAGTGAGGGCTTCCTCATTGCTCTCGAAGTAGCCCATGAGGTCGGTAACATGCAGGAGGACGTCCTCCTGAGTCATCCAGGGAGAGACATTCTCCGCCAGCCATGCGTCGATGCGCCCGGCCAACTCTGCGTCGAGGGAAAAACGGATTTCAATCATTTTAGGATTATCCAGATAACTGATAAGAAACATAAAAGGCAGAATCAGGCATGGAACTCCGCCGCCAAAAGAGCGATTACCTGAGGCAAAAGCTTATGCTCGGCGCGATGCACCTTGGCAGTAAAACTTTCCACGGTATCATCCTCCTCCACACGCACCACGGCCTGCTCGATGATGGGGCCGCCGTCGAGTTCTCCGGTAACAAAATGCACTGTGCAACCAGCATACTTTACCCCGTAATGGAGGGCCTGCTCGATAGCGTGCAATCCCTTAAAGCTGGGCAACAAACTCGGGTGCAGGTTGATGATGCGCCGCGGGAAAGCCTTGAGGAAGTCATCATGAATCACCCGCATAAAGCCGGCCAGAACCACGAGGTCGGCACCGGTGCTGCGGATGGTGTTTACATAAAGCTCTTCGGCTTCCTTGGTCAGCTTGGTTTTATAGGGACCGGGATCGAGGTAGAGCGCAGGCACGCCAAACTGCTCGCCCAGTGTAAGGATGCGGGCATTGGGCTTATCTGAGAGAATAGCCACGGGGGTGGCATTTCCCAGAGAGCCTGCTTTCCAGGCATTGAGGATGGCCTCGGCATTACTGCCAGTGCCCGAACCGATCAGGACAAATTTCATCATAGCGGTAAAAGGTGAGCGGTGGCTCAGTCAAAAATACGGGTGACTTTTTCCCAGAAGGATTTTTCCACGGGCTCTTCGGCATCGCCACAGGCAATGGCGAAGGACTCCAGCTTATCACGCTGCTCCTGAGTGAGTTTTTTGGGTACCTCGATTTTAACCTTAACAAGCTGATCGCCGGCATTGCCGGTGTGCAAATTGGGAACGCCGCGCCCACGCAGGCGGAAGGTGGTGCCGTTCTGAGTGCCGGCAGGGATCTTCAGATGGGCTCGCCCGCTTTCGCTGGTCAACGTGGGTACTTCGATAGTGCCACCGAGGGCGGCCAGCGTAAATTTGATGGGGACCTCGCAGAAGAGATCGTCTCCGCGGCGCTGGAAAATCTCGTGTTCCTTAACATGGATAACGATGTAGAGGTCTCCGGCCGGAGCCCCCTGCAGGCCGGCCTCGCCGTTGCCGGAGGAACGCAGCTTAAAACCGGTATCGATGCCGGCGGGAATGTGGATATTGACCTTTTTAGTCTTGGGCAGGCGCCCTTCGCCGCCACACTTGGAGCAGGGTTTTTCGACAATGCTGCCGCTGCCACCACAAGTCGGGCAAGTCTGCTGCATCTGGAAGAAACCGCGCTGGGAAATCACCCTGCCGGCCCCGCCGCATGTCGGGCAGGTTTTGCGGCTGCTGCCCGGTTCGGCTCCTTCTCCATTGCAATGGTCGCAGGCAATATGGGTACGGTAGGAGATCTCGCGATCGGCGCCTTTGACGGCATCGATGAGGGAGATTTCCAGATCGTAGCGCAGATCGGCACCGCGCATGTCGCGCCCGCTACGCCCGCCACGGCCACCACCGCCGCCAAAAAACTCTTCGAAGATACCGCCGGCTCCACCGCCGCCGCCGCCGAAGACCTCGCGGAAAATATCAAATGGGTCGTGGAAGCCACCGCCGCCAAAGCCACCACCACCACCGCCGGATCGCCCTGCTCCGCCCTCAAAGGCGGCATGGCCGTAACGGTCGTAAGCCGCACGCTTATCGGCATCCTTAAGCACTTCGTAAGCTTCGGAAACTTGTTTAAAAGTTTCTTCTGCTTTAGCGTCGCCGGGGTTTTTGTCGGGGTGATACTTCACCGCCATCTTGCGGTAAGCCTTCTTGATTTCATCGGCAGAGGCTTCGCGAGAAACACCCAGTAATTCGTAATAATCTGCTTTGGCCATATCGGTTGTTTATGCTTGGGCCGCACCGGAGGACACAACAACAGCGGCCGGGCGGATAAGGCGTTCGTTGAGGCGGTAGCCGATGCGCTGCACTGCCAGGACCTTGCCTTCTTCGACATCAGGGCTGGGCACGTGGGCAACGGCTTCGTGCAGATTGGGATCGAAGGCACCACCAACCTCGGGGTTGACATCCTTAACGCCGTGCTGGCCAAGAATACCCTTCAGCTGAGTGAAGACCATGTCGATGCCATCGATAACGCCCTTAGCTTCGGGATGGTGCTCTTTGGCCGATTGCAGGCCGAGCATCATGTTATCCAATGCTGGGAGGATATCCTCGATGAGGCCGGATGTGGCATAGGAGCGGACTTCATCCTTCTCTCTGAGGGAGCGTTTGCGGAAATTCTCAAAATCAGCGACCAAACGAACGTAGCGATCTTTGTATTCCTGCATTTGCCCCGTTACTTCATCCAGCTTTTGCAGAAGCGGATCGACCTCAGAACCGGTTTCCGGCTCCACAGCTTGTTCTGCAGCCTCGGTGGCAGCAGTTTGCTGAGTGCTTTGGGCCTCGTTTTCTTCGTGTAGCTTCTTGATTTTTTTGTCCTTCATCAGTGATCAATACGGTTTAGCAGGGCCGGAAAAGCGGGCCCTTGGTAAAGAAGGGTGCAATTTAGCCATATTTAACCGTCATGCAAACACTTTAAGAGCGCATCGCTGCGGAAAAATACTCCGCCCGGGAAAAAACTCCTGCAGCCAGGAAGAGAGGCTTATTGAATGGAGTTGTAGCCCATACCGGCCTGCCCCATGCGGAAGCTGCGGCCACGGCGCTCGACCATGAGGCCGTCTCCATTATCGTAGCGGACAACAATAGGACCATCGGCCTGCACTTTGTAGCGCTCTCCCTGAGCCAGGGTGCCCTGATAAAGGCGCTTATTGTCCTTTTTCTGGTCCACAATAATCATTACTCTACTTAACGCGACAAAAGTAACCTCGTCGGGGCCTTCGGCAGGAGCCGTAGAGGTGCGCGATACCGGAGTGTTGTTGGATACCGTGGAGCTTTGAGTGGATGAGGAGGCCAGATCGGGGTTGATTTCAGGATTATCCCCGCCGCCTATGAGGCTGACCAGCAGCCAGATAATGAGGCAGCTGACAAAAACACCGGCAATGCCCAGCCCCACTTTGACGTAGATGATTTTATCCTCGGTAAAGAGGCTCTTGTGGTCATCATCGTCGTTGTCGTCATAATCACTGTGCGGATCGGCAAATCCTGTGGTGGAGGGAAACTTCATCGTACCGAGGCTTTCCTGCCGGGAGGACTGAGTCACTGGAGCGCTGACATCCTCTTCGGAGCCCTCGTTGTTGAGGGTTGGTGCGGCCTGTTGGGCCAACGCCCGCCGTTCGGCACGGGAACTGCGCCCACTGAGCTTTACAGAGTCAAAATCGGCAATGAGCTTATGGTCATCGAGTTTGAGAAAACGGGCATAATTACGAAGGAAGCCGCGCACATAGATATCGGGCAAATTGATATCATAGGAGTTGTTCTCCATTGCAAGGAGGTAATCTCCGCGAATTTTGGTCGCTTCGGCAGCTTCGCGAATTGAAACGCCTTTGCGTTTGCGTGCGTCTTCCAGTCGTTCTCCTATGGTCATTCCGGACACTATAATTGAGTGATTTAGAGCAGTTTGGCAATGCATTAATACATTGTCGGGTAATGGTTCTTGAGTGAGTCAAGGTTCTTCGGAAATGGGGAGAGAATCAAGCTAATTCCTCAACGAATCTGCCTAAGTCGAAAAAAGGCCGCCCGGTGCCGGGCCACCCGACAAGCATAGAGCTGCGATCTGTCCCAAAGCACACGCGGCGACCCCACGTATTTATTACGAATTCTTTTCCAAGCGGGAGTTATTGCTAGCGTAACCCACCACAGGGAATCGAGATATTGCGATAGTTCTTTCACTGTAAACAAAAAAAGTAACGCTTTTATATATATCAATTAAAAATGAGGGGTTACACCTTACCTAATAAGTAAAAACAGCTTGATAAAAATACGTAATTTCCCCAATATGTGTCGCATTCCTAAGAAGTTAGACCATTATGCCGTTACCCCTTGATGAAACTGTGCAGCATTTCCACCTGGGTTCCTACCCCAGGAAATTCTGCGCCCCCCCCTTTGTCTCACAGATTAGCTTTAGCCAAAGGCCTAGAAGCTTTGAGTATGGAGCATTTCCGGCGTTACAGGTATGCATATTACTTCAGGGTAGCGGGATCTACCGCTGCAACGAGGTGCAATTACCGGCGGAGGCTCCCTCTTGTTTTATTTTTCCGCCTGGAGCAAATGTGTATTTTGCAGCCCGCGAAGCAAGCCCTTGGGAAGAAATCATCATAACCTACCCCGAGAAGAGCAACCTGGAGGACTTGGGGATCCATACCGCGGGAAAACAGCCCTTGATCTGGGCACTGCACAGCGAGATCTGTATCCGCCAATGCCTCAACTACCTGCAGGAACTTCTCTACAGGCCATTCCTACTGGGCCATGCCGACCGCATCGACAAGCTCTGTGGGGGCCTGATAATGGAACTCAAACTGGCCGGAGACGGCAGCAAAACCACCGTATTACCGGCACTGCTGAATATCCGCGATTACATTCATACCCACTTTTTGGAAGCGGTGGACATAGCGCAACTGGCCAAATCGGAAAACCTCTCCATGAATGTGTTGCGCCGGCGCTGGACGGAATGGATGGGAGACAGCCCCAACCGCTACCTGCTGAGCTTGCGCATGCAGGAGGCCTGCCGGCTGCTGGTGACCACAGGGCTTCCCATTAAGGATATTGCCGGGCATATACGGATTGATGATGCGCTTTATTTCTCCCGCAAACTGCATCAATTTGCGGGAATGTCGGCAACCACCTACCGCAAGCTCTACGGCTACACTCAGCCCAAAGAGAAGGAGGATTAAAAAGAGACAGCCTCAACGAGGGAGGCTGTCAAAATCTACGAGAATCTCGCGTGGGCTGGAGCCGTTTTCCGGCCCCACCAGCCCCTTGTCCTCAAGGATTTCCATGATACGGGCGGCACGGTTGTAGCCGATACTCAAACGCCGCTGAAGCATTGAGGTGCTGGCGCGTTTGGAGTTGCGGATAACATCGATGGCTTTGGGTACCATATCGTCTCCCCAGTCGGAGCCAAAGTCTTCGCCGCCGTCGTCTTCATCGGCATCTTCGCCCAGTTCCACAGAGCGCTGGAACTGTTCGTCAAACTCGGGTTCTCCGTTTTGTTCGGAAACCCATTCAACAATACCGTTGATTTCGTCGTCGCCGACAAAGGCGCCCTGGGAGCGGCAGAGGTCGGCGCTGCCCGGGGGCAGGAAGAGCATATCTCCGCGGCCGATAAGCTGATCTGCACCCATACCGTCGAGAATGGTGCGGGAGTCCACCTTGGAGGCCACTTTAAAGGCAATACGGCTGGGCAAGTTGGCTTTAATAACCCCTGTAATAACATTTACACTGGGGCGCTGGGTGGCAAGAATGAGGTGAATGCCGGCGGCACGGGCCAACTGGGCCAGGCGGGCGATACCGGTTTCGATATCGGCCGGGGCCACCATCATCAAGTCGGCCAACTCGTCGACAATACAAATAATATAGGGCAGCTTGCCTTTATGTTCCTGGGGAAGGTCTCGGGGCACGCTAATCTCATTGGTGGCATTGGCGGCCATGGCGCGTTCTTCCGGGCTCAGGGAAAGCTCCAATTCGCGGGCTTTGGCTTCGGCTTCGCGGGCATCACTGCCTTTGGCCTGCTTGGCATTGTAGCCGGCAATATTACGCACACCGACCTTGGCAAACATGTGGTAGCGGCGTTCCATCTCGTTGATGAGGTATTTGAGCGCTCCGGGAACCTTTTTGGGATCGGTAACCACCGGAATCATCATGTGCGGCAGGGCGTTGTAGACCTGCATTTCCACAATCTTCGGGTCCACCATAACGAAGCGGACGTCCTCGGGGCTCATTTTGTAGAGCAGTGAGGTGATTACAGAATTGATACACACGGTTTTACCGGAACCGGTGGACCCGGCGATAAGCAAGTGCGGCATCTTGGTCAAGTCGGCAATGAGCGGCTTACCGCTGACTTCCTTCCCCAAAGCGATGGGGATTTCGGCTTTGCTGTTGACCCAGTCCTCGGACTCGAGGATATCGCGAATAAAGACGGATTGCGGCTTTTTATTGGGCACCTCCACCCCAACACAGCCCTTGCCGGGCACCGGGGCAAGAATACGCACACTCATGGCTTTGAGGGCCAGAGCGATGTTCTTGTCGAGGTTTTGAATTTTCTCCACGCGCACACCGGCAGCGGGATAGACATCGTAGCGGGTAATTACAGGGCCGGAGTGGACCTCGCCCATGCTAACGTTCACTTTAAAGTCGCCGAGGGTTTGGAGGAGGGCTTCCGCCGTCTGCTGGTGGTATTCTGCGGCCGTATCGTCGTTGACGGGGTCGGCCGGCTCGCTGAGTAGGGAAAGGGGCGGGAATTTGTAATTCTCTTTATCCTTGGGTTGAATCTGTGTGGCTTTGCGGGTGTGCTCTGCGGCAATAATGCGCAGCCCGGGAGGCCCGGAATGAGCATGCGAGGGCTCGATATCGGGCTCTTCCACCGGTTGTGCAGGCTCCGGCGCTACATACTTGGGCAGCGGGGCGGGCTCTGCTACGGGCTCCGGTTCGGGAGCGGTCTGTTGCTCGAAAGCAGGCTCTCTGGCAGGTTCTACGGGCGGTTTTACCTGCGGCTTGGATTTGCCTTTGGCACGGGCCGGAGGCGGCGGGGCCGCTTCTTCCGCAGGAACCCGCAGCGGGAGGGCCTCTTCGGCAGCTATGGCGCGCTTCTTTTTAACAAGCTTGTGCTGCAGTTTGGCCGCACGAATTTCCGCTTTATGGGCTTCCTGATCGGCGCGAGCCTCCATGCGGCGGCGTTGGCGAAGGGCTTTAAGTTCCTGCACTTCACGCAGGTGCTCCAGGCGTTTGGGATCTCCCTTAGCCTGTTTTTTGTCGCTGCTGCGGGAATTGCTCCAGGCATACACGCGCTTGGCCGCAGCCCAGAGCATGTATCCCAGGTTATCGTAGAAAAGATAAACCACACATCCGGTGATAAGGCCGCCGAAAATCACCCCGGAACCAACGTTGCCGAGAATCTCGTGGAGAAAGCCTCGGTAGAGGGTGTCACCCACCCAACCGCCAACCCCGTAGGCGAAGTAGTTGGTGGAGTAGTCTTCCCCCCGATCCACTACCCAGGCTTGTTCCAGCATGGTGCAGAAAATCATGGTGCCGAGCAGGCAGAGGCCCAAGGAAAAATACCTCCAGAAGCGCATTTTATGGGCCTGAGAGAAGAAGTACATAACAGAGGCCCAGAGGCAGAAGCAGGGCACCAGCCAGGCCGTCAAGCCGATGGACAGGTAGCTGTAAACAGCAATGTACATTCCCACATAGCCGACAACGTGATCGTTGGAGGAGTCGGTGGAAAAGAAGGAGTTCTGCTTCGGTTCGTAATCTCCCAAGGAAATAAATAACAGGAGAGAGAGCACGAGGAACATCAATCCCAGGACGGGCTTGGGGCGCGCATCTCTGGGGTTGAATGTTGGCTTGGGCGCCGCAGTTTTGGATTTGGTCCGCTTTTTCGCCATAAGAGTATTACATGTTGTAAAATCTCAGTAAAACAGCCGGAACAGCAGCTGGCAATACCGGAGAGGCTGAAAGATTTATCTAATTCCTAAGACATTCTCAAACAAAAAGATGCCGCACTCTCAGAGAGATGCGGCATCTGCCGTAAAAAAGGGGCTCCGAGGCTTAATCGCGGTTGCTGCCGGATATCAGGGCCAAGTAATAGAGCAACCAGCCGAGGGAGGAAACAAAGGCGGCTACGTATGTCCAGGCGGCGGCATCGAGCGTTTTATTGACGCCGACCATTTCGTCGCGCTCGAGAATGCCGAGGTTGACGATGGCCTGTTTGGCCCGTGCTGTGGCGTTAAACTCCACCGGCAGGGTGATGAGGCTGAAAAGAGTCAGTGCGGCATAACAGGCGGCACCGATGTAAATAAGCCCAAACATATGGAAGAAGAACCCGCCGAAAATCACCAGCGGCAGCAGCTTGGAGGCAAACATCGTCATGGGTACCAGTTGCATACGCAGCTTGAGCATGCCGTAGTTCTCTTTGTCCTGCACTGCGTGGCCGGCTTCGTGAGCGGCCACACCAACGGCGGCGAGGCTGTAGCCGTAGTAATTGGCTTCGCTGAGGGCCAGGCGCTTGTTCACGGGGTCGTAGTGGTCCGTGAGCTGGCCGCGAATGGGAACAATATCCACCCCGTGAACTCCGGCGGCCTGCATCACATAGGCAGCGGCATCGCGGCCGGTAATACGGCTGCGGGCGCCTACCTGCTTATACTTGTTGTAGGCGGAGCTGACCTTGGCCTGGGCCCACAGGCCCATAATGAAGGCGGCTCCGATAACGATAAAGGCAAACGTCAGATTCATGGTTACAATTTCGTGTTAGGGTTAATAGGTATGGACTCAATCTAGCACAATCGGTTCCCAAAAGCACCCGAAATCGACCGATTTCATATACAATTAATTACCAAACACATAACAAGCCAAAGCAATGCTACTAACCAAAAAGCGGCGGGACAAAATGCCCCGCCACCGGTGTAAACTGTGCCAGTATCTGTGCCTTGGCTCACTGATTGAGGTCGCGCACGCCTCCGCGGTCTGCGGAAGTGGTCAGGCGGGCGTAAGCCTGCAGGGCAGGAGTCACCACACGGTCGCGCTGCGGCTTCCAGCCGCCGGCTTTGGCGTTCTCTGCCTCTCGGCGAGAGGCCAGTTCCGCATCGTCCACATCAATACCGATGGAGCGGTTGGGGATGTCGATGAGCACAGTGTCGCCTTCGCGGACCAGGCCGATGGGGCCCTGAGCGGCTGCCTCGGGGCTGACATGCCCGATAGACAGGCCGCTGGTGCCTCCGGAGAAGCGGCCGTCGGTAATAAGGGCACACTGTTTGCCCAGGCCCTTGGACTTGAGGTAACTGGTGGGATAGAGCATCTCCTGCATACCGGGGCCTCCCTTGGGGCCTTCGTAGCGGATGATGACCACATCGCCGGCAACGATTTGGTTGCCGAGAATGCCTTCCACGGCGGCTTCCTGGCTGTCGAAGACGCGGGCGCGGCCCTTGAAGGTGAGGATGGACTCATCGACCCCGGCGGTTTTAACGATGCAGCCGTTGGGGGCAATGTTGCCGAAGAGCACGGCAAGACCACCATCTTTACTGTAGGCATGCTCGATATCGCGGATGCAGCCTTCGGCCGCATCGGTATCGAGGCTTTCCCAACGGGCATCCTGAGAGAAAGCGGTTACGGAATATTTGCGTCCGGGAGCAGCGGCAAAAAGCTCTTGGGCCTCGGCGCAAGCGTTTCCGCGCAAGTCCCATTTCTCAATGGCTTCGCCAAGGCTGCGGGTGTGCACCGTGTGGCATTCGCGGTGGAGCAGCCCTCCGCGGTCGAGCTCGCCGAGCAGGCGCATAATGCCGCCGGCGCGGTGCACGTCCTCAATATGGAATTTCTGCGTATTGGGAGCTACTTTGCAGAGGCAGGGAACCTTGCGGGAGAGGCGGTCGATATCCTGCATGGTAAAGTCCACATCAGCGCTCTGGGCACAGGCCAGCAGGTGGAGCACGGTGTTGGTGGAACCACCCATGGCAATATCCAGGCTCATGGCGTTTTCAAACGCCTTGAAAGTGGCAATGTTGCGGGGGAGCACAGCCTCGTTGCCCATCTCGTAGTAGGAACGGGCCAGATCGACAATGCGGCGGCCGGCCTCGCGGAAGAGCTTTTCGCGGTCTTTATGGGTGGCCACGATGGTGCCGTTTCCGGGCAGGCTGAAGCCGAGGGCTTCGGTCAGGCAGTTCATGCTGTTGGCAGTAAACATACCGGAGCAGGATCCGCAGGTGGGGCAGGCATTTTGCTCGATGGTGGTAATATCGGCATCGCTGACGCTGTCGTCGGCTGCAGCGACCATGCTGTCGATGAGGTCAAGCTTACGGGTCTGGCCGTTGATTACGGTGATGCCGGCCTCCATAGGGCCGCCGGAAACGAAAATAGCAGGGATGTTCAGGCGCAGGGCGGCCATGAGCATTCCGGGAGTGATTTTATCGCAGTTGGAAATGCAAACCAAGGCGTCGGCGCAGTGGGCGTTGACCATGTATTCGACTGAGTCGGCAATGATTTCGCGGCTGGGCAGGCTGTAGAGCATGCCGGTGTGCCCCATGGCAATACCATCGTCCACGGCAATGGTGTTGAACTCGCGGCCGATACCGCCGGCCTTGGCAATCTCCTCGGCCACCAGTTGACCGAGATCCTTAAGGTGCACGTGGCCCGGCACAAATTGGGTAAAGGAATTGGCGATGGCAATAATGGGTTTGCCGAAATCTCCATCCTTAACTCCGGTGGCACGCCATAAGGCACGCGCGCCGGCCATGTTACGACCGTGGGTTGTTGTACGTGAACGATACTCGGGCATGATCTTCTTCAGGTTTTATGCGTTGAGAGAGAGGCACAGATTACCCCTCGTAGCCCGATTGTCCAAAAAAATCGTATACTTTTTTTCGGAACCCCGCACTGTACAACCGTTTAGGAAGTATTCAATACGTTGGCAACACCCCAACCTATCGATTTTTGGGATCAGCAAAACGAACAAGCTGGTTGACAGCAATTTTTAGTCTTCTAAAACAGAACGCCTGAGCGCTCAATCACTCGTATTTCTATCCATTATCTCTTGCTGGAAGCATAGAGAATCTCTTGTCTGTTAACCCAAAAGCCCGGAGAAACAAAACCCCAAATCTGCTTTTTTCATTTGTCTAAAATGATGCGTCGTTTGAAATCGGTTGAGACTGAGGCTCCAAGCATACATTAAGGATGCCGAAAAGGTAAGCGCAAGAATTGCCAAACCCAACCCCAAACGCGTATGTTGAGTAAGACCGCATCCTTCAGAACCGGCTGCTCCAACAGATAGAACATAAACCAAAAAAGATGACGACTGATTTGTTAAAGGACAAGGGACTTATATGATGGGAATAGCTCTCTTAGCTCTGCTGGCCGGCTTGGTGCTTCTGGTATGGAGCGCAGACCGTTTTGTGGAAGGTGCGGCTTCTACGGCCAGATATTTTGGTATGCCACCGCTGTTAATCGGCATGGTAATCGTTGGATTTGGAACATCCGCTCCGGAAATGGTCGTTTCGGCACTGGCTGCCGTAGAAGGCAGTCCGGGGATTGCTCTGGGTAACGCCTATGGTTCAAACATCGCCAATATTGGACTGATTCTGGGGGTAACGGCCTTAATCAGCCCGATTCTGGTACACTCAACGGTGTTGCGCAAGGAACTGCCCATATTGACGCTGCTGACCGTCCTCAGTGTCGTGTTAATAGTAGACCTTAATTTGTCACGGTTCGATGCGGTGATCCTGCTGTTGGTCTTCGGAGGCCTGATGACATGGACCATCTATCAGGGGCTGAAGGGAAAGGACGATTCGATGGCAAATGAGATGGAAACGGAAACGGCGGAAAAAGCAAAGTCCCTGAAGCAGGCTGTCTTTTGGCTTATCTCCGGACTGTTACTGCTCGTTGCCAGCTCGCGCATCCTCGTTTGGGGAGCGGTGGAAATCGCTCAGATCTTCGGCATCAGCGACATGATCATCGGTTTGACGATTATAGCGGTGGGCACATCCCTGCCGGAGCTGGCCTCATCCGTTATTGCCGCGCGCAAAGGCGAGCATGATATCGCCCTGGGGAATGTGCTCGGCTCAAACCTATTCAACACACTGGCCGTCGTCGGAATTGCCGGGTCGATTCACCCCTTCTCTGTGGAACCTGAAACGCTCTCGCGGGACATGGCGGTGATGGGCGCATTGACCCTTTCGCTCTTCCTAATCGGATATGGTTTCAGGGGACGTCAGGGGCGCATCAACCGTTTTGAAGGTGCAGCGCTTTTACTGGTTTATGTCGTCTATAACGCTTGGCTGATCAGCACCGTATTGACGGCGTAAATGCGGCCGGTGGCGAGCAAGAGCCTCCACCAACGTGAGAAGTAAGGGTTAACCACGAGGGACACAAAGAAATGTTAAAAGAAGACTCACACTCTTTATTGATAATCCCCAAATTAGGGGGTATTAAAAAAATCCGACTTACGATACAATAAGTTCGGCATACACAAGAAACCTACCCTTCTGCAACCCCCACCAACCCCAGTTATTTTCGGAAATGAAAAGACACCGAGTACGCTGCATGCAGTTTATCATTTTACTCTTTCTGAGTCTAATCCCGGTCACAACATGGTCAATTACAGTGAAAGAAATGACCGTTAACGGACGGACAAATCCATTGGGAATCAGCGGGAATCATGTCTCACTGAGTTGGAATAACATTTCTAATGAACGTGGTGTATATCAAAGTGCCTATCAAATTCTGATAGGAACCAATGAAGGGGGAAAAGATATTTGGGATACAGGGATGGTTGCCTCGGACAGGCAAATCGACATATCTCTGCCTAAGGATATACGCCTCGATTCAGCTAAACGCTATTACTGGCAAGTAAGGGCATGGGACCAGAACGGAAAAGCAAGCAACTGGAGTAAGCCATCGTGGTTTGAAACAGGATTACTTTCGCCCCAAGACTGGTGTAACGCGAAATGGATAGGGCCTGAGAGATCGAAAGATGCCGAACAATCTCTTCCGTTATTCAGGAAAAAGCTGAATATTAGTAAGGCAATACAATCTGTCCGCCTATATGCATCAGCTCATGGAGTGTATCAAGTATCAATCAATGGGCAGAAAGTAGGCGCTCAATACCTTGCTCCCGGATGGACCGATTACACGAAGCGGATTCAATTTCAAACCTATGATATTACTTCCGAAATACACATTGGGGAAAATGTTATTGGAGCCGCCTTGACGGATGGATGGTATAAGGGAAAAGTTGGTCTTAACTGGAGAGAAGTATATGGCAGCAATCTGGCGCTAATCGCATTGATTAAAATCGAATATGCAGATGGCACAGTTGAACATATCGTAACAGACCAAACCTGGAAGACTTCGCAAGGGCCATTTGTTCAGGCAGACTTACAGGATGGCGAAACTTATGATGCTCGATTAGAACAAATGGGTTGGGATAGAAAAGGATTTGATGATTCTCTTTGGAGAAAAGCAAAAGTTTTCGATGATGATCTGAGCAAATTAGTCCCCCAACCCGATTCCCCCATCAAAATATTAGAGACTCTAGACACAAAACAAGTAACTGAACCATTTCCCGGAGAATATGTATATGATTTAGGACAGAATATGGTGGGGGTTGCTCGTGTCAGGATAACGGGAAAACAAGGGCAAACAGTGCGAATTCGCTATGCTGAAGAAATTTACCGCACCGGAAAAGATAAAGGCCGAATATATACAGATAATTTCCGAACTGCAAAAGTAACAGATTATTACACCTTTGCACGCGATGAAAGCATCGTCTATCAACCCACGTTTACCCAACATGGATTTCGCTACATAGAAATAACAGGAGTCAACACCCCTCCACAAAAGGAAGAAGTAAAAGGTGTTGTCCTTGGCTCCCGGTTACAGGACACCGGAGCATTGAAGCTACCGCACCCGATGCTGAATCAACTCATCAGTAATATATACTGGGGACAGCGCAGCAATTTCTTATCTATACCAACGGATACCCCCGCCAGAGATGAACGACTGGGCTGGACTGGAGACATAAATGTTTTTGCACCTACCGCGTGCAGATTTCAAGATACACGAGCGTTTCTCTCCAAGTGGATGGACGATGTTCGCGATGCGCAAAAGCCATCGGGGAATATCCCGGCAATTATCCCTCAACCAAATAACGCTTTTGATGAAACCGGAGTCGGCTGGTCTGATGCCTTCATAACGATCCCCTACTCCGTTTGGCGCTCCACAGGTGACACCAGCATTTTAAGAAATAACTGGGAATCAATGAAGCGGTTTTATGCGTTCGTTTATGAAAGTGCCACACACGACGGCAATCTTCTGGAAGAAGGTCGGAGTTCATGGTTTTCCGGTGATTGGCTTAATCTAGAAGATGCCGACCGATTAGAAGAGCATAAAGTCATCGCCACTGCCTACTTTGCAGAAAACACAATGATGATGTCCGAAATGGCCGATGCATTAGGCGAAAAAGAAAAGGCAACGCAGTGGTATGAGTTATCACAACAAATAAGAGATGCCTTCTGCAGGATTTATAGAAACGAAGATGGTTCAATTTATACAGGGACTCAAACGGTTTACGCCATGGCACTTGGCATGAAGCTGATCACAAGCCCAATGGAACGTAAGCAAACGGCAGAAAAATTCATAGAAAAGCTCCACGCTGATAACTATCATCTAAAAACCGGTTTCCTTGGAACGCCCTGGTTATTGCCCGCACTGAGTGAGATAGGCCGTAATGACCTCGCAATGAAGCTCTTGCTAAACACCGATTACCCCTCATGGGGCTATGAGATTTCGATGGGGGCAACCACAATGTGGGAGCGCTGGAATACCATTCAGGCCGATGGCTCCTTTGGTCCTGTAGAAATGAATTCATTCAATCACTACGCATATGGTGCGGTTGGTGACTGGATATTCCAACATCTTGGAGGCATTCAAATCCTTGAGCCCGGGTATAAACAATCTCATATTGAGCCACTTTACAACGCTCTCAAGGAGAGTTCCTGCAGCCTTCAAACAGCGTATGGAACCCTATCGGTTGACTGGAAGCAAACAGATACATCACTTGAAGTGTCTGTTGTCATCCCGGTGAACACCACATCAGACATCGTGATTCCGTGTAAAAGCATAACAGATGTTTATGAGGGCGATTCACCCGCGATCACTTCTGCCGGAGTCAGTCATTATCAATTTAAAGAGGGGAAATTAATCCTCACCACTGGTTCAGGTACGTATCAATTCAGAACCAGTTTAAAGTAAAGGGATTTCCCTTCGAGAGCTTCCACCAACGCTTGAGAAGCAGCGGTTAACCACGAAGGACACAAAGGCACGAATAGGAGTAAAGAAGCACATCGCATAAAAAAACGATACCTCACCGGCTGTGGTTCGTTTTTAAGTTCCTTTCCCGACTCGTTGCAGCAAAAGCGGTCTAAGCAGCAAAAACATGCTCCCGGTGATAACGGAGCAGAGGCTCAGAGGGCATAAAGCGATCGGGCAAGCGCAGCGGAGCTCCTTCGAAATCGAGAAGGAAGGCGTTTTCTTTCTTTCGGGGAACCTTACGAGAAAAGATCACGGTGCGCTGTTCTGTAAAGGTCATCAATCCACGGTCAAAGGCCTTATCGTGCAAAGCATTCAGACAAAGGCCATTCGATGGATTCATGCGGTTCTTTACATCATCTGCCCACGGTTTGATGTGGCTGGCCACTAAAAGCTCCTTGACCTTGAGCCCGGTAATACAACAGGTATCGCCATAAGAGGCTAACACCATCTGCCGGAAAACCGTTTGATTCTGCCGCACCTTAACGACTCGCTCGACCTCTTTTCCTTCCGGCGCTTCGCTCAACGGTTGAGGAGTCGTTCGTGCGCTTAAGAGAGCTTCGCTTTGACCAAGCATTCCCTCCCAATCGCGGAAAAACTCATCCCAGATCTGTTTATCCAGTTTACTGCCGTGTGAGGCGCCCTTGCGGTCGAGAGTAGGATCGATACTGGCAAAATTGCCCAATTTTAAAGCAATAGAGCCCGGTGTTCTGCCAAGTAGGCTGGCCAGCGCAATGATGTCGGGGTTGCGGTTGTGCATGCGCCCGAAAGGTGTTTTGCAATACAGGCCGATGGCGAGAATCAATTCATCTCTAGTCCACGCTTTACCTGCATTTCCACTCATCCCCTATCGCTGCTTTCTATTTTTTGAGGTACTGTTTCCGGTAGTGGTTCCAGATATAAATGAGGGGAGGAGTCAGCTGTTGGGGTTCGGTTTCGATGAAGCGGTTGAGGGCTTCGATGCTGAACCACTGGCCTTTGTCGATTTCGTCGCGGTTGAGGACGAAGGGGCCGTTATGCTTGCAGGTGTAAACGCGGAGAAATTCGTAGCCGGTTTCGGGGCAGGCTTCTAGGTAGAGGCGTTCGTGGAGCTGGTCGGTGGTTACGCGGAGTTCTTCGTAGAGTTCGCGCAGGGCGGCTTTGCGGTAGCCTTCGCCACTGTCCAAATGGCCGGCGCAGGAGGTGCTCCAAAGGCCGGGGTACTGATCCTTGAGGAGGGAGCGCTTTTGCAGGAAGATCTCCCCGGCATCGTTGAAGATGAGGATGTGCACAGCGCGGTGCAGGAGGTTTTGCGCATGTACAATGGAGCGGCGCTCGCGGCCGATCACCAAGTCGTTTTCATCCACTAAATCGAACCATTCGTCCATGCGTTGAGGAAATGCCCGGGCGGGTAATTCGTCAAGCTAAACACTTGTCATGGGCAAAGGATCGGTTATCTTGTAGAGGAGATATCCCGCAGGGGTAAATAAAGTATTTTTTTGCTATAGTTTTAGACGCAGAGGTCGATTTATAAGAGAACTCAAAAGGCTTTATTATGTCCAGCAGCAGCGTTGACATCACCGCACTGACCGCGAGTCAGATCATAGAATACAGCAGCCGGTCGTCGTTTTCGATGGCTACGGATGCTTATGACATTACCTCAAACCACGGTGCCGGGCTGAACACATCGACCAAGACAATCAATGAGACGGTGGGTGTCATCAGCAGCCTGGAGGAACAGTTGAAGACTATTCAGGCCAATCTGGAGCAGATGTATGTAGCGGCACTTTCCGGTGCCCAGGCCTCGGCCGACAGCGCAGACAAACAGGATGCCTACGCCCAGTTGCGCAGTCTCAGCGCAGGGATAGACCAGTTGACCAACAGCTATAAGTTGGACGATACCCGGGTGCTGGCCGGACAGACGTTCACCTTCAGCTCCGGCAATGGAACGGTAAGCTACAAACAGGGCAACCTCAGTTCCAGCCTGGAGGGTGGCTTGGGGCTTTCCGAAAAGCAGGAAGGGCGCATGGCTACGCTGGATATCGACTACTTGGCCTACATGAAGAATTTGAGTTCCTCCATCTACGAAGGCGTGGAAGTCTCCGAGGCATCCTATACCATGCCTAAAAATGCCACCGCCGCTCTGGACGAGGGCAACTACTACGTGAAGGTGACTTACGAGGGCGAAAACTCCTATGTGGAGCTGACTTCGCTGGACGGCGTGGTGATCGAGTCGCAGGATGTGGACCTGACCGGCGTAGGCAGCAAGGCCATTCAGTTTGGAAGCGGCTTGAACATTGATCTGAAATTCGACGAAACAGATCTCGCCAGTGACTACGACTGGGAAACCGACGGCGGTAACGAGTTGTACTACACTGTGGAGATTGACGAGACCTATGAGCACGTACTGAAGACGGAGAGTGACGGAGCAGTCAACTCCACCACATCGGCCTCCCTCTCCTCCTACAGCAATTATATGCGGGGAGAAACCGGCAAGCTGACGTTCTCGGTAACGGCCAAGGACGATGACGACCAACTGGACACCGGAAAATACAACATGAAAGTAGAATACAACGGGGAAAAATCCGCGATTTGGCTCTACGATTCAAACGGAGATTTAGCCGGAGTACAACGTGGCATCGATATGACCCAAGACGGGGAAACGGAAGTGGACATGGGCAACGGCCTGGTGGTAACCATCGACAACGACGATTTTACCTACAACGGCAAGAAGACAAAGAATGTGGGGGTCGATTATACCAACGGGAATGCCGCCTACACGGATTTTGACTATGCCACCTATGCCAAGCAGGTTTACGAAGCCTACCAGCAGGTAACCAATCAGTTGAATTTGCTCTATCAGGCAGACGAAGCCGTTACAGAAAAATATCAATACCTGCAGCAGGCCACCTCGAGTTCTTCCACCACATCCGCATCGGTATTGGCAGCACAGTCCATCAGTTCCCTGCTTTCCGATTTAGCCATCGACACTGAAAACAATCCATTTTTTGCCTCGAGCGATGCCACCGCCAGCCTGAGCGCTGCAGCGAGTTCCATATTCGGCAGTCTGGAGTCTAACTACACCACCATCTCGGATGCCGATTACGAAGTGCTCGCGCGCTATTACTAAGGCCATGACAGAACAAACTCCACCCAGGGCCTACACCGCACAATCGCTCAAACTCTATAAACGGCACCGCTTTCAGGGAATGAACCGGCGCGATGTGCTGGTGATGACCTATGAGATTCTCCTCAAAGCTATTCAGGAAGAAAATCAGCAAAAGGCACTGCATATTCTTCAGGTATTGCGCGACGGAATCAAACCAAAGAGCAATCCCCTGCTGGCCTTCCACTACCTGAAGCTCTACAAATATGCCGAAAAAAGCATTGTCGATGAGGAGTGGCAGGAGGCCGACCGCATTATTTTCAACCTGAAACGCATGTGGTCGATGGTGGACAGCAAAGCCATCGAGAAGCTCTCTCCCAAGGCCTAGAGGCCGAAAAAGCGGGTGGCGTTTTCGGTGCTGCGGGCCTCCAGCTCCGCCAAAGTGATCTCAAAGAGATCGGCCAGAAACTGGGCCGTAAGCTGCACATAGGCCGGCTCGTTGGGTTTTCCCCGGTGCGGCATAGGGGTCAGGTAAGGGGAATCCGTCTCCACCATCAGTTTATCCAGCCCCTGGAGCAGGGCAGCCTCACGGATAGCAGGCGCATTTTTGTAGGTAACCACTCCGGTAAAGGAACCACAGCCACCGCGTTCGTTGAGCAGGCGCATTTCCTCGGCGCCTTCGGAAAAACAGTGAAAAACGACTTTAGTCCAGTCCACACCGCTGCAGTCGATCAGTTCTACACACTCCTTGAAGGCATTGCGGGAGTGGATTACCACAGGGCAGTCGAGCTGCAGGGCCAGCTCCAGCTGGGCGGTAAAAGCCGCCACCTGATGCTGCTTGAGGGTTTGCGCAGCAACGTCATCCTTGGGCAGGTGAAAGTGATCCAGACCGATTTCACCAAGGGCCACGGGGAGAGGAGCGTCGGTAAACCAGGAGCCTAACTGCATAACGGCGTCGTGCCAGTCCTCGCCGACATCACAGGGGTGTAGGCCGGCCGTCCAGTAAATCTGCCCGGGGTGCTCTTTGCTGAGGCGCGAATAGAGCGCCCAGTCCTCCGGCGAGGTGCCCACGGTGATGAGTTTCTGCACGCCGGCGGCTGTGGCATTGGCCAGGGTCTGCGCAAGCAGGCCTTTGCGGTAAAAACTCTCCAGATGGCAGTGACTGTCGATCAACATGTCAGCAGTTTGCACATTTCAGGGTTAAAGTCCAGCCGTGGGATACTTTCCGGGTTGCAAAATGCTCTCATTTATCAATCTTAAGGAGAAACCATTTTGGAAACTCTACCTATGGAAAATGTTATCATCCTCGGATCCGGTTGCGCCGGCCTGACCGCCGCCGTTTACACCGCACGCGCCAACCTCAACCCACTCGTGCTGGAAGGCACTCAACCGGGCGGGCAATTGACCACAACGAGCGAGATTGAGAATTTTCCGGGTTTCCCCGAAGGCATCGACGGCTACGAGCTGACCGACCGCATCCGCCAGCAGGCCACTCGTTTCGGAGCCCGTTTCGAGCATACCAGCATCGAGTCTGTGGACTTTTCCGGCGAGGTCAAAAAACTGACCACAGCCGAAGGAAAAACCTTTGAAGCCAAAACGGTGATTATTGCCACGGGTGCCCGCCCCCGCCTGCTGGGCATTCCCGGTGAGTCGGAACTGTTCGGCGGCAAGGGTGTAACCACCTGCGCCACCTGCGACGGGGCCTTTTACCGCAATATGGAAGTGGCGGTAGTGGGCGGAGGAGACTCCGCCGCCGAAGAAGCCCTCTTCCTGACCCGTTTTGCCTCCAAGGTAACCTTGATTCACCGCCGCGACGAGCTGCGCGCCTCCAAGATTATGGCCGAGCGCGTAATCGGGCACGAGAAGGTGGCCACTGCCTGGAATAAGATTCCGGTAGAGGTTCTGGCCGACGAGCAGGGCTTTGCCCGTGCCGTAAAGGTAAAGGATACACAAACCGGCGAGCTTTCCGAAATCGAAGCCAAAGGCGTATTCATTGCCATCGGGCACATCCCCAACAGCAAGCCGTTTGCCGGGGCTATGGATCTGGATGAGCAGGGTTATTTCAAGGCAATTCCGGGCAGCCAGGTGCGCACAACGGTTTCCGGCGTATTTGTGGCCGGCGACTGTGCCGACCATGCCTACCGCCAGGCCATTACCGCTGCCGGAATGGGTTGCCAGGCCGCCCTCGAGTGCGAGCGCTTCCTCATGGAGTCCTGAGTTAGATTCGGGAGCAGTTTCGGGAAGAGGCCAGAGTCTGCAGGCGAGGAACCGCCTGTACCTGTTGTGCTGCGTGCAAAGCCAGCGCCAAAGCCCAAAAGCGATCGGCATGACCGTGGGCGGAACGCTCCGCGGTGAAGCGCACATGCGCCCCCACAGATGAGGCCGCCACACGCACCGCGGACAGGTCGGAGCGCAACACAGGATCCTCGGGGATGACAAGATTGCCGTTTTCAAAACTTTCCCGCAACGGGTAAGCCAGTTGTTCTTTGCTGGCCAGCGTCAACGTTACCGGGAGCACTTTGCTGCGCCCGTAGCGGGCGGTGGCCCGCTCGGCAAATTGACGCCCGATGCCTGTCTCGTCCATCGCCACCCGGCGCAGGCCGGGCAGAGCCATGTAGCGGTGGAGGATGGCCTCCTGCTCGGAGAAGGGAAGATTTTGCACGCAATGAATATCGCGCGTCAGCAACTGTGCGCCCTGTTGCTCGAGCAGGTAGAAGACGGTCAAATCGTGGTCTCGGGCCAGATCTATGCCCAGAAACAGCTTTGCCGTGTGCTCCCGGGGATAAAGCGGCAGGCGCAGTGTCTGTTCGCAGGAGGCAATGAGCGAAGCACTGAGAAAGGCTGTTTTATCGTCGGAAGGCAGACAGAGGTATTCCTGATTCCAGGCGTCCTCATCGGCGCAGCCGTCGCGAATATACTGGAGGTAATCATCGTCGCTCATGCGGCACCGGGGATCCTCCGACGGCAGTTTAGCCTGCAGTTTTTTGAGAAAGCCCTGCCGCAGGGCATCGGGCAGTGTAACCACATGCAGGGAAAAGCCTTTGGGATTACCACCCTCGCGAATCTCTTCGATCAGCCGGTTGAAGTAATTGGCGGAACCGCGGTGGGTGGAGATGATCTCCAGACGGCCACCCCAAGTGATCCCGGGATAGGCAATGGTATAGAGGTGCTGAGGATCGGGGTGCAGGGCAAATTCATCGAGAATGCGGTGCCCGCGCTTACCGGCCTGAGCATCGGCATTGGAACTGAGGCAATGGATGCTGCGGCCGTTGAGAAAACCCAGTGAAGAGGCCGATGGGCGCACCCGTTCGTCGAGGCAGGGAGCGGCCCGGTGCAAGACATCGCCAAACATGCGGGCATCCTGCAAAAAGAGCCGGGCCTGAGCCTCGTCCCTCGAAGCAACCCAGGTATCCAGGCGATTTCCAGCCGGGGCGGTGGAACGCACGGCGCTGTAGGCCGCTGTCCAGGAAAGCCCGATTTGCCGGGATTTAACCATGAGTTTGAGGCGCGAGGTATCCTCCAGCCAGCGTTTCTGGTAAGGCAAGAAAAACATACTCAGAGCAGGTTGAGTTTGCGTTCGATCTCCAGCAGCACCTGTTGGGAGAAATCGGGAATATCCGGAACAGGCCCCTCCCCTGCCTCTTTGCGGAGAAATTCGGCTTCTTTGAGTTCCAGCGAACGCAGGTTGCCGGTGGTGGAACTGAGTTTTTGGCTGAGCGTAATGAGGGTATCCAGCTCATCGGCTGAGGCTGCAACAATGCGCTGGAAAAGGCTTGCCCAAAGCAGGTGGAGGGCAGCGCGGGAGAGCAACTGCTCCTGTGGGCAGAGCTGGAGCACGTGCTCGGCCTGCCCCTGCAGAGATGTGAGGTGCGAGATCATGGCGGCGGAAGTTGGTTTTTCCGCAGTATACCAGAATTGCCCCTACCCCGTGAGCCCCCCGGAGCCAATATGGCCTGCCGACACTCAAAGCGCTACAGGCACATGTGTAAAAAAGACTAATTCTTTTCACCACGAAGAGCACGAAATTCACGAAGGAAGAGTTTGGGTGTGTATTCGTGTGCATTGGTGGTTTCAAGCCTGCAAATAAACCTCATTTATAACCGGCCATTTACGCCAATTTACACGAATCCCGGTTTCTTCGATGCTTAGATGCTTCGTGAGAGATTATCTTCCTACTCACCTTCGTGCTCTTCGTGTCCTTCTTGGTTAATCCTAAAACCCTTTTGTCTCACGCGAAGACTCCAAGATTCAAGGAAAAGAAACATAATTGTGTGTCCATTGGTGTGCATTCGTGGTTCCAGACGATACCGAGGTAGAAAAAAAAAGCCCCGGGGTAACCGGGGCTGAAAAGGGTTGATCGGCTAGGAGCAGAATCAGTCATCTCTAATGATGGAAAAATGCAGGATAGAAACTTCATCCTTAATTTCTTCATTCATTTGTTTCTTGGCTTTCTGGAAGGCATCATTGCGATCTTCAGCAGAAACTCGATAGACTAATTGCTTCACCTCTCTGTTTACCTCGACCTTGATGGTTACACGGTATGGGAATACCTGAGCGGCATAGGAAAATATGCTAAAGAACACAAAGAGTAGCGCGTAAATGGCTTTTTTTGTCATGATAGATAGGGAATAGATTGGAGGGCCTGATTAAATCAAAAAGGAGAACCCCCCCTTATTTGTCAAGGTGATTCACCCTATTTAATCAGGGGAATTACTTTAATTTCCCACCGCATTAAGCAAACATCTGAACAATAGCTAATTTTTTTACTCTTACAGTTGCATTGTTCACAATGCAAGCTAATTTTACATCTCGTTAACGTTAGGTTTTGATTCTGTAACAAACAAAAAAAGCAGGTCATAGACCTGCTTCTTTTACCTTCGATAGTATTAGGACCGGAGATCAATTACTGAGGAACCACTTGTCTCCAATGAGAGACATGTTCATCGTATCCGTTTCATCCGTACCATTAAGGAATAGGAACTTTACCCGCAAGATAGCCCCGTTTTCGGTTAGGTTGCTACTGACGATCTGGATTTCTTTAAGACCTCCGGTATCTTCCTTCATATTGTTAAAGACTTGGCCCAGCATCTCCTGATAAATTTCCTTTTCGGAGTCCTGGAGAGATTCAAACTCACTGCTCAGTGGAAGGAAGGCTGCCGGGTCGCAGGAGACCATAGCGGCCTGCACTTCGCCCACCAGGGCTTCGGGTGAGGATTGATCGGCAGCACATAGGCTGGCCGCAAAAGCCGGGAAGAGGGAAGACAGCGCAAGTGATAGATATTTGAGAAATTTCATGAAAGAAGAAAGGGCGGGTTATGGGAAAACGCCGTATTTGCACGAAAAGACATGCGTTCGGCACTTTTCGGTAAGGCTACAGACACCGGAAACGGCAAATAGTTTCAGAATGCCGACTGTTCGGGCATTTTAATCGCCAAAAACTGTCGCAACGCCGCAGGCAGGGTATAGATGCTGCCGGCATTGAGGATGGTGGGATCGCCCACAAAAATGTTCAACTCCCCCACACGGATGAGGTGGGCCACCAGCAGAATATAGTCGTCGGCGTCTTTGGAGGCAAAGATGTCGCCCTTGGCCGGAGGAAAGCTTTTGCGGATGAGGTGGCAGAGGTGGTAGGCCAGCGCCACCGCAGGATTGTGCTCGTTGGCCGGATTCAAAGCTCCTGAGCGGGGAAGGCCACGGCTGCCGGTTACAAGCGATTCGATAATGGCCGCTGCCTCAACCGGAGTAGTGTAATTGTCGCCTGTTCCCTGGAAGAAACGGCGCAGAAGCTTACTGAGTTCGTTCATATGCGTGGAGAGATAAGCTATATTTTCGCCCTTCGCTCCTGCCCCGCAACTCTTTTTACAACAAATCCGCAAATTCCGCCCGGGAGGCCGTCAACGGAGGCATTCCCGGCTCGCTGTTCAGCCTTATTTTTTGGGCTTCCGCCGGGCTCGCGCCTGCTTGATGGAAATACCGGCAGGTACGGCGTCGCCGTTTTTGGAAACTCCGATGCGTTGGGAGGAGTAAATACTGCTATGCCCGCTGCAGTAGTAAGCCACAAAACAAGCCACGGCAAAATAGAGCCCAAAGTGCGAGCCGAACAGCTCTATACCCATAATGGTGCAGGCCAGTGGTGTGTTGGTGGCCCCGGAAAACACCGCAATAAACCCAAGCCCGGCAAAGAGGTCCACCGGCGCGCCCATAAGCAGTGCCAGCGTGTTGCCGAGTGCGGCCCCAATAAAAAAGAGCGGCGTAACTTCCCCACCCTTGAAGCCGGCGGCCAGAGTGATGGTAGTAAAGAGCAGTTTCAAGGCCCAGCTCCAGGTGTGGGCCCCACCCTCGCGGAAGGAGGAGGTAAGGGAAACACCGTCGGGAAATTGTGAGTGTACCCCAAGGCCGAGATAGTCGCGGGTGCCAAAGAGGTAGACCAGGGCAATGACGATTGCCCCGCCAATGGCCGCCCGCAGCATGGCATTCTCCGTTATCTTTTGCAACAGCCCCTGAAAAAAGTGTACCAGCTCGGAAAACCACTGCCCGACAATGCCAAAGGCGATGGCCGCCAGCACCACTTTGCCCAGCAGGAGCAAGTCGATGCCGGGGTGCAGGGAGGCACTCTCGGCAAAGCTGATGTGGTAAAGCGTGTGGTGTATCCCCCAAAGCGAGCAGGTCAAATCGCCGACAAGACTGGCCACGAGCACAGGGATGAGCGCATCGTATTTGATCTTGCCGATCACCAGCACTTCCATGGCAAAAATAGCCCCGGCCAGCGGCGTGCCGAACACCGAGCCAAACCCGGCGGCCACCCCGGCCATCAGAAGCATCTGAGTGCGGGCGGGCCCCATCTTGCATGCCCGGGCATAGAGGCTGGCCAAACTGCCCCCCATTTGAATGGCGGTGCCTTCGCGGCCCACAGAACCGCCGAACAGGTGAGACATCAACGTCGTCAGAAGCACCAATGGAGCCATCCGCGCAGGCACCCCCGCACCGGGCTCATGAATGCTGTCGATCACCAGATTGTTGCCGCCCTCGGCCGATTTGCCGAAACGCCCGTAGATCCAGGCAATGGCCACCCCGGCCAGCGGCAGGAAAAACAACAGCCAGCCGTATTGCCAGCGCAGGTGTGTCATCTGCTCCAGCGACCACAGAAAAAAGGCACTGGCAGAACCGGAAAGCATCCCTACAGGCAACACCAGAGCAATCCAGATGATCAACTGGCGAATGCTCGACCAATACTCTTTGATGCGAAGGCTAATCATAACTCCTCCTCTACGGGTGCCCACGCACCCCGCCAAAGGCAAGTCTTTTGTGCTCCGCTACTTGTTTTCAAAGCCACAGGCAAACCCATGCGTCTTGTTTTTAACCACGAAGTGCACAGGATTCGTATAAATTTGTGTTCGCTCGTGGTTACAAGGAACTACGCTTCCTATTTTGGCCGCCGGGGGTGAAGTAGCAGCCAAAGAGTGTCATCTGTTGCATGAAACATAGTAAATCCAGACCAAGCAAACAGCCTAATGCTCCAAAACCACGAACTCCATCTACAGTAATATGCACGGAATCAACATAACTAAAACAAGTTCCAGGGCTAGGATTGACTGATTCCCTAGCAAATATCTGTAAACAAGCGGTCACAGGAAGGTATCCGCAAAAGGGTAACACCGATACAGAACCATGAATGAACACCTTATTTGCTTATATTACTGTACGCCACAAAAACGACTTTCCTAACTTAATCATTAAAATACTTAACCTCTCAGTAATATGAAGAATTAAAACATAATACATAACAAAAAACATTCTCGTAGCTTTCCTAGAATTGAACGGTCACTAACCTTTATAGATGCATCTCGAGTTGTTTCGATTTGTTTGCCAACTTATTCCGCGACATGAATAAATCTGTCCACTGCATATCTGAAGTGTTTTTATAACGAGAATATGGAAACTCATCAAAACTATTCTCATTAGCGGTTTCATTCAAACCACTTAAGATTAATCGGCCTATTGCTCTTCCTAGGCTGACTGGTACTGCGTTTCCTACTTGTCTATATTGATCAATCAAGGATCCTTGAACTTCCCATGTGTCTGGAAACTCTTGAATCCTTTTGTACTCTTGAATTGATAAAGGTCTGTTTTCCTCCGGATGTGCTAGATCTGTCGCAGGCATAGCTGGATGAGTTACTAATGTCGGAGAAGGTTCATTCCATGGAAGTCTTCGTAAAAAACCAGTCTTTCCACCCCCGGCATAATAGGATGCACCTAACGCCTCCTTTTGTAGATCCTCTGGCAAATGCTTCCAATACTGACCAGCCTTGAGAAGTCTATAGTATTTGAGGCGTTTTTCTGGAAATTTAACGTAATGATGCTCTGTCTTTTCCATACCTTGAAGTGCTTCACGTACTGTGCGCCATTTTGGTAACCCATAATACCCCGTTTCTGAGTGAGTTGGTTTGAGGTATGGCATTTTTACACCATTTCTAGAACAAACAATAATAACTCTCTCTCTTTTCTGAGGAGATCCATAATTGGCTGCATTATATAAATTAAAACTGACTTCATAGCCTGCAGCACGTATTTTCTTTAGAATAAACCACAGTGCTCCGCCTTTTTCTTCTTCAGGGGTTAGGGGAGGATAGCCAAAACCTCTACATTCATGCGGACGATGTGATAATGGAGCAGATAATAATCCTCGCACATTTTCAATGACAGCGTATTTAGGAGAGAGCTCAATAATTCTATCGATAAATGTTAGAAATACATTTCCTCTGGAGTCTGAAAACCCACCTCTTTTACCAGCTGTTGAAAATGCTTGGCATGGGGGGCCTCCAACGATGAGGTCAATATCGTCAGATGGAGTAAGTCCCGCTGCTTTCCTAATATCTGATGCACTGTACTCACAAATGTCTCCAAGAAGAGCAATATCTGGCTTGTTGTATGATATTGTTGCCCTCGTGGCTTTATCAATTTCAGAAGCTAATATTACCTCAATTCCTTCTTTTTCTAGTCCTATATCCAAGCCCATTGCTCCAGAGAAAAACGATAGAGCGATTGCTTTGTTTGACTTCTGTTGGATTCTTGAATGATCCCCAGTTTCTAGATCATTTTTAACTCTATGGTTTTCTATCGATGTTTGAGGAATTACCCATGTATTCCCAACTTTCTTTGCTGGGATACGTCCTTCTCTGATAAGCTTTCTGATATATTGGTCTGTGAAGCCCAGTTGGGCCGCTGCGTCCGAAACTGATAAGATATCGTCACTCATTATTGTTTCGCATGCGAAACTTTTCTTATACCAAAGTCAACCAAAAACAGCTTCATAAATTTGATTATTCTTGAATATTGATATTCAGGAATATAGGCCATAAGGATGACCGATGACTCCAGCGTTGAATCTATCTATAAACGAGCTATATTGTCCATAATTCCCGAAGGAAAAATTCGTGATTATGATCTTATTAAGCCTTTTACTGAGATATGTCAGTTTCTTGCTGAAAATCCTCATTTGTTATCTTGGCGTGGAAGGCAAAAACCTGATTTGAGAAGCGTTGATAGCTTAAAGGGATTGGCAAACAAATTTGTTAATGGTTTTAAACGATCAGACTTTCCACGTGAACCTAATACTGTACCGGATAACATGGTTAGTGTAGTGATGGAGCACGCATATGGGCTCTCATCTGCCCAATGTGATGATATAAAATTGACTCATCAGCGTTCCATGTGTGCTGAGAATTGTGTAGGTAATTTGCTCGAACGATACATTGATTCTGTCATGACCGATCATGGTTGGACGTGGTGCTGCGGTGATTTTGTTCGGGCAATAGATTTTATACACAAAACTCCAGATGGATGGGAAGCTTTGCAGATAAAAAATCGAGATAATTCAGAAAACTCTTCAAGTAGTGCCATCCGGAATAATACAACAATTCAAAAGTGGTTTAGGACATATTCAAAGACTGGAAAAACAAATTGGGACAAGTTGCCGGAAACGATGCAAAACAAAGGCTTATCTGAAGATGGTTTTGAGATGTTTGTTGCTGATTATTTACTAAATAATAAACCTAGTTAAGTGTTGTTACGATTAATATGATTGGCTTATGTTAACTGAACTTCCCCGTTTTATTTTCGGCCGCCGGGGGTGAAGTAGAAGCCGAAGATGAGGCCGATGTGGGAGAGGCCCACGAGGAGGAGGTGGCCGGTGCTGATCTCTACGGTTACGGGGGTGTCGGCGGCGGTGCGCACGAGGCCCCAAAGGTAGCTGTTGCCGGCGGGTTGAGCGGGCAGTGTAAAGGTAGTCAGGGGCACATCGGGATAGAGGGCGGCCCAGACCATGAGAAAGGCAAAGGTGGCACTGCCGATAAGGGCCACGAGGCGGCGGGTGATGCGGCCCTGGCGGGCGGTTTCGGAATTGCCCCCGAAGAGGGCTTCGGCAAAGGCTTGGTCGAGTTTGCGCTGTTCCAGCACGAGGAGCAGTTCGCGTTTCTGGGCATCGCTGCGGGCCGCGGCGCGGGAATCGAGGCAGCCGGAGAGCATCTTCAGGAGGGAGCCGAATCCGGCGCTGCCGAGGGAGGTCATGAGGGTGGTAATAAGCGAGATCATGGGGTGTAGGGTTCGAGGAAGGTGGAGGTGAGGAAGTTGAGCTGCAGGCGGTAGGCGCCGTCTTTGACGGGGGTCTGCAAGACTTTCCAGAAGGCTTTTTCGGCAAGGATGAAGGGTGCACCGAGGGTGGATTCGGGGGGCACCCAGAGATGCAGGTGCGTGGCCAGTTTTTGGGCCACCTCCAGCGCATGGAGGCTGCCGCCCCACCCTGCGGGCTCTTCCACCTGCACGGGGCAGAGCAGCTCTGCCACAAAGAGCTGGGGGGCTTCGTAGTTGAGGGTTTGCGGCTGGGGCTCGCAGACGCGGATACAGAGGCTGCGGGCGGAGAGGGCATGTTGCTGCACGGTTTGCGTGAGCGAGGAGCCGCACTCGAGGAGCACGGGGAGCTCCTGAAAGAACTCCCCGGCGAGGATACGGGTATGGAGGGCTTGCTGAAGGCTGCGGAGCATGGGTCTCAGAAACCGCGGAGGCGGTCGGCCGTAAGGGGTTGGGCGCGGCGGGTTAGCACGCGGGTGCGGGGGCCGGTAAATCCGGTTTGGGCATCGCTGGGGGGCGTCAGGTGAATGTCGCCTTCGGCCACCCGGGGGAGCAGCGCATAGGCGGCGGCAATGGCCGATTTTTGGGCGTCCCCGAGTTCCAGTTGAGGAATACGGGCCTGCAGAGCCTCCACCACCAGCAGAGCCGCGGCCCGCAGCAACTGCGGCGGCAGGAGCGCAGCATCCACCGTAAGGAGGTATTTACCGGAGTGTTCAATCTCTCCGCGGATATGGGCCGTAACATCGTTCATAAGGGTTTGCGGAACCGTCGGGTCCGTAGTCTGCAGGGTTTCCAGCAAGGCTTGCTGGGCAGCCGGGAGGTAGGCGGCGAGGTGTTCGAGGGTTAGAGGAGTCCACATGGTAAAAGGGCCGCTCCGGCGCTCCCCGGAGGGCACGCCGGATACGGCAGGGTTGAGGGTCAGGTGAGGCTGAGTTTCTGCAGCCCGAGGGGTGAGGTAACAACAATGTTGGAGTAGTGCTCCACGGTGATGTCGGTGTATTTGGCGTGCTCTTCCACATAGACGCGGAAGTTGCCGTTTTCCACCGGGGTGACGAAGCGTTTGAGGTTGGAGGGCTCATCCTTCATCTGCCCATCGAGGGCGTAGTAAACGTAGGCCGCAGTGCCCAGCAGGCGCTGTTTGCCCTCGGCGGATTGATAGCGGCCCTTGACCACGCGGATGCCGTCCACCAGGAGCTTTTCCGCAAGCTGTGCGGGCGTCAGCGTGGCGGAGCGGAAAGCACCGGCATTCTGCTGCAGTTCGTAGGCGTTGAGGCGCAGATCCCAGACCGCTTCGCCCAGGAGAATGCGGTTGGGGCGCACTCCGGAATCGTCTCCGGCCAGGGCCAGCAGGCTGCGCAGGTCGGCATCGGGGTTGGGATTCGGGTTGGCCTGCGCATCGGGCGTCCACTGGGCGGAAACTTCGCCGGCCTGGGCATCCAGCGCAGCAAAAGCGGCCCGCACCTCGTTGCGGAGGAGCCGCTGCACGAGCAGTTGCACATAGCGCTCGCGCCAGTTCTCGCCGACTTCCTCGTCGTGGTCCACGCGGATAGTCAGCCCTTTGTTGAGGGTCTTTTCGTTGACGGATTCGCCGCTGTAGGAGACGCGCTTGAAAGCGGCGCCAATGGCGCGCACGTCATCGGTCTCGCTGAGGAAGGCCTCGGCATTATCGGCGCGTTTGAACTCGAAGCGGCGGTTGACGAATACGGGCGGGGCCATGAAGTCGAGCAGCGCACGGAGGTTTTCGGGGTCGCTCCAACCCACGGTGTAGGCCGTCAGGGGCTCACTGTAGTGAGCGGCGTTGAAGCGGTTTTCGTTGGCCAGGCAAATGGCTCCGGGCAGTTGCTGCCCGTCATCAAGAGAGAGGGTCTTCATAATTACAATTCTATGGAAGGGTTACTGAATAAGGCGGGGCAGGCAGGGATCGACCTCCACCGGTTGACCGGCACTGCCGGAGCTCAGGGCGAGGCCTACCTGATAGCAGCCGACGGCGGAGGCCGGCGTAACGCGGCCGTTGGCTGCGGAATATAGAGGACTGCCGGCGGTAACATCGGCGGCCAAAGTCATGCGCAGGGTGCAGGCGGCCGAGCCGAGCAACTGCACGCAAACAGGCTCGCCGATGCTTTCGGGGCTGTCGGCAATCAGACCGAAGGGCATGGCCGTGGCGGAACAGAGGTCGATACGGCCGGTGGAGGGGTTGTAGGCCCCGAGCAGCTGCGGCACGGCGGACACCGCACCGGCGGGGAGCGTAAGGCTGCCCGCGTGCGAACCGGGGGCAATGGAGTTGGAACAGATCATCATGGTTGTTTCGGGTTATCGGGTTAAAGGTTTATACGGCGGAATGCTCAAAGAGATCGGGGCGGCTCTGCTTGAGGTTGTCCCAGGCATTGGCGAAGGATTCTCCGGTTTCCTGCATGCGGCAGTGCACCGTATGGAGCAGCCGGGCAGGCGTCTGCACGGGGCTGCGGCGCCGGGCCAACCCGGCCGAGCGGGGCGCCATACCTCCGCTGTTGGCTGCGGTGGGCAGCGCGTGGAGCTGTTCCTGCAATTCGCGGCAGCGGGTTTCGGCATCCTCCGCCATGCGGCGAAAGTGCTCTGCCTGCGTCTGCAGGTCGGCCTCGCCATGGGCCAGGAGATCGTCCAGCCGGTCGTAGGCCTGGGCCCAGCCCACCTCGGGCGGCAGGTTGAGGCGTTCGCGCAGGCCCTCGGGCACACCGGTATCTTCGGGCCATTGCGGCAGGCAGTTGGCAATCGTCTCGCCGGGGATGTTGGGGTTGTTGGTCAATCCGATGGAGATGAGGCGCACCGGTTCCAGCAGCCCTGCAGCGGTTTTCCGCATGGCCCAGCGGGGGCTGAAGAATTTGAAATGGGCGTTGGCGAGTAGGCGCAGGCCTGTTTCGCCCCATTTTACGGTAACACTGAGGCCCTCTGCAGTGGTTTCCAGCGCCTGCACCCAGCCGTGAGCCCGGGTGTCGATATGGCCGGGCTGCCCGGCAAAAGCGGGATCGTCGGGATGGCCCACATAAACGGGCACACCGCCGAAGCAGCGCCGCATGCGACTGCGCAGGCTGTTGAAGTGGTGCTGCATGGCCCGGGCGGATTCCGGGGTAAAATGCTGCAGGCCCTTGCTGTGGGGGTAATCGCCATAACGGGCGAGGAGAAAAGTCATGGTCTCATTCATGGGATTCGGGGGTTGAGTGGGGTTGGTTGCGGGATAGTGGAAAAGAGAGGCGCTCGGCGAAGTCTTCGGCATCGATGCGGAAGCCCATTTCCCGGGCAGCGCGGAAGATGCGCAGGTCGCGGTCCACATCCTTGCGGCGGCCGGCCCGCACCTGAATACGGGCCAGGGGCGCCTGACCGAAGCAGTGCCGTGTAACCCACGGAGTGACATAGGTGTTGAGGGCCTCGCTGAGCATGGAGGCATCGGCGTCGGCAATCAGGTCGGGTTCCTCGTCCTGAAGCGAGGCACCCACCCCGCCGGTGCGGGAAATGGTGGAAAGGTCGGCCCCGCGCCAGAGCACCACAATGGCTCTGTCCATACGCTCAATGAGCGCGGGGTAAGGCAGCGTGCCGCGGGAGCTGAGGTCCACCACTTCGACCTCGGTGGAACGGGTCATCAGCGCCTTGTATTCGGCGCCGAAGGCCTGCACGGCCTCCAGTGCGGCCAGCCACTCGGGAGAGTCCGGCGGGGCATCGGTTACTCCGCGCACCCCGGGCATGCCGTTGCGCTCGCAGTAGATGAGCCAGTCGCGCAGCGGCAGGTGTTTATACATGAAGGCCACCGAAGACGCCTCCATAATGCCCGGGCCGGTGGTTACCATCCATTGCCCGTCCTTGAGCGCTTCGCCCTCAACCGCGGCATCGCTGGCCAGAAAGCGCAGACGGCCACTGGTGTTCTCAAAATACCACAGAGGCACAAAGCGGAACTCCGCTCCCAGACTGCCGTCGCTGCCCGGTTGCCAGACGATCTCATGCACGGCGTAGCGCTTGCCCACGGCATCCATCATCTGCCGGGCCAGCATCTGAAAGCCGCCGCGTTCGTTCTCGTCGTGGGCATTGACGGCGCGGAGGTTGCGGAAAAACTCGCTAAGGGCATCGCGGTGACGACGGGCGTTCCCGGAGCCGTCCACCGGAAGGATTTCCCAGCCGTAGCGGGCAGCCGCCATTTTGCGTTTAAAGGCCACCGACTGCACGGTATCGTCGCGGGCTTCAATGGCCTGCCAGGTGCGGGCGATCTCGCGGAATTCTCCCGCACGGAAAGCTTCGAGCTGGCGGGAAAGGCTCTGCGGGGTGAGGCTGGCCAGCGGATTAAAGCGGTGGTAGGCGGCAGTGCGCCCGGAGTAGAGGTTGGCTGTTTTCATTCCTGATTCGATTGCGTTACGGGAGCAATCTTAGCAGGATGTAGCCAAAGGCGTGAGTGCTGGAGGGGTTGGGTGCACTCGAAGGGTTCGGGAGCCTGAAAACGTTACCGTTGCTGGAACGACACTTGTAAAAAACCCGCTGCCACCTCACTGAGCGGGGAAATCGTTTTTTTAGGTTTTACCACGAAGGACACGAAGCGCACGAAGGGAGTGGAAGATTATCTCACACGAAGGATCTAAGACTCTAAGGAGGGATAAGTGTTTTCTGTCGAAACCCGTGGGCTTTGAGTGAACGCCGCAGGTTGGCAAAGGGTTCTGTTTGGAACCACGAATGCACACTGATTTATTTCATCGTGAACTTCATGGTGAGAAGGGGTTTAGGATTTAACCACGAAGGACACGAAGAGCACGAAGGAGTTAGAAGATTATCTCACACAAAGGATCTAAGCATCTAAGGAGGGATAGAGTTTTTCTATCGGTTGCCGAAAGAGTGTTTTTTTGACCCACAGATGCACACAAATTCACACTGATTCATTTACTTCGAGTATTGGATGCTTTGTGCGATCTATAGGATTCTCCTTCGTGAACTTCGTGCGCTTCGTGGTTAATAAACCAAAGAACCGGTTGGGCACAAAAAAGCCGCACGGTGGGTGTTCCGTGCGGCTTGGGTTAAAGTTTTTGTGTTCCATCAGGCCTGATGGGCGTGCTCCGCGGCCTGCTTCTTTTCCTCTAGGTAGGCGCGGGCGTGGGCAAGGGCCATATCAATGTTCTCGCACACTTCGTCGGCGGCAAATTTGTTGATGGCGCCGGAGCGTTTCAGCGTGGCCAGCGGCTGGGGCTGCACGCCGGAGAGAATCATCTTACAACCGCGAAAGGCCAATTTCTCCTTGAGGCTGATGAGGGCATTGAGGGCCGTGGCATCAATAGAGGGAACCTTGCGCAGGCGCAGAATGAGCACCTCGGGCATCTGGTTGGAACGGGTGAAAACGGTTTCCAGCTTGTCGGCCGCACCAAAGAACATGGGCCCGAAAACCCGGTAGAGGTGCACGCCTTGCGGGACATCCTTGCCGGTGATGGAGTGTTCCGCGCCTTCGCACTCGGTCTCCTGGCTGACGATATCCACATTGGTGGTCTCGGAAACACGACGGATAAAGAGCACGGCGGCCAGCATCATGCCCACCTGAATGGCCACGGTCAGGTCGATAATGACGGTCAGCAGGAAAGTAGCCAGCAATACGAGGGAATCGCTCAAGGGATAGCGGCGGAGCATCTTGAAGTCGTGCCACTCACCCATGCGGAAACCTACGTTGAGGAGGATGGCGGCCAGACCGGCCAGCGGAATGTATTTGGCCCAGGGCGCGGCAACCAGCAGGATCACCAACAGGGTAATGGCATGAATCATCCCGGCCAAAGGGGTTTTGGCTCCGCTGCGCACGTTGGTGGCAGTACGGGCCAAAGCGCCGGTAGCAGGCAAACCGCCGAAGAGCGGGCTGAAAATGTTGGCAATCCCCTGCCCGATAAGCTCCGTGTTGGAGTTGTGGCGCTCTTCGATCATACCGTCGGCGACCACGGCGGAGAGCAGGGACTCGATGGCCCCGAGCATGGCAATAGTCATGGCCGGTGTAATCAGACCTTTAAAGGTTTCAAAGGAAAACGCCGGGAAGGTGGGCATGGGAATGCTGCGGGGCAGTTCGCCAAAGCGGCTGCCAATGGTTTCCACAGGAATATGGAAGAGAGTAACCGCCAGAGTGCTCAAAAGCACCACCACAATGCTCGCCGGAATCTTAATTTTGAGCCTGGGCCAGAGAATGAGCAGCCCCAGAGAGGCCACCGTAATCGCAGTGGCGGCAGGATTGATGCTGCCGAGATGCGTGGCATACGAGGTAATCTTTTGGAAAAAGTCGGCGGGTACTTTATCGATGTCCAACCCCAGAGCATCGCGCACCTGTGTCAGCATAATGAGCAGGGCAATCCCGTTGGTGAACCCAATGGTAACCGGATAGGGAATGTATTTGATGACCGAGCCGAAGCGGGCCAGTCCCATAAGCACCAACATAATCCCGGCCATGAAGGTGCAGATAAGCAGCGATCCATAGCCATACTGGGCAATGATTCCGGCAACAATAATGACAAAGGCACCCGTAGGCCCTCCGATCTGTACCTTGGAACCGCCCAGCAGGGAGATAATAAACCCGGCGATAATGGCCGTGACCAGGCCGGCCTGCGGCGTTGCTCCCGAAGCAATGGCAAAAGCCATGGCCAGCGGCAGTGCAACGATACCGACGGTAATACCGGCAGAAAGATCCCCTAAGAATAATTTGCGGCTGTAGCCTTCACGCATGCAGTCGATCAACTTAGGTCTAAAAACAGACAGAATATTCATTCACTTAAGTTTCTCGTAAAAGAAAGAACCCGTCTTTACTATAAAACGGGTATCGCATTGAAAAAAAGAAAGCTCAGTCGGGGAAATCAACCAAGCTCGTTAAGCGATTCCATACAGGAACTTAACAGCAAGTCCAGAAGTTTTTTACTTTGGAATAAAAGATTCGCAAACAATAAAAACGGCGCAAAGCACACCACCCCAAAGAAATGCACTTGAAAGCCACCGGTAAAATACGTTAGAAGATGCCGCATGAGCGCCGCGCCCGAAGATGTGCAAAAGCAGATCCACTACCGCATCCGTTACTACGAATGCGATGCCGACGGGCGTGTCACCATCCAAAGCATCTGCAACTTTCTGCAGGACACCGCCTGGGAGGGAGCCCGCAAAATCGGTTTGGATATGCAGGGTCCCGAAGACGAGGGCCGCAGTTGGGTACTCCTGGCTCTAAGGGTGGATATGGACGATTATCCCCGCTGGGGAGAGGAAATCAGCATCACCACCTGGCCGGCGGAACTGCGCCGCCTCTACGCCTACCGAGATTTCCTCATCCGTGATGCCTCCGGTAAAATTATCGGGCGGGCCGCCAGCCAATGGATCCTCTTCGACTTGCAAAAACGCCGTCCCTTGCGGCCTACGGCCAATCTGCAGGAAAAAGTGCCCGCCATTCCCCGGGCTCTGGACGAATATTTCGACCAACCGCTCCCCGAATTTAAGCAAACCGATGTTTCCACCTTTTTCCGTGTGCGCCTGAGCGACCACGACATCAACCACCACGTAAACAACGTAAACTACATCGAGTGGGCGGCCGAAGTGGCCGAATCCGCCCAACCGGACCGGCAGGTGGCCTCTCTGGAAATCCGTTTTATATCAGAAAGCGTCTACGGCGACACAGTAGTCTCCGAAATGCACCTGCTGGAAGACGGGCGCACGCTCCACCGGGTGCTCCGGCAAAGTGACTCCAAAGAACTGGCCAACGCCTGCTTCACCTGGATTCCGAAAAGACTCTGATACTTCGTATAAGGTTTATTGGACTTAACCACGAAGGACACGAAGAGCACGAAGATTCTTTGATCTGAAGCAGTAGAACCGAAGAATGCAACAGACTTATTTATGGTCTTGTTTGTATAATTTTATGCTCACGCACAGAATCCAAGCATCGAAAAGATATTTTCTTCGCGAACTTCGTGCGCTTCGTGGTGAGAAAAGATTTAGGGAATAGGGATTAACCACGAAGGACAGCAAAACAGGGGCATAACGTTCGTTACAGTGCTCAAAATTTTGTTAAACCGGAGGCTTTAGCTTGTTTACAATTGCGTTAAACAAATGTAAAAAACAAAAGGAGTCAAAATCTCCCGGTCTATTTTTACAAATAAGAGACGCACAACACATTCTCTTTCAAGCAGTAGCAAACGCCTCGTTATCTCTAAGGTATTTCCGCAAAGGCGCATCCGTACCCCCGTGTATAGGCAAAAATCCCCTATTTTGTTATACTTTGCAGGCTATCTGAGAAGGTTTTTTGACTGCTTTATACCACCCGGAACCTGCCGCTCATGGAAAAAGATGTAAAATCCTGTAAATTTCGGCTTGCCCAAACGGTGTATTGCAGCCATCCTTGTCATTCTCTTAACATTATTACTGATTAATCTCACTCCTATAGGAGAATATAATACTATGAATAACAAAAAAGGTTTCACCCTCGTAGAAATCATGATCGTGGTCGTTATCATCGGCCTCCTAGCTGCCATGGCTATTCCTGCCTTCCAGCGTGTTCGTGTTCGTTCCATCCGTAGCACTATGGAAAACGACGCTCGTCAGCTCTCTTCCGCTGCCAACCAATACTTCATGGACAATGGTGTTACAACTATTAACACTAGTACTCTTGTAGGATCCGATCCTACACAGTTTATTCCTGCCCTCGGAACAGGTATCTCCGTAGTGGGCTCTGGAGATCTGGTTGCTGGCAACAACTTCCAGCTTCATCACGATGAACTCGGCGATGTGACTTACCAAGTTGACACTGGTCGCCCTTGATGACGATCTAGCGCAATTGTCATTTAACATAATGACGTGACTTTTTCAGCCACATGAGTAATACTCATGTGGCTTTTTTATTATTCATAAATGAACTTATTAAAGAATCGCTCCCAGTTGATAAAACTACTACTTTTCCTATTCTTATCCATTATTTCTCTTCTTTTTTGGCTAAAAATAGCACCAACAGAATGCTTACGCCTTTTTATCCGCAACACAGGTTATTGGTGGCTTTTATTTCTGACAATTTGGTTCAGTTGGTCGTTTTATAAACTATTAAAAAAACATAGCTACATTAATTGGGAAAAACATAAATGGGGATTACTACTTTGCTTGTTGGGAAGTATTTTTATTCATATACATGAACCTCATGCTTACAAAATATTAGAAGATGAGTACACGCTCGGAGCAATGGCAAAGTACATGCACCAGTACCAGGAGCAAACCGTCCCTTATGCTGCTCACTACATAGACGGTCGACAAGTATTGCTCGATGATTATCCCAACAAACGGCCCGGTCTTTATCCGTTTACTGTCTCTTTACTACATAATCTTACAGGCTTTCGACCAGAAAATGCATATATAGTAAATGGGATTTCTGCCGCAACCATCTTATTATTGCTCTATACTTTAGGAAACTTAATCGGAGGTAGAAGCTCTGGACTATTTGCAGTAATTTTGATCTTAGGACTTCCTTTGTTTATACAGAACGCAACCGGGGCAGGATTCGATCTTTATAATGCTTTATTTATCCTAATACTATTATTATCCAGTTATTTTTATTGGAAAGAACCTGGTGATTTAGAAACAACAGCTCTTGTCCTATCAGGAGTTCTGCTGGCCAACATTCGCTACGAATCTATTCTTTATATGCTTTTTATTGCAGGTATTCTGCTTCTTAAGCGAAGAAAATCAAAAGATATAAAACTCAACTGGACCTTTGTCATATGCCCATTGCTACTATCAACAGCCTTAGCAAACATTGCTTTTTTCTGGGAAAACCCCATCTTTCTGGAATCCGCAAAAGCTGCCAGTAATTTCTGGAAAACTGAATACATAAGAAAAAACATTGGAGGAGATCTATATTTTTTATTCAATATTGACGGTCAGTTAACCAACTCTATCTTCCTCTCAATGTCTGGATTAATAGGTTATATATACATAGCAGCTAAAATACTGTCCAACAATAAATTACTGGTAAACACAGAACAAATAAAAGCCCCATTACTGTTAATACTTTTTTCGATTCCAATTTTCACCAGCATGACATTACTTAGTTTCTGGGCCAACTGGGATGATCCAGTAACATCGAGATTTTCGATGCCGCTGCAAATAGCGCTTGTGCTCTCTGCAATTTGCGTACTAAGAAGAATTACTATATCTAACAGGCTTAGCAAATCAGTAATCTTGATTTCAATCCTATATCTTTTAATTTTTTCGACATCAAACACTTCAAAAGCGCCATCAACAAATTCACTTTGGTTTTCAAAGGAGGCCGAATGGCAAAAATTGTACTTAAAAGAAAGCAATTACAAAAAGGAAAGCACTCTTATTATCGCAAACTTTCCTCTTAGATATATACTCTGGGGTTATCCATGTATCTCAAAAGAAAAGCTAAGAAATGATCCTTATATTTTAGAAAATATATTCAAATATAAGTATTATGATAAAATATTAGTTATTGAAGACATAATCATTCTACCAAACAAAGAGAAAAATTTATTTAATAAAAATGAAGCAAAAATCCCAAACGTTATCCACACAAAAGAAATCACATCAAAACAAGTCTCTTTCTGTATTTACAATATAATTTCCGAAGTAACGAACATCGAACATCGAGTTGAAAACCAAACAAGTAAATTTGTCGGTAATGCTGAGGAATTTAAAATATGGATGCAAAATAATCTCCCATAATCTAAATTGTGATCATAATTAAAAAGCCACTATTGGGAGCATACCTCCTTGCTCTGTTATTCATGATGGCATTGACTTACAAAGAAGCTCAACGCGCTTCGATGTGGAAGGATGTCACTCCAGCCATCGCCCCCGACTCAAGCATTTCTGAAGAACGCCAGGACCTACAATGGGATCCAGACGGCATTAGATGGATTGTCTATACACAACAGACATGGGAAGCCGGTAAGGTAAGGCTCCCCCACTGGACTGCTGAAGATAATTATCCCAATGGACATTTTGTCGGCTGGAGCAGTCCGCCAATGTGGTGGCTCTACGGTATGGCATATACACGGCACCTGATAACCGGAGAAAGCATGCCCATAGCCATCAGCGGTGCGGCTCCCTATTATCATCTCACCATTTGGTTACTCATAGCCTTACTGGCAGGAGGCTTAGCAGTAAGAGCCTACGGAGTAAAAGGAGCACTTATTATCCCCCTACTCTACGCAACGCTTTTCAAACAAAAATACGGTATCTATTATACAGATCATCATGTATGGGTTTTGTTGGCTGCTATTGGTATGCTGATTTGCCTGACGGCTCCCTTCTACAAAGCAAGAGGCACCAATGAAAAATGGTGGTTTATAGGAGCCGGAGTGTTCAGTGCTTTTGGCATGTGGATCAGCGCACCAACCCATGCCTTAATTATTATTTCACTTTTTACGGGAATGCTTTTTATTCCTGCAGAAGCTGCCCGTAATACATCTGCAAAAAACTGGCGCTATTATGGGTATACCGGCGGAATTCTATCGCTACTGGCCTACCTATGGGAATTTTACCCAAACTTACCACTACGAGTTGAGCTAAATAACCATGCATATGCTGCAGGTCTATTCGTTGCCGGATTTTGGTTTGAACAAGCGCAGCAGTTTGCCGCAGCAAATCGACAGAAACATAGCATCTCAATAAGAACACTCCTATATAGTGGGCTAGCACTTTTGCTGGCGTTAGCACCACTTGTAATGAATTATCCGCAATGTTTCAGCCTTGCGGACCCCTACTTCTCCCACTGGGAATCACAGATTGTTGAAGAACAACCGATATCGTTCAAGGATTTCATGTTCTTGTATCCCCTCCTCTGCATCGCGCTAGGAGCATCTCTATGGAACATCTGTTGCACATGGAAACAAAGCCATCAGGGATTCAAAAGCGTAATCATCTTCATTTCAGCGGTAGCGCTGCTTTACGGCTACTTTGGTTTTTCTAACTTCCGCTTCATGGAGATTGTTTTTGTCGCGCTTTGTTTCCTGATAGTAATGAGTATGCCAAACCAATTTGGAGAAAAAAGCGCTTGGTTGGTGGCTGTTATCAGCGGATTAATTTGCCTTTCTGCGCTACATGAAAGCAGTTCTCTCACCAAAAGTGTTAAAATTTTCGGATTCAAAATGACATCATTGGCCAATGCCTATGACTGCAGAGGGATCTCAGAACAACTACTCCTATTAGACCCAACTGGGACCAAATCCGTATTAGCGCCTGCTTATGAAGCCAATCTCATAAATTACTACACTGAAATGCCAGTTTATGGCACTGCTTATTGGGAAAACAAAGACGGGCTACTCATCACAAACCGAATATACTATTATGAATACCCCGGTAACACGCCTGACTGGGAGCCAGTCTATAATCTACTGAAGGAAAATAAAGTCGATTATATCTACATACCAAAACAATTCTCCTATGAGGGCAGCTATGTTCTTTACGGACTTAAACGTATTGAAAACCCTCAGTATTCCTTTGCAAATTATTTACTGACAGTCTCGAAAGCAAACCTACCACCGTGGCTGGAAATGGAAAATAATACAACGAATTATCGTATATTCAGCGTAATTCACTAATGCCATCCATAGAAAACAAACTAACCTACGATCTAAGTCACTTGGAACAAAGCCAACAAAAGTGGCAAAAGTCCAACGCACTACAGTTTGTCTATGGACAATTCTACAAAGATATTCAAAAAGAGCTCTCTTCAGAATACGTTTTGGAGTTAGGGAGTGGTATTGGAAATGGAAAAGAATTCATTCCTGAACTTATTACATCGGATATCATCAAAACCCCTTTTGTGGATCGGGCAGTGGATGCCTATAACATACCGGAGGAGCATTGGTCAGCGATCATTGCACTGGATGTATTACACCACTTACAGCAACCTTTTGCTTTCTTTGAAAGCGCAACCAGAGCACTCAAACCAAGTGGGCGCATTGTAATGATCGAACCTGCAGCAACACCTTTTGGACGGCTCTTTTACGGGCTTTTTCACGAAGAACCTATTATACCCGAAAAATTGCAGGCACCCTACGAATTTCCCGCAGATAATGAAAAAGGGCTTTTTGCCAATATGGGGATGGGCGTTGCCCTGTTCAAAAGGGATAAGTTTCAAGTCGAAAAACAACTCAACAAAATGGGTTTAAAGCTGATCTCACTAAGTTGGAGAGATTTTTTAGCTTATCCTTTAACCGGAGGTTACTCCGGGCCAACTCTTGCTCCAGGCTGTCTGATCCGCGGTATGATGAACATCGAAAGCTGGCTGCCTCAATGTATGTTGAAAATGTTGGCACTGCGTATGGTCATCGTTCTGGAAAAGCAAAACTAATCTACAGCCTTCCCTTTAGAAATGCGTTGAAGATATTTCTAGACGATATCTTTAGGATTGTCTTTTAGAAAAGAAGGCCCTAAGTTTTTACACGTTCTTTAACAAACTTTCATTTCGACCATAGCCTGCTGTGACTGTGGTTTTGCCTGTTGTCCTCTTTTTGACTTGCCCGAAAGAGCAGGCGCCATCCTCTTCCTTTGCTTATTATACTTATTTTTGTGATTCCATGCTTCGCAGCACTGATTATACCACGAGGATGCCTTAAGTAGATGCTTTGCAAGATCATAAATATTGCAGAGATCGGAAATCTTAAAATCAAGGTTTTATTATGTACCAAGAAAAACAAGGTTTTTCACTGGTCGAAATCATGATTGTGGTCGTTATCATCGGCCTGTTGGCTGCGATGGCTATTCCAGCCTATCAGCGCACCCGCACCCGCTCCATGGCCGGCGTTATGGAAAATGATGCCCGGCAAATTGCTGCTGCAGTTAACCAATATATGATGGACAATGGGTTTAGCACCGCCCCTCAGAGTGAAATCATAGGAATTGGCAACATTCTGCTGGGCGACAATGTTACCTGCCCAACTGATCCCTTTACCGCCGGAGGCACCTTTGAACTGGCCAACGGTATGTTTACCACGAACGGTGTTTACCGTGTGGATACCGGTAAAGTGGTGACTCATCCGCATTGATACGGTCAATAGACCTTCAGAGAACTATTCTCTTTTCCAGGGACACACAAGTGTCCCTTTTTTGTGCATGTTATTAACCACGAAGGACACAAAGCGCACGAAGGGAAGTGGAAGATGATCTCACACTAAGGATCAAAGGATCGAAGGAGGGATAGAGTTTTATATCGGTTGCCGTGGGGTTGAGGGAATGCCACAGGTTGACGAAGGGTTCTTTTGGAACCACGAATAAACACAAATGGACACTAAAAATCTTTCTTCGTG